>JAOAJK010000010.1 GCA_026414225.1 Thermoplasmata archaeon
AGATGTGTATAAGAGACAGAGGAATGGCCCCTGATGCAAAGATAATAAATGTGCCGATTTTCAATGTCCTGTCCGATACCTACGATGCTTGGTACTTTGCAGTCGAGGGGTACGATGGAGATGTAACCACAGCCGGTGATGGCGCCCAGATTTGCTCAAACAGCTTTGGTTACTCCAGCTCTTACGATGATGGCTGGAATTTCATAGACAGGTACCTGTACTACATTTCAGCGATGTATGCAGGAGGTAGGACTTCGTTTACCATTGCAAACGGTAACGGAGGACCTGGTTATGGCACAATCACCACGCCCACAAACCCGTATGTGGTGAATGTAGGTGCAGCGACCGAAATGGGTTATAGAATTCCCTACGGTTATGAGTGGGGAACTGGTGGTGCCAAATACGGGGATATAATTCCATTCTCTGGCAGGGGTCCAACGGCAATGGGGTATCATGGACCCGATGTTGTAGCGGTCGGCGCCTTCGGATGGGCAGCAGTACCGCTCTGGCAGATATTTGATGGGTCAGCAGCAGGTGACCTGTTCAGCGGTACTAGCCAGGCGTGTCCTGCAGCTGCAGGGGCGCTGGCCTTGATTTACGACGCCACCAAGCAGGCGACAGGAAGTTTCCCAAGTGCTACTGTTGCGAAGAGATTCCTTATGCTCGGTGCGGATGACATTCATTACGATGTGTATACCCAGGGTGCAGGTTACATTAACTGCAAACGCTCAGTTGACATGGCAAGATATTGGAGTGGAATTTACTCTACTCTCGCCTTCTGGCAGCCAGGAACGAGTACAGGGTTGCCTGGTGGAAGCAAGCCAATCATGTTTGCAAAGATGATGTTTCCAGGAACCTCCGACACTATATCCTTCAATGTCTTTAATTTTTATAACACCACAAAAACCGTTAATCTTACTGCAAAGGAGATTGTAAAAATTGGTGAAGCAACAAGGGACCTCACAACTACGGAATCTACTAGCAGATGGTATTTGAAACTGAGCGACCTTATCACAGACAGCACTCTCAGGAATAATACACAACTTCTTAGAGTGACTGCTTATTACGACTACTCCACATTTGACATGAAGAATGATTATACGGATGATGTGGTGTTCAGGATAGATATCCACGACTGGACCGACGCGAATGGCAACGGCATAATGGATAATGCGACTACCAATCAAGAGTTTAACAGATATACCGTGCAGGTAGATATAGGTAATGTCCAGGAAGCATGGATTCATGACCCTGTGGCGAGGAGCCACACCGATACCGTAATTGAGGTCAGACCCTACAAATACAAATATAGCACCCACGGACCCGTCACAATCCACCTGCTTCTAGAGTGCTATGCACAGCAGGACTGGCCACTCATTACATTCTCTGCGAATGACTTCACGCTGAATCCATACGGCCAGGCAGGGTACAGCAGATCAGTAACTGCAACGATGTCCGTGCCCTCTAACTACGGCGTAGGATGCTATGAGGGGGCGATAATAATCAACGACGGCACAAACAGGTCAGTCATCCCAGTATCCCTCAATGTGGCTGGCAATTTCACAAACGACTCCTTTGTCTTTGGAAGCAATACACTGAACGCTGTTTATGAAAACAGTGCTATTAGAGGGAAGAACGACTGGGGCTGGAGGGCAGAATCAGGTGACTGGCGCTTCTACTTTATCTGGGTAAGAACATCCCTGACAGACCTCGCAAACCATTACTTACTGCTTGACCTCAAGTGGCAGTACACTCCTACGGACATTAATGCCTACATCCAGGGACCCAAATCAGACATCTTTTCGTCCTACTACCCGAGTATCTTTGGTTCACACACTCTTGGCACGATTGGACGGAGCTCTAACTCTTACCTATCCGCTGGTAAGTACACATTTGATTCCTCCACAGATGGACCAAGGGACATTGTGTTTGCACCATTGCGACCCGGTTTGAACCAAATTATATTGCACAATCCGTTGATAAATGCAACAGTTTATCCAGAGAGCTTTACATGGGATCTGAGCAGGATCTACTACAAGTCCTGGACAACAGACCTTTATGCGTATGTGACAAGCAATGTGTACACGACAGGGAAGGTAGGTGAGGTTGCAATTAACTCTTCAAAGGACTGGGATGGCATGACATCTAAGGTAGACAGCATGACTTCTACTATCTACACCAACCAAATTGTATATCAGGATAACCCTGATGACTGGAGAACCGCAAGCTGGGTGAAGCCAGTAAAAGTAATTGGCGCTAGCATGCTGAAGATCGCTATTACAAAAGTTGGAAATCCAAGTAATGACCTGGACCTCTTCCTCGCTTACGATGCAAATAACAACGGAGTATTTGATTCTGCTGATCCTTGGAAGGCATACTCTGCAACACCCGCTGCAATCGAAGCAATTACATACAAGAATCCCGCAGACGGCACCTACTTTGTCCTCGTGCATGGTTGGAGCGTCTCTGGTGGCCAAGATACATTTGACATCAGTATTGGCATCGGCTCCAAGATGCCGCTGTTCAGCTGCGTTGGATTGCCCACGGTCGTGAAGAATAATACGCTGTACACCTTTGACATTATGGCCAACATCCCGCCGCTCGGCGGTGCCTTCGGTGCGACGGTTGGTTTCGGTCCAGAGAACTCAGGCAAGACATTCTCAGTTGAGGTGCTTGCGGTGATTGAGGATGGAGCTGCACCGACATTGCAGGTATCTTCTCCAGCAGACGGCACATATGTGACCACTGCGACACCTTTGATAAAGGCAAGGTACACTGACGACATAGTATTTTCTCCAATGAATCCTAGCTCCGTAGTCATGAAGATTGATGGAATTACAGTGACTTCACAGGCGAAGATTGACCCAGATGCAGGTGAGATTTCCTTTACTCCACTGACGGCACTGCCAGAAGGTAAGCACACTGTGTATGTTTCCGCAAAGGATAGCTATGGTAACGGTGCAACGCTCACATGGTCATTCACAGTCGATACGGTCCCGCCAACGCTCGTGGTAACATCACCCACTGGCGGTGAGATCACAAACAACCCAGTGTTGAAAGTCAAAGGATACACAGATCCAGTTAACTCCGAGGTCACAATAAATGGAAAAGTGGTACCGCTGGCTGCAGATGGCTCGTTTGACTATCCAGTATCTCTTTCCGAGGGTTCGAACACCATAACGGTGGAGGCAACCGATGTTGCGGGACACACGGTCGAAGTCCAGAAGAAGGTTACGCTCGACACCAAAGCACCAACACTCACAGTGAACTCACCCGCACCGGATGCAATTGTCAGCACGAGTGTGATCACCGTAACTGGCACTACGGAAAAGAATGCCGTGGTCACCGTAAATGGCAACTATGCAACAGTGGATTCTGCAGGTAACTTTGCAGCCGTCGTAACCCTCGCGGAGGGCACGAATGCAATTCAGGTAACTTCCAGAGATGCAGCGGGGAATATAGCGAAGACCACGGTCAATGTAGTTCTGGATACAATCGCACCCGTAGTTACAGTCACCACACCAGTTGAGGGTGCGATATTTGCAACCGGAACTGCGGCGGTTGCAGGAACAGTGGTTGATGCAAACCTAGCAACACTGAAGGTCAATGGCAATGTGGTCACGGTCACAAACAATACATTCTCTACATCAGTAACTCTGACCGAAGGTGCAAATGCAATTACACTGGAAGCAACGGACCTTGCAGGAAATGCAAAGACAGTAGTTGTGAATGTTGTAATGGATACACAGGCACCCACGCTGTCCGTAAGTGCCGCAGCAACCGAGACAAAGGTACCTGTAGTGACAATCAACGGGACTGTTACCGATGCAGGTACTGGCGTGGCGAAAGTCACGGTGAATGGCAATCTGGTGACTGTCGGCACGGATGGTAAATTCACAGCCAATGTGGGATTGCTTGAGGGTGCAAACACGATTACCGTGGTTGCCTACGACCTTGCAGGCAATGCTAAGACCGCAACAATCTCCGTGAAATACAACTATGTCCCAGAACTTAGCGATGTGAACAACAAGATTAACCAAACAAACCAGGACCTGAATAATGCGAAGGACCAGATGAACAACAAGATTGACGACACGAAGAACTCCCTCACAGACAGCATAAATTCCACAGGGCTGAATGCCATGCTCCTCGCGGTGCTGGGCATAATCCTTGCAATAGTGGCGATCGTGTTGCCATTTGTGATGAAACCGAAGCCACCAGCGACAGAGGCACCGAAGGAGTGGAGCGCACCCACAGAGACACCATCGGAACCAGCAGCGGAAAGCACCCCCGCAGAGCCCGGAACGCCTGAAGAACCCAAACCATAAACCCTTTTTTTCCCAAATTTTTTATTTTTACAGATAACTTTTTTATTTCCTCCGTATTTGGTTTATTCATGCTCCGAGAATACCGTGCTAGCGATATCGAGAAAAAGTGGCAGGACTGGTGGGAAGCAGAAAAAATCTACACATTTGAGTTCGAGTCAGATAAACCCTATTATTCTATTGATAACCCCCCTAGATATGCATCGGGCGCCCTCCACATGGGTCATGCAACCCACTATACCCATATAGATTTTGTTGCTAGATACAAGCGATTGAGGGGCTACAATGTGTTCTTTCCACTATGTTTTGATGTCAATGGAACCCCGATAGAGGTGAATGTAGAGAAGAAGCGAGGGATAACTAAGAAAAGTGTCTCCAGGCAGGAATTTATACGGTTGTGCAGCGAATTTGCAGAAAGCAACATTGGTGAGATGACGAGACAATTCAAGATTTTGGGGGAGAGTATGGACCCCACGATTTACTATCAAACCGATGCCCAGTACTATCGACGGCTCACTCAAATTTCTTTCGTTCGTCTTTTTAAGCAGAATCTGGTTTACAAGGGAACCGCCCCTGTTAACTGGTGCCCGAGATGTGAGACCGCTCTTGCGGATGCAGAGGTGGAATATAGAGAGCGTGAAACCCTCCTTAATTACATAAAATTCTACGACGATGCTGGAGAACCAGTAACCATAGCAACCACGCGCCCAGAACTTCTCTGCACATGCCAGCTTGTGGCGGTGCATCCCGAAGATGAGAATAATTATTCCCTTGCGGGTGGAAATCTGTACACGCCGATTTATAACAAAAAGGTCCGCGTGGTTGCCGATGAAAAGGTGGATCCGAATTTTGGTACAGGCGTTGTTATGATATGCACCATCGGAGATAAGGACGACCTTGAGTGGGTGCACAAATATGGATTGCCAGTCGAAATGGCGATCGACAGGGAAGGCAGGATGACAGGACTTGCGGGTAAATACCAGGGTATGAAGATAGAGGAGGCAAGAAAGGCCGTGATTGAAGACCTGAAACAGCAGAATTTACTTGTGAAACAGTTGAAAATTTCCCAGAATGTGGGCACATGCTGGCGGTGCCACACGCCTATTGAGTTTTTATCGCTGCCCCAGTGGTACCTTAAAATTATCCCTTATAAGAAGATGGTACTGGAGGCAGCGAATAAAATTATCTGGCATCCTGAATTTATGAAAGTCAGGTTGATTGACTGGGTCAATTCCCTCAACAGGGACTGGGTGATATCAAGGCAGAGATATTTTGCAACGCCCATTCCCGTCTGGGAATGCGTCAGGTGCGGTTTTGCAGTGCCGGCCGAGGAACACCAGTGTTATGTAGATCCAACGGTTGACAATCCACCAGTCGAAAAGTGTCCTAAATGCGGTGGTGAACTGAAGGGTTCCGAAGAAGTTTTTGATACCTGGATGGATTCAAGTATATCCCCGCTCTACAACGCATTCTGGGAGAGGGACAACGAAAAGTTTAGGAAATATTATCCGATGTCCATAAGAACCCAGGCACACGATATAATAAGAACATGGGCGTACTACACAATTTTGAGATGCATGCAGCTCACGAATGAAATTCCGTGGAAGGAAATTATGGTGGATGGACACATCCTGGCTCCCGATGGAACCCCAATGCACGCATCTGCAGGGAATGCGATCGATCCCCTCCCGCTGCTTGAGAAATACGGTGCGGATGCCTGGCGCTACTTCTGTGCGAAATGTGCAATTGGCGAGGACACCCCGTTCCAGGAAAAAGAGCTTGTCCATGGTTCGAGGTTCGTCAATAAGTATTATAATATCAATAGATTCATTGAAAATGCACTGAACAACTGGGATGGGGTAAGAGGAGAACTGATGGTGGAAGACAGGTGGATTCTATCCAGGTATGCAAGATGTGTGGAGGAAGTTACTGTGCGGATGGAAAATTTTGAGTTCCCCCGTGCCCTCCATGCCCTTGAGGAATTTGTATGGCACCAGTTTGCAGACCATTATCTGGAAATGGTAAAACACAGAACTCAAATGGCAAACACAAGATATACGCTGTTTACCGTGGGCTCGGGTATTACAAAGATGCTGGCGATATTTGTGCCCCATGTAACCGAGGAGGTTTACCAAGGGATTTACAGAAAATTCGAAAATGCAAAAAGCGTGCACCTTTCTTCGTGGCCAGAGCCTCCTGCGGTTGATGAAGAGGCAGAGGTTGCCGGCGAGTTTGTAAAAGAAGTGATTGCAGCGGTCAGACGCTGGAAGGTAGAGAATCTTGGCGGACTCGGGAAGGAAATAAAGAGGATAGTAATCACAGGAAAAAACACCGTTCTAGCTGAAAAATCGATTGAGACCATTGCGAAGACATTGCGTGCTGGGACAGTTGAAGTAAAAACGGATGCAAAGGTGGACGAGCGGGTGAGCGAAATAGCCCTTAACATGGCCAAAGCAGGACCTTACTTCAAAGAAAAGATCGGGGCAGTTCAAAAAGCAGTTAAAAATTTGAAGGAAATTGGCGAATCCCAGAATTTAGAGCTTACCCTCGATAACGGCGAAAAAGTTCAGATTCCCCAGAATTTCATAACGGTCAAAAAAACCGTCTTATTCGAAGGCAGGGATGCGCACATACTGACCCTCCCCGACTGCGTTGTAATCATAGAGAGGTGAACGGCCTATGCTGCCGATTGAGAAGGTGGTCCATGATGCGAACCTGCAGAAGCACTGGGTTTACAGGTTGGTGGCATTTATAATTGATGCGGTTATCATCGCGATTCCATTTTTCATCTTCGGGCTCTTCATCGGTTTCTTTCTGAAATTTTTCAATTTTTTCTGGTGGGCAGGATATGGCGTTTGTCTGTGGCTTTACTCGGCGATCACGGAGCATGCTGGCGGAAGGACGCTGGGCAAAGCATTGCTTGGTCTCAAAACTGAGGGGAAGAAAGGAAATCCCGAGGTGGCCACAGCCCTCATCAGAAATATAAGCAAAATCTTTGGACCATTTCTCTTTCTTGACTGGCTTGGAGGTATGATAACCGACGGGGACCCGAGGCAGCGTTACCTGGACCGCCTTCTTGAAGTCACGGTGAGAAGAACCGATGTGAGCGAACCTCAGGGTG
Source organism: Thermoplasmata archaeon (assembly GCA_026414225.1). Taxonomy (GTDB): domain Archaea; phylum Thermoplasmatota; class Thermoplasmata; order Lutacidiplasmatales; family SKW197; genus SKW197. The sequence continues at coordinate 7,447 of JAOAJK010000010.1, forward strand.
CCAGCAAGGCCTCCTGAATTTTCATGATTTCAATCGAGGTGCTTCTGTTTCCTATGAGCGCACCCTTCGAGTTGACAAGGACACAGGCACCGATGTACGGGGTTCCCAGATTTGCAGTCGCCTCGAAAATCTGGAGATTGAAAAAATCTTTCAGTTGTTTTTTTTCACTCTCCTTTATCTTCGGGTGAACTATGAGGGCTTTCCTCCCTACAACCCCGCACATGCCCACAGTTTTGATTCCTGCAATTGTGCCCCGCATCGTCTCTACACCCAGCACATCCTGAATTTGTTTTTCTGCCTTTTTTCCGATTTCCGGGTTTAACAGCGCCTTTCTCTCAGCAAGGAGAATATTGTTACCACACGCATTGAGCTTATCGTTTATCACGCACACATTTTTCAATTTTTTCAGAAACGTAATCTCGTCAGGTGTTGCAATAGAGGGCAGAATCACTCCCGTGCTGTTCATGGCACACATCGAACCCACTATCGCACTCTCCCCCACGGAACAGATTACTGCGCTAACCCCAAGATTCTCCTCAATCGTTTCCCGTGCGTCCGCATAGGTATCCGGTAAAATTCCAACATCCTCGGATACCCTTGAATAAACCCCGATGAACGGATTTCCTCCGAATGCAAGCATCTGGAACTTCAACTAGATTCCTCTTTTTTTGGTTCCTTCTTTTTTTCTTTTTTCTTTTCTGGCTCTTCCTCGGTCTCTAGGTCGACCTCCACAAGGCAGTCCTCGAATCTTATTGCTTTGACCTTGATTTTTGACGGGATGTGTTTTGCCCCCCTTGCCCAGACCGCCTCGTTCAGTTTTGGGTCCACCCATACTTTATCTAGGCCAACCTTCATGTGCCTTGAGACATATTTTTTGATCGTGTTGATAACATGCCGGGCTCTCCCATAATCCGGGGGCATGTGTTTGCTTCCGCTCAAGGGCACGATATAAATTCTTTCCAGATATTCACATTTTTCATCCTCTGCCATGGTCGCACCTCACAGATGCAGATGTCCCCGTTTCCAGGTTCTCCTTTTAGGATGCCTCAAAAATTTCCTGGCAGTTCTCTGCATCACCCATGCAGGGACCCTTCTGTTCTGCTTCGTTTTCGCAAGGAGCCGTAACTTTTTGGCAAGTGGTTTTGCGTGTGCCATTCTTATCACTTCCTCACTATTTTTGTTTCCCTTCTTTCGGATTGCACTTTTGAGAGTAATTCTTTTAGAATTTCATCTGTCACCAGAGTTCTTAATCTCCCACTCTGGGCAAGCAGGATTAATTGATTCTCAACAATCTCTGCGAGTTCTGGCTTTGCAAGACGCACCCTTGCAAGCCGTTCTCTCGCTTCAGGAGTAAGAATCTGGCGGAGCACGGACTGTTTCAGTTCCTGAATCTGACGCTCCTTTTCTCTTCTCTCAGCTTCCTGCTGCGCAGCCATCTGGATTTGCATCATCTTTCTGCGGCGGAGTTCCTCCAGTTCCTCATCACCCTCCATCTTCCCCTCACCCTACAGATATTTTTTGAGATTTTCATTTTTCGCGCTCAGTTCAAGGAGAATAGTGTGGCTGAGATTGTCTATAACCTTTCGTCCTTCGGGCGTTATTACCCTCCCGCGTTTCGTTCTCACTACATACCCGGCCTGCTCTAGCTGCTGCAAAATTTTTCTGACAATGTTCCTGCTGCCCTTTCTAGGATGTGCAGGTGCGGAACCTCTCCGCCTGAGACCTCCGTATTCAGCAGACAATCTTTCAGTACCTATCGGTCCTAAGAGGTAAATCTTTCTCATGACAGAAGCTACCCTTGTATACCACCAGTCGTCCTGAACAGGCGACCTTTCAGCATGGGTACCCGTTTTTGCATATTTTGCCCACTCTGGGGGCGTGAAACTGCCATCTGCCTTGATCTTTTCAGTTAATTTTTTTATAAGTTCTTCTGGAGGCACATCATATGCCGTAGTCATTATAATTCCTCCGTATCTTATCTGATATACACCTCATATATAAAGGTAGCAGATGTTGAATGATGGCAGGAATGCATGTGCCTTCCAAAACATTTAAATTTCACGGAGATTTGGGAGGGTGCAGTGATTACCATGGTGATGCCGCTAAACATACTGGAAAAAACAATGAACAAGCGTGTGGCTCTCTTGCTAAAGGACAACAGAATCATAGAAGGGAAGCTTATCGGCTACGATGAGTATATGAACATGGTGCTGGAAGACACGGAGGAGACCAACCAGGGAAATGTGCGTAAACTCGGCACAATCATCCTCAGGGGCAACAATATCGTAACGATTATGCCGAAATCCGAATGATGGGAAATGGCAAAAGCAGCGGTTATTCTGGCAGGGGGGTTGGGTACAAGACTCAGGCCATTGACATACACCACACCGAAGCCACTGTTACCCGTGGTAAATAGGCCGATGATTCTTCGCCTTATGGACACATTCCCAGAGGATGTGACCACAGTTGTGATTGCAGTGAGTTACATGGCTGAGAGAATCCAGGAATTTTTTGCCAAAAACGATTGTGGAAGAGAGGTTATTGTTGTGAACGAGGAGGCACCGCTAGGAACCGGTGGCGCAATAAAGAATGTGGGGGAGTACCTTACAGATAGTTTCTTTGTTTTCAATGCAGATAATTTCTCCTCCATCAACCTCCAGGAGATGGAGAGGTTTCATGCCAAGCATGGAGGAATAGGCACGATTGCTCTCTGGGAGGTTGAGAACCCCGAGCCATATGGAGTGGTAAAGCTCGGTGAGAACACTAGAATTCTCGCATTCAAGGAAAAACCGAAACTGAGCGAAGCTCCATCAAAAAAGATAAATGCTGGCATGTACATATTCAACAAAAAAATTTTGGACTTCATACCGGAGGGGGAGGTATCCCTGGAGAGAACGGTTTTTCCCTCCATAATTGGGCAGGGACTTTATGGTTTCGAGTTTCATGGGTACTGGATTGATTGCGGGAAACCAAAGGAATTCCTTGACACCAACCGTTTTTTGCTATCTCGCGGTCTCGGAAAAATTGAGTCTCCAATCGAGGGCTATTTGCTCGAGCCAGTGGCAGTGGGAAAGGGCATGACCGGGCGGGGGTATACTCTAGGGCCCAACACCTGCATAGGCAATAATTGCACCATCGGTGAGGGCTCCATCATTGCTAATTCGGTGATTTTTGACAATGTGGTAGTCGGGAAAAATGTGCAGATAGACCGGAGCATAATCGGGAACGGTGTGAAAATTTCTTCTGGAAATGTAATCACGGATAGGGTTGTGGGAGACGGTGAGCAAATCTAGGGTGAAGATATATATCGTCCATATGGATGAATGCGACCCGAAAAAATGTACTGGGAGGAAGATGGAGAGATACCGATATGCTCGGGATTTCACAATCAACGCGAGAACTGGTGTTTTGCTTACACCCTTTGCCGATACTGCATTCTCACCCGAGGATAGAGAGATATGCCTCAGAAATGGCATCACGGTAATAGATTGCTCATGGAAAAAAATCCTGGAGGCGAAAGGGACCGAAAAGATGCCAGAAACCCTTGAAAAGTTTCATAGAATTTTTATGACCAAAAGAGTGCTACCGTTTCTCGTTCCTGCAAATCCAGTGCACTTCGGAATGGGAACCATACTTTCTACGGTTGAGGCGGTCGGCGCCGCTCTCTGGATAATTGGTGAAAAGGGACAGGCAAGAAAGGTGCTAACAATCTACACATGGGGCGAAAAATTCATTGAAATGAACCTTGAACTTCTGGAAAGATATGCACAATGCAGGAACAGCACGGAAGTGCTTGCCGTCCAGCAGGAATATGTGTGAGTTTACTTTCCTTCTCTCAAAAACCTTGCGGCTTCCTCGGGCGGCATCGGATTTATGTAGAACCCTGTGCCTCTTTCAAACCCAGCAGGATTTGTAAGCCTGGGTGTAATCTCAAGATGCCAGTGATAGAACCTGTAATCCTTACCATCGCATGGAGCGGTGTGGATGTAAAAGTTGTATGGCGGATTATCCAGCAGTTTGTAGTATCTGCTCAGGGTCTCCTGCAGAATCATTGCAAAGTATCTGCGCTCTGTGTCATCCATATCTTCAAAGTAGGGGTCATGGCGTTTTGGGAGAATCCAGAGTTCGAATGGAAATCTGGGTGCATAGGGGGACAGCGTGATGAAATATTCATTTTCAAGTACAATTCTCACTTTTTCCTCCATTTCAGTAGAAACAATCTCGTCATAAATGCAGGTGCCACCAGTAAAACTGTAGTAGTTGTAAGCATCCCTTAATTCTTCCATGATGTGCTTGGGTATCATAGGTGTGGCAATTAACTGCGAATGCGGATGCGACAGTGAAGCCCCCGAACCCTTGCCGTGGTTCTTGAAAATCAGCATGTACTTGAACCTTGTATCCTTCTTCAAATCCAGATACCTGTCCTTGTATGCATTTACGATTTCTTCCACCTGCTTTAGCGGCATCGTGGCTATTGTAGCGTCGTGGTCTGGACTTTCTATAATAACCTCATGGGCACCCACGCCATTCATCTTGTTGAAAACCTGCACAATCCTGTGGTTCACATCCCCTTCAACCCTCAATGCAGGAAACTTGTTGGGCACCACGCGGAGCCACCACTGCGGGGTGTTGGGTGCAGTATTTCCAGGCCTGTAAGCCAGAACTTCAGGTGGAGTCATATGCTCCCTGGTCGGACAGAAGGGACAGGTCTCCTTTGATGTCGGCACCTCCGGCTCTTTTTTGAAGTCCGAGGGTCGCTGGGCTCTTTCGGTAGAAATCACAACCCAGCAGTCCGTAATATAATCTTTCCTCAATTCGGGCATTGTGTGATGCTAATTCAAATCAATTATATAAAGGCATTTGTTGGGGCTCATGTGCAAATAATAAGGCAAAAAACCGAGGATGTCGGAGAATAAGTGTGAACCTCATGAAATTCTACCATGCTTTTCCTTCCTGTCTCTGCAATTTTATTTTTTATTTCCTCCACTTTTGTCCGTATTTCATCTCTCTTGCAGATTGTGTAAAGAAAAATCTTACCATTCCTCTTAAGTTTTTTCAGTGCCAGAAATAGAAATTTTTCTGCAGTATGAGGCAGGTTCATCACGATGTAATCCGCGTCTGGCAGTTTTTGAATCTCAACAACAGCATCGCCACAGATCGCCTCAACATTTTTTACACGGTTCCGAACAATGTTTTTGAGAAGGAGAACATGTGCATCTGGATTTATATCTATTGCGTAAACTCTTGCCTCTGGATGCTTTTTAGCGATTGCAACTGAAAAAGGCCCGACACCGGCAAACATATCGATTACAACGCAGGGCGAAACAATCTCGGAACAAATTCTCTGGCGGTCGTTTGCAAGCCTCGGTGAGAAATAAACTTTTGCCAAATCCACCTCAAATCTGAGACCATATTCTATGTGGAGCGTTCTGGTTTTTTCCTCTCCCGCAGCATAGCTAACCTTTCTTATTCTGTAATCTCCATCCACACCCTCGTCCACAAGCACGGTTTTAACTGAGGAGTAGGTTCGGAGCATTGCATCACCGATTTCTTTCGCATGTTTCTTGAGTTTTTCTGGCAATTTTATTATTGCAATGTCTCCCACGATGTCAAAGCTGGAGGGAAGCTGTTTCATGATTTCTTGGGGAAGGGAAAGGGACTCGGAATAATGTCTCGGTCTCTCTGCGCTTCTTGTCATATTTCGCTCCACAAATTCTATCTCTCCGTGTTTTTGGTGAAGAACTGTAAGTTCTTCCGGTGCATCTTTCAATGGAATGTACACGAAATTTTCGTCCCTTTCAATTCTGTGTTTACAATCCAGGAGTCCACACACCTTTATTTCCCGAAGGAGCATTTCAGCATCTCTCTTATCTACCTTTACGCATTTCACCATTCATTACACTTCCGCCACAATTTTTCCGTTCTTCAGGTATGCCCTGGCCATTCTGGGCGTATTGTAGGCGAATCCACTTTCACCGTTGTTTCGGAGGACAATCAATCCCGCGAACATCCCTGTTTTTTCTTCCAGGAATCTCACCGCTTCCTTGCAGGCAAGGCTGGGAGAGCATCCTTTTTCAACGGCGTCACAGGCTCTGAATGTGAGCAGGCACCGCAAAATTGCTTCACCGTACCCAGTGGCAGAGGCACCGGCAACAGGGTTTGCAAAGGCGCCAGCACCGGGAATTGGTGAATCGCCGACCCTCCCCGGGAGCTTATTAGGTGTTCCACCCGTGGAGGTGCCTGCCACTATGTTGCCTTGTGAATCGAGAGCCACAGCCCCTACTGTCCCGTGATGGAAGAACGCACTCGGATGGAGATTTTTTGTTTTCAACTCCCCAAATCTTTTTTTCTCCCGTTCGACCACGAAGTAAGAGTTATCCACAATTTCAAGCCCCTGGTTTTTAGCATAGGCGTCTGCACCGCTTCCAGCAAGTATTGAAACCTCATTTTCTTTCATCAACATTCTAGCAAGCTTGATAGGATTCTTCACTGTTTTCACACACATGCAGGCACCGAAGCCCATCAAGGTTCCATGGTACATTATTGCATCCAGTTCCACCTCTCCGTTTCTGTTGAGAAACGAGCCCTTACCTGCATCGAACACAGGGTCATCCTCCATGTATCCAATTGCTGCCTCCACTGCCTCCTCTGCAAGCCCACCATTCTTCAATATGTCCAGCCCTATTTCAATCGCTTTCTTTACTCCCGTGAGGTGCGCATCTACAATATCATCTGGAATGTCCCAGGCACCGCCATGGACAATCATGCCATACATTTTGCCACCGAAACGGGGCAAAATGTGGAGAGATAAAAAGGTTTATTTGTCAGTCGTCCCTTACACCGTCTTCAGTTACTGAAAACACCGCCTCCGCCTCTGGCAAGTTCGGAGAATCGATTAATCTGGCAATTCTCTTGTTCCCCTTGCTCTTTCGCAGGTAGATTCTGAAGGTAGAAGTGTGGGCTACAATGTTGCCCCCTATTGGTTTCGTAGGGTCCCCGAAGAACACATCGGGCCTTGCTGAAACCTGATTGGTTACGAGAATTACCGCATTGTGCACATCTCCGAATCTCAGAAGTTCGTGCATGTGCTTGTTTAACTGCTGCTGGCGCTCTGCGAGAGCCCCTCTCCCGATGTACTCTGCCCTGAAGTGGGCGGTAAGCGAATCCACGATGAGGAGCCGCACATTATGCTCCTTTGCAATTTCATTGACCTTTTCCATCAACAGCATCTGATGGTTGGAGTTGTAAGCCCTCGCTACATGAATTTTTTTCAGGGCCTGGGCGGGTTCTAAATCGAGTGCGGTTGCCATCTGGATAATTCTCTCCGGTCTGAATGTGTTTTCAGTATCAATCATTATTGTCTCGCCGCTCAACCCTCCCACATCCTCGGAAAGCTGCACATTCACAGCACACTGGTGTGCGATCTGCGTCTTGCCAGAACCAAACTCACCAAAAAGTTCCGTTATTGCTTGGGTTTCAAATCCTCCACCCATTATCGCATCCAGTTGTTTGGAGCCCGTGGTCAGGCGCCCGACCTTCTTCCTTTTCTCGAGAATCACATCTCCAGTCTCAAAGCCACCGATTTCGGCCATCTTTCTAGCAGCCACAATAATTTTCTGGGCCTGGGCCTGCCCGATCTCGCAGAGCTCTGCGAGGGTTTGGGGAGAGGAAACTGCAATCGACATTATGTCTGTGAAACCTGCCTCCCTCAATTTCTCTGCTGTGGCCTCGCCGACACCTGGAATTCTTTCAATCTCGTCTTCTGCCATTTTTTCACCGAAATTAAGGATGCAATGGGAGAATATAAATCTTTACGGGAGGGGTGAGTGAAAGTGCTCCTCACTGTAAAAGAGGCCAGTATTTTTAAACCACACTGAAAATGCCTATCGCTCTTTGAGGAACTTTTTGCTTGCTTCTATTGCGGTCTTCAAATCCTTTGTGCGGAGGGCATCCAGCAGATTTCTTGTAAGCACCACTTTCTGATACCTCAGATTCTGTGGGTGATAATATCTTCCCCCAGTCAGAAGGGCAATCTCTCTGGCTAGGTTCGAGCCCCGCTCGGATATGTCCACGACCAGTACCTTGTATCCCGAGTTCCATATCAACCTGCAGATCCCAAGCAACTCCCTGCGAATGTTGCCCCCTGGTGTTACGGGCACATTTGCAGTTCCGGTGGTCAGGAGTATGAGGATGGGGACCACACCAACCCGGTCACCCACCTTTGCGTGGAGCACATTTAACCCTGTCATCAATCCAGAGCCAAGGGGAGTTAACCCGCCAAATTCTACATTTTTCATGTAGCTACCCACATACTCAACATCGGTGGTGAAGTTACATTGAACAGTTGCGTGGTTACCAGAAAAGGTCACAAGGGCTACCTGGTCTCTGCGCTCATATGCATCCTTCAGCATCGAGATTACGAGCGAGGAAACAATTTTTCCACGGATTTCAGGCTCTTCATACCCGCTTGTATCCACTACAAAGCAAAGATACACTGGCGTTCTGGTCTTCCTTATCTTTTCCTGGAAGTCTTCCTTCCTGATCTCCACCACGAATCTTGAATTTCCCCTGCGACCCTTTGCCGCGGCAACCCGAATTGTGGGCAGGAGTGCAATATCCTGTGGATTTTCCCCTGCCTGCTTGTATCCCACAACTCTCCCCCTTCCACCTGTCGTGGTTACTTCTGCGGCTTTGCTCCCCCTTCTCAATCTCGCACCCAGCCTTGCACCAGTTCTGCTGAGGTCATCAAGAAGCTTCCTTATAACGGGGTCTCGCTCTCCAATTCTTAAACTTTTGATTTCCTCAGCGGCTCTGTGAATGGGTGATGCCCTCCGCATAGTGATGGCATCCATGAACCTGTGGATGTCGGTTTCCACATAGTTGTTGTCACAGATAAAATAGACGGATAGAATCTTCTCTTTCAGCTTATCGAGATTTTCGCGTTTCAATCTACCTGAGATGGTGACCACATCCTCGTCCTTCAGCTCCTCCACTGACTCCCGTGGAATGCGGAGGCAGAGCAGATACTCGTTCTCAACGATTCTGTAGTTGTAGGTGCGGCCAAGCTGACGCCTGTATTTTTCAATCGGGTCTTCCTCCTCAAGCCCAAGTTCCTCCTCCAGTGTCTTTGTGGGTTTTTTCTTTTTTCTCACCCCAATTTCAATTCTCCTGCCTTCAATTGTGAGAAGGTATTCTGAATAATCTGGCTCCTCCCATTTCACATGGATGGCCTTTATTTTTGTTCCCTCGGCAGTGTTGTAAATATCGAGCACACCATCGGCTAGATTTGTAAGCTTTGCTTCAAATGCTTTCGGAGCATTGCGATTGCTGAGAATTACGAAAAGCACATCCCTCTCATATGCCAGATTTTTCAAATTCTCCAGGAATTTTGTAAATTCCTCGCTCTCAGGGTTGATTGTGCTGCTTGCAAGTTCAATTAAAAACACCCGTAGCGGGGAATACTGAATACTGTCCAGCGCGTTTTTTATTCCCATCTCGAGGGAAAGTAAGCTGCTCGAGACGGTGATGAGTCGCCCTTCCTGACTGATGGTATCCACCGCTTTATGTCTTCCTGTATACCAGTCCACAAAAATGCTCTTGGATATATCCTCTGCCTCAAATTGGAGGGAGGAGAGGTCCATGTATTCCTCAACTGAGATTGTAGAAACCACGGCTCCCATCGAACCGAACTTCGCAAGATAGCTAGCAGCAATAGCATTGCCAAAGGCCAGTCCCTCTCCAATTTTTTCAACCCTGATGTAAATTATACCCTTCCTAGGCATCATTCCGCTCTCAATCACCCGTTCAATGCCTGTAATCTCCAGTTTGATCCTGTCTGCGAGACAGCCCCTGAGCAGGTTTTCTCTTGCTTTAATCTGGATTGCGATCTTCTCATTTGCATTCAGAACATGCTGGATCAGATCAAAGAATTTTTTTATCCCCTCGCGCCCTTCCTTTGCCTCGTAATACTTCAGTATCTCGTTGAGGAGGAGATTGAAGGTTTTCCAGTAGTTTCCACCAAGTTTTTTCTCGAATCTTATTTTTCCAGTTTCAATCAGGATTGCTGAGATATTTTCGTCCACAATCTGTAGGTCCCTTATTCTCCCGAACAGCGGGTCATCCGGGGAAATGGGTGCGAGGATTGCTTCGCAAAGCGAGACAAAAAGGTGCATTGCGAAAAACTCCTCACCAGCTGCAACCATGCACTCTCTTGCTTCTTTCTCATCGTAGGGTTTGGTAATGGATGTAATCTCATTTGAGAGCATGCTCAGCACAATGTCAGTTTTTTCGCTGTAGGTCAGGATATAGCTTTTCATCCGTTTTGCAGTTTCATCATCGATTTCACACATGAGAACGTAGATCTTTCTCAGAAAATCGAAAACCACATCGGTTTCTCCGGTGCCAGTGAGGGTTACCGTGTAAGAGGGTGTGACCTGGATAACCTTGTATCGCGGGAATTTTATGGAAAAACTTCTCAGGAGGGTAGTCAGCTCGTGATAGGTGTAGTTCGCTCTCAGCATTTTGAGAATTTCATTGGCTAGATGCGCAACTGCTTTGTTCCTGTCCCCAAGCACAGGTGGGTTATGGACTTTATGGTATTTATTTTTATCTCAGGTTTCAGGTTTTCATCTCAGTTTCTGCCCTCCATCAATGTTTTTGGAAAACAAGGTGATGCTTTAAATAATCGGTTTGTTTTTTCTTCTTCATGAATGTTGCGGATGTGAAGGTGTGTGTGCTCAGGATTGAGGGTACCAATTGCGAACTGGAAATGGCAGAATGTTTCAGGCGACTGGGTGCACAGGCAGAAATACTCCATCTGAAGCAGTTAACGGGCGAGTGTTCTCCAGATAAAAAGAGACAGTTGAGCGAATACCAGATTCTCATGCTTCCTGGTGGCTTCTCATCCGGGGATTATGTGAGGGCTGGTGCAATCTTTGCCGCAAGAATGAAAAATGCATTGATGAGGGATCTGGTGGATTTTGTTGAGAAGGGGTATGCGATAGGTGGCATCTGCAATGGTTTTCAGATTCTGGTTGAACTTGGCCTTTTACCAGGCATTGACAAAACTTACTCAGAAGTTCCTGAGGTTGCCCTCGGAATCAATGATTCTGCAAGATTCGAGTGCAGGCCCACCTATGTAAAATGCGAGAGTTCTGGGAAATGTGTGTTTACACGGAACATAAGGAAGGGCAGGAATTTGCTCATACCTTCGGCCCACGCTGAAGGCAAGCTCATACTGCCAGACGGCAAAGCAGATGAGATGCTCCAGCGGATGATAGAGCAGGACCAGATAGTATTCAGATATGTGGACTACATGGGCAACTACTCCGGCTATCCCTGGAATCCGAACGGTTCCATTTATAACATAGCAGGTATCTGTAACAGCACCGGCAATGTGTTTGGAATGATGCCCCATCCTGAGCGCGTGTTCTACAGAATCCAGCATCCCGACTGGACCCAGAACGACATCGGAGAAAATGTAGGTGATGGGAGGGCGATCTTCGAGAGTGTGCTAAGCTACATCACCAAGAAATTTTAGTTTTTTCCGCGGCAAAACCACTGCTTTTCTTAGCAGGGTGTAAAACCCGTTTTCGTCAAATATCCATACTCCCCGTGTCCTCTCAAAATCCTTCACCAGGCCGAACCAGTAAACAGCAACACCAGAGCCAAAAAGTTTCACATACTCACCGAACTGTTTTTTCGTGTTATGTCTTACTTCCACCACATCCCCGAAGTTTGCCTTTGACTCAATCCAGTTTATCTGGAAGTTACCAACACGCAGGGGGGTGAGCAGCAGGGCATCGGGGGTCTTTCGGACTTTTCCCACGAGGTCCTTTTCCGTTCTGTACTCGATGTTCCGTTCCTCGAGAGCCCTGTAAAGTTTGTCCTCACCGAGCTTTCCTCTCTTTTTCTGGATTTCCATACCTTTTGGAGAATACACAATATCTGCTTCACATGCCTCAGCAATTTCTCTCTTTATTCTCGGGTTTTCAATCTTATCGGCATCCCTCACCCAGCCCCAGAACTGTCTTCTCGTTGTGCCATTGGCAGTGAAGAGCATGAAGCCGAGAAGTAACGGTGGAAAATCTCCATAAGTTCTTCCGAGCTCACATAAACTTTTACCTGCATCCCATTCCTTCTTGATTTCTGCCAGTTTCTTCTTGATGATGTAGTATCTCCGTTTTACATCCCTTGAAACCTTCTGGGTATAAATCACCAGCACCAGTTCTTCGTTCAATCCCAGCCTTCTTGCGACAGAGGGAATTTCTTCGAAACTTCCTATCTGCCTCACTATGTTCATATAATCTTTCTGATACATTTCTTACTCAAACTCCTTTGTAAATCTTCGTTCTTCCACAACCCTTGAAATGATTTTTTCTGAACCACATTGTGGACATGTATCCAGAAGTTCTGCGGAGATGAAGGTGCCACACTTTCCACCGATGCACATCACTTCATAGAGAATTTCCACATTTTCATCTGGAAAATTCTGATAGATGTTGGCACTGTGGGTGCCTATGATTAGAGTGGAATTGTCCCTGAATAAAATTGCATTTGGCTTTGAACCCTCATCAATCCTCTGTAAAATTTTTCCTGTTTTGTCAAAAAACTGGATTGAATTATTGAAGAAGCCCACGGCTATGCGATTCTCTGTTACATCCGAACCGATGGTGGGGGAGGGTTCCTGCTTCACCCAGTACATCGTGCCGTCGTCCCTGAACATGAAAACCCTGCCGGTGGCCGTGGTATAAACATAAAACTGTTTTCCGAGAGAGATACTCTTTATGATGTCAGTGCAGTTGAAAGTCCAGAGTGGTGTTCCACTTGTGTCCATAGCAATGGCCTCTCCCTTGTAGGTGCCTGTGTAAATCCGCTCACCGCTCACCTTCACGCACTCCAGCGTCCCCTCAAATTTTTTCTCCCAGAGGGTCTTTCCCTCAATATCAAGTGCTCCCAGGGTCCCACTGTTTGTGGTGTAAACCACAAAATTTTTTCCTGCCCCGATTCCAAAAGGAAATGAATCCACAGGTTTTTTCCAGAGCACCTTCATGTCCTTGCTTACGCAGTATATGTTCTTGTCCCAAGAGGTAAGGAAAATCCTGTCTTCAGAGGTTGCAATTCCCTTTATCTGCCCGCCGGTCTTCAGCACATCTACCTCGTTCCACTCGGTATTAAACTTTTTTAATTCTCCGTTTTTCAGCCCGAGAAAATAGGATCCCCAGGCATTTCCAAGCGAAATCACTTCGTTACCTGTTTTAACCCGCCTTACAAGCACGAATCTCGTCTTTTCTATCCCCATCATTTTTCCTCCCCCCTCAGAAACCTCCTTATACTGTTAACGGTCTTCGCAATTGGCTCTGATTTACTTCCAATCCGGAGATGCACGGAAATTGTATCCATACCCCCAAGCATCAATTTCTTTTCTGAATAAAGCCTCTGCTTATCAAGTTTCAAATGCAAGACACCTTCATGTATGTATACTTCGGGGCTCTTGAGGACTTCTTCAAAAATGCCCTCCCTTTTGAGAAGCTCCTCCATCTGTGCGCAATTCTTTGCCTCTACTGCTTCAAGCACCAAAATTTCGTTTCCATGATAACCGGTTGTATGGTTTTCACGGATTTTTGCATCTGGGGCGAGGATTACAAGGGCATCCTTCACCTTTGCAACGGATTCCGTAGCATGCACGATGGCCCTGATTCTCATCTCGTTGATCAAATTCACCACTCCTTAAGCTCTGCCTGCTCGATGTTTACACCGGCATTCCTCGCAAGATACCTCAACTTGCAAACGCTTTCCACAACGGTGGCCAGTCCATATGCACTCTCAAGGTTGATACCCGTAGCAAACAAGCCATGCCCCTTAACAATGGCTGCAGGATACTTTTTGAGCAAACCTGGCAGTTGCCTGGCTACTTCCTCGGAACCGATTGCATTTTTCACGGTAAGTATTGGGATTTTTTTCAGGTAGTATGCGCCCTCCTCATCAATTGGCGTTATCTCCTCATTGGTCAACGATTCTACAATCGCATAGGGGGAATGAGCATGGACCACCGCAAGGGCAGAGGTATTTTTGTAGATTTCCTGGTGAACCTTAATTTCAGTGGAGGCAAGAAAGGTACCCGCAGAAGCACCGTCCAGTGACATCTCCACCACATCCTCCTTTTTGAGGGAAGACAGCATGGACCCTCGTCTTTTTATGTAAATTTTCTCTCCTCGCCTTACACTTATGTTTCCGCTGTGGGCGGAGAGCACAAGTCCAGATTCATGCATTAACCTTCCTATCCTATGCATTTCCGCAAAAACTTCCTCAATTTCTACTGGCATCTATCTCACTTTTCTTGGGTCTTGAGCAAATTGCGAATTCATCGCCATCAAGAAAGAACTCTCTTTCTGGATGTTTCTCCTGGAGTTGTTTAATTATCTTCATAACTTCTTCGATGGTTTCATCAGGTTTGATTTTATGTTCTACCTTTTTATCTGTTTTATGATGTTTTTTCTCCTCACTTTTTGTCATGGAAGGCACCACTCAATCGGAAGCATATACGCAGTTATGGTATAAAATTTTTGTTTTTGGGGCAGTCAAAATTCAATCATGCGTGATGGGGGAAGCCATGGCACTGTTCTGGTATCCGGAATTTTCCGTCCTCAGAAACTTTTAAATAATACTTGATTTTTTTCAATTTTACTTGAAAAATAAAGGGGTGGAAAAATGGCTGAAAACCAGAAAGATGGAAATCTAAAAAGAAAATACAAAATTATCGGGATTATTGTCATACTGGCAATTCTCTGCATTGCCTCTGCAGGTTACGCACTGCTGGTGACGAAGGAATTGATGAGTGAAAGGGAAAAGGGTGGAGAACTCACGGTAGTGGATGACATGGGAAGAGTTGTGAAATTATCCCTGCCTGTAACGAGGGTGGTTAGCACCGCACCCAGCAACACGGAAATTTTATTTGCGATTGGAGCTGGTGACTTTGTAGTTGGCGTGGATAATTACTCGGATTACCCTGCTGAAGCCCTGAACCTTACGAAAGTGGGGGATTTTGTGAGCCTGAATGTAGAACTGATTTACTCACTTAAACCAGATGTAGTTTTTGCATACTACGGGCAGAGAGCGGGAATTGAGCGCCTTTCAGAGCTTGGAATTCCCGTGATTACGATAAGGCCGCAGACGCTCGAGGATGTACTGAACGAGATTATGCTCATAGGCACGGTTTGCGGGAAACGGGAGAAAGCGGAAAATCTCATGAATGAGCTTCGCCAGAGAATTAACATCGTAGTAAACCTTACCCAGAACCTGGGAGACAACGAAAGACCTAGAGTTTATTATGAGTGCTGGAATTCTCCCTACATCTCCGCAGGACCGGGTTCTTTTATGAATGACCTGATAAGGATAGCAGGAGGCACAAATATTGCAGCAAACGCCTCCAGGGACTATCCCGTGTTAGCCGAAGAATTCATTCTCTATGCAAATCCAGAGATTATAATTACTTCCTCGATGAACCTTGACACACCAGAAAAAATTATGCAGAGGCCTAACTGGCAGAACATAGATGCTGTGAAGCACGGAAAGGTCTATGCGGTCGATGATAACCTGATATCGAGGGCAGGACCACGGATTGTTGATGGACTTGAAACACTGGCAAAGTTGATACACCCGGAGATTTTCGGTGGGAATTTTGCGTAAAGTTCTCTATTTCTTGCTCCTTTTCCTATTTCTCCTGTTTTCTATAATTATTGCAATTTCCGCTGGAACGGTGCAAATTCCATTCTGGGATGTGGTGAATGCCCTTTTTGGCTACGGTGATGAACTTACAAGGACCATCGTGGTGAACATTAGAGCTGCCAGGGTTCTCCTAGCAATAGCCACGGGAGTTGCGCTCGGCACAAGTGGTGCGGTCGTCCAGAGTATCTTCCAGAACCCGCTTGCGGAACCCTATATCCTGGGAATTTCTGCAGGGAGCGTCTTCGGTGTGATGCTCTCGCTGCTGGTCTTTCCAGAGATTCCGTATTCGGGACAGGCTTTTTCGTTTTTCCTGGCAATGCTGTCGATTTTAACTGTTTACAGGATTGCAGGGATTGGAGGTAGCATCCAGCCCTCCACATTGATTTTGGCCGGTATTGCAATCACCGCCCTCTTCTCCGCGATTACCTCATACCTCATCTATGCCCATTTCAGCAAGAACATTGCAAATATCCTTTTCTGGACCATGGGTGGCTTCTGGCATGCCGACCTTTTTTCTGCAGTTTTGGTGCTTTTTGTAGCAGTTGGTTGCAGCGCTGGGATGCTGCTCTTCTGGAAACAGCTGAATGCAATGGCTCTCGGAGACGGGTTTGCTTTGAGCGTAGGGGTCGATGTGGCCAGAACAAGGTTTGTTTTCGTGCTGCTCGTGTCGCTTAGCGTTTCGTTTGCGGTTTCGTTTACCGGCATAATCGGGTTTGTCGGACTTGTAGTTCCACACATTGCGAGAATGGTTGGAGGGGCAGAGCATAAGAATTTACTTTTGTTTTCAGGGTTGATAGGGGCGGTACTTCTCCTCTGGGCAGACACTGTGTCGAGAAACATTATTTATGGGGAGGAAATTCCGGTGGGGATAATCACCGCAATACTGGGTGTGCCTTTCTTTCTCTATTTGCTAGCAAGGAGGCGGAGATTCTGCTGAGGGTTGAGAATCTATGTGCCGGTTATTATGGTAACCCGGTGATTAAAAACCTGAGTTTTTCACTGAAGCCAGGTAATTTTCTTGCCGTAATTGGGAGAAATGGGGCAGGGAAAACCACGCTTTTGCGGGTTCTTTCTGGGAGAATTGACTATGCTGGAACAGTGGAGTATAATGGAATCTCGCTGAGGACCCTGGAGCGTCTGGAAATTGCAAGGATTGTGGGCGTGGTGGAGCAGAATGTAAACCTTGTTCCCTTCAGGGTGTTTGATGTGGTCTGCCTTGGAAGATTGCCTTACGCAAAGTTCTTTTCATGGCAGAGGGAGGACTTTGATACTGTTGAAGGAGCAATGAAAAAAGTTGGCATCTGGCATCTCCGAAATCGTCTAATAACTGAAATCAGTGCAGGGGAACTCCAGAAGACGCTTATTGCGAAGGTGCTTGCCCAGGATGCAAAGTTACTGCTTCTTGATGAGCCCACGAGCCATCTTGATTTGGAAAGCCAGTTTGTTACGATGGAAATTCTCAGGGAGCTATGCAGGGAGGAAAGGACTGTGATTGCGGTATTCCACGACATTAATCTGGCAAAATTTGCGACCCATGTGCTTTTCCTCGGCGAAAAATCCCTATTCGGCGGCGCGGAAATTCTCACATCGAAGAATGTGTCAGAGTACCTTAGAGTAGGGGCGGAGATAGTGGAGCGGTACTTCCAAATCCCTATATAAGGAGTGGTATTTTGAGGTGCATGTATGAATTGAGGGATAGAAAAAGAATTACGCTGGCACTGATACTCTATGAATTGCTCAAGGAACGAAGTGGAACCCTGAGAACTATCGGGGAGAGAATGGGAATTAGCCCGCAGGGTGTGGCAAATTATCTGAAAGACCTTGAGAAATTGGGATTTGTGAGAGAAGCGAGGATTACCAAGGAAGGAATTGAGTTTCTGCATCAGACCTTTGCGGGCCTCCGCACAGAAATAAGTGGAATAGTGTCAAACCTTAATCTGGTTTTGAGTACTGATGCAGTAGCCGGTGAGTTTATAAGGGCTGGAGAAACTGTTTCGCTCTATATGAGGAAGGGCTTGCTGCATGCTGGTAGGGGGAGCGGGGAAGCAGAAGGGGTTGCGGTGGTTGATGCTAGACCTGGAGAAGTGGTCCGTGTGCAGGGGATGAGGGGGATTGTCCCAATAGAGCGGGGCAGACTGAGGATTGTTATTCTTGAGTCAGAGGTCTCGGTGTCCAAAGGGAAGATTCAACTACCGGACGGGGATGTTTACGGGGCTTATGGCCTTAGGGCCCTGCAGTTTCTAGAAAGGAGTGGGAGACATGTTGATATCCGCTTTAGTGTTCCTGATGGTTGTGTGGAATCCGCAGCCCTGGGTTTGAATGCGGTGTGTGTGGTTACAAAAGATATGCTCTATGTTTTTTTGAAGGGTATACAGGAGGCAATGCAGAAATATGGAGAGGTGAAATACGAGTTCATTTGATGGATAAATTATTATCACCCGATTTATTTCTCACCTCATGTTTCGGATTTCAGAACTGAAGCCAGAACATTACAGTCAGATTGTGGAAGTGTGGAAGGATGCAGGGTTGCCCTTCAAGCCGCACGGACGGGACTCGTTTGAAGAAATTAGAAGACAGATGGAAAGGAATCCTGACCTGTTTATCGGTGTTTTTATTGGCGAGGAGCTTGTGGGCGTTTGCATAGGCACCGAGGATGGAAGAAAGGGCTGGATAAACAGAATCGCGGTGAAGAAAAAATGGCAAAGGCACGGGCTAGCATCTAGGTTGATTGCAGAAATGGAGAGGCGGTTGAAGGCAAAGGGATTGAAAATCTTCTGTGTGCTGGTAGAGGACTGGAATCAGCCATCGTTGGCCCTTTTCCAGAAAGAGGGTTATGTGCTCCATAAGGACATCTACTATCTTTCAAAAAGAGAAAGCCAGGATGTGTAAATGAGGTGAAGCCATGTGCGTGCTTTCGGACAGGGAAATAAGAGAGTATGTGAAGAGGAAGGTCCTGATAATTGAGCCGTTTGTAGAGCAAAATCTCACTCCGAATGGAATCGATCTTTGTGCCCATGAGGTCTGGATTGAGGGCATACCCGAGAAAATGGTTGAAACTGCTGTGTCGGTCCCCCCAGTTACGAGGTTCATGGTTTCTACGAGGGAGAGGGTGGTCATGCCAGAGGACCTGGTGGGAATCCTATGGATAAAAACTTCGCTTGCTAGAAAGGGGATTTTCGGGGCATTTGGAATGATAGACGCTGGTTTTCGGGGAACGCTCACACTGGGATTCTTCAACGGAAGCGGGGAGGCAGTGTCTCTTTCGCAGGGCGCAAAGATTGTCCAGCTTGTGTTTGTCAGGATGCACTCAAGTCCTGAGAAGTTATATGTGGAGAGGTCCGGACATTATCAGGACCAGCAGGGAATTACATTCTCCAGAGTATAGTTGAAACATGCAAAAATATATATAGCACAACTTGATATACCGCAACAGCGAACCTACAACGAAACGAAGTAAGGAGGAGAAAAAATGAAGAATAAGGACAGAAGATGGGTAGTGACTGCAGCATTGGCCTTTGTGCTAGTGCTAGTGATGATTGCTACACCCTTCTCAGGTGCGGTATCCGCAAAGACACCTGAGAAAAGCGCTCCGACTGCAAAGGCACCACCTTACGGTGGAACATTTAAGATAGGCTTCCAGAGTGATCTGAAAGGACTGAACCCGTGTGTTGTGAACGATGTTTGGTCCTGGAATGTGATCGGGTTTGTGTATGATAGCCTCGGCGGGACCTCCAAAGCCACAGAGGAATCAATCCCATGGACTGCTGAAAGCTGGACTGAAGACACTCCCGACCACCTTAACTGGACGGTGAAGATCCGCCAGGGCGTGAAGTGGCATGATGGACAGCCACTGACGGCAGATGATGTTGTGTTCAGCTACAACTTCCTCATGGATGTGAGCAGATATGTGTCCTCGCTCGAGTCGCTTGACTGGACACAAATTCCTGGTGCTACTGACAAAAACGAGACCTACTATGAAGGTGTGAAAAAGGTTGATACCTACACAGTGAAATTTAAGTTGTGGCGCACAAACCCAACCGTGCTGCTTGATGTGATGGGAATTCCATTGCTGCCAAAACACATCTGGAGGAATCACTGGAATGATAAGACCACATGGAACATGGACTACAATCCAACGACAGGTGAGGCAAATGTAATCGGCTCTGGACCCTTCAAATTCAAATACTGGAAACAGGGTGTGGAGGCAAAAATTGAACGAAATGAATATTACTTCTGGGAGGCAACCCTTGAAGACGGTAACACCTACAAGGTGCCGTTTGTGGATGCAATCCAGTTCATCATTTACAAGAACATGGATGCCATGGTCACAGCCCTGAAGCAGGGAGTGATCGATTACATCTGGTGGAGCATTGACCCTGGCTGGGTGCCCGTGGTTTCTCAAATACCTGGCGCGAAGGTATTTACAAATGCAGACAGGGGCTACTTCTACCTCATGTTCAACATGATTCTGCCATTCCAGGGATATGATACCGGAACTGGCTATCAGCCAAGGGATGATGAGAACTCTCCGATAACCTATCCGAATCCCCAGGGTGGTCAGGATGCAGGCCTCCCGTTCAGGAAAGCCGTGTCCCACTGTATAGATAAGGAATACATTGTGACAAGATTAATGCAAGGCTTTGGTACGAAAGGGGACTCAATTGTGCCTCCGTCCTACACCTACTGGTACAACGACACCTTACCCCAGTATCCGTTCAGCGTTGACACTGCAAAATCAATCCTCCAGGCTGCCAACTACACGGATGTGAACGGTGATGGCTGGAGAGAGGATTACAAGGGCAGGACAATGGATGGTCCAAACAACAACGGACAGATTGACATTCTGACGCCACCTGCGGACTATGACCCCATCAGGGCAGAAGCAGGCAAGAAGATTGCGGAGGCAATGAAGTCAGCGGGCATAAAGGCAGAGTCGGTGCCAACGAGCTTCGGCCAGATTGTGGACGAGGTGTTTGTTTACAGAAACTTTGAGATGTTCATTCTTGGTTGGAGACTGGGGCTGGATCCAGGTTGGGTATATGATTTCTTCAACTCAAAGTTTGACTGGAACAACCCGGGTATCGGTGATGGGGGTAACAATCCTTCAGGCTACAGGAACCAGTACTATGATCAGATATCTTCAAAGGTAATGGAGGAAATGGACCCTGCAACGAGAGTTGCCCTCGTTAAGGAATGCCAGGGCATGATCGCAAAGCATCTTCCAACGAATGTACTCTACTACAGGCAGATGCTGGAGGTCGCAGATGCCTCCGAATGGGTGGGTTACCATGAAAAGCCAGGAGGTATTGGCAATGGCTGGACCATGATGGAAATTCACAAACCACTCCAGCAGCCGCCACTGAGGGTTGATGTGAAAGCATTCCCAGCATCAATGCCGGGCACAAAGAATGCAACGCTGAAGCTCACGGTCAGCGCTGTTAAAGCCGATGGCACAGCATATCCAAATGTGAATGTGAACATGAAACTTGAACCAACACCTGACCCAACATATATCGGACTCGATGCCACCCAGAAGACCACGGATGCAAACGGGAAGGCCGAATTCATCGTAATTTGCAAGGAGAACTATCCCCTCGACACAGTGTTCAAGGCCGTTGTGAATGCCACTGACGGCACAAATTACGCGAATGCCAACACATATTTCACAATCTCAATGGCCGGCTTGAATGTTGAGGTAACAAGCCCCCAGGTTGTTGTTGGCACCGCAAGTAATACCTTCTACTTCAACATAACAGTGAGACAGTTCACAACCCCGCTCTCCGGCGCGCAGGTAGAATTGCAGACACTCTCGCCACCAGATAACCTGAAAATTTTGAAGGTAAGGGCGAACACGGATGCGAATGGCACAGTTTCTCTGGGATTGCAGGTGACAGGCAACTTCACAGCGTCTAAATCAGTAGAACTGAAGTATACTGTCTGGCCTGCTGGTGGGGCAAAGACGCTGTACACCCACAACTTCGTCGTGCTAGCAAATGGCGGTAATGAAGTCAGCGTCGCTGTGGATACGATCGGAACCCTTGAGGGCCTGCCAGGAAAGACTAAGGAAGTGAATGTAACCGTCACGAGCGGCGGCTCTCCGCTTCCTGGCGCAAGTGTGTATGGCTACATCACACCTACAGGCAAGGGCTTGAGTGTTGTGGAGACAGACCCAGTCGATACAGGGACAGATGGCAAAGCCACATTCAATGTGAAGGTTGACTCGCTCGTAACCATTGACACATCATTCAAGTTCGTGGCTGTGGTAGCAAGCGGAACATACGCAGGATATGGCTCTGCACCAGCCCAAGTTTCTGCTGTGACCACAATGAACGCTGCACTGGAAGTGAACCCTGCATCGATTACCGGAAATGTGGGGCAGAGCACAACCGTAAAGGTAACGGTTACCTCTGGTGGAACACCGATCGAGGGTGCAACTGTGTCGCTGGATATAACCCCGGCAACCACAGCGCTTGAGGTTGCACCTACAACAGCAACAACAAACACTAACGGTATAGCCACATTTACGGTGACCGTAAAATCTGCAATCACATCTGACACAACTTACACAATCACAGGCCATGCCACATACAGCACTCTCACCGCAACAGGTACTGGCTCCCTTGATGTGAAGGCAGGGGAAAACATCAATGTGGACCTCCAGCTTTCTAAGACACAGGTAGCCGGTATTACGGGTGCTGAGCTCACTGCAACAGTAACTGTGCTGAATGGCACTGCACCAATGTCAAATGTGGATGTCTCACTGGTACTCAACCCGAGCACCGGCTTGAGCGCTGAGACAGGCAAGAAGACAGGCACCGACGGCAAGGCAGTAATAAAGATAACAGTAACCCAGACATTCTCTGCGGATGCAACGGTAAGCGTCAAGGCAGTGGCTACAGTCGGCACCAAGACCTACGAGAGTGCGGCAAGCACGCTCACAGTGAAATATGTGCCCTACGCAATCACGGTAACCCTTGAGGCAACCCAGATTGACGGTAAGAAGGATGCAGTGGTGAATGCAACTGTGAAGGTGCTTAACGGCACCACGCCGATGCAGGGCATAAATGCCACGCTCACGGCAACTCCAAGCGCGAATCTCCAGATAAGCCCAGCAACAGCCCAGACAGATGCAAACGGTGAAGCTAAGTTCACAATCACACTGACTGCGGACTTCCAGACAGATACACCGGTAACGCTTGAACCAAAGGCCACGATTGATGCTGTTGAGTACACAGGTGCAACAACCACCCTGACCATAAAGGGCATCGCGGCTGCCTACACGGTTACAATGACCCTGGATAAGACGGAGATCGAGGGCAAGAAGGATAACACGGTGAAGGCAACAATCTATGTGAAGACAGGCAACGTTGGCGTGGCCAATGTCTCCGTGACAGTCACCTTCGACCAGGCGGGGCTAAGTGCAAATACTGCTACAACTGACCAGAACGGCAAGGCAGAGGTAACAATAACAATCACGGAGGACTTCACAGCGGAGAAGACAGTGAAAGTTACGCCAAAGGTGGCAGGCCAGGAGTTTGCAAGCAGCGCAGTAAATCTGAAGGTGACACCAAAGACCACGACAACACCTGGCTTTGAGCTTATTGGCGTGATTGCAGCAATTGCCGCGGTTGCAGGCATTCTGGTGTACGCCAGAAGGAAAGAACACTAAAACCTCTTTCCCAAATTTTTTAATTTTTAAAATTTTTAACCTGTTTTATATTGGTTGTAATTTAGAGGTTGTGTTGTCCCCAGGATGCTTAAGCAATCAACATGGTATCTGTTCGCTCTCAGCCTGAAACCCGCTACAAGACCATCGGTTGTTGCAAACGAAACTAGGCAAAGAATTAAAAGTTTTTATTGGAGCGGAATCCAGAACTCTCCGCCTCTGAAGTAGACCCATGCCCATTTCTCGCTACCAACAAGCACCACATCCTTAACCCCAAATAACTGCCCGACGAGTGCGGTGTCCATAATCTGTGAGGAACAACTGGGGGCAGTGTAAACCTTCGCATATTTTCCGGGAACCATGTAATAGTTTCCACTGTTTACCACAGAAACGGAGGAGGCAAGCACCCAGCCAGGTTTTTCATCATACCAAATCTTGTACCATGAAGCTCCGCCAAAGGTTACGGTCTCCACTGCGATGTAAATCTGGTTGGAGTAAACCGTTCCGATTTTCGGGAAAGCGGTAGAAGGGCCTGCCCGCACATTCAAACTTGAAACTGCAATCTTAATGTACTTCGGGGTGGTTGTGCCCTGCGATTCTATGTGATAGAAATTGTACCTGGTGAAGTAACTCATGTAGTAGTCCCACGGATAGTGGTAGCGGTTGTTGGTGTGGGCATTCACCCTTGCATTTGCACCGCTGCCTTCTACAATGGTTAATGTGTGGATCCAGTGGTCTCCATCAGCATTTCCAATGAGAATTATGTCGCCAACAGTCATGTAACCGGGAATGGTTCCGTTCCATTTTCCATCTGCACCTCTCACTATGTAAGAAAATTTTACATTCTCCTGCTTTACCAGATGGGTGTGAAGGTTGTCCACATACGGGATAGTGCCGTAGGGGTCCGCACCTATCACCCCGTAACCTTTTCCATCAGTGCCCTTCCAGATGCTCAGGCCGCCTGAAATCTGGGACTGGCTGCCAAAATTGGCGCAGTCACCCCCATACATGGAATAATCTGCGTAATCCGGATTGTAGTTATCCCAGTAGAGGTCGGAATAGGCAGCGGTTCGCTCCCTAAGATATTTTTCAACCACAGGCAGAGGCCTCGGGGCGTTCAGACTAATGTACGCAGTAAGGGTATAGCTTCCAGAACCAGAATATCTTTCGACCAGAATGTAATAGGTTCCAGAAGGATTGCTTATAGAAATGTTTTCATTTGCAGTTTTTCCATTACTCCTGTAATCATACGCACTTCTCGTCGGCTTCTGCCCTTTCTTAACAAACAGGTCAAAGTCAGCGTTTGCAGGGCCAGTAAGCATGATTCTCAGCCCAGTGCCAGAATTCACGGAAATCTTGTAGTAGGACCTTGTGTTTGAGGAATCCAGTATGCCACTTTTCCCAATGCCCGTGGTGAGCTCTACTGCATCATTGGTCCCGCTTTCTCCACTCCCTCCACCGTTGTTACCATCTACCGTTGCCGTGATTGTGTAACTCCCGGAGCCCTTGTAGGCGTACACCATTGCGTAGTAAGTGCCAGCTGGGTTGCCAGCGCTCACCTGCTCATCGCTCGAGCTTGTATAGCCCCTCGCATCGTAGCTGGAAGTCGTGGGTTTCGTGTCCTTCTTGATGTAGAGGTCGAAATCAACCCCTGAAGTGTTCGGACCGTCCACCTTCACCACCAGCTTTGTCCCGCCGTTGACGGTAATCCTGTAATAGTCCTTCTTCCCGGCCCCGCTCAGGTTCCCGCTCAAACTCGCGTTCACACCGAGGTCGGTTTCCACGCCGTCCGCACTCCCCATTCTCACACTCACGATCGACATCAGCATGCCGATAACCAGCATGGCTATCACTCCACCTGCCACACCCGCTACCATTCTGCCTTTCCTCTTCTTTGGCTCCATGTTAACACCTCTTTGTAGTTAATACAAAATTTCAGAAGTATATAAATGTTTTGCCTGTTAACTACAAGTAGTAGTTAATCAAATTGCCAGGCGGCACAAAACCGTATAACTGCACGAATGAAAAATCAAGTTTCTAAAGTTTTTTCCGCGTTGCCTTTATTTCCCTTTCCCTCTCCATATCCTTGATTTTCCATGCCCCGAATCCGAACACAACAAAAGCCACTATGAGCACCGCTATGAGACATGGAATTTTCAGGGCATCTGCCTGCATCCACGCAGCACCCAGCAAAAAGCCGACGCCAGCCATCCCAAACACCAGGGCAGAAACCTGTCCGAACAGCGGTTTCTCAATGGACGACTGCCCAAAGTAAGCCACGATGCCGAGAAAAAGAGACAGAATTCCGGAAATCAGGCATGCCCACATCGGGGTATATACCAGCCATATCCACACGAAAAGGAGAATTATGATTAAAAGGCCTATCCCAGCGACCGCCGCCCAGACCACATTTGAAAGTTTCACCCCTGCCATGGTCTCAGTCCTCTGTAGCTTTTTCTTCCCTCAAAATATGGCTGAGTTCTACGAGGGTGCTAACCGGAACCCAGCCCATGTAGTAATCGTTCAATTTCACGAGGTCTCCCTCTTTGTTGATGAGGGATTCAGGAAAGCGCTGAACCGTGTTGTCGTCAAAGAACTGGATTGAAATAAGATGGCTGAAATCGCTCAGGGTGAGCCCGAGTTTCTCACATTCTTTCTTTATTCTCTCCCGTAAACTATTCTCTATCTTTTCTATCCGCACTACCCTTCCTATCCTGAAGTTTATCAGGGCAAGGTCTCCGACTGTAATTTCCATCGCAACCATGCTCTCACTACCACTAATGCAAAGGAAGTAATTAAATCTTCGCTTTGCCCTCTTGCAGCCCTCCAACATGCCTTCCCACTCTTCCACCCACGAACTCATAATCTTCCACCATCAGAGAACCACGCAGGTAAACATGCGAGGGAAACACTGCACTCCAGCCAGAAAACGGACTCCAGCCACATTTGCTCCAGACCTCCTTGTCCTTTATCTCCCTTATATCGGTCGGGTCCCAGACGGTGAGGTCAGCGTAATAGCCCTCCTTTATTTCACCTTTTTTCAGCGAGAACAGGGCTGCAGGGGCTGTGGCTCCAGTTTTAACTACTCTCTCTATGGGAATTTCGCCCCGTTTCGCAAGCAGGATGAGCAGGGGTATCATCGTTTCAATGCCAGGCATACCTGAAGGCGCGGTTTCAAAGTTTTCCTTCTCCTCCAGTAAATGGGGGGCGTGGTCAGAGGCAAGAATTTTAACTTTTCCATCCAGAAACGCACGGTAAATTTTTCCCTGTTCCTCTTCGGTCCGCAAAGGGGGATTCACCTTGTACCTGGCACCGCTCCCAGATTTCAGATTAAGGAGAAGATGGTGGGGTGTGGTCTCAAACGTGATTCTTCCAGGTTCAGCAAGTAAGTCCAGGCATTCGGGTACCGAGATATGGCACAGATGAAATTTCAGGTCCTTGTAGTTTACCATGAGCTTCACGGCTTCAATTTCCGCATCCTTCCTTGCCAGATAATGCTCCATGAGGGTTCTAGATGCAGTTTTTCTTATGAAGTCCTTATGTTCTGGATGCACTGCAATCACTTTATCCTGGAACTTTCTAAGGGTCTCCCTGAGGTTTCTGTAATCCCCGAACTCCTCGCTTGCGGTGCTGGCACCCATGAAGATTTTACAGGCGTCGGCATTGGAGATGTTCTCCGGCTCCGTGGTCTCCGAAACCAGCCCGTAGATGCCAAAATCTGAATAACTTCTCTTCCCTGCGATTTCAATTTTTTCCTTGATTCTCCTGAAGCTGTCAGCTGGAGGTTTTGTGTTTGGCATATCAAAATAGGTGGTGATTCCACCCCTCAACCCTGCCCTTGAGCCAGTTTCAAAGTTTTCCTTATGCTCCATTCCAGGCTCCCTGAAATGCACATGCATATCTGTGAAGCCAGGGAGAATTATTCTATCCCCAAAATCCAGGTTCAGATCACCCTTCAGGTTCTTACCTATCCGGATTATTCTTTCGTTCGCTATTGCAATTGACCCGGAAACCAGTTTGTTTCCGTAAAAAATTCTACCAGATATTACCATCTCAGGGTTTGAGAATCTTTCTCTTGATTTCACCATGCGGTTTAACTTCATGGAATATCTCTGCGGTGAAAGAATAAATCTTTGTATTTTTAGATTTCCATGCATCTGACGGGAGACCTGCTTTCCTGCAAGTATGCGCTAAAAACTCTTCCTTGTCCCATCCCCACTCAACCGGCACCTGGGGCAGGAGGAGCCCCCTGTAGTATTCTCTTTCAACAATCAGACCATCCCTGCCGATTTCAATCTTTGAAATATACTCTGCTGGATTTTTCACTTCTATCAACTCTGGAGGTGTGAGCAGGCTCACCTCTACCACGGTTTCCTCGAATTCCTTAGGTCCAATGGGGAAAAATCTCGGGTCCTCTGTAGCTGCGCTCACGGCCGCATTTCTGAGGGCATCTATGAGCGGAAAAATTGGTTCTGGATACCCTATGCAGCCCCTCAACTCCATAGAGGGATAGGTCTCGAGGGTTACAAAAACGCCCGCCTTTTCCATGAACCGCGGTGGCACATTTTCTAAATCCGGAACTTTCCCATCCTTAAGAAATCTGGATATTGTTTCCCTCGCTGTCTTCACAGCAAACACACCATCCTCATCTGTGTATCTGGACATTGCTACACTACCTGCAGCCCGTCTGCAAAAACTCAATAGCAGGGGAGGTAATAACAGTTTCGTCACTCTGCCAGTAGCTTTCTCAGTTTTCTTGCTTCCTCACCCGGGTTCCCTGCTTCATAAATGGTCCTGCCCACAATGATATAATCCGCACCCGCCTGAATTGCCTGGACAGGATTTCCTCCCTGGGCGCCTACACCTGGTGAAAGAATCAGCATTTCCTCCCCTATAATTTTCCTCAGCATTTCAATCCTTTCAGGTCTTGTTGCTGGAGCAATTATTCCTCGTACCCCAGCTTCCCTTGCAATAGTCGCAAAATCGTCAGCATGCTTTGCTGTGAATTCTGCACCACCTGGATGACTCATCTCCACCACCACAAAAACATCCCCGCCAGACCTGTCAGCCACATCCTTGACCGCCCTAACGGAATCCCTGCCGGGAAATGCATGCACGATAACACCCGATGCCCCGTTTCCGAACGCCAGCTCTGCAATTAACCTGTTGGTGTTTGGAATGTCAGCAATCTTGAAGTCGCAGAGCACATATTTCATTGCGGAAATTTCCCTGACAACTTCAATCCCACATGAAAGCACCAGGGGGTAGTTGACCTTTATTGCATCCACATAATCCCTGGTTGCGGCAACAACCCTCGTTGCCTTTTCCATTTCAGTCACATCCAGCGCAACTATCAATCCTTTTTTCTTCGGAAGCATAGATTCCCGAATGCCTAGGGGGTTAAAACAGTTATGTTCATTTTCCTCTAGAGAAAACCAGGGCCGCCAGATTCAAAGGGAAACTGGTTTCGTGTGGTTCACTTCTGCACAAATTTTATCTCTGTTTTCTCGTATTCTGGCTTTGTGTAGTCGGGCAGGACATCAATTACTTTCTTCGGACAAACTTCAACACACATTACGCACTGGATGCACCTGAACGGCTCGAGGGTGTTTGTTTTGCTTGCTTTATCCACCTTAATCGCGTTGGCAGGACAGTTCCGCATGCACAGGCCGCAGAATACGCAGTCCTTCATTCTTGCAAAAACAATTTGACCTCTGGCAGTCGGGAAAGGTGCCCGTTTCTCGAATGGATATCTCCTTGTTACTGGTTTTGAAAACAGGTTTCTGAGAATGAGTGAAATCATACCTGGCATTTTACTCACCTCTCTGTGCAGGAAATGCACGGGTCTATTGAAAGCACTATCACTGGCACATTTGCAAATTCGCAGCCCTTAGTGAGCATGGTTATCGTGGGCCAGATATTTGCGAAGGTCGGTGTACGGACCTTCACCCTTTCAAGGTTCTTGGTTCCGTTTCCCTTCAGATAATAGAAGAGTTCGCCCCTTGGGGGTTCTACCCTGATCACGCATTCGCCCTTCGGTAGAGCATTGGACTTTGTCATTATGTCACCAGGTGGCATCTTCGAAAGGCACTCCCGTATCAACTCAATTGACTGGAACATCTCCTTCCATCTCACAACAGCCCTTCCATAGCTGTCGCAGGTATCTACAACAACTGGCTTGAACTCGAGGTCACAGTACGCATCGTAGCCCAGCATCCGCATATCGTAGGGCACATTGGAAGCCCTCGCGGTGGGTCCCACGGCACCGTCCCGCTTGGCTTCCTTCTCCGTAAGGACGCCAACACCCTTTGTCCGTTTCACCATGGTGTAGTCCCTGAGAACTCCATCGACACTCTTCAACGCTTCCTCAAGAAAATCGAGCACCCTGTTAATTTCCTTCTGGAGTTCGTCGCTGATATCCCTTCTCACCCCGCCAATCGCGTTCATAGAGTATGTCACCCTGTTCCCGGTTATTTTCTCCAGCACATCCATCAGCTTTTCCCTGTAGTTCCATACCTGCATGAAATAACTTTCAAACCCGATTGCATCACCCAGTAGTCCAAACCAGAGCATGTGAGAATGGAGCCTGTTCATCTCGTTGATGATTACACGGATGTATCTTGCTCTTGCTGGTGCATCGATTCCCATCAATCTTTCCACACCGAGCACATAGGCGGTGCTGTGGGGCGACTGGCAGATGCCGCAAATTCTCTCGGCAAGGAATATGTTCTTCTTCAGCTCATTGAGTTCAAATGCCTTCTCAATGCCCCTGTGAACATATCCGATTACTGGCTCAGCCCCCACAACAAACTCATCCTCAACCTTGAGCTTGAACTGAATCGGCTCTGGGAACACCACATGCTGGGGACCGAAGGTGAGGACTGTCTTTGCCATCTACTTCACCTCCTTCTTCTTTTCTCCTTTCTTTTTCCGCAGGGGTGCCTTCGGAGAATCTGGTGCCAGTAAGAGACCGCTGGGAATCCCCTTGATTCTGGCTTCAAACATATCTACAATTTCTCCCTCTATGAGGGCAGCGCATGGATAGATGCTTGCTATGGATGGAATTTCTTCATCCTGGGAAAATTGCATCCGCAGATTGACAAGATTTGGCTTTTCGCCGAGGGTGTCAAAGTGATAGATTATTTCCAGCTTTTCACCCAGATCTACGCATGTGGCGATAACAAATCTCGCATCCTTCTCTGCAAATTTTTTCACCTCTTCAAGAAGGTGTTCCTTTGTCACTACAATATCATTTTCCATGTTCATTCCTCCTCTTTCTTTTTCTCTTCCTTCTCTTCTTTATCCTTCCCCTTCTCTTTAACCCACTTTCCCTCCTGGACTGCCTTGAGTTTCTCCAGGGCCTTCACAACACCATCTATTATCGCCTCGGGTTTCGGCGGGCAGCCAGGCACATAAACATCCACGGGAATTACCCTATCCACACCTCCCAGAACATTGTAACAGTTGTGGAAAACACCTCCTGTTGAACCGCAGGCACCCACCACGATAACCACCTTCGGTGGCGGAATCTGGTCATAGAGGTTCTTCAGCACCACCTTGTTCCTGTGGTTCACACTACCTGTGACCATCAGAACATCGGCATGTTTGGGATTGCCCTTGTTCAGGATGCCAAACCTTTCTATGTCATAGTAGGGAGTGAGGCATGCCAGAATTTCAATGTCACAGCCATTGCAGCTTGAGCAGTCGTAGTGCAGAATCCATGGGGACTTCAACCTTGAAAGTTTTGTCAGGTTTCCATCATCAGCCATCTCAGGCACCTCCTGCCGTCACCGCTACAAATATCATGTTAACAACTATTAAACCTATTCCTATCGGCAATGCGACCTTTGGCAGTGAGTCCCAGGTTAACCTAGTTGTGATGTTGTCGATTATCATTACTACCAGATAGACAATTGCTATCAGCAAAATCATTGCCACAATGGAGAGCAGGAAATTCCCGGGCACAATCACAAAGAGCCCCATTACACCCAGAATTACGAAAAGCTCATACCAGTGGGTCAGCTTAAGGATTCCCAGGTAGGTGCCCGAGTATTCCACCATCGTACCAGAAATTATCTCCGTATGGGCTGTAGAAATGTCAAACGGGGACTTCTGCATCTTGATCATAAGCACAATCACCATTGCAACCAGGGCTAGCGGGAGTTTCAGGATTAGCGGTTCGTAAATCGCTGTTATTTCAAAGCTTTTGACCGTGTAGCCGATACAGAATATCACGAGCAGGAATATTGGCTCGTAGGCAAGCATCTGGATTAGTTCACGGTTAGCTCCGATCGTGCTGAATGCTGAGCGGGTGCTGTAGGCCCCGAGCACCATGAAGATTGCACCGGCATTCAGTAAAAAGAAGACCACAAGTAAATCACTTCGGAGGCAGAAAAACACCGTGGCAAGCAAGGTCATTCCGAAGAAGCCAATTGCAAAGATTATCTGCGCCTTGTTCACAACCCTGTCTTCCTTCCCGAACAGCTTCATCACATCATAGAGGGGCTGGAGCACTGGAGGCCCGATTCTATTCTGCATTCTCGCGGTGATCTTCCGGTCAAGTCCTATCACGAGCATTCCTATGAAAGGAGCCAGCAGGAAAAATACTATCCCGATTATCGTTGTATCGTCAACCATCATGGCTTCCATTTACCACACCCCCGTAATGGTTATTGCCAGAGCCCCGAGTGCAAGCAGGGTTATCATCAAGCCAATACCCAAGCTATTCACATACAGGTTCATCTTTTCCTCGCCGATGTGCTTCTCGAAATATGCCCCGCCAAGCACCGTGGGATATTCTATGCCACAGGAATAAACCTTTGTGAGGTCCTTTTTCTCTACCTTGCTCAATGCGGGCACAAGCAGGACAATTGCGAGAAAGATTGCCACGAACACGGGCGAGAAGTAGCCCCAGGTTGTCGCTAGGGTTGTAGCGTAGGTCACCGCATGGAGCGGCGATGTGACTCCAAGCAGCACCTGGACTGTTGGATTTATGAAACTCTCGACAATCGGAGAAATCATCACAGAGAGAATTACCGCAAGGCTGAGCATGATCACGAGCGGTGCCGAGAAGAGCACGCTCATTCTTTCCGGTGTGAGCTCCTCCTCCGTCTCCATATTTATCATTCTCCCTATCCACTTCAGGTAGTAAACCACTGTTGCCGCACTACCTACAGCCAAGAAGAAAACAATAATGGGCATCTCAAGACTTGCCTGGACAGCAAAGTATTTTCCAAGGAACATCCCGAATGGCGGGATAATCATCGTCAAAATCCCCATCAGGAGCACGGTGGTTATGAAGGGCTTGCGAACGATCAGCCCATCCATTTTCTCAATTTCCTTGGAGTGGGTCTCGTGCTGGACCACCCCTACACCGAGGAACAGGAGGGCTTTGGAGATTGCATGGAAGACCGTAAGCACGATTGCAGCCGCTAGGGCAAACGGGGAATGGAGGGAAGCAAGCATTATTATCAGTCCAAGGTTGCCGATCGTTGAATAAGCGAGCACCTTCTTCGCATTGTTCTGGGAGATGGCAAGGATTGCCGTGACCATGAAGGAGAAACCACCGATGATTGCAATAAGGTATCCGAGGGACTGGATGTGGTTGAAAACAGGTGAGAGGCGGATGAAGAGATAGACGCCTAGCTTGACCATCGTACTTGAATGGAGAAGTGCGGAAACAGGTGTTGGCGCCACCATCGCACCCAGCAACCAGCTCTGGAACGGCACCTGAGCGGATTTTGTCAGCCCGGCAAGGGACACAAAAGCCAGTGAGAGAATAAGAAGTCCTGGAATTGCCCCAGCAGTTTCGCTTGCTTTGGCCACAATCTCGGAGAATGTGGTGATTGCGGGAGACATTGTGCCGAGAATCACGATTCCGAAGGCCATTGCGGTCCCACCCCCGAGCGTGACTTCCAGCGCCCATTTTGCATTCCTCAATGCCTCCTCTGTCTCCTCATGCTTTATGAGCATGTAGCATGCAAGGGTTGTTACCTCCCAGAAGAAGAAGAACCAGAGAAGATTGTCAGAGAATACTGCCGCATTCATTGCACCCAGAAAACCGATCACATACGCAAAGAACCTGTTCTGGTTTTTCTGTCCCTCCATGTATTTTACAGCATAGATTGCGATAAGGGAACCGATTATCGAGATTATCAGGCACATTATCCCGGACCAGTAATCTATCCGTATGGGATTCAGGTGGTCGGTTTCATGCAAGGGCATGTAGTAAATCTCATACCATCCCAGGGGAATCAGCTGGAGAACTGCAAAGAGTCCAGCCCAGAAACTTTTCCGTTCCACCGCGATGAGGAGAAATCCGGCGAGGAGGGCAAAATCCAGGGCTGCAATGAGTTCAAAAAGGGAAAAACTCTTTCCCAGCAAGCTTATCCTGTCTATGGCCAGCGAGATTTCTCCTTCAACGGTTGTGAGATGGAGGAAAAGCCATAAACTTCCTATAATTGCACTCAGGGTCCCAATGCCGACAATCAAATTTCTTATGTGCTTGTTCGGGAGCAGATAGCACAGGACACCCAAAAGCAGCGGTATCGCTGTGGTCAGAGCAAGCGGGTAGATTACTATGTCTATTTCCCCAGACATAATTATCGCTTCCAAATATGCCTCTTTAATATAAAGGTTTTTAAGGAAAATGTGTATAGTGGTTGCCATGAATCTGATTATGCTAGGTGCACCGGGTGCTGGCAAAGGCACCCAGGCACAGAAGCTCGCGGCGTATCTTAAGGTGCCGCAGATATCCACTGGAGACATGCTCAGACAGGCAGTTGCTGAGGGAACATCCCTGGGAATCGAGGCCCGGAAATACATGGACGCAGGGAAACTCGTGCCAGATGAGGTGGTTGTAGGAATCGTGAATGAACGGATCCGGAAAGAAGATTGCAGAAATGGTTTCATCCTTGACGGATTTCCGAGAACGCTGGAACAGGCAAAAGCCCTTGATAAGATTGCGAGGATTGACCATGTGATAAACATCGATGTGCCTGAGGAAATCCTGGTTGAGCGGATTACGGGCAGGCGTTCCTGCAAAAAGTGCGGTGCGGTTTACCATGTGAAATACAACCCACCCAAGCACAAGGACAGATGCGATGTTTGCGGGGAAGCCCTCTACCAGAGGGATGATGACCGGGAGGAGACGGTGAGAAAACGGCTCGAAACCTATAGAAACCAGACGAAGGTTCTCATCAATTACTACTCTGACCAGCACAAACTCGTAAATATCGATGGAAACAGGGAAATTGAGGCCATTTTCAAAGATATTCTGGCAAAGCTTGGAGCGGAGTAAAGATGGCACTCCTGGCAATCCTTTTCGATTGTGATGGCACAATTCTAGATAGCAGACAGACAATAAGACGGTGCGTAAATGCTACTGTGAAAGAATTCGGTTTCCCAGAGTTTACGGAGGAGGAATTTAAAACCTTCTATGGATGCACTTTGCACGAGATACTGAGAAAACGCACAGACCGGATAGAGGACATGGTGGATTACTACAGAAAGCTGATGCTTTCAACCTTTGCCCAGGATACGAAGGTTTTTCCCCACATCCTGCCTGTTCTCAACTACCTGAAGGGTGCTGGTGTTCCGATGGGCGTGCTCACGATGCGAAGCGCTGAAATCACCGAAAAGATTCTCGCCCACTTTGGACTGATGCCCTACTTTCAGGCAGTTTATGGCTGTGATAACACCAAAAAGCCGAAGCCGTCACCTGATGCTGTCGTGGAGTTCGCAAGTATGGTCAATGTGCCTGTGTGGCAGGTAGGAATTGTCGGGGATACAAAATTTGACATGCTCACCGCTAAAAATGCTGGTGCAACGGGAA
Source organism: Thermoplasmata archaeon (assembly GCA_026414225.1). GTDB lineage: Archaea > Thermoplasmatota > Thermoplasmata > Lutacidiplasmatales > SKW197 > SKW197. Next base: position 42,672 of record JAOAJK010000010.1, read on the forward strand.
TCGGCGTGCTCTGGGGTTCTGGGAGCATGGAGGATTTACTGGCTGCCGGTGCAGATTATTTGGTGCCAGATGGCAATGCCCTGATCGAAATTCTGAAGATGGAGATGGGCGTGAAGAAGCATTCTGCTGAGATATAAAACCCGGCAGAAGAAAAATTAATTAAGGCGGGATGCAATCTTTCTCCCATGGTGGAAAAGGTGAGGTGTCCTTACTGCAACCTGCAGGTGGAACCTGGCACCATCAAATGTCCCAGCTGCGGATATATCCTGGAAATTGCGGAAAAGAAAGAGGAGCCGAAGAAGGAAATCCGTGACCCCTGGAAGGAAATGGAAGAACTTTACAAAAAGTATGGAAAGAAAGAGAAGAAAATTGACCCGGAAACGGTGAAAGCATGGGAAGCCCTGGAGGAGATTGCGAGACAGAAGGCAAGGGAGAAGGCGAAAAGAACTGAAAGCCAGAAGCCCGGTGCAGTCCAGCCATCAGAGGTGAGAAGATGGGAGACACTCGAAAAGGAGATGAAGAAAACACCGCCAGAGCATCAAGTAGTTCCCGAACCCCAGAGACCCCAGGCATCGCCAGGCGGCATGAAGGAAAAAATGAAGACCAATGGACTCTCAACAAAAAGTTACGATAGAAAAAAAAGGTTCCAGATTGAGAAAAAAGTTCAGAAAAAACTGTTTTTTATCCCCCTCATCTTTTCAATCATCCTCGTCATCTCAACAATTCTGTTCCTCCACAACATACTTACGGAAAAGAAGACCCGAATCAAGATAGACGGAAATTTTGATGACTGGAACCTGGTGGATAGGTTTAATTTCTACGAGCAAATGGGCGGTGTGAACCCGAATATCAACATAACTTCCGCAGCCCTCTTTGAAGACAAAAACACGGTGTTCATTTACATCAGGGTCGAAGGTAATGCGCTGTATGGAAACAACATCAACCGGACTGATGAATTCTTCCTGTTCTTTGACACGGACAGAACCTCAAGTACTGGTTATCTGGTGAATGGAATCGGGGCAGAGTACATGGTAAGAATTACGGGGATTTCAAACAGGGTGCTTTCAACAGGTGTCTACGCATATACTGGCACAACGATGGGACAGCAGCACAACTGGAACTCGTGGCAGTATATCGGTAGCTGTGCGTCCGCGGTTCACGGGTCCGAGATTGAGGTCGGTGTGAGCAAGACCAAAATTGATTACATGAATGCCCCTGTCCACATCGTGGCAAACAGTTTTACTGGTAATACCGATGAAATTTCTTATCCGCTGGTCTCGGGCAATGCATTGCTTGTGACCGAGGTCTACGAACTTCCAGCAATCGTTTCTCAGGGTGAGGTAAAGGTAGAGACCGCAATTTTGAAGGTCATAGGAAAGCCGGAAATCGGGAAAATTTTGGTGAAGGAATCCTCATCACTCATTACTGGATGCATTGAATACAGGGGTAAGAGATACATTTTGAAGTATGAGGATAACCTGCTTCAGGCAAATCTGGGGATATCTTTTGCGGACGGGGACCATTTTTCAATTTACGCAAACCCCTCATCCATTGCACCTGGTAACCTCTTCGGACTGACTGTCGATTCAATCGAAGTAAACAACGGATATTTCTGGAAGAAAAGCACAGGCACGAACAACAGGAGCTATGTGCAGAGCCCACCCCCGAGCGTCAAAATTGATGGGGCATTCGGAGAATGGGCTCCAGGTGGCTTTACCTATGATTATGATGATACGCACAATCCCAGCATTGACCTGAGGCAGACTGGTAAAAATGTGAGCGCTCTGGATGAGGTATTTTTCTACATCCAGATGGCTGGAAATGCGTTTGCTGGAAGAGCCGTTCCTGAACACACACCGGACTACTCAGGCATTGCCGTGGAAGCGGATTCGGATAGAGACACCATTCCTGACTCGCTTGACCCCCTTCCCTTCGATTTTAACAACGATGGAATTCTTGATGCGAACACAAACAACGATGTGGATGGGGATGGAATAAGGGATTATCCCTACGGGAATGATTACCACCTGAACACCACGATTCCGGATGACCAACGATTTCCCCAGGAATTTCGGGGAAAATTTATTTCGGTCTACATAGGGCCCGTGAGCCAGCCAGGCACGGTGCTTGAGGGGGTTGACTATGTCCGGGTGTATGTGGATACGGACGGGAATCCTGCTACTGGCTTTGGCATCTGTGCCGGGAACGGGGCAGAACTGCTACTGGAAATCACCGGAAGAGCGTGCGAAATTACAGGGGCAACTTCTTACGAATGGCACGGGAAATGGACGAAAGCGGGAAATTTTCCTGCGGAGCAATTCGGAAAACAGATTGAATTTGGCGGCGTGAAGCTGCCGAATCCCGCAGTTGCAAAATATTACATGATTGCTACTGACTGGCTCGGGGAAACCGATGCTACGGAGATGAGGGCAGGAATGAGGGCAGAGAGGGAGGAGAGCATCAGTGCGTTTGATACCAACACCCGTGTGAATGCAAACACGACTGGCTGGCAAATCTGGCCTGACCTTGCATACAGCTCTGATGGAACTATCTACGCGGTGTGGGAAAGTAACGAAACCGGTTATTATGCAATCTACCTGTCAAAGTCGTATGATGGTGGGCTTACCTGGGCAAACGCTGTTAAACTTCCGGCCTCCGACAATGGTTCCCGCCCCGCAATTGCGGTTTATGGAAGCGGTGCAGGTGCAGTAGTGCATGTGGTGTTTGAAGGCAGTGCCCTCGGTGGAGGCGGGGTCTATCCGGACCTCTATTATTCCAGGAGCACCGACGGGGGTGAAACCTTCACAACCGTGGTGCTGGACAGTAATTATTATTCTGAGGACCCTGATATATGCGTGGATGCACTGGGATATGTGTACATTGTCTACACCAACTGGTTCCTCAGTTTTGATGCGGATGTCAAATTCCGCGTATCCACGGACATGGGGCAGTCGTTTGGAAGTGCGGTGTCCATAGCAAGCACTGGCTACAACGAATACCTGCCAGCGGTTGCCGTTCAGGGTTCAGGGGCATCTTCAGTTCTGCATGTGGAATACACCTATGAGCATTACAATGAAAGCGGAAATCAAAGGTACGATACGGATGTAATTTACAGGAAGGTGACGAATGCCGGGAGTTCTCCCACGGTTGGAAGCCCGGTCACTGTGGCTGGAACTGCAAACTATTCAGAGTATTGCATTTCAAATTCAGTTGCGGTTGATAGCACTGGCAACATCCATCTGGTTTACACCTACAACTACACCTACTATGATTACGATGTGTGGTATGGAAGGAGCACGGATGGGGGTGGCACCTTCACTACCGTTAATATTGCTTCTACCAGAACCTACGATGAGTACCAGCCAAGGATTGCACTGGATGATGCAAATAATCCCCACATCGTGTGGCAGGATAACCGCAGCGGGAATTACGATATCTGGTACACCAACTCAAGCAACAATGGACAGAGCTTTCTGCCTTATGCAAACCACATAAAGGTGAACAGGGATGCAACTACACAGAGCCAGGCATGTGCAACAGTCCTCTTTGTGAATGCTCAGAATGCCAGAAAGGAACTATGCATTGCCTGGGCGGATAGAAGAAGCGGGGATTACGATATTTACATTGCAAATGGGACAAACAGGGTTTATCTGAGTGTGAACTCCCCGTATGGAACTCCATCTGGCACAGGGTGGTACAATGCAGGAACCACTGCGATGGCGTCAGTTCAGGGAATCGTTTACGATAGCGCCACGGTGAGGCATGTGTGCACGGGCTTTGCGGGCACAGGTTCAGCACCATCAAGCGGAACCACGAATTTAACCAGCTTTGCAATCTACAAGCCCTCAAGCGTTACTTTCACCTGGAGAAACCAGTACTACTGTCAGATTTCCTTCACAGGCACCGATGCCCAGCACACGGTGAATGGCTCGTATGTGGAAAATGCCACATTACGCAGTATTGCTGGGCTTACAGGTGGCTGGGCTGGCTGGTGCGATGAAAATTCTCTGCTCTACTTCCATTATGTGACCTCGCCGCAGCAGAACTACACCACGGACACCCACTCGTGGATTGTAACCGGACCGATAACCGCGGTAATCCACTACAGTTCGCCCGCTGGGGAGATTTTCAACCTGGAGATTGTGCTGCTGGCCATTACTGGCATCCTGCTCATTCCTGCCCTCTCAAAACAGCCCGAGCCCAGCCGCAATATCTCCTCCAATTCCAGACATGTTGAGCCATATCGGGACAAGAATCACCGCAAGACAGTTCATCCTCCGGGAGTGGAAGAGCACTGGAATTAGACCGATGCCTGTTGAGACCACATAAATTATCAGCCCCTGCCAGCTGAGCATGAAGAACACGATGAGGGTGACACCGATCAGGGCAACAATCGAGAGTGTCTGGTACCGCACTCTTTGGATGAGTTTGAGCACACCTCTAGACAAGATTAAGATAAGTCCCAGAGCAAATGCTGAACCGATTGCAATTCCTGCTAGCACGATGTAGAGCTCTGCCTGAGTTTCGGGAGTGTAGAACAGGTTCATTCCGATTGTGAGCGCGCCCTTTCTCATCCCGATGGCTGTGAAGAAAAGCACAACAGCTCCGACGAAGTAAAGCACTCTGTTTGAACCTTGCGAAATTATAAAGGTTCTCTCTCCCTTTGCCGCTGTTGCATGCCCTGCAAGCAGCGCACCGACACCAGCAGTAATAGCTGGAATGAAGGCAGCAAACAGCCCTCCCAAGGTGCCACCAACGCCGCCCCTGAAGATTTCCTCCTTCTTCACCTCAACAGTTCTTGAGATTGTTTGCTTCGGAATGTCCTTATCCGTGAATATTGCCACAAGGAGGCTGGAAGCAGCAAACATACCGATAAACACTGCTCCAAGGGTCTGAAACGCCCTGTCTGCAGGAACCAGCGTTTTGTTGAAAATAATTATTCCCAGAATGCTCGAAAGCAAGAATGTAAGATAGCCCGCAAGGATTGTGCTCCACCCTACCCAGAGCTTCTTCAGTTTTGATTTGCCCCTGTCAAAATCCTTCGGAAATTCTGAAAGCAGGATGAACATCACAACAGCACCCACTATCCAGAACATATGGGGCTTGATTATTTCCCTCAGAAGCTTCAGCTGCTGCATGAACAGCGGAATGGCAATCAGCATTATCAGCACACCCACAATTGCTCCAACGGTGGTGAGCAGCACCGCCTCATGACCCCTGCCCTGCATCAGGTATTTCTGGCTCGGATACATTATCCAGACAGTGGAGTCATCTGGAGCGCTAAGATAGATTGTCGGAATTGTGAAAAGAATTGAGTAGCCAACAACCAGTCCGACAAGGAACATGATAAAGTACATGTGGTCCTGAATCTCGCTGAGAAATGCAAAGTAAATCAGGAATGCAAACCCCATCACATTGTAAACATGTAAACCGGGAACAAGGCAGAGCACCGCCGAGACAATAACACCAAGAAGTGCGAAACCGATGTAGAATAGGGAGACACCAAGGTCAATCAACCTATCACCTCCAGAATGTAATCACTGAAATTGTCCCCGACCTTGAGTTCATAGATGCCACCATACTGGACGAACTTGCCCTGCAGTATCACTTTTGTCCCCTCCTTAATGTTCCCCCAGTATGATATCTGCGTCGTTGAATACACAAACAAGGAGTTGTTGCCATCGCTCACAGTCATGTTGTACTGGCCAACCGATATCACCACCACATTTTCAAGGCGGAAGAGCTTGTTGAGATTGGTTGCTGGATTTGAAAGGAGAGTAGAGATTGTCGTGGAATTATACTTTTCTACCGTGGTGTTCAGGATTTTTATGTCAAGCCAGGTTGTCGGGAGAAGTTCCCAGTAATTTTTCTGTGCATACCACTTCAGAGCCCCCTTCACTGTAAGATTTGCACCCTTCAGTTCATAAAAGTTCTGGGGAAACACCATTGCAAATGTCTTCTGGAAAAACACATTCACCTCCCCCCTACCATCCGTGACATTGAAGCTGTAGGCGAACCCGAGGTTTGCAAAGGATTTCACCTTTCCGCTCACCTTAACCAGCTTACCCTCGGAAGCGACGCTATTGAGCAACGATAGGTCTGCGAGTTCCTCGTAGTCCCGCTCCTTTGTCAGAATCTTAAGGAACTGAGGATTGATTACCGTTACGGATTTGGAATACTCGGAAACACTAAGCTTTCCTTCAATCTCCACGGTTTGCCCGTAGCCAGGCACATTTCCACTTTTCATCACTTCATCGGTAACAACGTCCGACAGTTTTACGGAGATTGTACCGGAGCCATCATTGAGCGGAAATCTTATTGTGGAGCGCTGTTCATATTTATCAGTGGTGTAGGAAGGAAAATCGCTTACCTTCCCAATCACCCGGATATGGGAGAAACTCATATCTTCTGTAATTTCTCCAACTTTTGTCACTGGTGTTTCTGAGGAGTATGCAAGCCCTAGAAATACACCCCCAAGAATCAAGAGAACTACACAAACAACCAGTATGTGGGTTTCTGACAACTTTGGTAAGCTTCCATTCATGATAGCACCTCTATTTCCCAGGAGGCAGAGGGGATTATCTCCCATTTCCAGGTATTGCCTGATTTGTAGTATTTAAGGGCACCGGAAACCAGAATTTCATTCTTTTCCTTTATTTCAGGCAGTGGCCCAGTTAGATTTGCAAGCGACTTGGGAACAAATACATCTATTTTGTAACCTCTTGCGTCCTGTATAATATAGTCATAAGCAAAGGAAAACTCTCTTATGCTCGTCACATTGCCCCGAATCATTACCCTTGTACCCTCGCGCTCTTGTTTATAAGACAGAATTTCTTTTATTGACATTTCTGATGGTACACTTCGTATTATTTTTATCTGATCAACATGATTAACTATAAGATAAAAGTCATTACTCTTGTACTGGAGACTGCCTGCAATTTCCACATAGTCACCATAGGCAGGAATTAGTGGTTTCGCTCTCGAGTTGAATGCCAGCATATCCCGTACCACATCGTCATAAATCTTTACTGGCATGATACCCGTGCCATCATCGACTGAAAAATAGAATGCCTTTCCTGTGGGATTATCATAGAAG
>JAOAJK010000011.1 GCA_026414225.1 Thermoplasmata archaeon
CACCAGAATTCCGACGGAGGAAATCACGCTGTTTGAACAGCTCGCTGAGGGACTCTGCGTGCCCGCCTCCATACTTTCGCTGTTTATCGGAATTATGCTCCTCAGCTACGGGATTTTTGGAATTGGTGGTAGAAGAACCGCAAAATCGAGGATCCCTCTTGCACTCGCAGGGGTCTTTCTCATTGGACTGGCTGGGTGGGCAATGCTTTCGGTCTGGACAGTTGGGATGGCCCTGAAACCAGTAGTCACAATTCTTTCTGTAATTTTCGCAATTGTTTTTCTAACTACTGGTGTCTACATTCTCGCGCAGAGAAATAGAAATCTGAGGACCGGTGCTGGCTGCCTCGCCGCGGCAATTGCCCTCCTGTGCGTGGCTGGAATTTTCATAAGAGAATCGATTGAAATAATGTCACCCATGGCTCCGATTCTGATGCTGATTTTTGCAGGTGCTGGTTGTATCCTCAGTTTTATGGGCACATTTGCAATTGTCAGGGAATCCACCCGCGTGGGGATTTTCCGGCTGATCCCAGGCCTTGCTCTCCTTACCCTCGCTGCCCTCATGTACGGAGGGGCATTCCAGCAAAATATCTACGCCCTGGCCCTTTTATTCATTGCCGGAGCAGCTGGCATGATTCTCGTTATTTCCGGAATTCTGAATATGGCCTTCAGGAGAGTGGACATCGTTGGCCCTACTTCCTCCGGGCTGATATTACTAGGGATTGCCTCCTCGCTGCTCTACATGACCAACTGGGTCGGGAATTACGCGTTCCTCCTTCTGAGTGTTTCAGCAGCCGTTGCAGGTCTGGCCGCTACCGGACGCGTATGGATAATGGCAACCGTCGACACGCAGAAAAAATACCAGTCGGCTGCAGCATCGGGTTTGTCAGAGGAATACGGGGACCCGCAGTCCCGTGCCTCGGATTTGGCCCATGTTCCTGGAGAGAAGATATTCAGGGAATGGAGGGCGAACCTGACGGCCCTGAAGGAAGCAGAGCTGTTCATGCCTGAGAGTTTGTTGAAGTCGTTTAAGTATGCCGGTGATAAGAAATTTTACGGAGGGCTTTATGAGGCGGATGAGGAAGTAGAATACTTCAGGGAAGATAGAATAGTCCAGAAGCTAAACCAGCCGTATCAACTTAATGAGGACCCGAAACCTGTACCTCCAAACAGTTTTACAAACGAGACCCAGATTTACCCGTATTCCCAGTTCGAGAGCGAATGTAGTGACTGCAAGGGCACCGGCAAGGTGAGTTGCCCCAAATGCGGGGGTAGTGGGAAGAAGCAATGTTCCAGGTGCGGGGGGAAGGGTTACACGCGGAAAGCGGTTAAAAAAGAAGGGTACACCCCTGCATACCACGGGCCTACCCAGGCAGTGATATACGAAACGGAATATAAATTAAGCAGTGGAGTAAAAATCAAGGGGCCCCATGTTGAAACGATAGGGAGCAGCCATGGCGGGATGAGGTTAGAACCATTCGAAATAAAGGAGGAAACCTGCACTTCCTGTAATGGTTCTGGACTTTCCAATGAACCTTGCGATAGATGCCGTGGCACAGGGGAGGTGACCTGCCAGGAGTGTGACGGAGCAGGAAAGTTGCGGGTAATAAAGAGAAAAATCTGGGAGTACAAGCATGAAAGGGACAGTGGAACTGTGCTACCGTCCGGATGCTTTGCGAGGCCTTTGAGCAGGAAATACCTCCGCATCAACGAGCAGGAGTTTGAAAAGATTGATGCATTGAACTTCCCTGATGAGGATAAGAATGCAAATCCACCCAGCATAAAGGAAATCCTGAAGAAGCTCCGTGGATATTATGAGAAGTGGCTGGCACGGAAGAAGGGAAGGGTTGTGCTAAACGCCCACAGGGCATACATCTTTCCGGTGACCGAGTGTATCGTTGAGTACCCCGCAGAAAAAGGAAAGAAAAAGTTCTCAGTATGGGGTGTCGGAAATTTGAGGGCCTGGGTAATCAGCGCCGAGACCACACCGATAAAGAAAACCCCCAAGTTTTTCCTCAGGCATGTTCTTTTTTCCCTCATTACCGTTTCAGAGGTGATTGCAGCGATAATTATTCATAGGGTGTTTATATTTACATGAGGCCCCCGGCACTCCCGTGCAATGGCTCCTGGTGGTTCACCCTCCATCTATGCAAAAGGATGTTCAATTGATTCCGTGAAGGTGAAAATATATACTCGGCATGTCCGCAAGGTGCGGATAAGCGGGCAAAATGGAAGTTCCCAATCTTTGAACCAACCTTGGTTGAATAAAAAAGGTTTTATTCACCTTTGATGTCGGCTTCAGCATGGACCTGGAAGAGAGAATCAATCTGGTGATGCGGAACGCTGCAGAGGTGGTTACACAGGACGAGTTACGGGAGATTTTAGCCACCGTGGGGAAGCCAAAGGCATACATAGGGTTCGAACCTTCTGGCTTCATGCATATCGGCCACATCGTCTGCGCCGAAAAAATAAAGGACCTGCAGAAAGCGGGTTTTGAAGTGACAGTTCTTCTGGCTGACTGGCATGCCCACATAAACGACAAGCTCGGAGGAAACCTTGAAAACATAAAAATTGCAGGGGCTTATATGCGGGATTCATTTCTGGCCCTCGGGGTCGAGCCGGAAAAAACCAGGTTTGTTTTTGCAGAGGAACTTGTGGATTCGAAGGACTACTGGAAGAAGGTAATTCTTGTTGCCAAGAATTCGACCCTTTCCAGAATCAAGCGGACACTCACGATAATGGGAAGACAGGAGGATGAGAGCGAGAGCGATACCTCGAAGCTGATTTACCCCTGCATGCAGGTCGCAGACATATTCGAACTGGATGTGGATGTGGCCTATGGAGGAATGGACCAGAGAAAGGCCCACATGCTTGCAAGAGAGTTGCGGGAGAAGCTCGGCAGGAAAAAGTTTGTGGCGGTGCATACCCCGTTACTCTCGGGGCTCCAGAGCACAGGTAGAATGGACATCGCAGATGCAAAAATGAGCAAGAGCAACCCGGATTCCTGCATCTTCCTCCATGACACACCGGAGGAGATAAAGCGGAAAATGAAGAAGGCATACTGTCCCCAGAAGGTGGTTGAGGGTAATCCTGTGCTGGAGATTGCACGATACATTATCTTCCCGAAATTTGGAAAACTGGAAATTGTGAGGGACGAGAAGTTTGGCGGAAACCTCACCCTGAACACACCTGAGGAGCTTGAACGGATTTTTGCGGAGGACAGGTTACATCCAGCAGACCTGAAGACAGCGGTTGCCGGGGCGCTGGTGGAGATTCTGGAGAGTGTGAGAGAATATTATGCCAAGCACTCGGAAAATCTCGAGAGGTTAAAGGAGATAAAGGTAAGCAAGTTGAGATAGAAAATTACTTATTTCCCAAATGTATCGGGACGCTGAGGTGCATGCAGATGACAGAAGACAATGTAATCCGAGTGGCTAACAAGCCGGCAATGAACTATGTGGTAGCAGTAGTGACGCAGGCAAACAGCGGTGCCAGGGAAGTGGTCATAAAGGCGAGGGGCAATGCAATAAGCAGGGCAGTGGATGTAGTGGAAATAGTGAGAAACAGGTTCATCAAAGAGATGGAAATAAAGGACATAAAGATAAGCACGGAGCAGGTGCAGCGGGAGAACGGGACCACAATGAATGTTTCAGCAATTGAAATCACGCTGGCAAAGAAGTAACCCCGAAATCTGGATCTCAAAAGCCGCAACTGGATAATTAATTCCAAATTTTTCCAGGGTCGATGGGTGGATTTCACCCATTATACCCACGGTTTTACTGTTTATTTCGATCTTTGCACCTCTACCACCGATAAAATAGGGTGTTTCAAGCGGCTTCACTTCATACTTTGCTTCAAATTCCACCAGAAAACTCTCGGCAACCGATTTAACCTCTGTGAAGTTCGCCCTGGGATGGACGGTTGCAAAGCAGCACTTCCGTTTCTCCTCTGGCTCAAGTACAAGACCTATCTCAAAGAATCTGATGGGCAATGGATGCCGCTGATTGATGTAAATTGTTTTGAGCATTCCTGGAAGAAGAGAATGCCTCGCTATGGAATATTCTGCACTTTTTGGATTTCTGGCTCTAACAGCCCGCATTTCCCTCCCGTTTAGCCCCAGGTTTGTGAATAGTTCATCCTCACTGCTCAATACAAATGCGTGAGTTTCCTGGGCGCCCATTCCAATAAAGAATTTTCTCGCCGCCTCCTCAATTTCGGTTAGCGGTTCTGTTTTTCCCACGGTAAGGGTTCGGGGCAAACATGCCGTGATGTTATCGTAACCATTTGCAATTCCAACATCCTCAATAATGTCAACCGGATGGAGCACATCGCACCGGTATGGCGGGATCTCCACTTCCAGTGTATCTTCTTTCTCGGCTACGAGATACCCCATTCTCTCCAGGAGGTCCGAAAGTCCAGGAATTTCCTGGCCAAGAAGCGAAACAATTTCTTCCTTCTTCAGGATCTTCCGTTTCCAGGTATAGTCAGGCGTGTAGAAATTCTCCCCATCCTGGATCTCCACAGCCCTTATTTTACCGCCACGGATGAGCATAGAGTGTGTGAGCACATTGAGGGCAGATTTGAGCGTGCGTAAGTCCATGCCCGTCATGTCGATAAACAGGTTCCGCGTGTCCTCTGTAACTTCGGTCAGGTTTCCGTTGATTACCGGCGGGAACGATAGCACGTTCCCATTTTCATCCAGAATCACGGGATACCTCACGGCTCCTTCGAGAATCCACCGATACTCAATTCCCTTTGGATGCCGTTCTAGAATCTCGCTCAGATTCATTTCCTCGCTGAAACCCAGGGGTTCGAAGGCAATGCTTTCGGGCTTCACCGCCTGATAGGTGAAAGGCGGCGTGACCTTATCAAGGTCGTGGATTCCGATTGCCAGTTTTCTTCTCCTTCTCCCTATTGTCTCGTGAAGTTTTTCCTGAATTTGCATCAGCTCAGCGATGTAATTTCCATCTATATTTATGCCCTCGACCACCGCACCAACCACAAAGGGCCGCACGGGCTTAACAGAAGCATCAACCCGCAGGACGATTCCAGATTGCTCGCAGCCAAATTTCGATGGTCTCTTTTTTCCATGGAGAAGGAGAAGGGCATGAATTATTCCTTCCGGAGTGAAAAGGTCCCAGCGATTTGCACCAACCTCGAATGCGAGTTTATCCTCTTCCTGCTTGACCTCACCGCCGAGATGGACTATTCCGTCTATTGCCTCCTCCAGCGAGAGTCCGTATTCCTCGAGAAGCCCTTTTGAAGCGTAGATTACAGGCATCGAATGGTGAGAGCAAACTATGAATATTAACCTTTCCAATGAAGGGAAGGTTCCTGTAAATCATGCTGGCGATGGGAAAACAGAGAAGGCGGTATCCTGCGAAAACGGGTACATGGAGAAATTATCCCGTTTCTAGCCGGGCGGAGGGGGCTCTCCGATCGTGCTTGCAATTCCCGCTGACAAAACTTTAAATTGTAGAAAACATTTAGGGATGCTGGTGTAAGGCTATGTTCAGGGATACGATTGAAGGACTGGATAAGGTATTCAAGACAGATATTGAACCGCCAAAAGTAATCCTGGTCACTGGACCACCGGGGAGCATGAAGACGAGCTTTGTTTACACGATAATGTCAAAGTATCTGGAGACCCGTGAAGAGTTTGGTCTCTACACCACCCTCGAGGAAACAGTGGAAAGCCATCTCAAAAACATGGACAGTTTGGGGATTGACCTCTCGCTGAAAATGCAGATTTCTGACTTCACAGAGCTCCGTGAGATTGACCAGGTGGTGCCTGAGGAGCAGAGGACGGACTACATGTACTTCATTGAGAAAATAATCAAGCATTTCAAACAACTCCATGGAGATAAATTTACTGTGTTCTGCCTGGACTCCCTGGGTGCCCTCTACTCCCTTATGGAAGACCAAAAGAACATGCGTAATAAGATGTTTTACTTCTTCAAAATGCTGCGGGACAACAATCTGGTGTCGTTCGTGGTGATGGAGAGGAGTCCGGGAGGGGAATCCCAGATTCTCGGAAACGAGGGTTTCCTCGTGGATGGAATAATTTCGCTTGGAATAGACCGCTCGAAAGGCACGATTGTGAGGTATCTCCAGGTTGAAAAGATGAGGGCGTGCCAGCACAGCATGGAGAAATTTGCGCTTGATGTAAAGAAAGGCGGAATAAAAGTGCTTGGGCCCCTCATTGAACAGTGAAGATGCCATGTGCGGAATGGTGAATGTTTCGGGTAAGGAGAATGTTCTGAGGGTCGCAGAGGCATCTGGCAAAATTTTTTTAAAGCGTGAGACAATCGAAGCAATAAGACAGAACAAGGTGAAGAAGGGGAATCCACTTACGGTGGCAGAAATCTCCGGAATCCTTGCGGTGAAGAGGACATGGGAACACATTCCCCACTGCCATCAGATACCGGTAACTGCGGTCGATTTCGGCTTTGAAATCGGGGAAACTTTCATTTCGGTTACATGCAGGGTTGAAGCAATTTACAAGACAGGTGTGGAGATGGAAGCTCTCACGGGCGTTACAAACGCCCTTCTCACAATCTGGGACATGGTGAAATACCTTGAAAAGGATAGAGATGGCAGTTATCCGGATACAAGGATTACTGACATCGTTGTGGTTTCAAAATTAAAGGAGGAAAGGGATGGGGTCAAAGGAGCATAAGGAGATGGCACCCCATACCGTGAAATTTGCAATCATTACCCTGAGCGATAAGCGGACAGAGAAGATGGATGAATCTGGAAGAATTGCGAGAGAAATTCTAGAACGCGCAGGCCATCGAATGGTCGCCTATCACTTCCTCCCGAACGACAAAGAAAAACTTGAGAGGTTGCTGGATTCCCTTGTTGTTAATCCGGAGGTTGATGCTGTAATCACCATAGGAGGAACAGGTATAAGCACGAGGGACATCACGGTCGAGGTCGTGGCCAGTAAGCTTGACAAGAACCTGGATGGTTTCGGGGAAATCTTCCGTTTCCTTTCTTACAGAGAAATAGGAAGTTCGGCGGTGATGAGCCGCGCAATTGCAGGTGTGATGAGGAGTAAGATTATCGTCTGTTTACCCGGGAGTGCAGGCGCCGTGAAACTTGCGGTGACCGAAATCCTGCTGAATGAGCTGGGGCACATGGTGTGGGAGGCACGGAGGTAAATCAATCTTCTATGGTTTCTACGCTGCCCGCCGGAAAATGCCCGAATTTCTTTCCAAATTCCTTTTTCAAAACCCACTCTGCCTCCCGGCCCGTGCAGTGGGCCAGACGAAGCATTTCCACCTCCTCTGCCTTCAAGAATTCGACCACCTCTTCAAGTTCCTCACTGGTGGCTGAGACAAGATGGGTGCCGCCAAAAATTCCGTAGATTTTCTGGGCCGTTAGTTTCTTCGCATGCTCAGCTGTATTTATCACACCTGCATGTCCGCACCCGAAAATAACAACCGTGCCTTTTTTCGTAGTTAGATAAACTGCCGCATCATCAACAAGCGCATCATCCACATAACTTTCACCTGCCTTCAGAAAAAATTTGCCCTTCTTCGGCCTCACTCCAGGAATTTCGCCTGAAAAATAAACCCCTTCGGAAATTTCCACGGGCTTCTTGCCCAGCTTCATCTTGCAAAGGCCCTCAATCTCTTCCCTCTCAAACTGAACACCGATGTACCTGTACTTCTCACCGGAATAAGCGTAATGCTCCGCAAAGACCCCGGGATGGGCGTAGAGTGCGGGGTTCCTCATTTTCTGCAGAAGCAAGGGCAGACCCGTGGTATGGTCATAGTGGCCGTGGGAGAGCAGAATGGCCCCTGCGATTCCCGGGTCCAATCCTGAAATTTCAAGGTTGTGCTGGAGCACCTCCCTGCTACCTCCCGCGTCCAGGAAAAAGTTAGACCCGTTTTTTTCGACAAACAGACAGAGCCCGTGCTCCCCCCAGAAATGGGTGCCAAACTTCACCGAGTTCTCGACCAGGCAATGGATTCGTATCATCGTCTCTGCCTCATCGCCTCCAGAATGTCGTCGGCGTGCAGTGCAGAAAGGGTACCCTGGTATTCAACGAGAAACTCGGGTTTTCCCCTCGCAACTTCGGTAAGAATCTGTCTCGCCTTTTCCTTCATATCCGGGTTCTGCTCGGTGAGACAGGCGATGACCGAGGGAATCAGAGAGCGGATACTATCTGGATTTGCGGAAAACACATCCATGAGAAGGTCTATGCACTTGATTTTCAGGAAGGCCGTGTCATTGACAAGAATGTTGAAGATTCCGTCCTTCACCCTTTCCAGCAGCTCCGGGTTATGCCTTAAGATAACTGAAATTGCATCGATCGCCTTTTCCCTTACAGAAAGATTTTCATCGTTGAGCAGCGAGGCAATGGCATCCAGCTCCTTGATAACTGGCTCATTGTGTTCATCTGCAATTCTGGTAATTGTATCCAGGGCATCAACCTTTACCCATGGATCACCGTTTCTCAGGAGGTCATGAAGGGCATCAACGGTCTCAGTGGTCCAGTCAACATCAACCGGACAGATTTTGCTGAGGGCATTCGCGGCCGTCACCGCGACCTGATTGTGGCTGTCAGAAAGGGCGTCGATAAGTTTGGGCACGGCACCGAGCACGATGTCCGCATCGGCAGCACCGATGTCACCAATCGCAGAAATTGCACTCATTTTTATGTTCCAGTGTTTTTCATCCAAGAGCGCGATCAGGTCCGGAATCAGGGGTTCTATTTCCTTCGGCATCTGGGTTCCCAGCTTTCCGACGATGAAGATTACATTGCTCAGCACGCTGCGGTTTGGGTAGTGGAGCAACCTTTTCAGGTATGGAATAACAAAATTCGGATGTTTTATCCCGATCACCACGAGAGCATGGGCTGCGGTTTTTCTCGTCATCAGGTCTGAATCGTTGAGACATTCTATGACCTGAAATGCCTCCTCCTGGCTGTTGACGATGCTAGCTACATCCTCATATCTTCCCTGCCAGAGCATGTCCCTTATAGATAGTTTTTCCTGTTCTGGTTGCCCAGTGTCTGCCATGAGACCAACTCGTGTTCGACAGGTAGATATATCATAGGGTAAAAAAAGTTTGCCTCAACCGGTGAGCAGGAGGGCTAGGAATTTGGCAGGATATTATACTGTAAAAATGGAATTGTTGTTTTTTCTATACAGCCATGCAAAAGCCAGGCAGCATGGAAGGACCAGTAAAGCCAAAGGCCGGGGAGAGTCCTCGCGGACAGCAGGACTGGTGAGCGGATACCAGTCACTTGCACCGGCGCCACCAGCTATAGGATATGCACCTGAGGTGCCCCAGCCATTACCATCCCAGTTGCTCCAGTAGTTGCCTTCGCTGGTTGCGGGCTCGTACCAGTAGTTGCTGCCGGTACTGTCATATGCCTGGGATTTCCCGTCAATTGAACCCCTGCTCGTGCCGTTGTTTCCAAAAAAGTTGTTGTGGTGGATCGAGTTCCCTGCAGAACTGGTCTCTATATAGATTCCATGCTTCGTGTTGTTGCATAGCCAGTTGTAGGTCATCGTGTTGTTGCTCGAGGAATACAGGTAGATGCCATACTGGATGTTGCCAGAAACATTGTTGCCTGTTAGGGTGTTGTTGGTTGCAGAATACAGGTGGATCCCAAAGTAGTTGCCAGAGATGTTGTTAGCGGCCACGGTGTTGTGGCGACTTGAGGAATACAGGTAGATACCGTACCAGTAGTTACCAAAGGCACTGTTGCCTATCAGGATATTCCAGTTTGATGAAAACGAGCTGATGCCGTGATTGGTGTTATCGGAGGCATTGTTACCCGTTAGGGTGTTGTTGCTTGAAGCCGACAGAAAGATGCCGTTGTAGTTGTCAGTTACGGAATTGTTTGTTAGGGTGTTGCCGGTTGAGTCATACAGATAGATACCGTAGTAACTGTTGTAAGCCACATTGTTATTTCCTAAAATGTTGTTGCTGGAGGATTTTAAATATATCCCGTAGTCGTTGGCAAAGGCAAAATTCGCAGTTACGGTGTTGGATTTTGATGAACCGTATAGATAAATCCCGTATTTCGACCCATTGCATTCGTTACTGTTCAGGTTCCCGTTTCTCACATTATTGAGTGCAAGACCTCCACCGTATGGTGGGCTGCTGGAGGTGACGGCATTCCATACATAGCAGTTCCTTATCACGAAGTGCACATCGGTGTTCTCGATCCAGATACAGTACGAACTGCCCTGTCCATCAATCTCATAGTTTTCGATTATGTACGGGTTCTCCTGGCTCCCGTTGCCCTCCCAGCCATTGGCTGCTGCCTGCACTGCAAAATCCGCATTGCCGTTTATGTGAATTTGCGGATGCGGGATCGCCTTCATCTTTTCACCAGTGTTGATTCCACCAGCAATGGTGCTTTGCCAAGTGAAACCAGCTACAGCACAGAGCACGACCAGTGCAAGCCCGAGTATGGCTGGAATTCTGCTGCGGCCCTGCATCCCCTTGATCTTTTCTCCCCTCCCAGAATCCCTTCCGCCGGTAAATCCGTTTCTCAGCCCGTTTGGGAGACCACAGGAGCGGATCCTGGCATCTCGTAGCCCCGGGTCCTTTGTGATTTTACTTCCCGATTTCATGATAATCCAACAGAAAACGCTCAAGAATTATATAATAGTTAGTGAGAGATTGAGGAAAAACCGCAGGCCTTCCCGCTTCTGTTTCTGCCCTAGCTTACCCGCACCGGAGACACCGAATAATTAAATATCCCCTTTGCCATTACACCATGAAGAATGTTGAGGGTGTAAAGAATGGTCAAGGTCTGTCCTGTGTGTGGAACTGAGAATCCGGATGATGCGGATGTATGCAGTGGATGCAATATTCGGCTCAGTTCCGTGCTTGCCTCTGAAGGCGAGGGTAAAACTGACACTGAAATTGATGCCCTTGTGAAATCAATCCTCGTAAAAAAGGAAGCCCCTCCCCTTGAGAAGAAGGAAGAGAAACCCAAGCCCATTTCCGCACCGGTGAAGAAAAGGGAACTCGAGATTCCGGTGCCGGTACCGAGGGAGCCAGCAGCACCTCCAGTGGAGGAACGCACATTCCGCTGCCCCACCTGCAATGCCAAAGTGCCCGCGACCGCAACCAGATGCACAAAGTGCGGCACCCTCTTCAAGTATGAACCGAATGCCTTCAACTGCCCAGTTTGCAATACCCTTCTGCCAGGCACCGCGATGAAGTGTCCGAAGTGCCACGCTGAATTCGAGGAGGTGCCTGCACCGGAGGTTCCTGCCCCACCCCCCAAACTGGAGGTAAAACCTGCTCCCAAACCCTCGCCACCAGCCAGGAAACCGCCGCCCCCGTCCCAGGTGCTGCCTCCAACACCGCCTCCTGCACCAGCAGCACCATCGCGAGTCCCGGGACCGGAGCCAGCACTACGGGTTTCATCCGCTCAGCAAACCCCTCCCAGACCGAGACCTGAAGCCCCGCCTAAAATTTACGAAGAAACTGTGCACGTCTCCTTCGCGGCAAAACACTTTGTGGACATTCTGATAGTAATTTCCCTCAGCGTTCTTCTTTGCATTTTCATCGTTTTCCGTCTCTGGGAACTTACGGATTTATTCTGGATTGGCTTCACTGTGCTCCTTGCCGCGGGAGTGGTGTTTTCGTCCGTGGTGTTCCTGATTCTGAGGAGAACAAGCAGTGAAATCATTACCGGGGACAGACTGCTGCAACAGCGGAGATACTGGGAGGCAATCCAGCACTATGACAGGGCAATAAAGATGGGTGTGAATCTCACAGTCGCATGGACGAACAAGGGAGTTGCCTACAAGAAACTGGGGAAATACAGCGAAGCCCTCGCCTGCTTTAACCGTGCAATCCAGATTGATGGAAAGAATGAGGTCGCATGGACAAACAAGGGGGACATTTACTTTAAAATGGGGAATTTTTCAGAAGCAATAAAATGCTACCATGAAGCGGTTAGCTTGAATCCGAGGTATGAGGTGGCCTGGAACAACCTGGGCGTGGCAAATGAGAGAATCGGGGCCCTCAAGGAAGCTGAGAGATGCTACGATACCGCAATAAAACTGAAGCCAGGATACCGCTCGGCTTACCTCAACAAAGGGGATTTGCTCGCGAGAACAGGGAGGCAGGCAGAGGCAACCCAGTGCTACAGAAATGCTGGGGTGATGTGATGCTATCTTTCCATTTCCTCGATTTTCTTTCTGGCTGCCGCGAAGCCGGGGTTGATTTTTAATGCGTTTTCAAAGCATTTCCTCGCATTTTCCTTCTGTCCCTTCTGCTGGTTCACGGACCCGAGGATAAACCAGTAAAGCTCACTGTGCTGCATTTCCCTTGCAATCTTCTTGAGTTCGGTTTCGCATTCATCAAACTGTTTTTTCGCGTAAAGGAGAAGGCATTTTTTAAGCATCAGTGAGGGCGATGCCGGGAACTTCTTTGAGAGGAGGTCAAGGGTTTTGAGGGCGGTGTCGAGGTCTCCCAGTGAAAACGCAGCAAATTCTTTACCGAAAAGCGCTGGCAGATGCATTTTTTGCTGGGCAAGCACCGTATCAAAACACTCGGATGCCTCTTTGAAACTTCCAGAGCCAGCATTGGCAATACCCGCGATGAGGGCTACATCCGTTTTCTTTTTCACATCCTTCCCTGCCAGATTCTTTGCGGCCCTTTCAAACTCACCATTTTTCACGAGGGCCCATATCTCGCTTATATTCTCAGGCACTTTCGGGGCTTCTTTTTCATGCCCCTCTTCGCTCCCGAGGGTTTCCTTCGCAATTGCCGACACAAGTGCTGCCAGTCCTGACTTTGCCGGCTCTTCCTTTTTTTCGGCCGGAGCAATCAACGGCTCTCTTTCCTTTTCAGAAGGTCCGTCTGTCTCCTCTTTCTTTTCCCTTTTTTTCTCCTCCGCCTTTTCTCCGGGCTTCAGCATCTCTGTTTCTTCTCCGTCTCTTTCCCTGACTTCCGTTTCAGGGGCCTCACTGGGCTTTTCCTCCATTTTCTGGGTAACTGGTTGTGTTTCCTCCGAACGGGAAACCCCGCCTCCAAGCATCCTGGTTTCCTCAACCTCGGAAATTTTCTGTTTATCACCCTTCTGGGAAAATTTGCGTTTTGCCTCCCTCAGCCCCTCCCGCGATTCCTTCAAATCCGGCTTGATTTTGAGGGCTTCCTCGAAGCACTTTATTGCCTGGGAGTATGCTCCCGCATTCATTGCCGCAATTCCAGCGAGATGCCATCCCTTCGGAGAGTTTTTTTCCTTCAGCAGATACTTTCTAAAGGTTCTGTAGGCCTCCTCATGTTTTTCCATCTCGTTATACAGGAGCCCCATGTTGAGAAGCACATCTGTGTAGTCGGGTGCAATTTCAAGCACTTTCCGGTAGGTAGCCAGGGCCTCCTCATGCTTTCCCAGTTTTTTCTGGACAGTGGCGAGGTTGTTCAGGTAATCAGGGGTCCCGGGCTTGAGTTTATTTGCTCTTTCGAAGCAAAACAGGGCATCTTCATACTTTCCTTTGAGAAAATACACGATGCCCATGTTGTTCCAGACATTGTCAAGCTTCTTGTTGTTTTCCAGGATCTTCGTGTAGCACTCAAGTTCCTCGTCAAATCTTTCCATGGTGTGCAGGAGATCTGCCATTTCATACCATAATTCGTATTTGTCCGGCATCTGCTCAAGGGCTCTTCTGTAAATTTCAAGCGCAAGGTCTTTCTTGCCCATCGCCGCGTAAGCCCGTGCCTTCAGACCTATTGCTCTATCGTATCCAGGTTTCAGACGGAGGGCATCGTCAAAATACTGGATGGCTTTTTCGTACTCCTTCCTTTCAAAAAGTTTTACCCCCATTTTCATGTATTTTTCAAGCGTGCCTGCACTCGGCAGCGAGCTCTGGGTTTCGCCTCCGTCTCTCTTCTCTGTTTGGGTTTGGGGGGCAACTTCCTTTAAATCCAGGATTTCTGGCTTTTCTTCGGGTAGCTCGATGCCCAGTTTTTCAACGAGTTCTCCAACCGCATCGCCTGCAACAATCCTGATGTGCTCGTCATGGGTTTCCGTCTCAATTCCCCCGAGCGTGAGGACAACTGCCTCCGCATTCTCCTTCTTAAGGGCTTTTCTGAAGGCGGTCAAAAATTCATCTGGCAGCAAGTTCCCGGTGTGAACCACCAGCACAAATTTCTTCTCCTCACTCCCCTGCTTTAGTTTGCCTGCAATTTCAATAAAATCACCCTTCGCAAATCTGGTTTCCACCTTCATTCCGAGAACCCTGACTATCTCATCAGCAATTCTTTGAATTACGGGTTTCGGCATCTTTCTAAGGGCATCAACTCGCATTTGAACCCCTATCTCACTCGCATGATAAATATTTTTGGTTTAAACCTCCTGACGCAGAAACTCTAAAATACCCAAATCAATTATTTCCCCCCGTGAGCGGAATCACGGTGCTGCTGGTGAGAGTGCTTCTCCTGGTACTTGCAGGATTCCTGCCTTCTCTGATTTATCTGATTCTCATCAGGAACACGGAGAAGTTTAACAGGGAGCCCTGGGGTATGGTGCTCAGCGTGTTTGCGAGGGGAGCTTTTTATTCCGTGATAATTGCCATGATTTTTGAATTAATCTTCTACTTCGTTTACAAGGTCCAGATTGAAAGGATGTATCTGTTTCTGAAGGAACACCCGGTAATTGAAGGGCTCGTGATGGCCTGCGTGGTTGCACCCTTCGTGGAAGAACTGGCTAAGCTGTCTGCGGTGACCAGAGCAAAGTTTCAGATAGATGAGTTTGAGGATGGCTTCATTTACGGGGCCGCCGCGGGACTCGGATTTGCAGCCACCGAAAACATCCTTTACGAATGGGAATTCGCCCTGGCAGGGGATTTCGAGAGTTTTGCCCTGCTTGTTTTTGTGCGGGGCATCTCCTCCACAATTTTGCATGCGTCTGCATCCGGAATTGCGGGCTACGGGCTGGGGTGCATCTACCTCAGGGGGAGATATGGAACAGGCATCCTGATGCTTTTGACAGCGATGGGACTCCATGCGCTCTTCAACCTCCTCGCATCTCTCGGCGCAATCTTCGGAGACCTCTGGTACTCCGGGCTGATCGGGCTCGGATTCTCAATTGCCCTTGCCTTCCTCGCGCTCGGGTATGTGCGGGGAAAAATAAAACAGCTTGACGCAGGAACCGGATATAAATAAAAAACAAAAATAAAGAAAACAGACGGGTGTTACTTGGTGAGGTAAATTTCTATTGAGGAGACATTTGTCTGCTTGTTTTCCTGGTTTGTGACTGTTTCGGTGCCTATCCTGATCTCCTTCACCTTCACCGTGTTCAGAAACCTGTTTTTCACGATCTCGGCCACATCCACTGCCCGGCTGATTGCCTTGCCCCTCGCCTTTATCGCGACTTCTGTGGCACCGCTGTTGAACTGTGTTACCACTGCCAGCACATAGTTCATCGGTGGCTTTTTGCCCACGAGTATTATGTTATCCTCTTTTTCCGCTGGTACCATGGACATCACCGAACTTACAACGGGCTACCTCTATTTAAGAGTTTTGCATCCTGTCGCTGGGATCTGCCAGGTTCTGCCCTCCTTTCACCTTCACCTCAAACAGGCAGGTATTTCCACCACCCGCGATGCTGCGGTGCTGCTCGTGGAACAGAACCTCGCCAACCCACGATGCACTTCTTATTACAATCCCCCTGCACATCCCGCACATCACAGGATAGTTCTTCGCCTCGTCCAGCCACGGACAGTTCAGGAACTCCACAAACATATGGTCGTCATCAACTCTCGATTTCATACGGACGCTGAGGCCAGCCAGCATTTTTTCAAGCCACATTAAGTAAATCTGGACATCCGAGAGGTCTTTCACACCCTCCATCTCTTTTTTGAATTTCATGAACTCGTCGCGATGGGTTTCTTCGAACCTTTTTCCGAATCTTTCCATCGTGAGATTGTATACCGAGAAAGGTGCATCCTTTGTGTAGGCAGGCACTGCGGTGCTCATCAAGCTCTGGATTCTGAGTTTTTCAATTTCTTTTGCAAGCTTTTCTGTGTGCTTTCTATCCGTGATGTCCCGTATAGAGATAACGAGCTTTTTCTCGTGCTTTCCATGGATGAACGGGACGAGCGAAACTTCGCACTCAACAGAGTTTCCCCAGACAGTGGGCACGGAAATTTCAAGGGTGATCGGAACCATCAGCGCCATTGCCTTCAGGGCTTCCTGCCGGATTATCGCGTAATCCTGGGCCGGAAGCAAACTCTCAACATATTTGCCTGTCAATTTATCCACGCCTACCCCGGTAAGTTTGGTTATAGAGGGGGTAATAAACTCGATGACCCCTTTCTCGCTCACGACACAGAGCACATCCGAGATGTTTTCCGAAATCTGCCTGATTCTCTCCGCACTCTCAAATAACGCATCCTCAAGCCGTTTCTTCTCGGCCATATCTTTAATTGCCCCGATGCCGAAACCGATGTTTCCGGCAATTATCTCCAGTTCACTGATTTCCCCACTCTTAAACTCAGCATTTTTGTCCGAGTAGCCGAGGAACACCGCCCCATGTATCAGCCCCTTATCAATGAGAGGCAGGAAAATGCCAGTGGTCAAATTTGCGTCCTCAAAAAATTTCTTTATTTTTTCATCCTGATACCGTGCAATTATGTGGAGCTGCCGCCCATCTACGATAGCGGACTTCACTGGATGGCAAGTCAGAAATTCTCTGCCAAGTTCGGACAGCAACTCAGTTTTCTCGATTGGCGGTAGAAGTTCAATTTCCCCTTTTTCATTTTTCAGGAAGATGAGGCACGCATCGTAGCCGTTTTTTATGAAGGTCACAAACACATTGTTCAGGAACCTTTCCAGGGTCAAGGACGACGCAATCGCCATATTTATATCCGCCGAAATCCGGAGTAATCTGTTGGAGAGCGTCAACGACTCCTCAATCTCCCTTTTCGCGGTTATATCCACAGCCACACCCTCGAAAAATTCCTCCCCATCAATCTTCATAATGCGGGCATGCATCTGCAGGACCCGCACTTTTCCGTCAGCACCGACCAGCTTTATCTCGGTGCTAGCTGGCAACAATCCCCTCCTTGCTTTTTCAAGAATTGCAATTCTCTGGGAGATGTCTACATAGTGCTTGCTCGCGACAAATTTTCCGATTATATCCTCCTTCTTCTCAAATCCAAGAATCCTTGCAAACGCATCGTTTGCCATCACCACGAGCCCGTCGCTCAACCTGCTCCTGTAGATTCCCGCCACCGCGTTATCCACGATTGCCTTGTAGTCCTCCTCGAGGGCGGCAATCTGTTTCCGCAGTTTCTCCTCTGCGGTAATATCTCCCTTGGTTTCCAGGATTGCCATAACTTCGCCATCGCTGTCAAGCATGGGCTGTGCACGGATATACCAGATTCTTCCATCTTTTCCAGCCACAACCCCGGTTGCGAATTTTCTGCTGTTTTTTGCGTCCCTAACCGGACAGATTTCGCAGGGGGTATCCCTGCCGTGCCAGATTTCGTAGCATTTCATGCCGAGAATCTCCTCCCTCTTTTTTCCGGCATAACTGGCTGCAGCGAGGTTTGCATAAAGCACGGTGTGTGCGGTGTCCTGGATGACGAAAAGTTCTGGAATTTGATTGATTATGATATCATGCAGATTCTGGCTTTTATCCGGTGGCACAATAAGTGCTACCGCATGAGCTGCCAGTGCAGCATAAAAGTTCAGATACTCCTTGATCTTTTTCTCATCTCCTTTTAAAAGAAAGATGAGGCAGAATTTCGTATCCCCACATTCCACCACTTTTCCGAACGCATCCGTCTTTTCAAGGGTCATCAAAATTTTCTCATTTTCAGGGTCACCAGCAAATCTGCCCCCGATTTTATTCCTTGAGATTCTGAACTTTTTTCCGCTTGTAAGATTTTCAAGGCCCTTCTCCCCCACTTCTATCTTTGCACCGCAATCCCTCAGGGTGTGGAGGACCCCGTCGAAATCACGGACCGCAAGCGAAATCACGGTAATCCCGTTATCCTGGATTTTACCAAAAATCACGCCCCTGGCATTTTTTTCCTCAAATTTTCTAGCAAGAGTTTCCAGTAGGACTTGACAACCGCATCGTTCAGGTTTGCCAGCATTCCCGTTCTGTGCCTCAGCCATTGGCCTTCACATCCATCAGAAGCGTAATTTCATAACCATGGGTTCCGATATATATTTCCTCTGCCATTATCGACCTTGATGCTGTTTGTCAATATACATTTAGCGGTATAAATAATTATCTGTAAAAAACATCTGGCAAAAGTTTATACGGAGGTTTTATGAGCGAGAGGTTTCCTTATGGCAATCTTTTTCTAACTGTTTTATATTCTTTCAATCATGGAAATTCCGTTTGTCGGCAGAGATAAAGAAATCCAGGAACTGAAACAGGGGCTGGAGTCGGCGAAAAACGGGAGGGGCAGAATGTATTTTATTACAGGCCCCGTGGGCATCGGAAAAACCCGCCTGATTCTTGAAATTTCAAAGTATGCGGAGAAGGAGGGATTTACCGTGCTTTTCGGTCGCTGTCTGGATGAGAAGGCAGTCCCGTATCTTCCAATCACGGATGTGCTTGAGAAATACTCAAAACGGGAGACGGACGAGTCCTACACCCCGCTTGCATTGATCGGTGGCGGTGCGCCTGAGATTGTGGAGGAAACTGGTGCCAGCGTTGCAAGGGAAAAAACCAGAGTGCTCGAAAACTACCTCAGAAAATTCATTGAAATTTCGCAGAAGAATCCGGTGCTTTTCATCCTTGATGATGTGCAGTGGGGGGATTCCGGCACCCTCTCGTTTCTCCATTACCTCTCCAGGGCAATCTCGGACATGCGAATCCTTGCAATCGCCGCCTATCCAGATGAATACCTCCGCGTGGTAGGGAACACACCGTTTACCGAGACCATTCACAACATCAACATAGAGAGGAACTGCATGGGAATTACGCTCTCTCCGCTCGGTGTGAACGATGTCTCAATAATTCTGGGTGCAATTCTCGGCACCTGGAAGCTGCCGAAGGAGCTGGTTGAGGAGGTGCATGAGAGAACAGGAGGAAACCCGCTGTTCGTTGAGGAAGTTGGAAGGGCAATTCAGGAGCAGGACCTGTTTGACCTTTCAAAAAGGAAACTCAAGGTGGACATCAGCGAAATCCAGCTGCCTAGCACGGTTAAAACCATAATCTCCCAGAGGGTGAGCAGGTTCGATGAGGATACGAAGAAGGTGCTCCGGAGCTGTGCGATTCTCGGGAGAATCTTTGAGTATGAGGCGGTGAAGAACACACTGGACATGGACGAGGATAAACTTCTTGACATCCTTGACCGCCTGATCGCCACGGGATATCTGGAGCAGGCACATGCACGGGAGGAGGTGTATAAATTCGTGCATAACCCTGTTTACGAGGTTATATACACTGAAACCTCTGCGCCAAGGAGACGGCTGATGCACAAGAAGGCCGGAACTGAACTTGAGAAACTCCATGGAAAGGATAAAAAATACTATGCCGAGATTGGAAGGCATTTTATTCTGGGGGGCGAGCCGCAGAAGGGTGTCCATTATAAAATTCTCGCTGCTGAATTCGCATCTGCGAACTATGCCACGGAGGAAACCCTGAAAAATTTGCTGGAGGCGGTGAATGTTCTCGACACTGTTCCAGATGAGAATGTAAAAAAGGAGTTCGCTGTGAAAATTCACAGGATGATGGGTGATTGCTACTCCACCCTTGCCGAGTTTGACAAGGCCATTTCCGCCTACGAAAAAGCCCTTGAGAATACGGAGGATGCCAAGCTCAGAATTGGTATCCTCATAAAGATGAGTTATCCCCACATGGAAAAGGGAGATTTTCCGAAATCGATTGCAATTCTGGAAAATGCCCTGGCTCTGGCTGGAGAGGATGCGCGGTCAAAGAGTGAAATCTACAGAAACATGGGCTGGGTGCATGAGAAGAAAGGGGAGTACATGGTTGCGGTGGATTACTATCACAAGGCAGCGGAGCTCAGTGAACAGACGGGTGATGAAATTCTTGTCGGCGAGGCCTATCATCGTCTCGGCACAGGGCTCTGGTTCCTCGGGGACCTGAAGAGGGCAAAGGAGTACATAGAAAAGGGACTTGAAATCAGGAAGAAACACAATCTGAAGAAGGGCATCGCTGGCTCCTACAACAACCTTGGAATCATCAACGGAGACCTGGGCGAGGTGGAGAAGTCGCTTGAATTCTACGACAAGGCAAAGAAGATTTACGAGGAAATCGGGGACCTCTCGGGGGTATCCACCGTTTACAACAATGTTGCGGGTATCTACTCTCTGAAGGGAGAAGACGAGCAGGCACTGGAATTCTACAAGAAAGACCTGGAAATCTCGAAGAGGATCGGGGACAGGACCTCTGAAATGCTGGCAACGAGCAACATTGGCACCATATACCAGGATAGAGAGGACTACAAGACAGCCCTCGAATACTACGAAGCCGCGATCAAGATCTCCAGGGAGCTCGGGGAAAAGCGGATGCTAGCCAGCACCCTCAGCAGCATGGCAACGACCTACGCGGAGATGGGCAACCTTGAAAAGGGGATGGAACTGATAAAGGAGGCAAAAGCCATCGCGGACGAAACAGGGAGCAAGGAACTGATTGCCGGTGTGATATCTGGCTTTGGCGAAATCTACCGTCTTTCGAAAAAGTTTGAGGAGGCGGAGCGGGAATACACCGAAGCCATGAAGCTCTACCAGGAAATCGAGAAGATAGACAGCTTCAACAACACAAAGGTGGACATTGCGAGGGTTTACATAGACAGCGGACGGATTGAGGAGGCGATAAAGTTACTTGAGGAAGCAAAGCAGTTCTACACACGGGTCGGTGGCAAGGGCATGCTGAAAAAGATAGAAAAGGAGTATGCTAGAATTGAGAAGGAAAAGAATAAGTAGGGGAGGAATGGAGGCATAGATGGAGAGAATGAACCTGCATCTGCACACAAAATACTCAGACGGAATTTTTTCACCGGCAGAACTTATAGAGGCAGCAATTCACTACGGGATTAATGTGGTCGGGTTTGCGGACCATTACCTCACAACCAAAACCACCGCTATCGAGAGTTATGCTGAGAAGCCCTACCTCGAGGAAATAACAAAACTCAAAAAAAGGTATGCGAATGTTGTGCGCATCTATGCGGGTGTGGAAATAGATTGTTCGCATCCGGAGTTTCGGCCAGAAAGATACAACTACGAATTTTTGAACAATCTTGACTTCATACTGCTTGAGTATGTGAACGATGGAGCCCATGATGGTGTCTCGCTCCAGGACACGCTTCCAATGCTTGAGAAAATCAGTGTGCCCGTTGGCCTGGCCCACAACGACATCGGCAGAAACTTTGAAGGGATAGGGCACGATGTGCTTGCTGAATTTCTGTCGACCCATGGAATTTTCATAGAACTGGATACGAGCAGGAGATACCGCAGATTCGAGATGCCCTACTACAGAATCGCGGCCGATTTCTTCAGGGATTACGGACAGACTGTGAAACTGAGCATCGGTAGCGATGTCCATGCGGAAATTGACGAGGTTGCAAACATCGGGGATGCAGTGAATTTTATTAAAAAATACAACCTTGCAAACTCCCTGATATTCTAAACATCCAAAACCCTAAATCGTTTCAAATTTGAGAAGGATGTTTGTTCCCCTGAGGGCATTCTGCACCCTGTTAACAAGTTCAATTGTTTCCTGCAGATTCACGCTTGTTTTCCATTCATAGACGAAGTCGTAATTTCCATGCGTTGGGCGGAAGCCAATCTGATACAGAATATCCGCAATCTTTGAGGGGATCTCGCCTTCGCTGTTGAATGTGACTGTAAGATATGTCTTCATCACCAAACAGAATGTCAGAGTGGTATAAAAGAGTTTCGTGGCCGTTTTTTTATCTCCCCTTCTCCTCCAGCACCGCTCTGATTTCCGTGACCCCCGGCACCTTCCCCTCTGAAACGACCTCTCCGTCAATCACGAGGGCGGGCGTCATCATCACCCCGTAATCGCTTATCCTCTCAACATCCTTCACTTCCTCGACCTCTGCAACAATCCCCAGTTCATCCAGTGCCTTCTTCACATTCTCCTTCAGCCGTCTGCACCTTGCACAGCCGCCGCCCAGAACCTCTATCTTCATTCTTTCACCTCCTTTGGTAAACCGTTCTCATCATAGTACCTTTTCTTAATCCAGAGAGCCACATTCACGAGCGAGATAAGTACGGGCACCTCCATCAGCGGCCCGATAACTGCAGCGAATGCCTGCAGGGAGCCAATTCCCCAGACCCCGATGCAGACCGCAATTGCAAGCTCAAAATTGTTGCTAGCGGCGGTGAACGACTGGGTTGTGGCGATGCTGTACCTGAATTTCAGCTTGTAAGAAATCCCGTAGGAAACAAAGAACATCAGCAAGAAGTAAATTACGAGGGGCACGGCAACCCTTGCGACATCCAGAGGGCGCTGGATGATGTACAGGCCCTTAAACGCGAACATTACCACGATTGTAAACAACAGCCCGATAAGGGCTACGGGCCCTATTTTATCCACGAAGTAGTTATCATACCACTCCTTCCCCTTTTGCCTCAGCAGCACAAACCTGGTCACTATGCCTGCAATGAAGGGAATTCCGAGAAAGATGAACACGCTCCTCGCAATATCCACCATCGACACATTCACATATTCGCTGGTGCCTCCAATCCAGCCGGATATGAGTGTCACATAGAGGTAGGCAAGGAAAGAATACATGAAAATCTGGAAAACGGAATTGAGGGCGACAAGCACCGCACAGTACTCCGTATCCCCATCGGCTAGCTGATTCCAGACGAGCACCATTGCAATGCACCTCGCAAGTCCGACCATGATTATGCCAATGCGGAATTCTGGTAAATCGGGCAGAAAGATCCATGCAAGGGCAAACATCAATGCAGGGCCAATCGCCCAGTTGAGCAACAGCGAAGTGCTGAAAACCTTTTTTGCCTCCCCCGCTTTTACCAGTTTAGTCAGTTCCTCGTACTTTACCTTTGCAAGCGGGGGATACATCATTACCAGGAGCCCTATTGCTATGGGAATGGAAACCGTGTCTATTCTGTAAGAATCCAGAACATCGGCAATCCCTGGCCAGAGGTATCCGACACCTATTCCAACTCCCATTGCAAGAAAAATCCAGACGGTTAGAAATTTGTCCAGCACAGATAGACCTTTCTTTTTCATCTCAACCACCTGCGAGGATTCCAAAGATGTAACCACAAATTGTGGAAATTCCAATTACCAGAATGATGTACGCAACGGTTTTCTTCATGCCCATAATCCTTGAAAGCACAATCATGCCCGGTAAGCTGACAGATGGTCCGGCTAGAAGGAGAGAAAGCGCGGGACCATGCCCGATCACCCCGGATGTATAACCTAGCGTGGTCCCGACCACCGGTACTTCCAGCAGCGTGGGCATGTAGAGCAGGGCACCGATCATGCTGGCGGTAACACATGCCAGCACAGAATTACCCGAGAGAAACGGTCCGAAGGTCTCTGGTGGAAGGAAGAAGGCAATCACTCCAACCAGGAAAACGCCAGCCAGAAGCACTGGAAAAATCTTTTTACCTAGGTCAAGCGTTTCGGAACCCCAGGTCTTAATCTCCTCCACGCTGAAATACCGGTAAGTCAGGAACCCGAGAACCACACTTAGTACCAGCATCAACAGAATTTTGGCGACGAAATTTATGTCCGCGCCACCGATGATTAAGATTGTAACGAGCAATCCGAAGAATGCAAGGAGGATGCCGGCGGGTTTCCCCTTCTCCTCACGCCTCTTCGCCTGCCTCGCCCTCAAGGACTCATCATGTTTTCGGAACACCACACTCATTACGAGCCCGACAATCACAGAGAGAACTATAGCACAGGTTGCCCTTGCAGCCCCGATATCGTAACCGAGCACCTGCGCAGTGTACACAATTGCGAGGATGTTAATCGCCGGCCCAGCAAAAAGAAAAGTGGTTGCAGGACCTATACCTGAACCCTTTTTATAAATCCCGGCAAAGATCGGAAGAATCGTGCAGCTGCACACTGCAAGAACTCCGCCGGAGATAGCGGCAATCCCGTATGCCTTCCATTTCTCCACTTCTGGTCCGAAATATTTCAAAATTGCATCCTTCCTCACAAATGCAGCAATCGCGCCTGCAATGAAGAAGGCAGGAATCAGGCAGGTAAGCACATGGGCTGAGAGATATCCAAGAAGTGCGTTGGCTCCAGCCACAAGTGCATCGTAAACTATATCAGCCATGGTGTCATTACCACATCAACCACTACCCGTATATAAAATTTGGTATTTCAACAAAATTTGAAATGGTGAGCACAGATGAAAATTCCAGAAGAAATTGAGTGCCGGTTGAAAAAGAGAGGAGGCATCAAGGCACTTGTGAAGGGACTACCAGATCAGGAAATCTTGCGAAATGTCGCTGAGGTGTTCAATGCAATCGGTGAACCGCTACGGCTGAAAATTCTTTTGCTGCTGTGCGAACAGGACCTCTGCGTGTGTGTCATCAAGGAGATTTGCGGGACACCGGATTCAAAACTTTCTTATCACCTGGCGGTGATGAAGGGAGCAGGGTTGATTGATTGCAGGGAAGAAGGCAACTGGCTTATTTATTTCCCCACGAAGCAGGGTCGGAAGGTTGCAAGATTTGCAAGAACTCTGGAGGGTATGATGGAGGACCAAGACGGGCATATTAAAAATGGTTATATACCCCATTGAAATCTTGGGTTTCAGATAGCCCCGTAGTGTAGTGGTCAATCATGCGGGACTCTGGTGGAACCCTCTTCAGGGTGCTCCGCACCCCGAAAAGCGTTCACGGAAAACCTTTTCAGGCACGCCTGAAAAGGTTTTATCCAAAAAAGGGATACCGTAAGGGATGCGGTCCCTTGGGGGTACCGTAGGATGTCAATTCCAGGGGATGCCACTCCTGGGGGTGCAAAACCCTGGGTTCCATAGAAATCCTGCGACGCAGGTTCGAATCCTGCCGGGGCTACCTCTTAAAAAGAGGTGAAACATGCCAGCCAATGGACAAAATAATACATGTGCGGCAACAACCATGGAGCATGATGGACTTTTCGTAGGGGTAAATGCGGAGGGAAAAACAACCAGATGCTCCTCCTCCAATGCACCGGATTTTTTACCGGAGATAGAAAAGTGCACAATCTCATGGGTCAACTTCAGGGTGGATGATATAGAAAATGAGGGGCTGAAAATTGCCACAATCTTTGGCTTCTCCTCAAACCTGTATAACACACTCATCAAGGAAGGGTTGTCGGGCTACTTTGACATTGACACGGAGCTCGGGATTAAACTTCCAGCAGTTCTCGTGGAAAGGGAGAGAGTTCAAACCCTGCCAATAATTATTATGATAAGAAAAGGGTTGATTCTTACCATACACACGGAGAAGGTCATAAGGTTCTTCAGATTTGGGAGGTATGCGGACATATTCTTCAAGAAGATTCCGAAAAATATTCCAATCGAGGACAAAAACACGATAATCATTGCGCGGCTGATCGACGAAAACAACACCAGGAATTTCGAGTACCTTTCAAAAATAGAGGCGGAGGCCGACGAAATCAATGACCTCATGGCAGACGCCACCACGCCCGGCATAGAGATTGCAAAGGGCATCCATAAAGTAAAGAAAATGATAATCCAGTACATGAATGTGCTCTGGGCTTCGCTTGATGTGGTCCACTCGCTCCGGTACGGGGATGCAGATTTAATTTCAGACAATCCCAAATTGCTGGCACGGGTTACCCTTCTCGCCGAGGATCTCAACAGGCAGATTGGTATTACCGAGCACATGTCGGAGGTTCTCACCTCGGGACTTGAGGTTGTCCAGACCCTCTACAACAACCAGCTCCAGCAGCTTAACAACAGAATCACATGGATCGCCGCCTGGTTGGCGATACTAAGCACCGCAGCAATCGTTCCCAACACGATCGCAACGATTCTCGGTTCCCCTGTGTGGGGGCTCGACCCTGCAAACCCCTGGCATGTGTTTATCTACCTGTGCCTTATAACTTTTCCAACAGTGTGGGCTACATTTTTCGTTTACACCTGGGTAAAGCAATTTGCGAAGCTCCCGTCGAAGAGGGAAGAAGCAGAAGTGAGAAGGTGAGTAGGCGGGGATTCCCAAGCTTGGTCAAAGGGGCAGGACTTAGA
Organism: Thermoplasmata archaeon; assembly: GCA_026414225.1. Lineage (GTDB taxonomy): Archaea > Thermoplasmatota > Thermoplasmata > Lutacidiplasmatales > SKW197 > SKW197. The sequence continues at coordinate 26,178 of JAOAJK010000011.1, forward strand.
ATCCTGTTGCGCAGGCATTCGCCGGTTCAAATCCGGCTCCCCGCAAACCCTTTTGCTCGCTAACGCTCCCAAAAGCGTTTACGGAAAATCTTTTCTGGCACGCCCAGGTTTTATCCAAAAGGTTCGGTATCGACAGATACCCCTTAACACAGGTACCGTAAGGGGGATTAAGCCCCAAAGTGATGGTCCAAGATATGATGATAATGGTCCAGTGGCATCAGGGAATTGAACGCTCTTTCAACCACCTCCGAAAGCGCTGGATGGATGTGCATGCTCTGGAGGAGTGGCACCGCACTCCTGTCTTCTGTGTACATTAAATTCACTATCTCCTGAATGAGAATTGAGGCCTCAGGACCGACAATGTGGGCCCCCAGTATCTCCAAGTTATCTTTTTTCACGAGCACCTTCACAAAGTAATCTTTCGCACCCATTGCTTCTCCCTTTGCAGTGTCTTCATACCTGTAAGCCCCTATCAGAATGTTATCCTTTCCGTGTTTCTCAATGGCTTCCTTCTCTCCCATTCCTACACTTGCAACTTCCGGATAGGTAAAGATTGCCCTGGGTACGGCATGGTAGTCCACCTTCGCTCTCGGTATATCGGAAATGAGGTTATAGTAAACGACCATGGCTTCGTAGTTGGCCACATGCTTGAACTGGTAGCCACCAATGCAGTCCCCGAAAGCCCAGACACCTTCCGCAGTTGTTTGCAGGAACTCGTTGACCGCAATCCAGCCATGTTCATCTGTTTTTATTCCTGCTCTTTCAGGGTGAAGAATGTCTGCGTTGGATGCACGGCCCGTAGCAATCAATACCTCATCTGCTTCAAATGCCTCGGGCTTTTTTGAAGTTCTCTCATGGGCTATGATTTTCTTTTTGCCTGTTATCGTTTGCTGGAGTTCGATGACCTCGTAGTTTGTAAAAATTTTCATGTGTTTTGAAAGAGTTTGCCTGGCCACTTCAGCAATCTCCGGTTCTTCATCAGGAAGGAATTGCGGGTTTCTCCCGATGATTGTAACTTCGGACCCCATAGCCGAAAAGAAATGCCCGAATTCTGCAGCTATGTATCCTCCGCCGATTATCGCCAGCCTCTTCGGAAGCTTTGTGATGTGCAGGATAGTGTCGCTTGTGTGGTATTTCACTTTCTCAATTCCTCTAATTTTCGGAATTGCTGGTTTTGAGCCAGTGCAGAGCAGAATTAATTTCGAGGAAATCCTCTCCCCACCTACATTCAGCACATATGGCTCAACAAATTCGGCAGTTATAGGGTAAAAATCTATGTTTTTGTGATGGCTTAGTCCATGGCGAATTTGCTCGATCTCACTGTCGATTCTGTTTCTCATCCGCTTCATCACCTTTTCGAAATCCAGTTTCTTTATTTCTGCCTCAATCCCGAAATTATTGGCTTCACCGATAAGGCGCACGAGTTCCGCAGGGTAGAGTAAGAGCTTCGTCGGGATGCACCCACGGGTGAGGCAAATCCCTCCTGGCTCATCCTTTTCAATAACGGCCGCTTTCATATCTGGGTTTTTTCTCAGCAGACCCTCGAGCACATACATCCCGGACCCACTTCCAATCAAAATGACATCATATTCCTTCATATGGAGAGATAGGGCAATAATAATATAAAGGTTTATTCACATCTTTTCGCGGTTTATTCGCATTACATGCCAATGTATTTTGCATACACACTTTTTGCGATTTCTAGGGAATCTGTGCCCTTGATTATTGCACCGCCATCGGGAAACAGCGTGATTTCCTTCCCATCGATATTTATCTTGAGGATTTTTCCGGCTCGTTTCACTTCACCGGTTTTTCCGACCTTTTTTCTTATCTCTCCCATGTCAATCTTGGTTTTCGTGCCAGGGTGGAAATATACCGATTTTGAGCCACACAGTTTTACAACATGCTCTGGCTTGTTCTTTAGAAATTCAAAATCATGGTGCTTACATGTTTGACATGCGGGATTCTGGCTCACCACAATCTCCTGAACCTCAAAATTCCAGAGGTCAATGAATGCTAGGGTTTTCCTCGGCTCCCTGCCCAGCACAATCTTTATTGCCTCGGTAACCTGGATTGTTCCAAAAAGTACAGGCACAGTGTTCAGAATTCCTGCTGTTTCGCAGGTTGGTAATGGCGTCTTTGGCAGCTCTGGGAAAACGCAGCGGAAGCATGGTCCGTGTGGGAGCACATTGTATGTCATCCCTGATGTGGCAAGCACCCCTGCATAGATCCAGGGAATTTCATGCTTGACACAGATGTCGTTGATAAGGAATCTGGTAACAAGGTTATCCGTGCAATCCAGGACCACATCCATTTCCTCCAGCAATTCCTCACCATTGCTGGAATTGAAGTCCGCAGTAATTCCTTCAACCTCAATTTCGCGGTTTATCTTTCTCAGGTGTGTCGCAAGTACCTCTGCCTTTGCCCTGCCTACATCCCGCTCGGTGTAAAGAATCTGGCGTTGGAGGTTCGTTATCTCAACCACATCCCTGTCAATTACTCTTATTTTTCCAAAACCCGCTCTTGCCAGCAGATTTGCACAGGCGTTTCCCAGGGCTCCAGCGCCAACGACTGCGGCCTTCGCTCTTCCGATCTTCGCCTGCCCATTCCTTCCAATCTCTTTTAGAATTATGTGCCGGGCATATCTCTCATTTTGGTTCATGCATTCTTAGTGATATTCAGCAGGGTGATGGTAAATATGAGTGTGTTCCCCTTAATCTGTTCGTTGTAGTCGATCGTAAAGGTGCCTTTCTCGGGGTTGAGCCCGATGAGATAGAAATCCCTGAACTGGAAGTCCTTGGCATGGATACGGTTCACCTGCGAGGGTTTGATCAAATGCTGGATTTTTATCTCCCCGTTGCCGTTGTTTGCGGTGCTATCAACACTGAGCACTTTTATCTCCCAGCCAAATGGAGAGACAGTTTCTCCGACCTGCGGGGTGAAATGGAATACCACCTTGTTCCCGTATGTGGCAAACACGGTCACATTCCAGCCCCATTTCGGGTCTTTCAATACCAGCCCATCCATCGGCGATTTCCCGTAGTAATCTGTGAACTTTGACTCGTTCCATTCGTACTTCATCGGAATGGTCTCGATGAGGTTCTTTTCAACAATTAGGGCAGGGTCCTTGAACCCGTAGCCCTTTTCAGGAGGGATGATCGCAGTCCTCTTATCTCCCACCTTCATACCGATCAGGGCTTCCCTGAAACCCTCGATCACCGTGATATAATCTCCTTCTGCTGCGGTCCCAACCTTGACTTTAAGCGGCACATAAGCACTTGGCTCTCGCATGCTAAAGGCAGGGGACTTGGGATAACTTACATTGTCAATCGCTACAGAGTACATAGAGGTATCAAACACGCTCAGGTCCACGAACCTTCCGATGTAGTCCACAGCGACTTTGTCCTCCGGCTCAACAAAGATTTCCTTCCTTTCTTCACTTTTTTGCTGGGTTGTATACCAGTAGTAACCACCTGCAGCTGCAGCAACCAGGAGCACGACTGCAATTACTGCATACCATTTTGTGTCCATATCCACACCGAGCGTCCCATAGTGCTAAAAGATATAAATTTAACGCAGGGGCATGCGTAGATTTTAAGTACCTCTCTCCCAATATCCCCCCGGATGAATCAAAATGCTCTGATGGCTGGTAGCCTGCTTCTCATGCTCTCTGTAGTCGTATTCACACCCTTCTTTTTTGCACCTGAAACCCCGGTCATCTTTTACGAAAATCCCTCTCTCGTGCTGGATTATCTGAATTCCACGAAGGAGTTTAGGGTATATGTGCACAGCATAGCTACAAATGTCCGTTTCCAGTCAATCTACATGAACCTCACGGACCTCACCACAAACGAAACTGTAGAGAATGTTGTGAACAATACCTGTGCCGCATTTGTAAACACCACCTGGATGGCTTTCAAACTGAATGTAACTGTGGTGCTGGATGAAGCCGCAATCTATGACTGCGACATTACCGTCCAGGTTGTTTTGGAAGAGGGCATAGCTACCATACTTCTGACACAAACGGACGACGGTACAACCCAGACAATTCAGGAACAGGAACTTCCATTTCCACTGGCTATGAAGAGGAGGTGGTAGATATGAAACTCAGCAGATTGACATTGATATGGCTCGGGTTGATGATATTTCTGATCATGCTCGAGGTGGGACAGCTTGCTGGTTTCGTGCGGCTTGACCGCATAATTAACAACCCGTGGGGCTTCGTTTTTGGCATTACGCTAATTGCAATTTTGGCGGTGGTCGGCGCCCTTTTTGTCGGGGTGTTTATTGCCTACCGGGTCTACACATCGAAGGGATTTACGCCCTATGAGGAGGAGATACTGCGGGTCGCTGATGAGGTCCATAAAATTTCAGCTAGAACTGAGAAAATTGAGAAGGAACTCCACGAAATCAAGGAGGGCTTGAAAAAATGAGAATCTATGTAGTGGACAATGGAGGCCAGTGGACACACCGGGAATGGAGGGTCCTGAAATACCTCGGTGCCGAGACCAGAATTGTGCCCAACACCACAGAAACAGAGAAGATTGCGGACGCAGATGGGCTCGTGCTTTCAGGAGGGGCTCCAAGAATTGGAACCGAGATGCAGAAGCTCGGGAATGTGGGCGATTATCTCCAGAAACTTTCAATCCCTATCCTAGGCATCTGCGTTGGGCACCAGTACATCGCAATTCACTTTGGCGGAAGTGCAGGGGCTGCGAAGGTTCCCGCATACGGAAAGGTTGAAGTGACGGTTGATAAGACCTCGGACCTTTTTGAAGGAGTGCCGGAAAGATTTATTGCGTGGGAGTCGCACAATGACGAAGTCCAGGTGCTTCCGGATGTGCTGGAAATTCTGGCGCACTCAGAAAATTGCAGGGTGGAGGCGATGAAGCACAGAACAAGGCCAATTTACGGGGTGCAGTTCCATCCCGAAGTTGAACACACCCAGCATGGAGAGCAGATATTCAGGAATTTTATGAAAGTGTGCAGGCACTAATGGGCCTGCCGGATCTCCCTCCTTCTTTCCCACACCCAGTTCGCAATTTCCCCGAAATCCTCAGGTGAAAGTTCTTCTGGCCTTTTATCGTAGTAATTCTTTCTTCTGAGAAATTCGAGCGTGGGCTCATCGCATCTGGCCCAGTGTCTTCCGAGAATTGTGCCCATCTTCTTTCTCCGGTGCTGGAAGGCAGAATTCACGAGTTCCGTGAAAATTTTAATGCTCGCGACTTTGAATGGTGGGCGTTTTCTCGGAATTACCTGGACCACGGCCGACTCCACCTTTGGCACTGGAAAAAACGCACCTCTCGGCACAATTTCCAGAATCTCACATTTTGCCCGGTAATACGCATTGACCGATAACCGCCCGTAACTCGGACTTCCGTGGGATGCACACAACCGTTCTGCAAATTCCCTCTGGTACATCAACACGCCTCTCTCAAATTTATGCTCAAGAATTCTGAATGTGATATCCGAAGAAATTCTGTATGGAAGATTCGACACGATCTTTGTGAATTCTGGCATCTCAATCTCCAATGCGTCTCCTCCAATGACCTGCAGATTTTCATACTCTTTCTCAAGGTGTAAAAGATACGCCTTCACGAGGGCCTGGTCTTTCTCCACCGCAATGACTTCAGCACCGGTGTCGCAGAGTGCCCGGGTGAGCACGCCATTGCCCGCACCAATCTCCAGCACCACATCTCCTTTTTTCAAATCCGCATACCCGACAATTCTCTCAAGAACCCTTCTATCTCTCAAAAAATGCTGGGATAATGCCTTTTTCGGTTTCACACTATTTCCCATAAAATCTCCGTATGGTGTTCACAACCACGCGAACTTCTTCATCCGATAGCAACGGGAAGATGGGAAGGGAGAGACAGGTGTTTTTTACTTTCTCAGCATTCTGGCATTTTCTGCGGTATTTGTTCAGATGTGGATATTCATACAGAAGCTTCGGATAGTAAATCCCGGTGCCGATTTCCGCCTTTGTGAGATACTCCCTCAATCCTTCCCTTTTGTCCGTTTGAATTGTGTACTGGTGATAAGCGTGTTCGTAGCCATCTGGAGTTACAGGTATTTTTACCACATCTCTCAAATTTTCGTTATAGACCTCTGCAATCTCCTTCCGCCTTCTGTTAAACTCATGTAGTTTTTTCAACTGGCAGAGACCGATTGCTGCACTGATATCTGTCATTCTGTAGTTGTAGCCGAGCATCGAATACTCATACCTTGCAACCTGGCCTTGATTTCTGATTATTCTTGCTTTTTCAGCCATCTCATCATTGTTGGTGGTTATCATTCCTCCCTCGCCCGTGGTCATGTTCTTTGTCGGGTAGAAACTGAACACACCGATGTCCCCAATGCCCCCCACAAATTTCCCGTTCACCTTTGCCCCGTGGGCCTGGCAAGCATCCTCAATCACGAGAAGATTATTCTCGACCGCAATTTTCATTATTTCACCCATGTTGGCAGGGAGACCATAGAGATGGACTGGCAGGATGGCCCTTGTTTTCTTTGTAATCCGCTCTCCGATGGAGGCAGGCGAGATGTTGAATGTATCTGGCTCTATGTCCGCATAAACTGGTTTTGCACCCGTCATGCAGATGGCGTTTGTAGTTGCCACGAATGTGAAAGGAGTGGTGACAACTTCATCCCCTTTCTTCACACCAGCACACATCAGTGCGATTTCCAGGGCGCATGTGCCGTTGGCAACTGCAATCGCATGTTTGACCCCGATAGCCCTTGCGAATTCCTCCTCGAACTGTTTCACGAGTTTCCCCTGCGCAAGGTTCCCGCTCAGCAACACTTCCCTTACTGCACTGATTTCTTCTTCACCAATTGCTGGTTTTGCCTGTGGTATCATAATATCCCCGATGTCCCCAATTCAACGGTGTAGATATATCTTTCTCACTCGGACAAATTGTGTGGCATCGGTGCGATTCATTAGTCCTTTTTCTGCGGCATTTGCATCTGCCTGAGATGGTAGTCCCAGGTATTTACCTGAATAAATATAAATAGAATTAAGCCGATATGGATTACGTGCTGTTAGGAGGTGACAAACTGATGCTCCTCAGAAACGGGACTGGAATATCTGGTATCCAATGCATTGCTAGGGTATACTTTGTCTTCTTCCTGATTGCACTTTTGACCGTGCCATTCCATCCTGCCTCCGGAACAGCAAGCGAGGATAACCTGCTCGCTAATTCCTCCAGTAACATGAAGCCGATGGGATGGGTAACCGTTGAAAGAGTTGTAACAACCGCGAACCCGAACGGAATTCTCCAGAAGGATGAGGCCCCGCAACCGGGCTGGACATACGAGGCAGATGTAAAAATAAAGATCCAGGCCCATGGAGAACCCTCAATTTCTGCAAAACCATTTGATGTGGTGTTTGTAATTGATCGTTCAGGGAGTATGGCTACTGCAGACCCAAACAATTTAAGGATTACCGCTGCCAAAAGATTTGTGGATAAGATGGCTGCGAACGGCACCAGCTGCAGGGGTGCAGTGGTATGTTTCGAAAGTTCCGCGTTCCTTGTGAACAGTCAACATCTCTCCACAAACTATGCCCAGATAAAATCGAACATTGATATCTGTGCTGGAGCGGGGGGAGGAACAAATTTCGAGGCGGCGCTTCAGATTGCAAATCCAGAGCTAAGAAATTACGGAAACCCGCAGTATACATGGAATCAGATTTTTCTCACAGATGGATATGATAATGGCTACCCCTTCTGGGATGAGATCCAGCAGGCAGCGGCATGGGGTATCAGAATATTTACAATCGGGCTTGGAAGCGGGGCAGATGCCAACACATTGAGACAGATGGCACTGCAGACAGGAGGAGAATACTTCTTCGCTTCCAGACCTGAAGACCTTGACCAGGTTTATGATAAGATTTATTCCCTGCTCGTGGATTACACAGCGATAGAAGCCGTCGGAGCCAGCCCCACAATCCTGGACAAACTTGCAGATGGAATCGAGCTGGTTCCAGGTTCGGTGACAAACAACGGGGTGGTTGCGGGACAGACAATAAGCTGGTATATCCAGAAATTGAACATCAACCAGACATGGGAGGCAAGCTACAGGATAAAAGCCAGCAAATATGCACATGAAGGGATGCCCGTGGGCGCGCCCGAGTCAATGATTTACTATAAGAATGTCACGAGCGGAAGTGTGGAAACAAAATATATTCCGCAGGGAAGAATCTGTGTGCACGGAGCCCCGAAAGTGACATTGACTTCAGATAAATCCCATGCAAACCCTGGAGACAGGATAAAATTTGTTGCAGATGCAAATGACCCTGATGACAGGAATGTGGATAATGCAGGCAATTTAAGGGAAGGGATAAGGGAATATCTCTGGGATTTCGGGGACGGAATCACAGACACGAGCGTGGACAACTTCATTTTCCACATGTTCAATGATGTGAAAAATTATGAGGTGAGGGTGACAGTTTTTGACTACGATGGCTTCAACAGAAGTGCAGGAAAGATGATTTACCTCGTTGAGCCAGTGCCGCCACCACCTCCACCACCTCCACCACCTCCGCCCCCGCCACCTCCAGGCATGCCGGTGCTGGCCCCCCAGACAATCCCTCTGAATGTCCCGCTATCAAATCCAATCATGAATCCCCTATCTGTTACCACCCCCACAGGTGTGGTGAATCCACAGTTGATTACCCAGGCGAGTGTGCAGGGTGTGATAAATCCCACGGTAATTCCTAATGTAATCGGATTGCTGCTCGGAATGGGCATAATGGAGAGGGTCAAGGTTAAACGGAAGATGAAGGCAATGACTGTGATGACAGGCGCTCCCAAAACCGACTAGGAATTTTGAATCCAGACAAAATGAATAGAGGATGGGCGAAGTTTAATATATTCTCTTGCCTTTCTAGTTGTGGTGAGGTCATGCAGAAGCACATAGTGGGATTTGAAGAAATCGGTGCAAGCGACATAGGTCTCGTGGGCGGGAAAGGGGCGAATTTAGGAGAGATGCTGAATGCGGGAATAAATGTCCCTCCTGGTTTTATAATCACTGCCCAGGCATATGCGGATTTTGTTGATAGTGCGGGGCTTATGGACGAGATAGAGGACCTGCTTGCTGATGTTGACTTTGAAAACACAGACCAGCTCACGGATCGGTGCCTCCAGATAAGGGCAAAGATAGAAAATGCAAAAATTCCCGCTAGAATGGCTAAGGAAATTCTGGAACATTACAGAAGTTTCATGAAAAAACACAGGGTAGATTTTGTGGCCGTGCGCTCCTCCGCCACTGCCGAGGACTTGCCAGATGCCAGTTTCGCGGGGCAGCAGGATACCTTCCTCTATGTTCAGGATGAGGTGGAGTTTATAAAGGCAGTAAAGAAATGCTGGTCATCCCTCTTCACCCCGAGAGCCACATACTACAGACAGAAAAAAGGGTTCGAGCATGCAAAAGTCAGGATTGCGGTTGTGGTCCAGAAAATGGTGAATGCAACCCATAGCGGAGTGATGTTTACCTCGGAGCCAACAACTGGCGAGAAAAAGTGCATCATAGAAGCCATCTATGGAATAGGTGAAGCAATCGTGAGCGGAAGGGTGACGCCAGACACCTACATTGTCGACACGAACTCAATGGAAATTCTCTCCAAGGAAGTCGGAATCCAGCATATAATGATAGTAAGGGGTGAGAATGGTGGCACGATAGAGGTGGGAATTGATGAGGAGCAAGGGGGATTCCAGAAAATTCCAGATGAGAAGATAATTGAGATTGCGGAAATTGGAATGATGATCGAGGAACATTACGGGAAACCGATGGATGTGGAGTGGGCAATGGAAGGGGATGAGGTCTTCATCGTCCAGGCAAGACCTGTGACCACGATAAAGAAAGAGGAGCCAAAAAAAGAGGAAGTCCGTGAGGGCAAAATCCTCTTGAGGGGGTTGCCTGCTAGCCCGGGCATCGGTGCAGGGATTGTGAAGCTTGTCCGTGATGCTGGGGATTTGCAGAAGGTGAAAGAAGGAGACATCCTCGTAACCCTGATGACAACGCCTGACATGGTGCCAGCGATGAGCCGGGCAAAGGGGATTGTCACAGATGAGGGTGGAATGACATGCCACGCCGCGATCGTTTCAAGGGAGCTCGGGATTCCATGCATTGTGGGCACAAAAACGGCCACGCAGGTATTAAAGGATGGAATGGAGGTTACGGTGGATGGAAAACTGGGAAATGTGTATGAAGGAATAATGGTTCCGAAGGAGCAGAAGGTGGCTGTGGAACAGGCATCCGCATCCGGAGGTGTTGCGGTCAGCGCACCCATCACAGCCACAAAGGTTCTTGTCAACATCGGTGTTCCTGAGAAGGCGGAGGAGTATTCCAAGCTTCCAGCCCAGGGTGTTGGGTTGATGCGAATTGAGTTCATTTTCACGAGCTACATAAAGGAACATCCTGTGGATTTAATCAAAAGAGGGCAGGGGCAGGTCCTTATTGAGAAACTTGCGGAGGGCATAGCAAAGGTGGGGAAGGCATTTTACCCCAGACCAGTGATTGTGCGCACGAGTGATTTTAAAACCAATGAGTATCGGGGAATGCCCAATGGAGAAAAATATGAGCCAGTAGAAGATAACCCGATGATCGGGTGGCGAGGGTGCTCCCGCTACATTTCCAAGGAATACGAGGAGGCATTCAGAATGGAACTGAGGGCGATTGCGAAGGTGAGAAACGAAATGGGATTGAAAAATGTGCATGTGATGCTCCCCTTCGTCAGAAACACCGAGGAGCTCGTTCCGATTCTGAAAATGCTTGAGGAGGAGAACCTGAAGCGGGGCTTTGACTTCAAACTTTACTTGATGGCTGAAGTGCCTTCCATAATCTTCATGGCGGATGATTTCTGCAGGTATTGTGACGGGTTTTCCATCGGCTCAAACGACCTGACCCAGCTGATAATGGGTGCAGACAGGGACTCCGATGTGCTCGCCAAGATGGGGTATTTTGACGAGCGGAATCTGGCTGTTAAAAGGGCCATCTCCCATCTTATAAGGGTCGCCCACCAGTTTGGAAAAACCGTCTCCATCTGCGGGCAGGCACCTTCCGTTTACCCAGAGTTTGCGGAATTCCTTGTGGAAGAAGGGATTGATAGCATCAGCTTGAACCCGGATACTGTGGTTGAGACCCTCAAGACAATTGCAAGGGCAGAGCAGCGGATAATTCTCCGAAATGCAAGGAAGCAGCAGGGTACAGGAAACGGGTATGATCTGTTGAACTACGGATAGGATGCATCCGGAACCCAACAGTAATCTTTTAATACAGTTAGTGAATACAGAAAGACGGTGATGAAACCTTGGCAGAAACCGAGCGAAGGACCAAGTTTGTGAACAGGGTTGAGGAATTTGAGATGCTCAAGGGACACCTCAGCGAGATGTTGAAGGGCAACGGAAGGTTCGTGGTTATTACTGGCGAGGCAGGAATGGGAAAGACACGGCTTGTGGAGGAATTAAGAAACTATGCTCAGCCCCAGGGAGTGAAGTTTTACAAGGGGCGGTGTCTATACATTGAGAACTCTGACCCCTACCTCCCCCTGATAGATGCACTCAATCAATATTTTGAGGAAAGTTCTGGCGAGAAGATTGAGATGCACGGGGAAGTGGTAACACCGGTGGGGCTTCTATCGGGCGCACCCGCGGTCAAGCCAGAGGAAGCGGAAACAGGTTTCGTGCCAATTGCGTTGAGCACGGGTGACGAAGGACAGGGACCGAAGGCGGTTGAAAAAATAAATATGGACACGGAAAGAGACAGGATGTTCGGGACAATAACAGATCTTCTGATCGAGATTTCAAAGGTGCATCCAATTACAATTTTCATCGATGACCTGCAGTGGGCGGATACTGGAACCCTCCAACTCATCCACTACATAGCGAGGAACATAAGACAGGCGAGGGTGCTTTTGCTCGGCGCCTATAGGCCTGAGGACCTCCAGGAACACGAAGGAGGAATTCATCCCCTCATGGAAATTTTCCAGAGGATGGGACTGGAGAGGTTGTACTATCAGATTAACCTAACAAGATTGAGGTATGAACACGCGCTTGAACTTGTGAAGGACCTTCTGCAAAATGAGGACATCTCTCCAAAGTTTATGAAGAGATTGTATTTTGAGACAGACGGAAACCCGTTTTTCATAGAGGAACTCTGTAACACGTTGCTGGAAGAAGGTATGGTAAAGCCAGGAGTGTACACCTGGGACCTCGGGGTTGACTGGGAGAGAGTGCTTCTTCCCAATACCATAAAGGATGTGATAAGCAGAAGGGTCGCCAAACTGGATGAAACCAGCAAGAAAATTTTGATGTATGCTGCCGCCATTGGCTATGAATTTGATTTTCATGTGCTCCAGAAGGCGGTGGAAATGGACGAAATGGAGATTCTGGACCCGCTGGATAGATTGATAGGAATGAAGTTGATAAAGGAAAGTGAGACCGCCCATGAAACCTACCTGTTTGAGCATGCACAGATACGGTCAGTTGTGTACGAGAGCCTGAGCAAGAGTAGATTGCGGATCATGCACAAAAAGCTGGGGGAGATAATAGAGGAGATGTACACCGCCAAGAATGCAATCGATGATGTGGTATTCGTGCTGGCAAGACACTTTACACTGGGCAAGGTGCAGGATAAGGCCCTTACTTACAACATAAAAGCCGGAGAAAAGGCGAGGAAACTTTATGCGTTCCAGGAGGCCCTGACATATTTCAACACAGCCCTTCAAATAATGGAGGAGGAGGGGGGTGAAAGCACCATTGAAAGGAATAAGCAGCTGATTCAGTTACTGCAGACCACGGGCGAACTCTGCGTTCTCCTTGGCAAATGGGACGATGCAATTAAAAACTTCGAAAAAATAGTGGAGATATGTGAACGAATAAACGATGAACGGAGCAAGGCGTATGCGATGGTGGCACTGGGTAACATAAGAAGGACCCGGGGAGAATTTGAAACTGCGAAAAAATGCTTTGAAGATGCCCTACAACCGTTTGAAAAGACAAAGGATTTGAGGGGAATTGCTGATGCCTATAGAGGGCTGGGCTACATTCTCTGGAGGCAGGGAAAATACGACGCAGCGATAAATAGTTACAACATTGCAATGAAAAATATAATTCAGGTCGGGGATTTGAGAAGATTGGGCACGATGTTTATAGAAATGGGTAACATTTACGGAGACAAGGGAAACGCGAGTAAATGTGAGGAGTATTATAAAAAGGCAATTGAAGAGCTTAAGAAGGTAAATGACATGAATGAACTGGCCAGAGCACACAACAACCTGGGAGATTTCTATCTGCAGGAGGGCAACTATCAGCTGGCCCTTGAAAATTTCGAGAAGAGCAGGGAATATGCGGAGAAGATTGGAAACATTGACTGGATTGGCTGGGCATTCTTCAATATGGCGGAGGTATACATCCGTCAGGGAGAGATTCAGAAGGCAAAGGTGTGCAACACGAGGGCAAGGCATCTCATGGAATCGATAAATGATAGGGTTGCACTCCAGGCCGTGCTGAGAATCGAGGGGACAATTCTAGCAGAGGAGGGTAAGTTTGAAGAGGCAATACGGAGTTTTAAGGATGCTTTGGCACTGGTGAGGGACCTTCAGATACCATACAACGAGGCGGAGACCATGATGATGTATGGAAAGACCCTCCATAAAATGGGGGATACAAGCGGAGCAATGGAAGCCCTCAGAAAGGCGAGGGAAATTTTCGAGCAGATAGGGGCATCGAAGAATCTAGAAAAGGTTAATGAACTAATCAAACAATTAACGGAGAAAAGGTAGTTATGAAGGATGATGGCGTTTTTGTTAACAGACATAAAGAAATGGAAGAACTCATGAAGATCTACGCCAAAGTGAAGGAAGGATACGGGAGAACGGTCTTTGTGCTCGGGGAGCCCGGTATTGGAAAAACCTATTTCTGCGAGAAATTCTGCTCAATGGTTGAGGGGGCCACAGTTCTCCGTGGATTTGCCTCCGAGGATTTTACCCAACCATACCAGCCAATTAATCTGGCAATTGGAGAGTATTTCGAGATGGCCAGAGATGTCGGAGAGGCCGAACTCGGGCGGATTACCGAAATAATAAAGAAAAAGCACCCACAGATTTCCGGTTCTGAGGACATTATTTTGAATTTCTTATCTGCCGCATATGCGGTTACCAAAAACGGGCACGAGGATATGCAATCATCCAGAATGAGAATGTTCGAGATTGTTTCAAGGTTAATTCACAGCATTGCCTCCGAGCATCCCCTGGTGCTTTTCGTTGAGGACCTGCACTGGGCTGACAAGTCCACATGGAATTTGATTCATTATATTGCCAGAAGCATCGAGAACAGGAAGGTGCTTCTGCTGGGCACATACAGAAACGATGAGACAGTTGATTCCAGAACGGGCGAGACAAGACCTATCGTAGATGCGACCCAGAGAATGAGGCGGGAAAGATTATTCACAGAAATCCTGCTCGGGCGATTTAACGAAAAGGAATCTGCAGAATTTATTGAAAAATATACGGGCGTGAAACCACCTGAAATGGTGATGAAAAATCTCTATTCAATCACCGAGGGGGTGCCCCTCCTGCTCAAGGAATTTTCAGAGTATGTGCTCCACGACGAGAAGTTTTTCGATGTGGTACCGGAAGATTACTCCGCGAGCGTGCTCAATCGCCTGGGAAAGTTGAGTGACCTGGAACGGAAGGTAGTTCAGGTTTGCGCGGTGATCGGCGAGAGAATAGATATGGAAATTCTGATGAACTTTTTCAGTATAGACGAGGAAAAATTGCTTGAGTATCTCGAGAAGTTCTGCAAGATAAACCTGCTCACAGAGATTTCTTCCAACGTGTACAAGTTTTCCCATAATCTGCTGAGGAAGACCGTATACAGGGATATCAAGGATGTAAGGGATATGCACTTGAGGGTTGCGAGTGTGATGGAGACCATGCCAAAATACCGTGATCACAGGCCGGCGACCCTTGGCTATCATTATCTGGAGGGAAACGAGATAAAGAGAGCTGCCGTCTACTATGTTCGCGCCGGGGAGCTTGCTCTCAATAATTATGCACTTGAGGAGGCAAAGAAATATCTGGAAAATGCAATAGAGATTTTCGAGAACCAGCAGGTAGGAGTGGATAACAGAATCCAGATTGCACTTGCACTGATGAATGTAGGAAACATAGATATGGACACAGGAAAGCTTGACGAGGCAAAGAAATCCTATGATAGGGTGCTCCGTCTAGCATTTGAGCTTAACAGCAGAAAGCTTGCTTCTGAGGCCTACAGGAAGATTGGAAAGATTTTTGAGACAAAGGGGAATTATGATAGTGCATTTGCCCATTACAGGAAAGCCCTCGAAACCGCGATTGAGTGCAGGGACCTGCTGAGCATTGCCCATGCTTATGAAGCGCTCGGGATTTACTGCTGGCGTGTTGATAAACTGGAAGATGCTGAGAAATTTTTCAAGGCATGTCTTGAAACATCTTCTGAGCTTGATGACAGGATATTGATTGCGAGGGCCCACACAGGTCTTGGAAACATTGATTTTAAAGTTGGAAAATACGAGGATGCACTTGTGCATTTCGAAAACGCGATGAATACACTCCCGGAAAAGGAAATTCCCGAACGGCTCAGAAATATCAACAACATCGCGGTGGTTCTCACCCTGATAGAGAAATACGAGGATGCAAAGATGAAGTACATGGAGATAGTAAAGGAAGGGGAGAAATACGGATTAATCAGGAACATTGCTTATGCTTATGCAAATCTTGCTGCTATCTATGCAGAGCAGAATTTATTTGACGAGGCGATTGTTGCAGGTGAAAAAGGCGCAGAGTATGCGAAGAAAATAAATGACCTGTACTGCATGACGATGGCAAAGACCACAATGGCCAGGGCTATGGGGAAGAAAGGGGAAATCGAGAGATTCAGAACCGTGGTGAACGAGTCAATTTCTCTCTTCGAGGAGTTGGGGCTTCACTACGATGTAGCCGCCCTTTACTTTGATGCCGCTGATACGATGTATTACCTCCAGCGGTTTGAAGAGGGAAATGAGTATCTCAAAAAATCACTGGAGATAGGGAGGAAAATAGGCGCCCAGGGCATAATAAAGAAGCTGGAGGAAGTCAAGCAAAAGTACGGGGATAAAATTAAAATTTAAAAATAAAAAAGTTTGTTTTATCTTTTTTCAAGCCAGTTTTCGACGCTCCATCCGACCGTGCCATCGGTATACTGGACCCTCCACCATGTGTAGCCATCGGCTGTCTGCGGACCACCCAGAACC
Organism: Thermoplasmata archaeon; assembly: GCA_026414225.1. GTDB lineage: Archaea > Thermoplasmatota > Thermoplasmata > Lutacidiplasmatales > SKW197 > SKW197. Next base: position 42,450 of record JAOAJK010000011.1, read on the forward strand.
GTGCCCGTTGCTCCATACGGTTCTGTCTTTATCACTCCGTAGCTAAGTCCTGGACCATATCGAACATTCAACCCGCTCTGTGCAGTGACCTTTACCTTATCTCCAATTTTGAATTTACCTGTAGAGCCCTGATACTTTTCAAGCCAGTTCTCTGCGCTCCATCCAGTGGTTCCATCGCTGTACTGGATTTTCCACCATGTGTAGCCGTCCGCATCCGTTGGGCCCCCAACCACTTTTCCAGTGGCACCTGCAGGTTCCGTTTTTATGATGCTGTAACTCAGGCCTGGCCCTGTTCTCACATTCAGGTTTGCGGTGGTCTGCACGATGTCTCCGATTTTGAACTTGCCTGAACCTCCGCCACCGCCACCAGAATACTTTTCAAGCCAGTTCTCTGCACTCCAGCCCGTCACTCCATCGCTGTATTTTATCTTCCACCAGTAATACCCGCTTGCATACTGGGAGCCGGCAACCACCGTGCCGATTGTTCCCTTTGGCTCGGTCTTGATGATGCTGTTGCTTGTTCCAGGTGCAGTTCTGACATTCAGGTCCGCGGTAGTGATTACAGTGTCTCCAATTTTGAACTTTGTGCTTCCTCCTCCGCCACCGCCTCCATCGTCGCCACCACCACCACCGCCGCCTCCGCCACTGCCTCCAAGAATGTGGATGAAGCGGTATTTAGCAGCGCCGCCAAGCCGCCAGTCCGCACCGAAGTGCGAGGTCGTGTGGGCTGCGACCTTTCCATCGCCAATGTAGAGGGCCACATGGTCCCAAACACCATCTCCTTTCCAGTCGTAAACAATTACATCTCCTACCTCAAGGGCACTCACCGAACTTTTGTCCACAGCTACCCCGGAGGTCACAAGCCAGTTTCCGAGGCGTCCCGCACCGGGTTCTCCGTATGTGGGTGGAACTCTCGTGGGCACATTTAAGCCGCCTCCCTTCTGGTGTTTTTCGCTTCCAATGCAGCAGGAGACGAAGTGGGCGCAATCAAACCCGCTCCTGTATCTTACGGAGGTGCCCTGGGGCAGCCACTCATAGCTCCCGCTTCCGTACCAGAAGTAACCATCACTCACGACCTTGTCCCAGTACTTCGCCGCGTAATTGTACGCCGCCTGTCTGTCATAAGTTCTACTGCCTCCGTCACCACTTCCGTCGCCACCACCATTCACCTTCTGCAGCCACTTTACAGTTCCATCACCCTCGGCGCTCCAGCCCGTGATGTCATAGTACTTGATCTTCCACCAGTAATAGCCAGATTTGGAAACAGGACCATCGAGAACAGTGCCTGTTGCCCCATAAGGTTCCGTCTTCAGGTAGTTACCATACGGAGCGTCTCTCACATTGAGACCGCTCTTAGCTATAACTTTTACTACATCCCCAACCTTGAAATCAGAAGCACCACCGCCACCTGGAGAGGTAGTTATCTCTATTCCCGTGCCGTACCTGGTTTTGTGCCAGCTGGCAAAGCTGTTCATTATGCTGGCAATTCCGTTCTTCCAGTTTTTGTCAGTGGCATAGTGGACATTCATACCGTTGAGGTTCGGACCATGGTAGTATGTGCCCCCAGGCGTGAGATAATTTGCCTTGATTTTTCCCATCACCACATCCACGCAATGGGAGTAGGAAGAAAAGGTCCATGCACCGTTGTACGGGTCTGAATCATAGGCGCCCCAGCCAAACAGGTTGTGCTTGTCTATGCAGATTCTAGATGTGCCCCAGCCGCTCTCCCAAGCGGCATGTGCCATAATGTAGATGGAGTTGATTGTGTACTTGTTTCCACCTTCTACGAAAGCGGCAGCCATGTTTTCCCTTAACATTCCCGGCTTCCCCATGTAGTTGAAGTACGCATTGAATTTGTTTGCATCCACATTGACTACCCGAACATTCAGATCGCTGTAGATTGAGAAACTATACACGACCGATGTCGTCTGCATTGTAGGCTGCGCCGCGGTTGCAAACGAGGCAGCGAGGAACAGCGCCACAATCCCGCTCACCAGCAGGATTGCAAACCGCCTTCCCATCTTCCTGGTAGTTCTTCCTTCCATATTTTACACCTCTACGGTGTTAATATTCGCAAACATGGTATATATAGTTTACCGGGTAATTACCAAAACTTACCAAGACCTACCATTTCCTCTCTCCTACTCCTCCCTCTTTTCCGCGAGCAGTTTCTTGAGATTCTCTATCACGGGCACAGGAGTGGGGTCAATATCGCGGAGCATTGCAATATAGATGCTCACAAAATCTCCTATGTACATCAGCGAGAGCATTTTTGTAAGGTCTGTTTTCCCGGAAGCCCACACCTCAATAATCTCCCTGGCGCGTTTAAGCACAAGGTCCTTCGTGATTTCAATTCGCATTCGGTTCCTCCCGAACTCCCCGTGATGCCGCAATATTATCACAGAAAATCTTTCTGGCTGCGGGTCTCCGCTCCAGCCCACGGTATCATTGTGGTTTAACTCAGGAAACACATCTTCCCTTGCAATCATCTTTGAATTCTCATTTATCTGGGTTCTCCATCTTTTTGCAATGGGTGCTGAAATGCCCATTCCGAGGATGTTTGGAATCGTGCCCAGGATTTTCCTTGCAATTATTTTTGCCTGATTTCTCCCAGATGGTGTTTCAGGCTTCAGATTTTCCCTCAGGACCCTGCAGACCTCCACGGTTTCTTTCAGTTCTGCCTCACATGCTGCAATTCCTCCCGCCTCAAGAATCATCAACTGTGGCACAAGCATGTAGGCGGTTGCTCCCCGTGGTGGCATTCCTGATGGAATTTTTATGTGAAGAACTCCATTCTCCTTCGCCCTTTTCTCAAGGAGGCCCCCGGAAGAAATAGAAACGATTTTACATTTTCTATAAATAGCATCATCAAATGCTGAGAGGGTTTCCTCGGTGTTGCCAGAATAACTTGCAGCAATCACAAGGGTGTTCTCATCGCAGAAGGCAGGGAGGAAATAATCTCTCAACACGACGATGGGCACTCTTGCCTTGTTAAATGCCCAGGCAGCGGTAATATCCCCCCCGATCGCAGACCCACCCATCCCGCAGATTACAATTTTTTCTGGCTGGTAGGAAAAATTCTCAAGTGCCCTCTTTGCAATTCCCATTGCCTCCTCAACCTGCTCAGGAAACCTAACCGTTAACGGAAGCAATCCGCTGGCATCTACCTTTTTCATTCCTACAACATCGTCTATTTCAACCATTTTCTAACCTCACTCCCAGTATTGGGAGCATTGATATAAATTTTTTCTAAACCAACAGGAGTTCACGGAAAAACCTTAAATAAAAACAGACATTCTACCAACATGGCTCAGATGAAGGATTTGCGATATCTCATATCTGGCTACGAGCAGGGAAAGATAAAGATTGGGGCAATTGCCTCGCATTCCGCCCTTGACATCTTTGACGGTGCTGTGGAGGAGGGATTCGAGACAGTGGCTTTCTGCCAGAAAGGCAGGGAGAAGACCTATGCAAAATACTTCAGGGCTTACAGGGAGGCCTACACAAATGTTGTGAAAGGACTTGTGGACTATCCCTATGTTTACGATAGATTTTCAGAGATGCTCAACGACATTGAAAAGCTGCAGAATGAATGCGTTGTGCTCGTGCCCAACCGTGCCCTCTCTTCCTACATTCCACTGGACATAATTGAGCAAGAACTTGCAATCCCTGTTTTCGGAAACCGGATGATGCTCAGAATCGAGGAACGCACGGAGGAGAAGAACTATTACTGGCTCCTTGAAAAGGCAGGAATTCCCACACCTGAGAAGATTGAGAAGCCAGAGAAAATCGACTCGCTTGTTATTGTGAAGCTGCCGCATGCAAAAAAGCGGCTTGAGCGTGGCTTTTTCACAGCAGCATCGTTTGAAGAATACTCGGAAAAAACCAGCATTTTGTTGAAAAACGGGGTAATCACAAATGAAGATCTTGAAAAAGCCAGAATCGAGCGGTACATCATCGGCCCTGTCTTTAACCTCAACTTCTTCTATTCTCCGATTGCGGAGGACGGAACTCCTCTTGAGCTTCTTGGAATTGACTGGCGGTTCGAGACCTCGCTTGACGGGCATGTGCGACTCCCTGCAAACCAGCAGTTAACACTGAATGAGAAGCAGAAGTATCCAGAGTATACTGTCTGCGGGCATAACAGTGCAACGCTCAGAGAATCGTTGCTAGAAAAGGCATTTGAGATAGGCGAGAGGTTTGTGGAAGTTTCCCAAAAATATTATCCGCCCGGCATTATAGGCCCCTTCTGCATCCAGACATGTGTTGATAAGGACCTGAACTTCTATGTATATGATGTGGCCCCGAGGATTGGTGGGGGAACTAATGTACACATGAACCTTGGGCACCCCTATGGCAATGCCCTCTGGCACGAGCGGATGAGCACGGGCAGGAGAATTGCAAGGGAAATCAGAATAGCGGTTGACAAGGGAATGCTGAACAAGGTCGTGACATAAGATTTATTAGGCAAGTTAGTGATTGAGGTGCATGGGCAAATTCACAGCGTGGTTGCTCTGTGTCCTGCTTGCAATTCCTGTTATCTCCTTTTCACAGAATGCAAGTGCAGCAGTCACAATCCAGAATGTACCCTACATCCACCAGGTTTATGATACACCTGACTGGTTCAACGGTCACTGGGCGTGCGGAGCCACGAGTGCTATGATGGCAATTGCTTACTATGGAATTCTGCCACACTGGGATTGCAATGTTTCAGTGCCTTATCCCCATGTGAGCCACTGGGGCAGGTACATCTGCGAGATATACACATACAATGGTTATACCTACAACATCGGCAGTGCTGACCCAAGTGGAAACACCGGTTACGGGGGTTACGGCTACATTACCCAGAATGACTGGGAGGACACGAAGGGCCACATGGCTGAGTATTTTGTGAAGCACGGACTCGGTTCATCGGTGGACTGGTCACCTACATGGGCTGAGCTCAAAGCCGAGATTGATGCGGGACATCCGGTCGTGCTTCTGACTTCCCTTACGACCGCGGGACACTATGTGCTCGCAGTCGGTTACTATTCTGGACAGTACTCAGTCGTTGTGAATGACCCCTACGGGAACAAAAATCAGGGTTACATGAACTACAACGGTGCCTATGTGACCTATGACTGGCCTGGCTACAATTACGGAAACGCCAACCTGAACACCGTGCACTGTTTCATCTACGCACGGGGGACACCGCCATCGCCGGATAGCACCCCCCCGCAAATCCAGATAACCTCTCCGGCAAACAACACGCTGATTTCTAGCAACGCAACAATCAAGGCCCAGATTTATGAGAACGAGAGCGGGCTGAAATGGGCACGGCTCTGCATTGATACCATGGATGATGCCAGCACCGTGGCGTGGGACTCAATTCCGCCCCACGAATTTGTCTTCGACACGAGAAATTACAGCGATGGAACCCATGCATTCTATGTCCAGGCAAAGGACAACGCAGGGAACATAGGGGTTGCAAGAGTGGACCTCACCATAGACAATGCTCCACCAGAAATCCAGCACCAACCATTGAATTCCTGGGGTGCAAATGAACCTATATTGATTGAGGCAAATGTGAGCGATGCCAACGGAATTGGCTCCGTGGTTGTTTATTATTCACCGGACAACTCCACATACCTTGCAGTGAGTTTATCTGAGGTTACGCCAGGATACTACAGGGGCGAAATTCCTGCCCAGCAGACGGGACAGGTTTATTACTATCTCGTAGCTTATGATAATGCTGGCAACATGGCACGGAAGCCGGCTGACTGGGCTTACATTGTCACAATTGAGCAGGTCCCAGAGCACATCAATTTGATGCCGATTGTTTTGCTGGCAGTGGTGCTCTTTGGAGCACTGTTTATTTGGTTGAGGAGAGAGTGAGAAGGGAATTGGGCGGCAAAACGAGATCGTCCAATCTTAAGTGATTTCCAAGGAAATCGTTAGACATCTATCAAGATATTTTTCTATCTGGATAACATATGTGAGTTCGGATGGATTTCCTGTTTTCACTTAACTTTTGACACGCTCATTGGTCTGCAACTCTTAAATATCATGAGATATTGGGTTTATGGGAAAATGAAAATGGAGCGATTTCCACTGGAGTT
>JAOAJK010000012.1 GCA_026414225.1 Thermoplasmata archaeon
AGAGCCACCTACCGAGATTACCACTGTTTCCATGGAAGATAATAAGACATCACCATATTTATGCCTGATGGAACTGCTGCTGTGTTGCGTAAATCATATATCCTCTATCGTATTTCACAAAAGCATGAGCGAAGCAGAAGGGATGGAGAAAAGAGACTGGAAGCAGACAAATGAGAAGATAGTGAAGAGAGGAGAAGTGTTTGCGAAACTTGACTGGGTAAAGACATGGGACGAAGAACTTGAGAGAATGAACAAAGGGAAGCGAGGTAGGCCTTATGAATATCCGAACAGTCTCATACTTTTTGCGTGCTATATATATGTGGCACTCGGGCTCTCCTGGAGGGAACTAGAAGGGTTTATTAGTAGTCTTATGCGAATTTGCGGACGTCCCTCTCCAGATTATTCAGTACTTTTCCGCAGAGTAAATGCCCTGGTACCTGAAGTAGAAAAAACGCTAGCAAGATATAAAGGCATGGAGGTGACGATATCTGTGGATGCGACAGGGGTAAAAGTGACAAACAGGGGCGAGTGGATAAGGAAAGTCTACAGGAAAGAGCGAAGAGGGTGGGTAAAGCTCCACATCGCTGTTGAGCATGAGAACAAGCAGATAGTGAGCGTTTGCGCTACAGAAGAAACTGTTGCTGACACAAAGAAATTCCCAGAGATACTGTTGAATGCGAAGAATAATGTGGAGAGGAACGAGGGCAGGATTATCCAGGTAAATTGTGATGGGGGCTATGATTCTAATGTTAACTTTGAAACTGCCGATGAATTTGGTATTTTACCTGTGATTAGGATTAGAGCACCAGAGAAAATTTCAGCAAGAAGCAAGAACCCGAGAAAGAAGTATGGGAGACAGATGAAAGAGATGGGGTATAAATGTTGGAAAGATGCATTTGGATATGGTAAGCGGTGGTATGTGGAAACCGCTTTCTCGGTAATCAAACGCAAATTTGGGGAATATGTACGAGCAAGGAAAAAAGAGAACATGATGAAAGAAGTCCAGCTGAAATGCTTCGTCTACAATTTAATGGTGAGGTATGATGTAACTGGCATTCTTCCCTGGCAGTGAAATATCTTAGTTTTAAGTTCTGCTAAAAACTCGGGGAATTCAGCGGAAGCTCGTTACAGCCTTCTCTCTTATACAACACAGCAAACCGCACAAAAGGTTTAAATACTCCACTTCCATAATGTTTTGTTGGATGGGGTGCATTCTCTCCCAAGCGGAAAGAGTGCAGGACTCCAGGAGGAAACGAAAATGAAATCAATAATAAGTGAAGCCTTATCCAGGCATGAGGAAGCAAAAAAAGCAGAGGCGCAACAGCAGAACCCACCAGTGACTTCGCATGATGATGAGGTTATCCGCCAGCTTGCAGAGAGCCTGAAAGTGAACATAAAGATCATTGGCTGTGGTGGTGGCGGCTGCAACACCATAAACAGGTGTGTGGAGGAAGGCATCTCCGGTGCGGAGATGTGTGCGATAAACACGGATGCAAAACATCTCCTGGCTATAAAATCGCCGAGGAAAATCCTGATAGGGCAGAGAACTACCCGCGGACTTGGTGCAGGTGCAAGACCTGAAATCGGAGAGGAAGCAGCCAGGGAAAGTGAAAATGAAATCAAACAGTTTCTCGCAGGCGCCAACATCGTGTTTGTGACCGCGGGAATGGGCGGTGGCACTGGCACCGGGTCAGCCCACTATGTAGCGAAGATTGCAAAGGAGATGGGTGCGCTGGTGCTCGGTGTGGTTACATTGCCATTCTCCTCAGAAGGCACGGTGAGAATGGAACAGGCAAAGGACGGGCTGGAGAGGTTGAGAAGGGTGTGCGACACCACGATCGTGATTTCAAATGACAAACTGCTGGAACTGGTGCCGAGATTGCCACTGGATGCCGCATTCAAGGTTGCTGACGAAATCCTGATGACTGCGATTAAGGGCATCACCGAGATCCTCACAAAGCCAGGACTTGTGAATCTGGATTATGCAGACCTGCTCACCGTGATGAAGGACGGTGGTGTTGCCCTGATAGGACTCGGGGAGTCGGAGAAGACCACCGACAGGGTAACAGAGGCCGTGGAGATGGCGCTCACATCACCGCTTCTTGGGAACATAGATCTAAGCCAGGCACAGGGTGCGCTTGTGAGGATCACGGGTGGAAGTTCAATGAGCGTGAGCGAAGCCCAGAAAGCATCCGAACTCGTGAACTCCAAGGTGAGCAAGAGAGCGAGAATAATCTGGGGCGCTTCGATCGACCCCACGCTCGGCGACAAGATCCAGGTGCTGCTCATAATCACCGGTGCAAAATCGCCATCGCTGCTGGGCAAGGACAAAGGCGGATACGCAGTTGGAGAAAGTGATGACACCATTGACCTGATAAGATAAATTTTCCAACCTCTTTTTCTGATTTTTCATGACTGTTAAAGACAAAGTGGGCAGACGGAGATATGTGGTTTTCAGGGTATCTTCCTGCATCGCTGAGAATCCAAGAAAGGAAGTCGAGAGAATTATCAGTAATATCCGCAGGGATCTCAGGAGCGTTCATCTCATCCAGCTTAAAAACGGTTTTGGAATTGTGAGGGTGCTGCACTTCGAGGTGGAGAATGCGGTAACTGCCCTGAATGGAGCCCATCCCCACCTGAGCATGGAAACGATTGCAACCGCAGGCACTGTTAAAAAAGCCAGGGAAATTATTGCAAAAAAGAAGGGTGGAAATGCGGGTGTGCGGAATTGATGAGGCGGGAAGAGGGCCTGTAATCGGGCCGCTTGTCGTGGCTGCGGTGTGTGTCAGCGATGAGGAGCATCTGCGAAAGCTGGGAGTGAGGGACTCCAAGAAACTCCAGAGAAAGAGAAGGGAGGAGCTTGCAAGGTTAATTGAAAAGGTTGCAATTGTAGAAACCATAATGCTGGAGCCCCGGGAAATAGATGAACTGATGGACATTCTCAACCTGAACTCCATTGAAGCAGGGGTGTTCGCAAAACTGATTGATAAGATAACACCAGAAGTGGTCTATGTGGACGCTGCGGATGCAAATGAGACGCATTTCAGACAGATGATTGAGGAGAGGTGCACCTGGAAATGCAAAATTGTTGCGGAGCACAAGGCAGATGAGAAGTACCCGGTTGTTTCCGCCGCCTCAATAGTTGCAAAGGTGAGAAGGGATGCAGAAGTGGACAGAATCAAGGAGGAAATTGGTGTCGACTTTGGTAGCGGGTATCCCAGTGACCCCAGAACCGTCAAATACCTTCAGAACCTGATTGCTGAGAACCGGTCCCTTCCAAAATTTGTGCGAAAACACTGGGGCACGGTTTCAAGGGTAAAAGATGAGGTGGCTACAAAAAAGCTGGAGGAATTTAAATGATCGAGCAAATCTTTAACCAGATAATTCAGAAATTTAATGAGAAAGCGAGCAGGGATGCCAGGATGAGGGCAGAACTTGAAGGGGTAGAGCGGAAAATTCAGATTGAACTGGATGACGGTAGAATCTACTCAACATTGCTGAAGGACTGTAAGCTGACCCAACTTTCCAAGGGAGGTGTTGAAAACCCAGATTTGCGGATAATCTCAAGCGAAACTACGGTTAAGCAACTCTGGAACAGGGAAATCGGACCCTGGAAGGCAATGGTTACCGGAAAACTGAAGATAATTGGGAGTTTGGAGGACAAGGTGCGGTTGAGAAAGCTGCTCGGGGACTAAGAAAGAAGGAAATAAGCCACAATTAGCACAATTCCAACGAAAATCAGGAGGGTGCCGAGCTTTACGAGCCCTCCCCTTTTAATAAACTGGAAAATTCGCTCCCTCATTTCTTCTCTACCTTTTTCTTAGAGGCCTTTATTGGTTCTTCCTTCTTTGCTCCCTTTTCCTCATACTTCAAACCGCACACTGGGCAGGATTCAAGGGTGCTCTCGAATACCGCCCCACAGAGCTTGCATGTCCTTCGCTCATGGTCGATAACTTCTGGCTTTGCCTCTCCACCCTCCGTTACCTTTGCCTTCTGTTCAGCCAGAGCCGTTGTTTTTGCCCTCTTAATTTCTGCGAGTATTTTATCTACGGTTTCCTTCTGGGTTTTTCCAAGTTTTTCAGACGCAAGTGCGGAAACATTTCTCTCAATTGCATCCAGAGCCCTGATAAATTCACTTCTAAGCAGATTCTCTCGCTCCACCAGTTTCTTCTCAACCTCCGCATTCACCCTCTTTGCAATTTCCTCCTCAGATGCCTTCAGTTTTTCCTCCATCTCCTTCAGTTCCTTTTCCACCTTTAGCACGCGAAACTTCTTAATTTTGGCTCTCTGTTCTGGTGAGATCTGCGGTGCCCCGTGGGTCACTCCTTCCATCCCAGGTTTTTCAATTTTCTTCTCCACGCTCTCCTGTGCCCTCGCTGCTTTAAGCAGAGCCGAGGATTCAAGGCGAGAGAGAATTTCGTTTGCCTTCTTCATGCTGGCTTCAAGAATCTGGGCCTTTCTCTTCAACTCGAGAATGTTGCTTGCGAACTCCCTGCGGTCAATCACTCCCAGCACCCTCTTTTCAGTCATCTCCGAAATCATGCTGTAAATTTTTGCACTTTCTTTCTTGAACCCGGCTAGCTTCCTACTGGTCGCTTCGAGGAGTTGAAGGCCTTCCTGAATAACCCGCTTCGTTTCCGGGGTGGCCTTATCCAGAATGCCCTTGATCTGCTCCTTCGGTACATTTTCCTCCGCAAGTAAAATGAATACTTCTGGCATCAGGGCTTCCTGGATTTCTAAAGTTTTGATGAACCTATCTGCATCTGCATACCAGGAGGGAATGAATATCAGTCCCCGCTTGGTGACGAGCACATTATCTACAGGAATCTGAAAACTGCTTACCTCATTCTCAAGAACATAGCTCAGGATTTTTCCATCTTTTGACTCAACTATATCTGAGACCATACCCAGAACTTCACCATTTTCCTCAAGGTAAACTGGGAGTCCCACGACCTTTCTCTTTCCCGGCCATATGGATTCCTTCATCCTCTCAAATATTGACTGTGCTACCATGCTAATCGGTCTATAATCCACTTTGGTGTATATAAAATTTCTTATGAGCCATCTAAACTGTGCCAACAAAACCCGGCTCTAAATGCATCACCAGCCCATCCTGTGAACAACAGAAGCAGGGAGAGAATGTTTACCTGGCCTGCTGAGAGAAACTGAAAAATCGATGGGCGAATCCTCTGTCTCCGCAGGCGTCCACGGGGTCCCTTGATGATGCAGTGCTCCCGGCGGGATTTGAACCCGCGTCTCCGGCTTTCTCTGGAACCCGGGGACTCCCATCCCTGGCGTGGAGGACATCTTCCATTTCCATTAAAGTTGTGGATGGAATCGGCCCCCCAGTTACCTCCTTTGGGCTTACGCCCCCTTTACGGTAACCACCTCTTGGGTGATGCCTTTTCCGTGGTGCGAAGCACCCTGAAAAGGGTTCCTCGAAAGGCCGAAATGATTGACCACTACACTACGGGAGCGGTGCTACTGAAAGAATAAAACTTTTATATTACGGTTTCGGTTGTGATGCCAGAAAAATGGGGAGTGGTGTGGTGACAGCTTTAAATAATCTCAAACCCATATACCAATATGCGCAAATTCTTTCCAGTTTTGTTCATCGGTTCGCTCTCAATCCTTTTTGCGGAAATTTATTCTGGTGCGTCAAAGGCATGGTTCTTTGATCCGTTTGGCTGGTTGGTCACATTCCCTCTTTACACGGCCCATGTGGTGTTCTTTCTATACATCTCCGTGGCATGGAAAAAGTGCAGAATCTGGCATCTCTACCTCTTCGGAATTCTATTTGCACTCTATGAATCCTGGATAACGAAGGTACTCTGGTGCGGATACTTTGACCAGACAGGACCGGGATTTGGAACCCTGGCAGGACTTGCGATGCCCGAGACCCTTATTTTAGTTTTCTTCTGGCATCCAGTAATGTCCTTTCTCGTTCCCGTGCTTGTATTCGAGGGTTTGACGGGCGTGACAATTTTCGAGCACGAGCCAGTTTTGCGGAAAACACGGGGAAGAATGACACTCCTCGGCATTTTTTCTGGGCTGATGGGAGCATTTGTGGCAAATGGCAACGGACTGAACCCGGTCTCAGTGTCGCTTTCGTTTCTGGGCACGCTTCTGATTGTGGTGCTGTTTCTGGTGCTGTCAAGAGGGAAGGACCTCCAGGTCTTCTTTTTTCCCAGGAAATGGTTTTTCGTGTTGTGTATCTACCTTGTCGGCCTCTATACACTCACCTTCTTTTTCCTGCTGCCAGAGCGAATCCCGCATTCCCCAGTGCCCTACTTCTCGGTTCTGGGGCTTTATGCCATAGTTTTGGGCCTTCTGTTTGCCGCGAAGGGAGGAGAGCAAGTTAGGTTTGTGAAATTGAACAGCACGCATTTCTCCCATGTTGAGTTTGTAATCTTCACACTCACAACCTTCTCCGCCGCCCTGCTATTTTGTTTTCTGGGCATCATCACCCGGGCAGTTCTCCTCCTCCACTATCTCTCCCTCTGTTTCCTGGGTCCTGGACTTTTCTGCCTTGCTGCAGTTCTTGTATGGAGGGAAAGAGGGTAACAAGGGAAAGGTGGGAAATTAACCTCTGCTCTTTTTGTATTTCCGTTTTATGTAGAATACCAGGATAGCGATTATCACGGCCAAGAGCACAAGCAAAATCACGGATGAGTATATTATGGTAAGTTCGTTCTTACCTTCCTCCAGGATGAGATAGGTTTCAAAGTATGCGTCCATGAATCCAGTTTTGGAACATGATACTGTAAACAGAGCCCGCCCGTTTCTCCCCATACCAGCATCCTTCAACGAAATTTTGAATTCTGCGACGCCGTTCTGATCAGTATTTTCTGAGCAGTGGGTCACAGACATTGAAGCCCATTGCGGGGGAGACAGAAGGGGAAGGATGCGTACATCTGGAATCCCCTGTCCGTTGGCATCCTTGACCGTGATTTTCCCTGTATATTCTGTCCCCGCAACAAGCTTATCAGGGACTTCAACCGAAATTGTGGTATTTATAAGTGGCCGGTTGAGTGGATAGAGGTCAGAATAGCCCCTGGATTTGTTAATTGGATAGGCATCCATTGTACCCCAGTCATTTCCATCCCAGTTGTACCAGTAATTTCCCTCTTTCAGCGTAGCGTTGTAAAAGAGCATTGTACCCATTGTGCCTATTCCGATTTCGACTATACACTCACCGGAAATTCCCTTCATCCCGTTTCCCAAAAAATTGTTGTGATAGATTTCACCATTGTCAACATTACTCAGGGAGAGACGCAGGTCGCCCAGGAAATTATTGGAGAAGACAGTCAAACCAGTAACCTCTCCTGTGAGAATACCTCTTCCACCAGGAACTGTTTGCACATCATTATTCACAATTTTTACTGTATCTGCATGTTGGATAATAACCCCGTTCCCTACTCTTAACTCATTTGAGAGAATTCTCACATCCTCGCATTTGATATGGGGTATAGAAAACCACTTATCCAGTTCAATGCAAGCATATCCTGATGAGATTACATTATTTCTGATAACCACATCCCTGGAACCCGTCAGGAGGATACCATCATAAAATCCTTCTATCAGGTTGTTTTCAATTATTATATGGACGGAATTGTCTATCTGGATTCCATTGTTCATGAAACCACCTATCAAGTAGTTTCCGTGGAGGACGCAGTTCCTTATCTTAATGTATTTGAGGGGTAGATTAGGAGAGCCGACCCAAATAGCGGGGGTGCTATTTGCATAGATTTCAAGATTTTCGATCACATAGGGATCGGTTTCGGTTCCGCTACCCGAGGCCACACCGTTATCCCGGGTTAAATCTGCTCTCTCATCAATGCGGATGGGACCGTGTTGTTTCAACGGCGGAGGTGCTGGACTGGAGGACGCTGGAACCTCATAACTGGCAAAACCTGGCAATAATAGAATAAAAATTAATGAAAAGGATAGAAAAATTAGGATGTGTTTTTTCATATCACCATCACCTTCAGGTTTTGAGAGACGACTTCCGAGGTATTGTCTTTGTAGGCAACGGTAATTTTCAGTTCGTACACTGGGACTGCCACCGCAAAGAGGTCTTTATCGCCAAACGCCCCGTTATTCGGTGAGGTGGCGTAGTAGATGCTGATGTTTGTGATGGTTGCGGATTTTACCAGCGAGGGGGGCTTAGAGGTCCCCACCCCGTTGTTTGTAAGGTAAGTCAAGATTTTGTTGGGTGTTTGGGCGTCGAGCACTCCTAAATCTGTCATGAGAAAGTCAGCGAAGGCATTCATCCATACAACCCTGCCCGTGGAATTCACTCGGAGCATTATAGGTGCACCAGTGTCGTGGTCATCGTAGGAAACCCTGTAAGAAACGACCTTGGTGGTGATGTATGTGGCAGATCCATTTGAGACAATATCTGCATCTATTGAGGATAATTTCAGGGTCACATGGGGTTTTGCATGTTTCCATGCAATTGAAATAAAATTGCTAGCAAAATTCTGTGCGATGTCCGCAACTTTGTCGTCGGAGAGGAAATTAGAGCCCAGTGCTGGCTCGGTGGAGTAATTGGTCTCGTATCTGAGATAAACGCAGTAGCTTGCGGTCTCACCGCTGGATATCCCGCCCACCTTTGGTCCCATAATATAAACGAGCGACTCTTCGGTTTTCTGGTCTCTCACGGCATAGCCCTCCATATGTTTTTCCATTTTCCCGCTTATTCCCAAACTTTTGGCGATTGCTATGGCATCAGTCTCAAATGAGGCGGAGGATGTGTTGAGAGGTAATATCACACCGAAGAAATCCCTTGTATACTGCCAGTTCTCCAGTAAAGGCGCGAGCGCGGAATCAAAGGCAACTGGACCTTTGTAGAGATATGGAGATGAGGCTTCTCCTGTTTTGCTCAATTCTGTGTTGTAGATTTTTCTGTTATCATGACTCTGCAGGGACATACCACTCAGGTAGTACAGAGACCCTGTGAGAAGGATAACAGCACAGCCCGCAACCCCTGCAAACATGATCAACATCTTTTTATTCATTTTTTCGCCTCCTCCTATGTATCACATACCCATGAATAATACCAAGGTTTATATATTTTTGTTATAGTTCCACCGTAGGAATCTACAGGATCCACAAGAGGACTCGTGATTGTATCATTATAAAAATACCTTGTAAAATACCCTGCAAACTGTCCTTCTATGTATTTTTCGCCAACAGGCGCAATGCTACCTGCAACGATGTAATAATGTTCCCAAGGGAACTTGCTGTACAAGGCATCGTGAATCGTTGCCCTCTCCCATGCGTACCCGACCGCAGATTTAAGATACCCATTTTCATATCCGGTTTGATAAAGATAGACCGCATACCTGTATCCCCTTGACGCTACGCCCGAAGTCCAGGTCCCGTATTGGATACAATCGGTGACAAATCCATTCACAATGTGGAGTCCCTGGGTATTTTGGATAGCATTGCATGAACTCAGCGTCCACCCTTTATCCTCCGCTAAATACCTGCCAAAACCCTTCCATGTAATAGACCCATACGCATCAAGATGGGATAGGGAAAGGTCGTTAGCGTAGCCGTTGTACTGGTTAACCCAGATACATATAGCTTTATTTCCCGGTATGTCTCCCTGCGATGCACTCACCGTAGGCATATTTGCCACAGAGCACCAGAATAGTGCGAAAAGCACCACTCCAGTCCCAAATACTTTCCATTTTGAGACCATGTTTCTCACCAATACATAGAATACATAGAAAACATATCATATATATATATCGCATGTTTTCACGGTTTAAAGGGATTTTGTCTAAAAACACTGACACAATTTAAGCGTTTCATGTCCAGAACATCAACATAAATTCTCTCTAAAAATTCAAACTGTGAAAACACGAGATAGTTTTATATACCTCCAGATGTATGGGAAACCCAGATATCCGAGCACCTGGCACCACCCTGTTTACCCCGCCAGGGGCAGCATTATTGAAAGTGCGGGGAGAAAACCTGTGCAATAATCACGGCATAACGCGGTATCAAACCATGAAAAGGTTTTTACCCACCTGCGGTATCAGGGCTTTGGTGTAAGGATGGCATGGAATATCTGGAGGAATTACGGGCATCTCTTCTCCGCACTCGTCGTAGTTCTCAGCGCAATCATGACCTTCTTCGGCATATCTGGATTTGAACAGATAAAGAATGTATTGCCCGACCAAATAAAGTCCATGGAGAACGCAATCGGCAATTTCTATCTCTGGTGTGTCATTCTCGGACCATTTCTCCTGCTCATCTTCGGCTGGCTCCTGATTGACTACCACAGCAAGAAGAAGGAATTTGAGAAATTGATAGACACGCAGAGCAAGGCCCAGTTTATAAAGAACCTGCAGCGGATTGAGGAACTGGCTTTCTCACTACCAGAGCGTTACGAAAAGAAAATTGAGAAGAAAAAAATTGAGCTGAAGGTCAAGATCTAGAGTTTGCACCTCAGCCAGTTCACAAATGCCTGAACTCTCTTTTCCATTCCACCAAGCTTCCATCCCGCTATTATGCCAATTGCAACCGGGATCAGCAGGTAGAGCCACGTCTGGTTTTCCCCGGCATGGACTTCCTCAACGGCCCCAACTGTGATTTCTCTCGAAGTGCAGTTTTCGTTACCTGCAGCATCGGCAACCCACAGGGTTACACGGTACTTTCCGGGCTTGGAGAAGGTGTAGTTGACCACGGGGCCACCCGCCTCAAAAATTCCATCGTCATTGAAATCCCAGCGGTAGGAAACAATCCTTCCGTTGTCCGTGGAGCTACTTCCATCAAACCTCACGGTTTTGCCAGCAACAATCTTTGAGGGCATTCCAATGTAGGCGGCGGGTTTCCTGACATCCTCCTTCCAGTCAAACTCAAACACATCCTGGAAATAGCCGGCAATCTCCTTGCTTTCGACAAACACGCCCACTTCTCTGTTATCCATAAAGGAATTCTCGCAGAAATTCGTGCTTCCCAGATATACATAGGCGTTATCAATCACAAACCCCTTGGTGTGCAGCATCCTGCAACCATGACCTCGCGCATCGATAATTCTGGCCGACATGTTTGCATTCACTGCGTTTAGATACTCTGCAGTTTCCCTGTTACCCTTTGAATTTGACAGGCTGCCATCGAGAAGTACCCGGACCTTCACCCCTTTCTCGGAGAGTTTTACGAGGGCCTCAACAAACGGATTCACTGTATTTCCCCAGCAAAGAGGGAAGTCGAGCGCTTCCACAACCAGACATTCCTTTGCCGCAGCAAGGCAGCGGAGCAGGTAACCCAGCGCATTGTCAGGTGCACTCACCAATGTTACATTCGCAACGGTTGTTTTTGTTGTAAAGTTTGAAAGGGTGCGGTTGAGGTCTTTTCCACCCACACAATTCGCCGCCAGTGTTGTCAACCTTCCAGTATCCCCGTAAACTGTTTTTGCATCCTGCCAGAATACTGCTGCGAGTTGCTGTGCAAAGCCCTCATTCTCCACAACCACTCCCCAGCCCCTGTTCCCGCACAACCCCTGCTCCGTGTAGCTTGTTACCTTGTAATTCTCGGTGCTCACCACTGCAAATTTTCCATCAATCACAATGTATTTAGCATGCAGGTAGCTATATCTCATGTGCCTTGGAGTCCCGTAGCAGGTAAGATTTGCAAACCCTGAAAGTTTTGAAATCATGGACTTCTCAGCACCGCTTAATCCACCTGCCGGTGAGCTTTCAACCATCACATGCACGCTCACATTTTTCCTGCTCGCGTTTTCCAGTGCATAAACAATTTCAGGTGAATCAGCTGTATATGTGCAAAACAGAATCTCCCTTGTAGCATTTTCAATTCTCTGGAGCACCACATTCAACCCGCTGTCAGGTGTTACGAAGGCAGTAACATTTGCATCTGTGAACCTTACGGGAGGCAGCATGGTGCGGCCAATCTTTGTCGCCACCCAGTCATTTGAGCTGTCTGTATCCTTTGTGGTCATCCGTCTGTAAACTGTTCCCATTGATGGATTTTTCAGCAAACTGCCATTCCATCCGGCCAGCGGTCTATCCTTTCCATAGCCAACAGAATCCACGAGGGTCCCGTCTGGTGCATAGAGATAGAGTTCCTCATTTGAATTTGCAAGCTTAAAAATCCCCTTCAATGTTATCTCTTTCCCGTTTACAATCTCAAAATCTGGCATCCGATTGAAATACTGGTAGAAAGCGGACCCGTTGTTTGCGATCGTGAGTGTAGAGCAGGCCGGAATCTCAACATCTCCGAACACAATTTTTCCTTCTCCATCCGAAACCGCAAAATCCCTGAGGGATGCCACCGCACCCGTATTCCGCAGCACCAGATACTCAAGCCCGTTTTCGCAGTAAGGCGCGAATTCCCAGAGCAGCAGGGAATTCCGTGCAACTGCGAGATTCTCATTTCCTTCGCCGTGCGCTGCAACTCCCAGAATGCACTCGCTGAGTATCAGAGCCCCGACAATTGTCCAGATTACTTCCTTTTGCTTCATGATTGTTGCATCGGTTGACGAAATATAAACCAAGGCACTACATGTAGGGCTAAATGTAGGTCTCACTCCACACTCTCAAGCAATTTCAATCTTCTCAATTTATTCTGCTCCGCAGTTTCTGGTTTTACTCCGTTCTCAACCTCTGCCTTCCGCATGGTTTCAATAAGTAACTCAATTCCCTCTCTTGTAGGATACTTCAAGCTGAGACCACAGCTCCTGAAGCACGCATTCAGAATCTCCATTGCCTTTTCCTCGCTCCCGATGGTTTTCGTAAAATCCAGGAAGAGGGCGTCCAGCACTGTTTTATAGTTCACCTCATCCTCGGCCTCGATCTTTTCCAGCGCTTTCACCCTTTCTTTATAAGCCGTCTCTTTAGGTGGGGCAGTCATCATCAGGGTTGCAAGTGCCATGAAGATTTTTTCCACATTCTCGCCGGTTTTTGCAGAGGAAAGATAGCAACCCTCGGGATTTATTTTCACTGCCTTCGCCACCTGCCGCACATCCTCCAGCGAGAAGCACGCCACATTAATCAAGTCGCATTTGTTTGCAACGATAATGGCTGGTTTTTCCCCGACAACGCTAACCATCAGCGGATGCCAGTACTTTTCGATGCTGTCCAGGGTCTCCCTCCTTGTCAGGTCACAGACAAAGATTGCGCCCTCCACACCCACGAACGCATTCTTCTGCACGCTCCTGTAGTCCCTTTGACCCAGAATGTCCCATATCATCAGGTTGATCCTGATTTCCCTTTCTCCGACCCTCAGGTCAACAACCTTCTTGGATACCTTTGTCCCTATCGTCTGGATGTAGGAATCATCGAACGCATTGAGCACATATCTTCTGATTAAACTTGTCTTGCCCGTTCCCCAGTCACCGACTAAAGCAATCTTTTTCGTGTAGGTTTCCATTACCTCACCATTTATATTACCTTAGATAGAGCCCTTTCAATTTCTTCAGCGACCGAATAGCTGGAAAACTTGGTCTCGATCGTATCCGACGCAATCACCGCATTGCACAAAGCGGCCAGTTCATTGCCGGAATTACCGAGGAACAATCCATGGGTGCAGGCACATGACACGGATTTCGCACCCGCATCCAGCATCTGTTTAGCTGCGGTCTTTATCGTGCCCCCAGTAGAAATTATATCATCTACAATTGCCACATTCTTGCCCCTAAAATCCCAATCAGGCAGCTTTATCGTAACCGTATGTCCATCCAACCTTACCTTATCCAGATGCACATACGGAATGCCAGAAAGTTCTGAGGTCCGCTTCACCCGTTCAACACCACCCTTATCAGGCGACACGAGTATGTCTATGTTCTTGCCCCTGAAATAATTCGCCACACAGGGTATGGCAGAAATTTCGAATGCAGGAATTGTGAACCAGTTAATCACAGAATTCGCATGCAGGTCGACGCTCAGGAAGGCATCACAGTTTGCCTGGATGGCCCTGGCGAAAGCCCTTGCTGAAATTGGCTCTCCAGGTTTGAAGATTTTATCCTGTCTAGCATATCCGAAGTAAGGGGCAACGAAAACAATTTTTCTGGCATTCGCCTCCCTTGTTGCATCGCAGAGCAGGATTGCTTCCAGAATTTTTTCATCACTCGTTGTACTCTGGACTATCACGGCGTCCTTCCCAGACACATCTGAAGCAATCCTCACATACATCTCCCCGTCGGGAAACCGCTTTTTTTCAACATTCGCAATCTCGCACCCTGAGATATCCGCAATTTTCCGAGAAAGGCCAGACGATGCCGAACCGGGAACTACAATCATCCTGCCACCACCGTGTAAAAGCAAATGGGTAAATATAGGTTTTTGTGAGGCGAAAGCACCGCTTCCAAAAACTATAAACTCACCTTATGATATCGGAGAACCATGGATTACAAACAAAAAATCGCGGGGCTGAAAAAGGACCTCAATGCGGTACTTCTGGTCCACAATTACCAGCGTCCCGAGATACAGGATGTAGCCGACTACCTCGGTGATTCTCTCGGGCTCTCAATTGAGGCGTCCAAAACTGACAAAGAGACTATCGTGTTCTGCGGCGTCAACTTCATGGCAGAGACCGCAGCAATTCTCAATCCGGATAAACTTGTCCTCCACCCAGAGCCAGATGCTAAATGCCCGATGGCGGAAATGATTGACGCAGCGGGGCTCAGAAAGTACAAGAGCGAACACCCAGATGCAAAGGTGGTCGCATATGTGAACACCACCGCAGATGTGAAGGCGGAGGCGGATGTTTGCTGCACTTCGGCAAATGCGGTTAAGGTGTGCCAGAACATCGAGGATAAGGAAATTATTTTTGTGCCCGACACAAATCTTGGGCTCTATGTGATGCGTTTCGTGAAGGACAAGAAAATTCATCTCTGGCCCGGTTACTGCCACACCCACAGGGATATCTCGAAAGGAGAGATTGAGGAGTTGCTCGGGCTCCATCCGAAGGCGGAGGTGCTTGCCCACCCAGAGTGCGTGCCCGAGATAATTGACATGGCGGATTTTGTCGGTTCCACGGAGGGAATCGTGAGGTATGTGAGAAACTCGTCCAAGCATGAGTTTATTGTTGCCACTGAGAAAGAGATGTGTTACCGGCTGAAGAAGGAAAATCCAAACAAGGAGTTCTATCCTCCCGCTTCAGCTCTCTGCCCCAATATGAAAAAAATCACCGTTGAAAAGGTCCTGCAGGCCATGGAAAGGAAAATCTATCCAGTTAAAATCGACGAACGGATCCGGGAGAGGGCTTACGAACCGATAAAAAGAATGCTGGAGTTCACGAAATGAAGGTCTTGATATTCGGTGCGGGAGCTATAGGCAGTTTCGTTGGTGCAATGCTCAGCAAACATCACGCAGTTACTCTCGTGGGAAGAAAGCCACATGTAGAAAAAATAAATGCTGAAGGTCTCAAGATAGAGGGGTTAGTGGAGAGCGTGGTGAATGTACCAGCATCCGAAACGATTCCCCCTGGCGACTGGGATGTGGTTTTTCTCACAACGAAGGCATATGACACGAAAGATGCTGTCAGGGAAATCTTATGCACCCTGGAAAAGGGCACCATTGTGAGCATGCAGAATGGCTTAAGCAACCTCGAAACGATAGAGCACGAAGTGAGGGCGAGCGGGAAGACCTTTGAGGTCGGAGCTTGCATCACGAGCATGGGGGTCACTTTCCTCGGACCTGGCAGGATAAGATTTAACGGTCACGGCACGACCGTAGTTGGATGCGGGAGGAGGAGGGTAGCAGAGACCATAAGCCAGATGCTCACCACATCCGGAATTTCCACCGAAGTGGTGGATAACATTCTTCACGCAATCTGGGTAAAGGGAGTTGTGAACTCGGCAATCAATCCACTTACCGTTGTTTTTAATGTTAAGAACGGCATGTTAGTGTCCAACGGCTACTTGAAGGATCTACTCACCAGCGTGGCTGCGGAAAGCGAAGCGATTGGAAAGGCAGCGGGATTCATCGGGCCTGGGGCCGATTGTGTGGGCCAGACAATCAAGGTCGCGGAGCAAACCGCGGAGAATTATTCAAGCATGCTCCAGGATGTGAGGAAGGGAAAGAGGACAGAGATAATGGAGATTAATGGTTACATCGTCGAGGTTGCGAGGCGAAATGGGTTTGCCGCACCGCTGAACAAATTTCTAATTAATGCGGTCTTGGCAATCCAGTCATGCGGTGGTGGGCGAGGGTAATTTCTGCTTTTTCAGCTCCTTTTTTCTATACCTATAATAGACCCACGGATGCTTCATCCACTCCTTCCCGCATAGTGCATCATCGCCAGCCATGCAGAGTCCGTAACTTTTCATCGTCGCACACCCGGGTGATTTGTATTCCGTATGCGAACTCTTGCCCGTGATGTGTTCAACCTGGTATCTACTCTTCGCCGGGTCAAAGTCAGGCGAGGTGGAAAACAGTTTCAGAATTTGCTCTGCGTCGAGTCCGAGTCCTTTCAAAAATGCTACGATTGCAAACCTTGCCATGTGGGGTGCATTCTCCCCCGCCCGGATAACTTCGAGAATTTTCTTCATGCAGGGTGGAAACGCATTTTCATCGAGGGCCCCGATTTCACGGCTCGGGAAGGCCCTCTTATGCTTCTCGACAATCTCCCTTATCTGCGATATCTCATTCTGGAACCTGCTCCGTATGCTTGCATCCACTGGAAGTGGAAGTTCTCTTTCTATCTTACGCTTCAATGCTTCCTCCAGAATCCGCAGGAATTTCTCCTTTGAGAGATGGACCCATCCATTTTCCAGGTCTTGATATGCAAGCTTCCATTCGGGGCTACCGCGAAACTGGGAGGTAAATGTGAGATAACCGGTAAAATGAATTGCATATCTTCCGGTTTTTTCACTTATCTGGACCTCAATTCCGAAGTCGTTGGCGATTTCGACGATGTTTTCCGGTTTCTCACCGCTGGCAAGTGCAGAGAGGTTCTTGGATTCGGCAACAGCATATCTGGCGATTGCGGCCCGGTCCCTCGTCGCAGAAATTATCATCCTCGCAACAGGGTAGCTCAACAGGGTGTATAGCAGTCCGATTTCATCATTATAACTCAGCTCAAAGGGTTTTGTTGGAGCGCTCACAGCGGAAAGTGCCCGCTTGCACCCGAGTTCTCTTGCCGGAAGATACAGGGCGTCTGTGAGCAACTGTTCAAGCTCAATCTGCTCGTTTCTAATGTAATCGGCAGCCGCCCGAAGAAATGGATATCTGGCAATCATCTTCAAATCAGGCATAAAAGACCAACGGAAAGGAGTGAAATAAAGGTTTTTGTTTTCAGGTGCTACGGGGAGGCCAGAAAAAAACACCCGAACACATCCGTCGCCTCGGCAAAAACCTTTAAACCTGCTGCCTCTTCCCTTCTCCCATGCACCGAAAATACAGCAATGAGTTGTGCCCCGAGATGGACGGACAGGAAGTAAGAGTTGCGGGCTGGGTAGAGGATGTGCGGAAGCTTGGAAGCATTGCGTTCATCATCCTGCGGGACCGAGAAGGCAGGCTGCAGGTGACTGCAATAAAGAAGGAAATGGGCAAGGAGCGGTTCACCGAACTCATCACGCTACCAAGGGAAAGCGTTGTTGAAATTAAGGGCAAACTCCAGAAAAGTGCGGAGGCAAGAATGGGTTTTGAGATTCTGCCAACGGAATTCAAGGTGCTTTCAAAAGCAGAGGTTCCGCTTCCCCTGGGTGTCGTTGACAAGGTCAATGCGGAGCTGGATACACGGCTTGACAACCGATTCATCGATTTGCGAAAAGATGAGGTAAGGGCGATATTCAAGGTTAAAAGTTTGGTCTGCGCTGGCATTCGGAACTACCTTCTCGGGAACGGGTTTGTGGAGGTCCACACCCCGAAGATCGTGTTCGCTGGTGCTGAGGGGGGAGCCACGCTGTTTGAGGTCGAGTACTTCGGAAGAAAAGCATTTCTGGCACAGAGTCCCCAGCTCTACAAGCAGACACTGATGGCCACAGGGCTCGACAGGATATTTGAGATTGCACCTGCTTTCCGTGCCGAGCCGTCCGATACTGTGAGACATCTATCCGAGTTCATCTCCCTGGATGTGGAACTTGCCTACATAAATACCAGCGAGGATGTGATGCAGGTGCTGGAAAATCTTGTTGCAGCCACGATCGAGTATGTGGTGAAGAATGGCGAGAAGGAACTCAAACTCCTGAATTGCGAGGTAAGAGTGCCAAAGGTCCCCTTCAGAAAAATCCCGCACAGGGAGTGTCTGGAGATTCTTAAATCAATGGGCTGGCATGGAGGAGTGGACATAGACACGGAAGGGGAGAAGTTGCTGGGAGAATACATAATGCAGAACTACGGCGAGGAATTTCTGTTCATCACGGAATTTCCCACGGAGCTTAAGCGTGGCACCTTTTACGCAATGCGGAAGGATGAGAATCCTGAGTTAACTGGTTATTTCGATCTGGATTACCGGGGCCAGGAACTCACATCTGGGGGACAGAGGGAGCACAGATACGAGAAGCTCAAGACCCAGATGCTGGAAAACAACCTGAAGCTCGAGGCATTTGAACCTTACCTGAAGGCCTTCAGATACGGAATGCCACCCCACGGCGGTTTCGGACTTGGTGTTGACAGGTTTGTGCAGAAAATGCTGAATCTCACAAACATAAGGGAGGCTGTCCTGTTCCCGAGAGACAGGTTAAGAGTTACCCCCTAGCCAGAAGTTTTTCAAAAACAGGAATCAAAGCCCGCATGTCGTTCTGCTCAACTACATAGTCGGCAGCACTGCAAATTTCGGTGTCCACGGGTGAGAATGCGATGCCGACAGCCGAAACCGCAAACATGCTGGCATCAATAAAACTGTTTCCTACGGAGATTATTTCCTCCTTCGCAGCACCAATTTTCTCAGCCAGATTCCGCAAGGCCTCGCCTTTCTCGAGGAGTTTTACCCTTAAGACACCCGCTCCTGTAAGATACCCGTATTCATCGGTTTCAAGCGCATTGGCGACCACATGCTCAATTTTCAGCTCCTTTGCAACACGGTATGCCAGTAAATCTATGCCGCCGCTCACAATTGCGGTGTTTACGCCCGCGTTTCTGAGATGGCCGAAGAACTCCATTGCCCCTTTTTTGATAGGGATTTGTTCCAGTGTCCTCTCAATTTCAGTGATATGGATTCTGCTTTTTTTCGAAAGCCAGAGTGCAATATCTCTCCGCATAAACTCCATATCATCGATTTTCCCGTCCAAAAAATCTTGGAGGGCTGCATCGTTGTTCACAGAGTAGTGCCTGTGCACCCAGGACCATGAGCTATCCACATCCACCAAGGTCCCGTCTAAGTCGAAAGCCACAAGCTTGTATATCATTAAACCACCGGTAGTAAATAAAAATTTTAAAAAAAGGTTAGAAAATTATTTTTTCTTTTCCTTTTTCTCTTCTTTCTTCTCTTCTTTCTTCTTTGGCTTCTCCTCTTCTTCACCTTCTTCAGCTGCCTTCCGTCTCCTGCTTATGTAGTAAATCACCAGGAGGGCAATCACCACCGCAGCAATTCCACCACCGTACATCGCATAGGTTTTCCATGCCGCTTCGCTAATTGTGATTTCCTTCTTCATTACATTGTTATCTGCATAGGTGTAGTATTCATCATCCGAATACACACTCACATTCAGGGTGAAACTGCCCGCGGTATCAGGTGTCCATGTAAACTCAACGCTCATTGTTTCATTGTATTTGAGAGCGGTTCCGTTTGGATAGGTGAAGGATGAGATGTTACCTACTTCTCTTGTAGACCCATCACCAGAAATCAGCACGAACGCCAGATACTTGAGAACCGCACTGGAGTTCTCACCACCGATATTTCTGATATCCACCTTAATCTTGCACTGGGTTCCTGCTTCGAACTTGTCCGGGAGCGTGATGTTCTGGATTTCGAGATCCGGCCTTGCGGTGGTGTTCAGCCGCACATTGAGCACGAGGGTAGTATTCTTTGAGTTGCCGGCGATGTCCCACACCGTGAGCGTGATATTCCAGTCGCCTGGCTCAAGCCCTCCACCAATCAGATATGTGGTGTTGTTGGTCTCCACTGTCCTGAAAACCTCGCCCTTCTTCTCAATTGTCCAGTTGTATTTCACGATGCTGCCACCATGGGGGTCATACGACTCAGTTGCGTTGAGTGTCAGGTTTGTTTTCTCAATCACGCTCGTGGTCTCGGTGCCTTCCCGATCAAACACCTTTATCACTGGCACTGGTAGTTCCGTATCGTTCACCACGACCTTCATCGTGGCGTTTGCCCAGTTACCTGCGATGTCCGTGACATTCAATGTGACATCGTAGATCCAGCAGCCGGTAACTGTGATGGTAGTTCCAGATACATTTATTGTGGTTTTGTTTGTGTAGTTTACTTCCCCGCCAATGTAGGTGTGGGAGATGTTGTAGAGCCGGTTTTCGAGTGTCTCGGTTGTGGTTGTGTTATCTCCGAAGTTCCATGCCCAGCTCCTTATTGTGCCGTTTTTATCGTTACCAGTTATGCTATCGGTTGAGTAGGAGCCATTGAATACCACTGGTGTGGTTACATTCGTGAAGACATAGGTTGTATTGTTGCCGTTGGAATTGATTACTGGTTTCGGTGCAACTCCATCCACATGCAGGGTCATGTTGGTCGAGTTCGTCTGTCCCCCGCTACCTATGACTGTAAGCGTCACCTTCAGATTTTCCGCGGCGTCTGCATAGGTGTGGTTGATTGTGACATTCTCGGTCTCCTCTATCTTTCCGACGCCGAAGTTCCAGATATACTTCGTGATATTACCTACGGGTACCACAGAGTTCTGGGCGCTGAAGGTCACATTAATGTTTGCCTTCACAATGACGGTATAATTCTCGTAGGTGCTGTTGAGGATGTTATAATCGCCCCATTCCTCCGCCGTAACATTTATCACTGGCCGGACATCGCTGAATTTTTCAAATTTCATTGTAGCAGTGTCCATAACCCTGCCCTCCCTCTCCATCGGATTGACTTCGAACTTCTGCCAGTTCTTTACCGGCACGAGGTCAACAAAGCCCCTGTCGAATGTGTGGTCCGTGAGCACATATCCATCTGCGAGTGAGAACTGGTATTTGTAGTCCGCAATCGAATTGTCGTAGTTGAAGCCGAAGTTGCAGGAGTAAGCATCGCTTGTATTCACTGTGGCATAGGCATGGAAGGTGTAGGAGTAGTTCAAGTATATCGGGGCATCCACATTGACATCTATTGGCACGCTTGCGTTTGTGATACCTGCATCCTTAACATCCAGAGTGAAGCCGGAAACATTTGTGTAGGCGGTAGAGTTAATCTCAAATCCAAGCTGGTTTGGCACATAGAGGGGCCCGGCCTTCGCCAGATAGTTTTTGAAGGCATTCAATTCTGCCTGGCTCAGCAGGAAATCTCCATTTCCGAAGGCAAAATCAATCTGGAGGCGGAGCAGGCCGGTGTTTGCCATTTTCAGATAAGGCAGTGTGAAATATGTCTCGAGTTTTGCATTGGTCTTGGCAGTCAGATTGTTGATTTTTGTAAGGTCGAAGGAAGTCAGAATTTCGCTCTTCTTCACTTCCTTTACCTTTACATCCTTGATGTTCAGAATTCCGTCAGTTACCGTGACGCTCTTGTTAATGTATGTGGTATAGCCCTCGGACGCCACGACCAGTATGAAGTTCCCGGGGTATGCCCCGATCTCGAAGTAGGGCGTGTTCTCTATTTCGTTTGTAAAGGTGAGCATTGTGGAAGTTTCAATCAGGGTAACCGTGGTCTTTTTAACTTCAGTCAGAATGTTTCCATCCGTATCCCTCAGAATTCCCTTTATGAATGTCTTGTAAAGTGTGACATTTTCCTCAACGCCCGTGCCTTCGGCAAGGAGAATGGTTTTGTTGAATGTTGGAGAGTATCCTGGATACTCCACAATCAGATTGTATTTGCCGGCGTAGAAGGAGACATTGTAGGCCTGCTTCTTAGGGTCAGTGGTGTTGTCAGGCAGTATCACTCCCCATGAAGTGACCCTCTCACAGTAGTTGTTAGCAAAGTCCACTATCTTTACCGTGGCATTTGTGGTGAAGGAGGCCCCCAGGGCCAGGGTGATGTTTCCGTACACATAGGCATTTATTTCCTTCTTAACGACCTCCAGTTCCTTCTCAACCTTCTGGGTGAACACGCCAAATGGTTCTGTTTCTGCAGAGAGGAACACCTCAGTGCCCTTTCTCTGCGACTCGAAAGTGAGTTTGTAATAACCTGGATTGGCCGAAAACATGAAGAACCCGCCATCTCTCGTGGTGGTGGATGCAACCACTTCTTCTCTTGCAAATGAGTAGAGCTTAACTGTGAGACCTTCTGGTGCAAAATCCCCATCTGTTGTAAGCACTGTCCCCGAAATCGTCACTGCCGGGGTTGTTCCGGTCGCGGGCACTGCAACAGTCGCTAGTAATCCTAGCACCAACATTGCGCTCAGCAATTTCGCACACTGTTGTTTATTCATTTTCCATCCTCCAATTGGCTATCTGAGGGGGGACTAAGAACTACTTATTAATATATTTTTGCCTTTCAGGTTTCTTCGGTTCCCACCCGTTCTGGCCCTCCATACACAAAGTATTATATACAGTTTTCCACTATATATGCAGCATGAAGACGGACTACCTTGGCATCTTGGTTGGGCTCTATGCAGTTGCTGCTGTTCTGCTATATCCTGTCCATGTCGTTTTTGGGGCAGGAAATCCAGTTCCAGCGTTTGGCGAGCATCACGCAGTTTACCAGTCACAGAACAATGACACGGAGGACGGAAATCCGTTTGGAAACTTTACGCCTGAGCAACTGTTTGACCCCTCCTCACCCCTTGCCATCCTCGGGTACCTGTCAATGTTTTTCTGCCTGAGCATTCCCATCTCCCTGCTGATAATTTCAATTGCTACGATTGCTATCTTTGTGAGAATGGGCAAGATAAGGAAGGAGTTAAGCCAGTTAAATCAGACCAGGCAACCACCTGCTCCACAGCACCCGCAGCCCCAGTTTATGGCTGCACCCCAGCCCCCAGTCCAACCTCAGCCCCCGCAGGCATCCCAGCAACCACCACAGGGCCAGCAGGCACAGGGTCAGCAGGGCAAGCAACTCTGAGATTAGACCATGTTTGAGTTGAAGGAACGCTCCGGGCTCGCTAGAATTTGCGTGCTGAAGACGAAGCACGGGAGCGTGGAAACCCCTGCGTTAATGCCGGTTATCAACCCGAACCGCGAGCTCATTCCTCCCCGTGAGATGCGGCAGATTGGTGCCCAGATTGTAATAACAAACGCCTACATACTCAAAAAAAGCTTTGGAGAAACTGTTAAGGGGAAAAAACTCCACCAGCTAATAGGTTTTGATGGACCAATAATGACCGACTCCGGCACATTCCAGTCACATGTTTACGGCGATGTGGAAACCACAAATCTGGAAATCGTGGACTACCAGAGGGAGATTGGAAGCGACATAGGCACAATTCTGGACGAATTCGTGGAGCCCGATGACCCTTTTGAGGTGGCGATAAGAAAGGTGGAGGAAACTCTGAGAAGGGCGCGGGAAGCAAGGGAGATCGCAGGGGAGATGCTGCTCTCCACACCTGTTCAGGGTGGTCTCTATCCAGAACTGCGTAAACTCTGTGCCAGGGAAATCTCTATGATAGGCGATTTTTTCCCGATTGGAGGGATTGTGCCGCTGATGGAAAACTACAGGTTTGGAGACCTTGTGGATGCGGGGATGAGTGCCCGAATCCATCTGCCCGCTTCAGCACCCGTGCATTTCTTCGGGGCTGGACATCCTATGGTGTTCGGTCTTGCCTGCCTAATGGGGGCGGATTTCTTTGATTCTGCATCCTATGCAAAATATGCCACAGACAACCGTTACATGACCCCGACGGCCACCCTCCATCTCGAGGAACTGGAAGAACTCCCGTGCGAATGTCCCGTATGCAATTCAACAACCGGTAAGGAATTGAGAGAGATGGAAGCAACCGAGAGAGCCCGAAAAATTGCCCTTCACAACCTCCATGTCTGCTTTGCGGAAATTAGAAGGGTGAAGTGTGCAATAAGAAGCAATGAACTCTGGGAGTATGTGGAAGAGCGGGCTCTCGCCCACCCGAAACTGCAGGAGGGATTGCTTAGATTACTCCGCTATAGAAAATTCTTTGAGAGGTACGAAGCAATAGGGGGCAAGTCCTTTTTTTACAGGCACGCTGTTTCGCTCCACAGACCCGCTGTGTCCAGATTCCGGAGAAGGCTTTTTGAGCGCTTTTTCAACCAGAGAAAGAAACAGCTGCTGGTTGTATTTCCCGGGCGGCAGCCACCATATCTGGATAGATGGAGAGCAAATGCAGAAAAAATTCTGAAGCTCGCGGATGCTGACTTCATAGTACCAACCCCATTCGGACCCTTGCCCCTTGAACTTTCCCTGGTTTACCCGGCAGGAGTTGCAGTCCTCCCCGCGCATCCTGACAGAGACACAGAGGCCATCCGGAATGCGTGGATGCTCAAGCTTGCCCACAGCCATCAGTATGGGCTTGCTGTCTACTGGGAAGGGGAGGAGACATTGAAAGCCCTGCAAATGCTGGTAGAGCGGGCGGAAGAAACGGAGGAGTTTCTGGTGAGGCTGGTAAAGCGTGTTTGTGATTTCCAGTTTGGCGTTGGTGCTGGAGAGGTTCTCTGCGGCGGCAACATAGAAATTGTTTGCTCGAAGAACACTGGGAGGATAAGGAACATTCTCAGGGACGGAAAGCACATTCTCTCAATGAGAAACGACGGCTTCCTCAACCTAAAAATTGAGGGGGCAAAGCTCCTGGTTGGACATTTCCGGCGACCGAAGATGCGGTGCATCGTGAGCGGGGATTCCTTCGAATTCAACGCAAAGGGCAAGAATGTGTTTGCGAAGTTTGTGGTTGAGATGGACCCCGACCTTGTGCCAGAGGACGAAGTAATCGTGGTGAATGAGGCAGACGAGGTTGCAGCCATCGGCAAGGTTCTGCTCACCGCCGGTGAAGCCAGATACTTTAAACAGGGAATTGCTGTCAGGGTTCGTGAGTCCGTAGGTGGGAAAGATGGAGAAGATTGAGCTTGTAGCAATTAGGCCCGGGAAGCCCACGGAGGTATGGGTGAACGAAAAGGTTTACGAGGACTTGGAAGTTGTGGTCTCCCTGTTCGATTTCTCCGGCTTAAAGAAGGAGTTTGTGGTGGATGGAAGGGTCGTGATAGACAGGACCTGCAAAGCCCTCTGTGCGGATTTCATCGGCAAACCCTACGAAATTCTTGTAGTGCTGGATAAGGGTGATAGTTTACGGGGCTATTATGTGAACATCAACCGGAACATCGTGAAGGAGGGTAATAAGGTAACTGTGCATGACCTTTTCCTTGACATCTGGGTATCTCCGGACATGAGGTGGAAGGTACTCGATAGAGATGAATTCGAGGATGCAAGGAAGGCGGGCTTGCTTACCCTGGAAGATGTGGCACTTGCGGAAAAAACACTGGGAGAGATTGTTGGCATGGTTGAAAACGGGCAGTTCCGCGAGATTATTGAAGGCCTCCATAAACTCTCATTTCACAGTGTGCCAAACTGGGGGAATCCCTCACAATGATGATGGATTCCGTATGAATTGGTTGCTTGAACCCCCATGTCCGTCCGGCCTGTCTCTCGATGGGCCTCCCCTGTCTACCCAAGCAAAAACCTTTAAATTCCCCTCCCGATATCTCTTACAGATATCATGATGCCAGGTAGAATGCGACCCCGCGAAGCCCAGAAAATGATGAAAAAGATGGGTATTTCCACGGAAGAAATTGAAGGTGTGGAAGAAGTAATTATAAAGACAAAAACAAAGGACTATGTATTCAGAAAGGCAGAGGTAGCAATCATGACAATCCAGGGACAGAAGATTTACCAGCTAATAGGTGAACCTGAGATTGTTGAAAAAGTTTCGAAGCCGAAGTACACGCAGGAAGATGTATTGCTGGTAGTCCAGCAAACTAATGTGAGTGAGGAGGAGGCAAGGAAAGCTCTGGAGGAAACAGATGGGCAACCTGCTGAGGCAATCCTGAAGATAATGTCCGAGAAGGAAATTTAATGCCGCTGTGGCTCAGTGGTAGAGCGGCTCCTTGGTAAGGAGTAGGTCGAGGGTTCAATTCCCTTCAGCGGCTCCATCACTTTTTTCCTTCAAGTGCATCAAGATACTCCCTTATCTTCGCCATATCCTCTTCCGCCTTCTTTGCCAGTTTTTCAATCTCCCCTTCTTTTTTCTTCAGGTTCTCCTCCCACTCCATCAGTTTCCTCTCGGTTTCTGCAAGGGTTTTAATCTTCTCTTCCATGAGGGTCTCTGAATTTTTCAATTTTGTTTCTTTATATTCAATTTCTGCCCGTAATTCTATCAGTTTCTCCCTCTCGATGTCCAGTTCTCTTATTCTCGCAGACAATGTCCTTTCTCTATCCTCAACCTCCCTCCGTTTTCTCTCTATTTCGGCAAGAATGGTCTGCACCCTTTTCTCCTCCGATGAAGCCCATTCAATCTTTTCCCTGCACTCCTCGCTGATTAATTTCTCATTTTCCTCAATCTCAGCAAGCCGTTTCTCTGCCAAACGAATCTTATTCTCAACATCTGTCAGCCGCGAATCCACATTTTTCTCCCTCTCGGCAACCTTATGCTCCCGTTCTTGCAACGCCTTCTCCCATTCTTCCAGTTCCTTCGCCTTTTTTTCTATCTCGGCCGTTACGACACCTGCTTGCTCCGCACCTGTGGCCATCGCTTCAATCACCTTCTGTCTGTCCATAAGGTCTTTCTCAATTCTGGCCATCTCTTCGCGCTTCTTTGCAAGTTCCTGTTCCTTCTCACCGAGTGCCTTTTCCCTGGCTAAAATTTCCTCCATCTTATTTTTGAGGTTGGTCTCCATCTCTTGCAATTCCGCCTCTCTCCTTGCTATTTCGGCACCTGCCGCGACCACGGCGCCCCCCCTCTCATCGATCTCGGCGGCCGCCTCTGAAAGGGCCTTTTCCCGCTTCTCAATCGCCTCCATTCTAGCTGCTATTTCCCCTTCCCTCGATTTCATGCCCCTTTCTCTCTCGTCCAGCTCTGCCTCTCTCGCCTTCAACCGCTCCTCGAACTCCCTTATACCTTCCTCTTTCCTCGTTATCTCGGCATTTGCCTGGGCAATTAATTTCTCCTTTTCGACAATCTCGTTATGGGCTTCCACGAGTGCCTTTTCCTTCTTCGCGACTTCCTCTATTCTTCCCTCAATTTCCTTCTCCTTTTCCCCAACAACCTTTTCCCTTTCGGCCAGCGCACATTCCCTTGCCCTCAACCTTTCCTCCAGCTCCCTTAGCTCTGCCTCTCTCCTTGCAATCTCGGCCCCTGCAGAAGCCACGGCTTTTTCCCTCTCGGCAATTTCGCTGCGGGCATTTGCAAGGGCACTCTCATGCTCCGCGATTCCCCTGAGCTTTTCCGCAACCTCTCTCTCTTCCCTTTCCAGCTGCTTTACCTTCTCCCTGATTTCCTTCTCACGATTTTTTAATCTCTCACATAACTCCTGAACTTGGTTTGAAAGCTGAACCAGATTTAAATTCTGTTCGTTCTCCAAGGCAACTACCACCATGGACTCTCACATAACTGGTGGGGCCGTCCAGATTTGAACTGGAGTCTCAAGCTTTTTCTGACACCACCCTTTCGAGTGATGTCTCCCAAAGCTCGTAGGATAGGCCAAGCTACCCCACGGCCCCTTGCTATGCTTGGCATATAATACAGAAGGAAAATAAATACCTTACTTTAGAATAGAATTCGGGGTTATTCTTGACAGGAGAATTAACTGCGCATAACCAAAATCAAATTGAAAAAACAAATAAACAACCTCGTTATCTCCCCCATGGTGTTCACAATGCTCGTTATAGTAACTGTCGGCATGCCTGGTGCGGGCAAGGAAGAATTCCTGAATGTCGCCAAAAAATATGGGTTCGTGCCCATCAGAATGGGAGACATAGTCCGGGAGGAAACAAGAAAAATGAATTTACCTGACACTCCTGCGAATGTAGCAAAGGTGGCCTCCGAGCGGAGAGAGCAGCATGGCCTGGGATACTGGGCGACACTTGTGGTGCCCAGAGTTACAGAGAAAAGGACGATAATCGATGGAACGCGCGGAGATGCCGAACTCAACATTTTTCGCCACAACTTCGGAGATAAGCTTGTGACCATAGGAATTCATGCCTCACCTGAAACGAGATACGAAAGAATCCTGGCAAGGGCAAGGGGCGACGACGAAATGACCCTCGAGAAATGTATCCTGAGGGACCAGAGGGAACTGAAATGGGGGCTCGGGAGTGCGATGGCAATGGTTGACTACATGCTCGTGAATGAAGGCACACTGGAGGAGTTCAGAGCCAACGCAGAAGCCCTCATAAAAAAGATTCTGGAGGAACGCGGACTGTAATGGAAGGAGTTGCATGGAACAGCAGATAAGAATCCCCCTGTTTAAACCCCATCTGGGCGAGGAGGAACTCGACCAGATTAGGGAAACTTTTAAAAGTGGCTGGGTTGGATTGGGCCCGAAAACCGCCGAGTTCGAGAGGTTAATTGCCGAATATACGGGTGCAAACCACGCAATCTGCACAAACTCCTGCACATCTGCCCTCCATCTGGCGCTGGAGGTGCTGGGAGTATCGGGAAAGGATGTATTGCTTCCCTCGCTTACCTTCGTGGCTACCGCCCATGCGGTTCTCCATGCCGGGGGAAAACCCGTATGGGTCGATGTGGATGAAGAGACCCTCTGCCTCAGCCCGGATGCCCTCAGGAAAAAAATCGGCAGGAACTCTGCGTGCATCGTTCCTGTTCACTATGCAGGCCATCCCTGTGAGATGGATGAAATCCTTGAGATTGCGGAAGAGAAAGGGATTCATGTGGTCGAGGATGCAGCCCAGGCCTTCGGGGCGGAGTACCGGGGTAAAAAGGTCGGTTCGCTCGGCTCCGATATGACCTGCTTCAGCTTCCATGCAACCAAAAACATAACCACTGGAGAGGGCGGGGCAATCACCACAGATTCTGGTGAATTGAATACAAAGCTCAGACAATACAGATTCCTCGGGGCAGATAGAGACACATGGACGAGATTGAAGGAGGCGAGGGAAAGATACTGGCATTTCATCTGTGAGGATGTGGGATATAAGTACTACATGAATGATATTGCTGCAGCCATAGGCATTGCCCAGCTGCAGAAACTTCCAGTAATACTGGAACGGAAGACCTACCTTTTCAACAGGTACACCGAGAAGTTGAAGGCAATCCCGCATCTGAGGGTGCCGACCATCCACCCGCATGTGAAACCAAGCGCTTACAGTTATGTGATCAAATGCGAGAGAAGGGATGAATTGATGGCTTTCCTCTCAGAAAAGGGAATCACCACTGGGGTTCATTACATGCCCGTGCACCTCCAGCCCGCCTACAAGAGATACAGGAAAAAGCTTCCGGTAACGGAAAAAATCTGGCAGCAGATTTTAACATTGCCGCTTTACTACACCCTGAAGGAGGAGGAGCAGGACTACATCGTAGAGATGATAGAAGAATTTTACAGGCACAGGCAATAACTTTAATATAAAAACTGCTTTATCCTCTGCGGAAAAAAGCGGGGATGGCCCAGCCCGGTAAGGCGACGGATTTGCCTCGCATAACTCTCTTGACTGGGGTGCCGAGGCACCGGATTGCTAATCCGTTGGGCATTGCCCACAGGGGTTCAAATCCCCTTCCCCGCGCCTTCCATGTATCTCCGAAATATTTCTTTTGCCTGATTTACCCGAGTTTCCCTTAACAATCTCACAATAAAGAGATGGCATAAGTAATGGTGAAAAACAGCCAGCCGAAAAATATATAAACCAGTATGCTATACGGTATTCTGGAGTGTATACAGCACTCAGGTGAGAAAAATGGTAATGCAGAAGATATCGTTGGACGACGCAAAGAAGATTGCATCCAAGAAGGGACTGAAGCCGGGAAAAGTGAGAGGAACTGAGGGAATCCAGTTCACAAAGGGAAAGAACGAGAGGATTGAAGTCGTGGACTGGGATGAGTTCGAGAAACTGCTGAAGAAGAGAAAACTTGCAATCTACGAGTCCAACGGCTGGATGAAAATAATGAAGGCCTAAATAGCCCAAAAAACATTTTCCCTTTTATTTATTTAATTTTGTTGTGCTTTGTTCTGATTGGATTTTATTCTCTGAAAGATTTTCTGATGTTTTTTGCAGATTCTGCCTCCAATCTGGGACCTGATCAACTCCTCCTGCCAGTGGGCATTGTATAGTTTGCATGTTGGACTCTCGCAGAAGGGTTCAAATCCATTTACCCAGAGAACTGTCTGCAGGGCAAGACCTTTGGCTACTTCGGTGATCCGTGTGTCATCGTAGGTGAGCATCTTATCCCTGAACTGCTCAAGCAAAACCTCCTCTGGAATGCAGGGATTTGCATTTCTGAGATTGTAAAATTCTCTCGGTCTGGCAGGTGCCTGGATCATACCAAGCGTAGAGATTATGGAAGGGAGAGAGCAATAAACCATCCTTGCATGATACCTTTCTCCGGTGTGGGTGGCAATCAATCTATCCAGGAATACGATGTGGTGGCTGTGGAGCCCTCTCTCCCGCGAGGGTATCCATTTTCTCAGGAGCCCTGCAACTCGGGAAGCATCGTAAAGCACACCGTAAACTGGCTTTTTTTCTGTGATGAACTCCCGCTCTATACCCACGATTGCATAACTCTCGTGAATTGCGGCACATGAAGTTGAAAAGATGTCGAAGATTCTGGCGGCTGCGAAGTCGGCTGCAAGTTTCCCGGCATCAACCTTAAAGGTCTCAGAAAATGGGCCCCGGATGTCCACAGCAATTCCTGTGAGTTCAGTGAGATAGTCGGCAATCTCGCAATATTCTATCTTCCATGCTGATGGGTAGATGTAAATTTTATTTTTTCCTGATAAGTTTCTTTGCAATCTCAGCCCCCTTTCTGCCTGAGAGCAGCATCGAGCCAAAGGTCGGTCCCATTCTTGGAAGCCCGAAGGTGGTGGACACCGCCATGCCGGTGACAATCAACCCGGGATACGCCTCGCAGGTGTGTTCCACCACAGCATCTTCTGACTTTTCTACCCACATTGCCCCGAAGCCGGGCGTTTTGATCAGGCCCCGCTCCTCCAGCTTCTTAACCACCACGGCATCATGGCCACTCGAGTCGATCACTACCTTTGCCTCGAGGGCGACTGGATCAACACAGGTAATTTCCCTGGGGAGGGCAGATACCGGTGTCCAGTTTATCACAACACCCCCGACCCTGTTTTTTTCACGGATCACCACATCGTCGAATTTTGCCATATTCAGGAACTTAACGCCAGCATCGCAGGCACTGGCAATCAGTTTGGAGCATGCGTGAGGGCCAGGAGTAATGTAAAGTCCCCTGGAGTATTCTGTGTAAGGCACGCCTATCTCATCGAGGATTTTCTGGCTCGGTTCACGGAGTGTTACTGTGTTCATCAGGAATCCTCCTATCCAGAAGCCCCCGCCCAGGTAGTTATTCCTCTCTATCACAAGAGTTTTTATCCCGCTGCTTGCAAGGTCCCTTGCTGCCTGCAATCCACTCGGCCCAGCACCGATAATTGCCACATCTACTTCTGTGAACTCAACCATATCCTTTGCAAACTGGCTAACTATCGCCTTCGTCACATCCTTCTCGCTCGCTTTTGAGAATAACTTTGCCATACAATCACCGATTAAAATGGAATTGGAGGGAGTATATAGGGTTATCTTTGGGTACCGCCCTCTTATGGTGATTGGTTTCCACTGTGGGAGCCAATAAATACCTCCTAGGCATTCTATGGAATTGAAGGATTATTGTGAAGTTGTGGGAGAAAATCTTGGTGTATCCCCTTGAAAAAAATGCCACGGAAGGGGATTGCCAGCACATCTGATAACTGAGAAAGCGGCAGGCAACCGCAGGGAATCTACGAAAGCTCACCCTCACAGGAGGCCGCGGCCGGAAACCCATCCCAGAAAGAGGACCAAAACATTTATCATGGCTCCACCAGTGCACCACTGATAGCAACTGTCTGGGGCCTACTGTTTGTTTCTTGAATAACCTTTATTATGCACTCCTCCTTCTCGAGAATGGTGAGGTTATGGACTGCAGAAAAGCGGAGAATCTAAGGAGATGTGCCTGCACCTACGAGCCGTGCTCCAGAAAGGGAATCTGCTGCGAGTGTATCGCCTACCACCGGAGTAACGGAGAATTACCAGGGTGCCTTTTCCCTCCGGAGGCGGAACGCAGCTACGACAGAAGCATCGTGCACTTTGTGAAGGTTCAGCGAAGGTAGAGTTTGATAATAACCTCTCTGTATTTCTCCTCCGTTTGCTGATGGCAGAGACAGTAACCATCATGGGCCAGTTCCTTCTCACCGCATTCGTTCAGAAGTTTTCCAAACTCTGCACAGTCGTGGAGGTGTCTTCCAGGACTATGCCTTTTCAGATGATAAACCTCCCCGACCATCCCCAGAACTGCATCCGGGCTGTGACCTTCCTTCAGCCTCCTCTTGGCAATCCATGAGAGAATCCTCCGTTTTTCTTTCGGAGAAAGGTCTATCCATCTGTCTTTCTCAAGATCCTTCTGCTGGATCCTTAACTTAGAGCTAATTTCCCTGAGGAATTCGTCCGTATCAAATCCCATTTTAAGCATCTGGTTCATTTCAGCGAGGAGGGCTACAACTGAAAGGGTTTCCTTGCCTGGAACCACGAGGTCCTTCTTTATTGTAATCGCGTCGGCAGCGACCGCCTCGGAAACCGCCTCTCTGGCCAACCCTGAAATTGTGAATTCCCCGGCATTGATTCCATCTCCGAGGGCACCTATCACCGCAAGCGCCCCGGTTTCGCCATCGTGGTGAACATTCTTAGCTATCAGGTAGGCAAGAAACGCCGCAGTGCAGGAATCTGGTTCGTGTCCGAAAAGATGGGGTGAGTATAGAACTGTCCAGGAATCATGATTTACTGATCTGGGAATGAGGGATTGCTGGGATTTCTTTATCTGGTTCTGATTTCCGTGGTGGTCAATGATTATTTTTTTTCTGAATTTTTCCAGCACTTGGAGAGAGCCTGTGCCTGTATCTGTGAATATCCAGATTCCATCCCTTGCATCTGCCTGGGATTTCATTGCTGGCTTTATTGTTCCGTGGTATACGATTTCATTGATTTCCGTGGAATTTGTGAAGATAAGGGACGGCGTGATTTTGTATGCGTGAAGAATTCTGGCAATTATTGCAGCCGCGGTAATTCCATCAGCATCCGCATGGGAGACAATGTAAAATGGAAGGTGATTTAGATCGGATGCTGCAGAAACAAGGGTGTGCGCCACTTCCCTGGCTCTCTTTCTCATCATCATGGAAATGCATTGCACATGCATAAACTTTTTGCACCATGTTTTATATACTCTCTGCCCCTTTACGCAACCATGGGAATCAAGCTCTCATACTCCAGCATAGAATCCTACAAGACCTGCCCGCTCCAGTACAAGCTTTCGAAAATTGACAAGATTGAACCCGAGGGAACAACGATAGAGGCGTTCATGGGCACCCTCGTCCACGAAACCCTGGAAAAACTCTACACGGACCTTATCAACGGAAAGCTGGACACCCTTCGGGAACTGGAGGAATTTTACACGAACGAATGGAGGCTCCGGTGGAATCCTGAGAAAGTTAAGATTGTGAAACGGAATTACACCCCTGAGAACTACTTTGATGTGGGAAAAAACTGCATTTCTGGCTACTACAGGAAATTCTATCCATTCAACCAGGCATTGCCCCTCTGGGTGGAAAAGGATTTTACGATAGATCTGGGCGAGGGAATAGAAATTACGGGCGTGATTGACCGTGTGGATAGGGCAGAAAAAGGGAAGTATGAGATCCACGACTACAAGACCACCGGCACATTGCCCGACAAGGACTGGTGCGAGGAAAACGAGCAGCTCGGCATCTACCAGCTTGCCCTGCAGGAACAGTTCGATGATGTGGAAGAGGTGAGATTGATCTGGCACTACCTCAGGTTTGACACGGAGCGTGAGGTGAAACGGAGCCCTGAGCAACTTAACATGCTTAAGGAGAAACTGAGAACCACCGCGCTTGAAATTCTCAACCAGAAAGAATTTGAGCCGAAAAAAAGCGTGCTCTGCGACTGGTGCCAGTACTGGAAGCACTGTCCGCTTAAAAAGCATGCTCTGAAACTTGAGGATTTTGGACCCGAGGAAATTTCGGAAGAGGAGGGGTTTCAGCTCGCCACCCGATACGGTGAACTCCATGAAAAAATCCGGGAACTGGAGGAGGAACTCGAGGCGGTGAAGAAAAAATTGCTGGAGTACGCGAGGGCCAACAAATATCTTGCTGTTGTGGGCAGGGATTGTGAGATTAAAATAAGGGAGTATGACAATGTGGAACTACCAGAAAAAAACAGTCCCGAGTACCTCGCCATCAAAAACGAGATAATGGCTGCCGGGCTGACCGATGAATTGATGGAAATCGACCGCTTCAAGCTTTCGAGCCGTGTGAAGAACGCCCAGCTTCCAGCATCGCTCATGAGTGCCGTAAAGCAGTTCTGCGGCATCTCCAAATATTCCAAATTTTACTTCAGCCAGAAAAAGAAGGAATATACACTATGAGCGAAAATAACAGCAGGAAACATCTGGTAAGCACGCTCACGGTCGGTGCGGGCAACCTTGTTGGCTACGCCCTGAACCTCGTGTTTTTCCTGCTTGCAGCCCGATTCCTGCTTTTTGAGGATTTTGGAATTTTCAGGTATCTGGTTTCGGTCGGGATGATATTTTACAATTCTCTTTTTGCAGGGATATACACAACGATGACCAGGTTTTTGAGTGCGGAAAAAACGCCAGCAACTGGTTCCAACATACTGTGCTTCTCCACACTTCTATTACTGGCTTCCCTTCCACTGATGGCTTTCCTCGGCGGGGTTGCTCTCTGCCTCATCACCCTTTCCTTCTTCATCTCACAGTTTGTTTATGCTTACCTCAGGGGCATCCGCGCATATGCCAGTCTCTCCCTCTACCTCGTTGGGGTGAATGCCATCAGGATTGCCCTCCTTGGCCTCCTGTATGTGTTCTCTCCAGGGATTGTGCTGTTTTCATCCATCTATCTGGCTGCAGCGGTGGCCCCGTTACCATTCATACTTTCCAGAGCGGATGCCAATGTGTTCCATGGTCCGCTCCAGAAAGCCCTCCTGAAACGATTGATTAAATTCTCTCTACCGCTTTACGGTTCCTCGATCGCTTATATCCTCGTTGCAAATCTGGATGCGGTGTTTATCAAGCAATTTCTGAGCGGGGCCGAGCTTTCGTGCTATATGGCAGCGAAGACCCTGATGACTGTCTTCGTCTTTGCACCGTTTGCTGTGAGCACCGTGATTCTCCCTGAAACCGCAAGAAACAGGGAGATATGGCGGAATTTGAAATTCGGGCTGGTGGTTACTGCAGGGGTCTCACTCCTTCTTGCAATTCCCTTCTGCCTCCTGCCGGAGCTTGTGCTGGGTGTGGTTTATCCCGAGACCTATTTGCCAGCAGCCAGGGTGCTACCACTCCTCAGCATTGCGATGGTGCTCTTTGCCTGCTCCGATGTTTTTGCATCTGTCTGGACTGGGGCTGGAAAACCCCTGTACGAAGGTGTTGTTCTCGGCATAGCTGCGGTTGCAGATGGGCTGCTGCTTTACTTCCTTCTGCCTGTGATGGGCATAACCGGGGCTGCTTTGGCTCTGCTCATCGCGTACGGAACTGCAACTCTTCTATGGGCCGGCCTAACGGCGGTCAGGTCAAACCAATGAAGAAAATAAACCGGGCCAAACACGGATGAAGCCAGAGTTGGGCTCAACCTTAGCGGATCTCCCGAACGGCGTATTCGTTTTTATCAGTTTAACAATCTCTCGGTCAGTAGCAGATTGCATGATGATTAGCGAAGGGACTGAAAATGACTGCTGGGAATCTTCCCATCGTAAAGGGGCAACAAAACTTATTAATCTATGTTTCTCTTAACTTTATCATGATGAGTGGCTTTGAGCATAAAAGAATCTCGGTTTCCGAGTTGCTGGGCAGACCATTGAATTTGGTTGAAGAAAAGTACGCACCAAGGGAATTGTTTGTATCTGGAGTGCTGAAAATCCCATTTGAAGGGCTCCGGGTGGCTGTTATTGGGACAAGAGAACCTTCCAAGGAAGGGCTGGATTTGACAGAAAAACTTGTCATCGAGTTTGTGAGAAGAGATTGGATTGTTGTTAGTGGGCTCGCGAGGGGAATAGACACCAAAGCCCACAAAACCGCCTTGGAAAAGGGCGGCAAGACAATTGCGGTGCTAGGAACACCGATTGAGAAGTGTTATCCTCCGGAAAATAAGGACTTGCAGGAGGAAATCAGAAAGAAAGGGCTGCTTATCAGCCAGTTTCCCCAGAGCGCACAAATCCAGCGTAAGAATTTCGTAATCCGAAACAGGACAATGGCATTGCTTTCTCATGCTACGGTTATCACTGATGCTGGTGAAACGAGCGGTGTAGTCTCCCAGGGCTGGGAGACATTGAGGTTGGGAAGATTGCTTTTTATTTCGAAGGAACTAGAAGAGTTGGAGTGGGCAGAGAGGATGGTGGAATATGGAGCAATCATTTATGAGGGTATAGAGGCGGTCCTGAGAACAATAGAGCAGGAGTGTGCTCCGATTGAATTGATGGATTTTGGTGAGGAGGTATTGATGAGTGATATCTCGAATACCAATCACTGAACTCACATATTTTTCACTTTTTTCCTACGTTACAGGCCATTACTCCACCGAGAATTCCGAAATTCTTCAAAATGCTAGGGCTATCGCATACGCAATAAAAAATGAGAATTACATAGCAACCAGAAAAATGTGGGCCTCAGAATTTGTTGCAAAAAAACTTCATGAGGTTATGAGGAGCGACTTTTTATGGATGGATGCATTTTCCTCAGATGCTATTCTTGTTCCAGTACCACGGAGTTCTTTAACAAAACAACATACTCTCTGGCCTTCTTCAGAAATTGCGAAGAAAATGGAAAATGAAGGTTTTGGGAAGGCAGTTCAAATGATTAAAAGAATTAAACCAGTCCGAAAATCATCAATGTGCCTGCCTCACGAAAGGGCAAAGCCTATTGAACATTATGACTCTCTCGGGTTTGATAAAATTCCTATTAATATTAATGTAGATAAAATTATTCTTATAGACGATGTGGTAACGCGTGGCCATACTTTTATGGGGGCTGCGTGGAAAATCTTTGAAAAATTTCCAAAGTCCAAGATATGTTGTTTTGCAGCTGTTCGTGCTATTTCCCAACATCATAATTTTAAAAAATGGTTTGACCCTGTAAAAGGGAAAATAGAATACCGAAAGGCAGAAGAGGACTGTCTAAGGAACCCATAATAATATCCTTCGAAAAAATAAGACGTGGTGGCAGTGGGACTAAAATCAAGATAGAGAGTAAAAATATAGCAACTAGCCCGAAAATCTGGGAAAATTTGTCTCATACTCAATCCTTTACGATAATAACATAAGCCCTCCAACCACCGTAATTCCACATGGCACCGACAATCTCTCGGTCAGTAGCAGATTGCATGATGATTAGCGAAGGGACTGAAAATGACTGCTGGGAATCTTCCCATCATGGATGAGGTAACAAGTATACCACAATGGAGGTGGCGGGGGTTGCAGGTGTCCGTGGCGTGATCTTCCGAATCACTTCCCCGTTTAATTTTGTCCTACAGCCCGCCCAAGCACAACCTTTTTATTGTAAATTCTATTCCTTTTTTTCATGAAGGTAAAGAAGGCACTCCCGCTCCTCCTGCTCTTCGTGCTTCCGCTTCTACTGATTGCGGCATCCATAGGAATGAAATGGAACATATGGGGAATCGTGGCAGGGATTACCTGGCTCGGCACGGGGTTTGTCTATCTCCTTACATACGAATAAGGTGGGAGCAATGCACAAGATAACGAATGTCCAGATTGGAACTGATATTCTTAAGGCAAATCTTTCAATCGCCCATGAAATCTCAGAGGAATTGAAGGCCCATGGGATAAAGAGCTACGAGTTTATGGGTGCAGTTGGCTCGGGCAAGACCCTGATAATCGAGCGATTGATTGAGAGGTTGAAGGCCAAGGGGGTTCGGTGTGCGGTGATTGCCGGGGATGTCTCGGGTAACGATGACTACCTGCGCTTCATC
Source organism: Thermoplasmata archaeon (assembly GCA_026414225.1). Lineage (GTDB taxonomy): Archaea > Thermoplasmatota > Thermoplasmata > Lutacidiplasmatales > SKW197 > SKW197. The sequence continues at coordinate 38,214 of JAOAJK010000012.1, forward strand.
GCCCGCGGGGCCCAGGCGGTGAATGTGAACACGGGCAAGGAGTGCCATCTGGATGCCCACTACATCCAGCATGCCCTCGAACATCTTGACCTTCATTCCATTGATGTGCTCTTCATAGAGAATGTGGGCAATCTCGTATGCCCTTCAGATTTTCCGCTCGGTGCGGACATGCGAATTGTGGTGATTTCCACAACCGAGGGCGATGACATGGTGCGAAAGCACCCAGTCATCTTCGCAAATGCTGACCTTGCCGTGCTCAACAAGAAGGACCTTGCTGGCTATGTGGATGTGGATCCGAATGTGGTAATTTCAGATTACAAGAGAATCGTGCCCCACAAAAAAATCCTGCTAACGGATGCGAAGCATGGCGAAGGCATAGATGAGCTGATGAAGGAAATGGGGTTGATGCGGGAGTAGTCAAGTCTGGTCAAAGGCGCCAGATTCAGGGTCTGGTCCCGTAGGGGTTCCCAGGTTCAAATCCTGGCTCCCGCACTGTTTACCTCTTGTATTCCGCGTATCTCTTTGCTTTATGGCCCCTCGCAAGTTCCAGGTATTCCTCCGCATTCCTCCTCGTTGCCTCAACCAAGGACGGGTCATTCTCCCTTATGATTTTGGCTGGAATGCCCACAGCTACGGAGTTTGGTGGTATCTTCATTCCCTCTTTCACCACCGCGCCCGCACCTACAATGCACCCATCTCCAATGTCGGCACCGTTGAGGACCACCGCGTTCATTCCAACGATGATGTAATTTCCCAGCCGGGCACCGTGAACCACGGCCCCGTGCCCGAGGGTAACATAATCGCCAATGAAGACCCTGTCCCTGGGGGAAGTGTGGATTACGCAGTTGTCCTGGATGTTCGTGCATTTTCCAATCGATATCGGAAGCAAGTCCCCGCGAATTACCGCATTCGGCCAGACCGATGAATCTTCTCCAATTTCCACATCTCCGATTATCACAGCACTCTCATGCACATAGCAGCTAGGATGAATCTTTACCATGGTGGTGCAAACTCCCACTGGGTTTTATAATTTTCTCCCCGAAAAGAATAACTGCGAAGTTCTCAGGAATCTATGCAACCTTCACTTCCCGCCCCTCTGCTCCCTAGCATGCCCCCTGCCCCTCAGCTCAATTTCCCGCATCTTCTCGATTACTTCTGGAGCCCGGGAATAATGTTTCGAATAACTATCGACCACAATCTCAAACTTCTCAAATACCTCCGCATGGGCACTCAAAAATGCCTCGCGGAGCAGATGCAAATCGACACCCTTTGCCTCCGTGCTCCTGGTCTTAGCCCCCAAACTGAAGTCAATCAGGTAGAGTTTTCCCTCATACACCAGCATGTTCGAGGTGGTCAGGTCACCGTGGACGATGTCATTGCTGTGGATTCTCGCAATCACCCTGCCCAACTCTTCGAGGATATTATCCCGTGCCCCCGCGTTCATCTTTGCAATCTGGGTTTTCAAGTTCGGGCTGGGAATGTACTCCATAACTATCTTAAATTCATCCACATCCAGAATTACTGGCACTGAAACGCCCGCACATCTAGATGCATGCATCAGCCGTGCCTCTGCCTTCGTTCTTGCTTTTCTCAATTCAAAATCAATCTCCGGATGTCTGTAGCCCTTCGGAATCCGCTCCTTCACCACTGCCTCAATTCCAAAAAATTTTGTCTTGTAGATGATGGACTCAGCTCCCCTCGCTATAATCTCCTGGACCTCTACCATTTTCGCCTCACATTATCCTTGTTCCTGGCAGATAATATCTTGCCTCAACCGCCTTCCCAGCAGCCACCCAGCATTCCTCGCTCAGCACCGTGCCCGGATTTATGGAACAATTTATTCCGAGCTTGCAATCATCCCCGATGATCGCTCCGAATTTTCTCAACCCCGTTGGCACTCTAACTCCCTGGACAAACGAATGGATTTCCTTCCCATCAAGCCGGAGATTCGCAATCTTCGTCCCGGCACCGAGATTCACCCGCATCCCTATGATGCTGTCGCCAACATAATTGAAATGCGGTGCATTTGAATTTGCCATAATAATAGAGTTCTTAATCTCACTCGCGTTTCCGACATGGCAGTTATCACCGATGTAGGTGCTTGGCCGAATGTAAGCGTTGGGGCCGATCCTGCAATTTTTCCCGATGTAAGCAGGGCCCACAATATAGGTGCCCGAATGCACCACGGTTCCTTCCCCTATCACCACATTTCCTTTCACGACTGCATAATCCTCGACCCCTCCCAGAATCTGCCGCTGCACATTTCTCAGCAGGATTTCATTTGCCTTCAACAGTTCCCAGGGCTTTCCGATGTCCTCCCACGGCCCCGTGCTTCTGATGCAAACCACCTTTTGCTGGGCTGCAAGCAAATTGATGGCATCGGTCAACTCATACTCTCCCCGGGGTGAGACCCCTATTTTCTCCAGGGCCTCAAAAATCTCGGGCGTGAAATAATAGATGCCCGCGTTGATATAGTCCCCCTTGTACCTCGCCTTCTCATGGATTTTCACCAATACATCTCCATCAGATTCCACTGTCCCATAATCCCCTGTGTTTTTTCGCTCCACAGCAGCCAGCACATTTTTTCCGCCCTTTCCCTTCTCCAGCAACACTTTCAAAATTGCCTCGTCAAACACGATGTCCCCGTTGATGCAAACGAACTCACTGTCACAAAATTTCCTCGCTGCCTTCACCGCATCCCCCGTGCCCGCAGGCCTTTCCTGGCGGATAAGGGTTATACCCTCTTTTCCCTCAAACATCTCTCGGAACTGGGCTTCATGCTGATGCACCACAACACCTATCTCCTCGATCCCGGCATTTTTCAGGGCATCCAGGGTGTGCAGGAGCAAGGGCTTTCCCGCTACAGGTATCAGCGGCTTCGGAATTTTTGCGGTCAGGGGCTTCAACCTTTTTCCTTCGCCTGCAGCCAGCACAACTGCCTTCAAATTATACACCTCTCAACCAAATCCTTTGCTTGCTCATAAATCTTTTCTGTCCTCTCAAGGGTCCTGCCTTCAGCCGAAATCCTAATCTTTGGCTCTGTCCCCGAGAACCTCACAAGCATCGCCCCATCATCAAAAATCAACTTTATCCCGTCAATTGTGATTGCCCTGCCCCCGAGTTTCTTCAACTCCTCAAACACCCTCTTCTCAATCTCTCCCCGCCTCTCCTTGGGGTATTTTACGCTTCCCTTCTTCGTGTGAAGTTTCGGAATGCCGGCAAACATCTCGGATATTCGCTGTTTTTCTTCAGACAGCAATTTTGCCGCAGCATAAATCCCATCCGGGCAGTAGGAGTGCTTCGGAAAAATATATGTTCCGGAGGGTTCGCCGCCAAACACCCCTCCCGCTTCCCGCAACCTGGCACTCACATACACATCACCGGTTCTCGTCACCTCTACCCGCTCGTCGCCCAGCAACGCATAAACTGCAGAGGTCGTATCTACGCTCACAACCACTTTTCCAGGTTGTGATTTTCTCGCAAAAAGACATAACAGAACTTCTGGTTCCACGAAATTCCCGGCTTCGTCCACCACTACCACCCTGTCTGCATCCCCATCATGGGCAATTCCTGCATCGCAACCCTCGGAGACCACGGTCCTGCATAGCGTTTTCAAATTCTCCGCCACTGGCTCGCTCTCTCTCCAGGGAAATGTGCCGTCCGGCTGTGCATTTAACGCCAGCACCTTACATCCCAGTGTTCTCAACACACGGGGGGTAAACTCCCCCGCAGCCCCGTTTCCAGTATCAACAACGACCTTCCTATCAATTTTTCCGAATTCGGAGACCAGTTTCTCGATGTAGTTCTCCTTCAGATGGGTGGCGGTCGCGTATCTCCCGATAAACTCGTAGCCCGGATTCCTGTATCTCCTCGTCTCAATTGCATCCTCTATCTCCTCCATCTGTTTTTCCGAAAACCCGGAGCCGTCCGGATTCATCAGCTTGATTCCGTTGTACTCGGGCGGATTGTGGGATGCGGTAATCACGGCAGCGCAATCAAAATATCTTGCCAGATAACCTGCAACCGGGGTGGGGGCAATGCCCATATCACTCACACTGCCACCTGAAGCCAGCACACCAGAAATAAATGCCTTCGCAACCATCTCTCTCGATGTTCTTGCGTCCGTGGCAACCAGCATATTCTCATATCTGCTGCCAACAGCCCTTCCAGCAATCATCGCAAGTTCCAGATTGAGCTCTGCATTCACAATGCCCCTTATCCCTGAGCTTCCGAAGTACTTCATCATCCCGCGGAGATTTCGGGGCTATTTATATATATCTCCAGGTATTTACTCTAATTTACCTTTCAAACCTGACAGGGGGTATCAGTATCCAAAAAACCGCAGTCGTTGCAATCGGTGGAAATGCAATCCTTCGGGCAGGGCAGAAGGGCAGTGCGGAGGAGCAATTCGCAAACCTGAACAAGAGCATGCCCTATCTGGTGAAGATGATTAAGGACGGCTACGACATCGTGATTACCCATGGAAATGGCCCGCAGGTGGGCAACATCCTCCTCCAGAACGAACTGAGTAAGGAAAAGGTGCCGAGCATGCCCCTTGATGTCTGCGGTGCAATGTCGCAGGGCCTTCTCGGTTACCTTATCCAGCAAACCCTCACGAATCTGCTTGCCGTTGAAAAATTGAAAAAAACCGTGGTTTCTATTGTAACCCAAGTTGTGGTGAGCGAAAATGACCCCGCATTTAAAAACCCGACAAAGCCAGTTGGACAGTATTACCGGGAGGAAGAGGCAAATAAGTTGATGAAAGAAAAGGGCTGGGTGATGAAGGAGGATAAGGCAAGGGGAGGGTACAGGAGGGTGGTGCCCTCGCCTGAGCCGATAGATATTGTGGAGAAGGAAGCAATCAAACGGTTGGTGTTCTCCGGGGAAAACCAGGAATATGTGGTGATTGCTGCAGGGGGAGGCGGGATTCCGGTGATAAAAACCCATGCCGGCTACAAAGGTGTGGAAGCGGTGATTGATAAGGACCTCGCCTCGAGCGTGCTCGCAAATGCAATTGACGAGAAATTTTTTGTGATTTTAACGGATGTGGAAAAGGTGTGCCTGAATTTCGGAAAACCCGACCAGAAACCCATTTCCCATCTTTCTCTTTCTGATGCCGAAAAACACTATGCAGAAGGGCAGTTCCCTACAGGGAGTATGGGTCCAAAGATTCTTGCCTCGATCAGATTTCTGCAGAGGGGTGGAGAGAAGGTGCTGATAACCTCCGGTGAGAAATTGAGAGAGGCGCTGGAAGGAAGGACAGGCACCATCATCACCAAGTGACCTAGTATTTCTGGTTCTTGGGTGGCTCTGCCGCCGCCTTCTTCTTTCGGACAAACAGGAAGTATATCAGGAGCACCACCATCACAATTGCAGCAATCACCAGAAGCACCATGGCAAGGATGCATGTGTTAACTATGCCTTCGCCGCTTTCAACGGTAACTGCAATTTCATTTGATTTCTCACCTTCGCCTGCCTCATTCACCGCCGATACCCTGTAATGATATGTCTTGCCCGGCTCAACGCTCATGTCCAGATAACTTGTGTTGCCCGCACCTACTTCCGCCCACAGGGTTTCATTTTCACCGTCTGCCCACCGGTAAATCCTGTATTTGGTGATGTTAGAGCCGCCCTCATCCAACGGTTTCGTCCACTCTATGGTGACCCAGAGTAATTTCGTGAGCACACGGAGGTTCAGCACCTTGCCGGGCACCGTGAACGGCACCGCACTTATCGTGGCTTTCTCGCTCTCACCGGCGCTATTGACCGCACTCACGCCGTAGTAATACCGCACACCGTTCTTGAGGTTCCTGTCTATGTAATTTGTGGTGTTCACCTCTGCAATTTTTGTCAGGTTGGTCTCGCTCAACCCCCTGTAAACGGCATATTTGACTATCGGGCTCCCGCCATCGTTCAGCGGTGGGTACCAGGTCAGATTCACCGTCGCATTGCTAGCGACCGCGTCAAGATACTGCACCTTGCCGGGTATGCCAATGGCCTTTGCACTTACAATATCTGAAAGCAAACCCTCACCAAACGCATTCACCGCACTTACCGCGTAGAAATACTCGGTACCGGGCGACACATCTGTGTCCGTATAGGCGTGCACATTGCCAGTGACGGCAATTACAGATAGTGTTCCGGGGCTGAGTCCACGGTAGATGGTGTAGTTCGTGACCGGGCTGCCACCATTACTTTCTGGAGGCAACCATGTGAGAACTATCTTTCCAATCTGAGCATCTGCACTTAAATTTCTGGGCTTTCCAGGTTCCCCGATCACATCAGCGGTGACCATCTCGGACTTCGGGCCCTCTCCTGCCGCATTGACAGCGCTCACTGCATAGTAGTAAACACCTCCAAACAGGTTCAGGTCCGTGTAGGAAGTGACATTCGGCCTGATGGCCACAAGCGTGAGATTACCTGGCTCAATTCCTCTGTAAATCCTGTAATTTGTAATCGGAAAATAGCCAGTATCCAGTGGCATTACCCAGGTTAGGGTGACATTTCTGTCCTGGGTAGAGGCGGTCAGGAAACGGGGTTGAGAGGGGGGATAACCCGTGAGAACAGAAATTTCGTTCGAGGCCGGACTCTCACCTACCAGATTATACGCCCGCACTACATAATAGTAGGTCTTCCCGAATTCGATAGTGGCATCTACATAAGCGAAGGCGGTTACTGTATCCAGATAGATTTCGCCACCACTTGCAAGGCCACGGTATACCTTGTATCCTGAGATTGCGATGCCTCCAGTATCATCTGGCGGCTGCCAGCCGATCCGAATCACATTTGTGGTGATGTTAAATGCACCCATCAGATTTTTAGGTGGTGCGGGAGTGGTCGCCGCTATTGCATTCGCCTCGTTGGATTTGTTGCCTTCCCCAATTCCATTTATTGCCGCCACGCAGTAATAATAGGTCGTGCCGATTGTTAAATTTGTATCCGTGTAGGTTGTGAGATTTCCGATGACAGTAAAGGGTGTGACATTTCCTATTGCTGTTCCCCTGTATATTCTGTAGTTGGTAATTGGACTGCCGCCATCGCTCGCAGGTGGCACCCATGTAAGGGTGATTCTCCTATCGCCTGTACTAGCCAGAAGATTTCTTGGCGCTGATGGGGCCCCATACCCGTAGACCTCCACCTCCAGCACGTTTGTCTTGTTTCCTTCCCCTATGTTATTCACTGCACTCAGGGCATAGTAGTAGGTTTTACCTACGGTCACATTCGTGTCTTTGTAGGAGAGATTGTTTCCAATCTCCGCATAAAGGGTAAGGTTCGTGGAAATGTTGCCTTTATAGAGCCGGTAGCCAGTTACTGGCGTGCCTCCATCATCAAGCGGAGGCGCCCAGCCGAGGGTGACATTGTCAAACGAGGAAATCACTGAGAAGTTGCGGGGCACTGACGGGACTGATGGGGCCAGGGGTGTGGCGCTCGCCTCATTTGACTTCTGACTCTCTCCGATTGCATTCACGGCACTGACTGCATAGTAGTAGGTTGTGCCAACGGTCACACCCGTATCGGTGTAATTAAGCTGGTTCCCAACCGTTGTGAGGTATGTAAGGGAGCCTGAAACTGTGCCCCTGTAAACTTTATACCCTGTGATTGCACTCCCTCCATCACTCGCTGGCACTTCCCATTGGAGGAAAATTTTGCCATGACCCGGATTTGCTGCGAGATTTCGCGGAGGGCTTGGAACCGTGCCGAGGTTAAGCACCCAGGTATCGTTGAACAGAATAAGTGGACTTCTGCCAGTATAACCTCCAGAAATGTAGATGCTCTTCCCGTCTGTTGCCTGTGCGTTTGCGGCACGGGATCTTGGGGATGTTATCATATCCAGCTTAGTCCATTTGTTAGTTTGAAAATCATAAAGCCAAGTTTCATTTGAAAAGGTTGTTTCGGATACAGATGTGCCCCCACCGAACAATACTGTTTTCATACTGGAAGAGAGATATGTCATCTTTGCCAGCCATCTAGCTGCGGGTGTACTGACTGGGTTTTGATTTGTCCATATGTTACTTGCAGTGTCATAAGCCCACGTTTCAGCCTTCAGAGAGGTCCCAGTATTCCCTCCAAATAG
>JAOAJK010000013.1 GCA_026414225.1 Thermoplasmata archaeon
ATTAACTCATTCCATAGAAGATGAATTTTTCATATTTTTATATATTTTTACTTCCAGCATTTCTACCTTCCACATCCAAAAGGTATATATAGCAATAAACTTAATCACCTGCTCGGTGAACGAAATGAAGTTGGAGGGGAAAACCACGAAAAGTTTGGAGCTCCGAGGACAGATAAATCCCAAGCGAGGGTACCCAGATGGTTTCACATCTGGATTAACCCCCACAAATGATTACCGGAAGAAAATGGATAGAAAGGCAAATCACACCAAAGTCGCTGCCGTGTTCCTCCTAGCTATGCTTGTTCTTTGCGCAATTGCGGTTCTGACTTTTCAGAGCAGCAATGTAAGTGCAATAAAGATTGACGGCCGTTTCGAGGACTGGCAGGGCGTGGAGAAGACCACAAAGGCAAGGGATGCGCGCCTGCCCGCAAACATAGACATTGCCGAATATGCGACCGCAGAAACTGGAAAGAATGTAGCGTTTTATGCGAAGGTTTACGGGAATTTACTTGCCGGTGATGAACGATACATCGTGGAAGCGCCGGCAGAAAATCCAGTTTATGTGGCAAACCAGCGGGAAACCGCAATCCCCAACGCCAATGGAAGGGATGTAGCGTATGTATTTATCGACACAGATAACGATCCTGCAACTGGTTTCAAGCCATCTGCAAATTTTGCAGTCGGCGCTGATAAGGCGATTGAGGTTATCGGTAAGAACGGAAAGATAGAGGCAAGCAGGGTGCTTGTGTTTGCCGGTGTTGTCCAGCAGGAGTGGACCTGGAACATAGGGGAGAGTGTAGCAGCGGCAGTGAGCTGCAAGGAACTGGAAACTATGGCTGGCAAAAGTTTGCTTGGAATAGATGAAAGATATTCAGTATATTTTTATATAATTGATTGGAGAGGAAAGGCGTCATTGTCGGATCTATCAATTGTGCGAACCACCTATCATACAATAATTGTTGATGGAAATATGAGTGATTGGCATGCGGATGAATTCATTTCTACAAGAAATAGTTGCAATTTGTCTCTCACATGGGATGAATATAATCTATATATAGGATGGACCAATACTGATTGGGATGGCTGGGGTGATTTCTTCGCTTACTTTGATACACTTTCTGGTGGCACCCAAACATCTTATTCATGGTATGGAATTCACACTCTTCCAGGAGGAGCGATCTGGGACTACCTGTTATGTGCGGAAGGTTCTAGTTATTATGACCTCAAACGATTTACAGGTGGCTCTTGGCAGACAGTGTCTAACAATACCACGACATACTGGGGCTGGTCTGGAAATACAAATACTGAAATAAAAATTCCATTCAATGATCTTGGAATTACAGGTTCTACTTCCGCAACACTTAACATCTTAATTTTTGCCCAGTGGGAGGACGCGATTAATGTCTGGAATGCATTTCCCAAGGAAAATCCTGCACCGAATTCAGGTCCTGTGACATTCACGCATTACTACACAATTAGCGAACTTGTAAGCGGTTTTTCACCCAACTTAATAAAAACATGGTCACCAAAGATTTCAATAGATGGAAATGCGGCACTCGCTGCTAAAGCGAGTGAGTGGGGCTGGCAGGGTGATGGATCAGCAATAAACCCCTATATCATTAAGAATTACTACATTGACTCCAAGGGTGGAACATATGGTATCTGGATTCAAAACACTGATGTCTATCTTGTTGTACGAAACTGTTTTGTGTGGAACGCAACAAGCAGCAGTAGTTCACCTTCTGGCTCTGCAATTGCATTCTCTAATGTGCAAAATGGTAAGATAGAGAATAACATTTGCAAGATATCTAAAAGAGGAATTTATCTTACTTCTTCTAGCAACAACATTCTATCAAATAACACTGCAATCCAAAATGAAGAGTATGGGATATATCTTTATAACCTCAGTACAAATAATTACCACAACAACACAATCGCAAGCAACAACCTTTCAGCAAATGGCAAGTACGGAATCTATTTCTATAGATCCAGTAACAACACGATAATCAACAACACCTTACTCACAAACGCGGAGTACGGTATCAACATATACCAGTCAAGTAATAATACGATATTCAATAACAATATCTCAAGTAACTCACAATATGGGCTTTGTCTGAATTCATCAAGCAAAAATAATCTTGTTACATACAATTGGTTCGTAGAAAATCTAAATTATGCCATTAACATAACGGCTTCAAGCGGGACAGGTAACATAATCCACCATAACAAATTCATTAGAAACAACGGCGCAGGTAAGGGCGTTTCTGGCAACTGCCAGGCATACGACAATGGGAACGCAAACTCCTGGCATGACAACAGTGTTCAAGAGGGCAACTACTGGAGCAACTGGGATGGCAATGGCTGGGGCACTTCCAGTGCTTATCCGATTGCTGGTGGCGCCGGTGCAAGTGACTGGTATCCCCTTGGCAGCCCTGTCTCCGAGTTCTCTCTGCTTTCCGCACTTGCACTGGTGGCAGCGGGTTTCCTCGGTGCCAGCATGGTGCTCAGAAGAAAACAGGAATAATTTTTTTTTCACTACTTTTTATTCCTTTTGGTTTGAATCAATACCTCCCCTCAGACATATATACCCCCGTTGCTTACACGCTTTCATGGTATTGGAATACATTGACCTCTCCCGCACAATCTTGGCCCTTTGTGTGTTTAGCATTGCCTCTTACTCGGACTATCGCACACGCCAGATAGAAAATCATGTCTGGCTGGTGGGAGGGGCAATTGGTTCTGCACTTCTCTTTGCCCATCTCATCACAATTTCCAGCCAGGGGGTTACCTATTTCCTTGCGTTGCTGGCAATTGCTCTGTTCTTCACCCCGTACATCTCTCTGGAACGATTTAGGGTCTCAGAGACGACCGAGTTCTACATAGAAATCATGCTCTATATCGTGCTAACAGCCGCAACATTCTTGATTGGCTTTTACTGGTACCGGCCAGAAAACGGCATTCTGATGGGTATCGTGGCGATGCAGGTACTCATGCGGACCTTCTACGAACTCAACATAATTCACGGGGGTGCAGATGCCAAGGCCCTCATGTTCATAGCCATCCTCTTTCCCACCTATCCACACTTTCTTAATTTACCGTTCGCTGAACCAAAGATTCCCATGCTCGAAACAATGTTCCCGTTTACCCTCACGGTCTTGCTAAATGCCGTGTTCTGGTTCATCTTTTATCCCCTCGTGCTTTTCCTCTACAACGCTGCAAAGGGCAATCCAAAGGTACCCCAGGCGTTTTTTGGTTATAAGCTCCCACTCTCGGAAGTGAAGAAAAAATTCGTTTGGCTCATGGAACATCCCGTGAATGGCAAAATCGTAACAAGATACACGCCCGATAAGGACGAAGATGAGAACCTTGCCGCGGAGGTTGCAGAGCTAGAACGGCTCGGGAAAAAGGAGGTCTGGGTAACACCTCAAATACCTTTCATAATTCCGATCACCGCAGGTCTGTTTATAAGCATAATTGTTGGAAATGTATTCTTCCTGCTGATTGGTGTCTCATCATTTTAATGGTCTTCACTGATCCCATGTGCATCGGTACTTGTAATTTTCAAGGATTTCTACCCTCGGATTCTTCGCCCCGCCCAGCTTGAGCACTCCCTTCAAAAAACCCTTAATGTTGTGGGCATAAAGTTCAAAGTAGGGGAAATCGCATATCTCGCAAATAATCTCCCCTGGCACATTTTTATGAATCACAAATTTTCCGCTGTTATAAAAATTTCTCCAATCGTTCTGAGATTTTGCAGCCAGGTCATTTGGGGTCATGACAAATTTGACAAAGAATTTCAAAATGCCAATATCCTCCGCGCCCCTGATTCCAACGACCTCCGCATTTTTTAAGGGGTCTCCATGAAGCTGTGAACACAGTGTCTCTAGCACCGCAAACTCATACCATAACGGATACCAGTCCTTTTCCACAACATTGGAAAGGTCAAGCCCATATTTTTTTGACAGATGCTTATTCAGCTCTTCCAACCCTTCGGTACCCCTTTTGAACTTCATTGAATCCAGGAGATTTTTTATATTCACTCCCCTGGTTTTCACCTCATAATTTTTGTAGTCCAAAGCATTCATCCAACTCAAAAGGGAAACAGAGAATACATTTAAATACCTTTCGTAAATTCATGCTCCGAGATTATGGTTGAGGAAAAGGAAAAAGGAGCGATTGAAGAAACAGCAAAGAGAGAGAAATGGATAGAGGCAATAATTGAAGGAAAGAAACTCGAAAGTTATGCTGAATACAAAACCAAGGAGATGCACATCTGCTTCCTGTGCGAGACCATCTGTTACAAACGCATTCCAGTTAAAAAAATAGGAAACAAATACATCTGCATAAACTGCCTGAAAGTCCTCAAGGAACTGATTGAGAACCTCGAGATATGGGAAAGCGAGGTAAGCATAGACAGGGACATCGAGAGGCAAATCCAGGAAGAAGTTAAAGAGTCCCGCAAATAAATTCGCTTTTTAACGAAGAACATCTTCGGCATTTTTTGAAAAAGTTTTATATATTAGATGTTGTTGAAAGCCCGAATGCTTGAAAAACTCGCTGAAAAAATGGCAGGCGAAATCGTACTCTCCGAAAGCCCTGGCAGAACAATAAGAAAATGGAGGGAGACATTCAAGGTAAGCCAGAAGGAACTTGCGAAAGAGCTTGGGGTCTCCCCATCCACAATCTGCGATTATGAGCATGAACGGAGGGAATCCCCGGGGATAAAAACCATTTCGAGAATTGTCAATTCAATCATTAACATAGACAGGAAAAGGGGTGGCGATGTTCTGAAGAAATACACAATTGGCGTGGAAAGCGATGCCATCATCCAGATAAGAGAGTTTCCGATAGGAATCCCGCTCACAGATTTCAAGGATGTGCTCGGAGCTAAAAATGTTTCTCCTTGCTCTCTCCAGCGGGACATCCATGGATACACGATAGTTGACAGTGTGAAGGCAATTCTCTCACTCAATGCAACTGACTATCTCAAGATTTACGGCTGGAGCACCGAGAGGGCTTTAATATTTACCGATGTACGGTATGGCAGGAGCCCGATGGTTGCCATCAGAGTGCATCCGCTGAAACCAGCGTGTGTGGTGCTCCATGCTCCTAAGGAACTCGACCCCCTTGCAATAAAAATTGCAGAACTGGAGAACATTCCGCTGCTTGTAACAAAAATGAACCTGAATGATCTCATAAAGAAGTTAGAGGAGCTGTGAAAAAATGGTAGGAATAGTAAGTTACGGGGGCTATGTTCCCCGCTACAGGATAACGCCAGCAGAGATTGGTGCCGTCTGGGGAATAGACGGAAAGAGCTATGGCGAGAGCTTGGGCGTGAAAGCCAAGTCAGTGCCAGGAGCAGACGAGGACACAATCACAATCGCAGTGGCAGCAGCAAGAAACGCTCTGAAAAGGGTTTCGATCAACCCTAAGGATATCGGGGCAATCTACTGCGGCTCCGAGTCGCACCCCTACGCTGTGAAGCCAACGGCTACAGTGGTTGCGGAGGCAATCGGGGCAACGCCAGACCTGACTGCTGCTGACTACGAATTCGCCTGCAAGGCAGGGACTGCGGGAATCCAGACCTGCATGGGACTCGTGAAATCGGGAATGATCAAGTACGGGCTTGCAATTGGGTCCGACACCTCGCAGGGAGCGCCTGGCGACCCGCTGGAGTATACTGCCAGCGCCGGGGGTGCCGCCTTACTCATTGGCAATGAGAAAGTGGTTGCAGAAATCAACCGCACCTACTCCTTCACCACGGACACTCCTGACTTCTGGAGAAGGGAGGGGCAGATGTATCCAAGCCACGGGGGAAGGTTTACAGGAGAGCCAGCATACTTCAGGCATGTACTCACATGTGCTAAGAAACTGATGGAGATGCAGGGCACAAAGCCGGAGGACTATCAGTATGCAATTTTCCACCAGCCCAATGGAAGATTTCCGAGGAGGGCTGGGAAGATGCTCGGATTCAAGGATGAACAGATAAACCAGGGTTTGCTCACGCCCTACATCGGAAACACTTATTCCGGTGCGGTGATGCTCGGGCTGTGCTCCGTACTGGATGTGGCAAAGCCGGGCGATAGAATCCTGGCAGTGGCTTTTGGTTCCGGTGCTGGTTCAGACGGTTTTGACATCACGGTCACAGACGAGATCCAGAATTTCAAGCGGGAGAATGCACCGCTCATAAGACACTACATAGAGAATGCCGTGGAGGTCAACTATGCAATCTACACCAAATTGAAGCACCAGATTATTCTAAGGGAGGAATGAAACAATGAGGGATGTGGCCATAATCGGTATCGGAATGACAAAGTTCGGGGAACTCTGGGAGAAATCGTTCAGAGAAATCGGGATTGAGGCAGGGCTGAGGGCAATTGAAGACGCAAAGATAAGTGGTGATTTACTGGATGCTCTTTATGTCGGAAATATGTCTGCTGGCAAGCTGATAGAGCAGGAGCATGTTTCCTCGCTGATTCTTGACTATTCCGGATATTCCTCAAAGCATCTCCCTGCGGTGCGGGTGGAGGCGGCAAGTGCCTCCGGAGGTGTTGCCCTCTACGAAGCTTATCTCGCTGTTGCGTCCGGGATGTATGATTTTGTGATGGTTGGCGGGGCTGAGAAAATGACAGATGTGGGGGACGCAGAGGCAAATAGAGAGCTTTGTTCCACAGCAGATAATGAGTGGGAAAGCATCTTCGGGGCTACCTATGCGTCGCTTTTTGCAATGCTGGCAAGAAGACACATGTATGAGTATGGCACCACCGAGGAGCAGATGGCACATGTGGCTGTGAAAAATCACAAATTCGCATCAAAAAATCCGGTTGCCCATTTCAAGAACACCCTGACCGTGGAGCAGGTTCTGACCTCGTCACCCGTTGCTACCCCGATAAAAACCCTTGACTGTGCGCCCGTTTCGGATGGAGCTGCAGCGGTCGTGCTCTGCCCCTGGGACCATGCTAGAAAATTCTGCGACACTCCGATCAAGATCGCAGGCGTTGGGTTAGCCACAGACACCATCGCCCTGCACAGCAGAAGGGACATCTGCACCATGGATGCGGTCGTGCGGGCATCGAGCAAGGCCTACCACATGGCGAGGATTGGACCAAAGGAAGTGAATCTGGCAGAGGTGCATGACTGCTACACGATTGCAGAGATTGTGGAGATAGAGGACTTGCGGCTTGTTAAGAAGGGAGAAGGAGGGAAGGCAACCGCAGAGGGCCAAACGGACATAGGGGGCAAGGTTGTGGTCAATCCCTCCGGAGGATTGAAGGGAAGAGGCCAGCCCCCAGGTGCAGTGGGAATTGCCCAGGTGGTTGAGATTGTGCAGCAGCTGCGCGGCGAGGCGAAGGAAAGACAGGTGCCAGGTGCAAATGTGGGTATAACGCTGAACATCGGAGGCACCGGTGCGACCGCTTTTGTGAGCATTCTGAAGCGGGAGAACTGAGGTGGTCAAAATGCAGATACCGAGATTCTGGCGTCAGATACCGAACCGCTACAATCTGATAGGCGTGCAGTGCGAGAACTGCAAGAAGGTCTATTTTCCGCCGAGAATTGTGTGCCCTGATTGCCACCGGCTGAGCATCGGGAAAATGAAACAGTATAAGCTGAGCGATAAAGGTGTTGTGCACTCTTATACAGTAATTTACGAACCCGCAGAGGGGTTTGAAAACCAGGTGCCATACATCATGGCAATCATCCAGCTCGAAGATGGACCAAGGATCACAGCCCAGATTGTAGATTGCAATCCCGAAGAAGTTAAGATTGGCTCAAGGGTTGAGATGGTTTTCAGGAGGCTAGGAGAGGACGGGAAGGCAGGGATAATATATTACGGGTACAAGTTTGCACTTGTAAAAACTCAAACATAGTCCAGCCATTTTGACCGGAATCTAAATCTGAGTTTGATTACGGCAAGGACGACAGGGACGGCAATCAGAATCCCGAGAAACACACCGCTAGCATCTGCAACCGCATCCTTCCAGTCCATACTTCTACCAGGTACAAAGCTCTGGTGGTATTCGTCAACAATTCCGTAGAGGGCCCCAGCGAGCCAAGCGAAATTAACCGCAAAGTGCCTTGCCCTACCACCCAGCACAAAGAAGCCAGTATAGAGCAAGAATCCGAAGCCCACAAACAGGAAGAGGTGGAGATAATCTGGAGTGTATCTCTGCGGCTGCCCTGTAGGCACAACAATTGTCTGGCTCACCGTCTCGTTTATCGTTTGATATGTGGTTTGAATTGGCTGGGGCTGGGAGTTCATCGGTGCGGATGAGAGCTGGAATATGAGCAAAGCATAGGCAATGATTGCGAACCAGATTCCCACTATTACCGCGTGCCTGAATGTGTATCCCATCTCCCTACCTCCTCAACTCCTTCACGAGGTTGTAGAATCTCTTGGTATCTTCAAGCTCCTTGTTCGAATTACCCTCCAGTTCACTCTCAAGCTCTGCCCGCGCCCTCTTCAACCCAAGAATTGTGTCCTTCAGGGTAATCCCTTCCTCAACCGTAATTTCCCCGTAAATTTTCTCTTCCAGTTCCTTGGTTTTCTGGTTAATGGCTTCAATCAATGCAAGGATATACTCCCTGTTTTTTATCCCGCCTTTCCTGATTTCTAGCACAATCTCCCGGAGAGGCACCTCCTTAAATCCCTTGAGCTCAATTCTCTCAGGTATCTCTGCACTCAGAATTGCAAATGAACGCCTGATTTCATAGAGCAGTGCATCCCTCTCCTGGCACGATATTTTCTCAGGCATAGGTTCTCTCCATCAGCTTATTTGCCTCGTTTGCACACGCAATCGCCTCGTTGTATCTTCCTATCTTGACAAGCACATATCCCTTATTCACCCATGCATCGTGATAGTCCTTTTTCAGGGCAATTGCTTTATCGTAGCATTCTAGTGCTTCCTCAAATCTGCCCATTCTTGCAAGGGCATTACCCTTGTTGTTCCAGGCAATCTCGAAATCTGGTTTGATTTCGAGGGCCTTTTCGTAACATTTCAAAGCTTCCCCGTGTTTCTCCAGTTTTGAAAGGGCACTACCTAGATTGTTCCAGGCCACCTCGTTCCCCGGGTTTATCTTCACAACTTCCTCGAATGTCTTAACCGCCTCACCGAATCTTCCTGTAGCGAGGTAGGTGGAACCCATGTTGAATAGGGCAATTTCGCTGGGTCTAGCTGGTACAGCGATTCGCATATTTTTCTGAACTCTCTCCTCCTTTTTCTGTGCCTTCAGTATCATGAGCGAGAAAATGACACCGATCGAGAGAAAGCCAGCAGCAATAACACCCGCGGCTAAAACCGTAAGCCCGAAAACAAGCAAGCTGATAACACCCACGCCTGCGAGAGCAATTCCAAGAAGCAGGTAGTAATTCTTCTCAACGGCAGATGCCAGAATACCTTTTTTTCCCTCCGTAAATGGTTTCATTTCCACCGTGCCCACAGGTACGGTCATCACTTCTTTTTTCACCTTCTTTACTTCCCGAAAGTCAGTTTCCGGCTGGGCCTTCTTTTCCTCCACCACAACCTCTTTTTTCACCTTTTTAGGGAGCACAGGGGTTGCCGGAGCTTCTTTCTCCTTTTTCTCCACTTCTTCTGGCATAATTGTGGACCCACAAATTTCACATTTTTCAGCATCTGGTAAATTTTTATATCCGCAAATGGGGCACTCGGTTTCTTCACCCTCTGTTTTTTCTTCGGTCTCGTCAAAAAAGTATTCCCAGAGTTCACTTTCAACCTCGCCCACCGGGTCATGGCTATGTTCCACTTTTTCCGGAGTTTCATGGTCCTCAAAAGAGAACCTCTCCTTCACCACACTCTCAACCAGAATGTCACCGAGTTCTGAGGTGATTGCGGAATGCACATCGTCAAGGTGCACCACATTCTCCCCCACATCTCCCTGTTCAGACCCTGCTTCTGGCCGTTCTTCTGGTATCACCTCATTTAATTCGGCCTCAATTACATCAAAGCCGTGAAGTTCAACTATCTCTGGCTCTTCCACCGGCTGTGGCTCTTCGACCTTCTTCTCTGCCCTCACGGTCTCCCCGTGTTCGGCATTTTCCATTGCCTCAATTATCTCCTTTTCCAGCAGATTGATGACCTCCTCACTGCCCATTTCTTCGGGGGCGCCTATTCTTATAACCTCTTTCCGCATATTGGCCGTGGGAGAGCTGCAGACGGGACATACCGTGGCGCCTTCAGCGACAAACGCACCACAGACCTCGCACAGAAAGATTTTTCCCTCCGATTCGAGCTTCGGATCAAAACCGGAAAATGCAAAATCTGGTCTTATCGGGGTTTCTGGTCCTCCGGTTTCCGTCTCGCCGAGAGAGTTTATCGCCACACTGATGTTGTTTTCCGCGGGGCTCCCGCACACAGGGCATGCCTTGACACTCCGTGATAGAAATGCCCCGCAGGAACTGCACACTCCGATGATCGCACCATCAGTTTCATGTGCCGCGGCAATTCCAACTGGTTGTACCTCTGGCTTTTCCTCTTTTACCTCAGCTTCTTCCTCCGCACTTCCTCCTTCCATGAGGGCCCCGCAGTTCGGGCAGGCCCTTGCGTCGCTTGACACAAATGCCCCGCAGTTCGAACAGAGAAAAAGGGTGATTTTGGGTTTTTCCAGTTCCTTTATCAGTTTCTCCTCTTCCTTTGAGGGCTTGGTTTCTAGAGGGACTTCTGCTTCTGTATCTTGGATTACTGCTGCACCGCACTGGGGACAGGATGTGGATTTTTCTGAAAGCAATGCACCGCAGTGAGAACAAATGTACAGCGAAACCTTCTTCTGTTCGCCAGTGAGCTCTAGTTTCAAGATATGCTGTTTAATTCTTTCAGCCATGATCCTCGAGATTCCCTCCACTTTAGATATCTCTCTCACGCTCGCCATTCTTAAATCCTCGACATTTTTAAAGCCAGAAATATAAAGTTTTTGTATTGTGGAGGCATTCAACCCCGGGACATCCTGTAAAAACTTCAGAGTTTCAGGTACTAACTCATACCCGCACGAATTACATTTTACTGCGGTTGGCTGATTGATGTTACCACATTTTGGACAGACAATCATATTAGCCATGCTGACATCTATATCTATGTGAGATTATATAAATGTTTTGAGGGTGTTGGCTGGCATGCCAGTGCCGATTTAGAAATTTTTATATAGTAGTGCATTTATATCAATTTTGGTGATGCATATGGGAAAAATTATAGGGATTGACCTGGGCACAAGTAACTCTGCGGCGGCTGTGGTTGAAGGCGGAAAACCTGTTATAATTCCAAGCGCGGAAGGGACCACAGTTGGAGGCAAGGCATTTCCCTCATATGTAGCATTCACCAAGGATGGCCAGTTACTCGTAGGAGAGCCGGCGAGACGCCAGGCAATCACGAACCCGGAGGGCACAGTTTATGCGGTGAAGCGAAAAATGGGAACCGACTACAAATACAAGATCTATGGAAAAGAATTTACGCCCCAGCAACTTTCTGCATTCATCCTCCAGAAGATAAAGAAAGATGCGGAGGCATTCCTTGGGGAGAAAGTTGAAAAAGCGGTGATTACAGTGCCCGCCTACTTTAACGACAACCAGCGGCAGGCAACAAAGGATGCAGGCACAATTGCAGGACTTGAAGTTGTCCGTATCATAAACGAGCCCACCGCCGCATCCCTTGCCTACGGAATCGATAAGGCAGGCAAAGAGCAAAAAATTCTGGTCTTTGATCTCGGCGGTGGGACCCTTGATGTGACTATCATGGAATTTGGAGAGGGTGTGTTTGAAGTGCTCTCGACCTCAGGAGATACCCAGCTCGGTGGCACGGACATGGATAATGCAATAATTGACTATGTGGCAGGCAAGTTCAAGGAGGAGACGGGAATCGATCTACGAAACGATAAAATGGCGATGATGCGGTTGAAGGACGCAGCAGAGAAGGCGAAAATTGAACTTTCATCGGTGCTGGAAACAGAAATCAATCTCCCGTTCATCACCGCAGATAGCACAGGACCGAAGCATCTCCAGATGAAGCTCACGAGGGCAAAGCTTGAAGAATTAATTGAACCAATTCTGAGAAGATGCGAGACCCCGATAGAGCAGGCGTTGAAGGATGCAAAACTCTCAAAGGACGGGATAGACAGGGTCATTCTGGTAGGCGGTCCCACGAGAATGCCTGCGGTTCAGAACTTTGTGGAGAAGCACCTGGGCAAGAAAATCGAACGGGGGGTTGACCCGATGGAATGCGTGGCAATCGGAGCCGCGATTCAGGGTGCGGTGCTGGCTGGCGAGGTGAAAGACATTCTGCTTCTGGATGTAACACCTCTTTCCCTGGGTGTGGAAACCCTCGGAGGAGTGTTCACGAAGATAATTGAGAGAAACACCACAATTCCCACAAGAAAGACGGAGGTATTCACAACTGCATCTGACTTCCAGAACACCGTGGAGATTCATGTGCTCCAGGGTGAGAGGCCACTGGCTAAGGATAACACCTCGCTCGGAAAGTTTCTGCTCTCTGGGATTCCGCCGGCACCGAGGGGAGTACCCCAGATTGAGGTGACATTTGATATTGATGCGAATGGTATTCTCCATGTTTCGGCAAAGGACAGGGCAACTGGCAAGTCCCAGAGTATCACTATCACTGCCTCCACAAAACTGAGCAAGGAGCAGATTGATGCGATGGTAAAGGAAGCTGAGAAGTATGCAGCGGAGGACAAGAAGGTCGTCGAAAAAGTCGAAACAAAGAACAGGGCAGAGGGATTGATTTACAACACGAGAAAGATGCTGAACGAATTCAAGGACAAAATTACCGAAGAGGAGAAGAAGAGGATAGAGGAGGCAGTAGACAACCTGAACAAGGCAGTGGAGAAGGAGGATGTGGAAGCGATGAAGAAGGGCATGGACGAGTTGCTTAACACTGTTGGAGCTGTGAGTACACGTCTCTATCAGCAGAGCGCACCGCCTTCTAGCAGCACAGGGACCGAACAGGGGGAAAAGAAGGAAGAGGGACAGAAGGAGTATGTGGACGCAGAATACAAGAAAGTGGATGAAAAGTGACCTCTTTAAAAAGTATTATTTATACGAAGAGTTTTGAGGCGGATGAATGAGTATTCCTCAGCAAACCCCAGGTGCAAATTCTTCAGAAATTGACTATTTGAAGCGGATGGTCGGCAAATACTTCTCCATCTATGAAATCAGGGTCTCCCCAGTGGAAATTGCATTCTACATCCGCACACCGCTGGAATCTGTGGATGCTGGCTTTGATGAACTGCGGAAGGAGTTGATTCCGCAAAACTATGTGCCAACCCTCACCCTGGAAAACGGAGAGCATGTGATCCATGTGCTGAAAAAACCACCCACAAAACAGTCAAACATAATCTGGAACATCCTGCTTCTTATAGGCACAATTATAACCACCACTTTTGCAGGAATGACCTTATGGGCTGGTTATGTGGGAATAACGGACTTTGGAGGGATGCTTTCCTCCAGTGTGGTGCTGTCAGGCATTCTGTTTTTCGCGATTCCATTGATGCTGATTCTGGGTTTTCACGAACTCGGGCATTATTACGCAGCCAGGAGACATGGGGTGAGTGCAACCCTTCCCTATTTCATACCCGTGCCACCGCCCTTTCTCTTCGGTACAATGGGGGCATTCATAAGTATCAAGGAACCAATTCCGGACAGGAAGGCATTGATGGACATAGGGGTTGCTGGACCAATCTGCGGTTTTATCGTTGCAATACCTGTAACTGGCATAGGCCTTTATCTCTCAACAATCCATCCGCCCGTAATCCTCGATGGGGGCGGACTTGTGCTCGGTTCCTCCCTTTTCTTTGAACTCCTTGCCTCAATGCTACCCTTTGCACCGGAAGGGCTCCATCCCACTGCAATTGCCGGCTGGGTCGGGCTGTTTGTGACCGCAATTAATCTTCTCCCTGCAGGCCAACTTGATGGAGGGCATATCGTGAATGCCCTTTTCGGGAACAATGCAAGGTATCTTGGTTATGCGACGGTGCTGGGAATGCTGATAATGAGCTTTTTCTACACTGGCTGGCTGTTCTTCGCATTGCTTGTTATAATTCTCGGCTTGCGGCATCCGCCCCCCCTCAACACAATTTCTAAACTGGATAACAAACGAAAGATTGCAGGTGTTCTGGTCGGGATTATCCTGTTAAGCAGCTTTGTAATCGTGCCGTTGAGAGACGCAGATATGGGTTTTGCCCTCAATTCAGAGGTAAGGGAAAAGACGGTTGATGAGAACCTGAGTGTGAGTTTTGAAATCAGGATAGAAAACCTCGGTGAAGTTTATTCCAGATATCAGATATCACTCGCAAGCGTGAAGCTCATAACGAATGACTCTACCGTGTCTGATTCTGGTTATAGAAATAATCTCACATCTGAGTACTCCTACATCTTCAACAACCAAACTTCCACAATATCAAATTTCACCGCAGCTACACCGAGGTTGAAGCCGGGTGAGAAACTCAACTGCACAATCTCCGTTAGTTTCACTGAAAACTATTCTTACTACAATTTCATCAAGCTGGAATTTAAGGTATCACCTGCAGGAACATCCATGGAAAAAAGCATTGAATACACCGTGGCGATGAGACGCTAGTATTCGGGGCGGCGCATCAGGAAAAGATACGCCATTATTATCCCAGCGATCAGACAGATAGCCCCGATTACCAGTTCGTGCTGCCGCACTGCAAAGTAAACTCCCAGAAGCATTATCACCACTGCGAGGAAGTAACCCGTGTATACTATGAAGTTTCCCACGGAAACTAAAAGTCATCGTAGGATATTAAATTTCCGCAGGGGCCTCACAAACCTTTTTTTACCCCGCATTCTCTCCACATACGATGACGGAAGAGCAGCCGAAAGAGCAACAGAAAACCCAGGTGGACGCGGAGGCACAGCGCATAAGGTTTATCCAGGAGAGGTTCAAAAAGTACTACCAGAAGACAGAGCTTTCGGTGACTGATATGCCGCAAAGAGAATTTGCGTTTATGTTCTTCGGAAAGCCAGGAATGGTACGACACATCAGCTTTACACCGGCGGCCCTGAACAAGTTTATTGTGGAGAGAGTGCCTGCCCACATTTACTACTCCTCGGCCCTCTACAGGAAACCAGATGCAAGAACAATGGATGAGAAGGGCTGGCTCGGCGCCGACTTGATATTTGATCTGGATGCGGACCACATACCCGGAAGCGAAAATATGAATTACCCAGAGATGCTGGCGAATGTGAAGGAGGAATTTAAGAAGCTTGTGGATGATTTCCTGCTCAACGATTTCGGATTCGGTGAAGAGGATGTTAAGATCGTGTTTTCTGGAGGACGTGGCTACCATGCCCACATCACCAAGGATTGCGTAAGAAAGCTTGGACCCAGCGAGAGACGGGAAATTGTGGACTATATCTCCGGAACTGGGCTGATTGATAGTGAGAAAATTGAAGGCATTAGGGAATGCATGAGGTATCTAATGGATGTGGAAGATTACATTCCTGGTGGAGCAAATGCAAAAACAAAATTCCCGCAAAAACGCAAACTTTCGATATGGCTTCCACCACCGCATTCGATGGGCTGGAAGAAGAAGATGAGGGAGGGGATTCTCGCGACCATCAGGGAATGGGAAACAAAAGATATATCTGAAGTGCGCAAAATATTTGAGGGGAAGAAGAAAGGTGGTAAAAAAGTAGACGGTGTGATGAGAATAGGGGCGACGAAGGCCGAAAAACTTTGTACCGAGCTGTATGTTGAAAGGAAAGCCAGAATAATTGCAGAAAGTGGAAACCTCTCGGTTTTAAGCTGGATTGCACAGGAGAGTTTGTTCAAGTATGTAGCCCAGAAACTTGCCCCGGCAATCAGCGGCGAAACCGACGAGCCAGTAACCTCTGACATCAAGCGGCTGATACGCCTTCCTAATACGCTTCACGGAAAAACTGGGCTTGTCGTGAAGGAGATGACAAGGCAGGAATTCGGGGAGTTTGACCCACTCAGGGACGCTGTGCCAGAAATTTACACCGATGCTCCGGTGAAGGTAGAGATAACAAAGGCAGAGCCAGTTACACTGAAAGGAGAGCAGTTCTGCCTGGACAACGGAGTAACGGAGGTGCCAGAATTTGTGGCGATGTTCCTGCTCTGCAGGGGGATGGCCAAGCTTGTTGGTTCAGGGAACACATGAAAAACCGAGCGATTTTGCATGCTTCAGCACCGTTTGATATTCCCTGTTGGTGATCCTCCTGTCCATCCCCGGGATTTCATGCGCCTTGTATTCTGGTCTGTACTGGTCCATGATGTTGAGCATCAGGTTTTTATTTTCAAGTTCCCTGCTTATCAAGTCCAGCATCGGGAGGCTGCAGCAATCCACATGCCCGGGCATCACAAGGTGTCTTATCAAAAGGTCGCACTGCTGGTTTGCCAGCTTGTGGTTGCGGAGCACAATTTCCATGTAATTTTTCACACCAGAAAGATTCTCAGCACAATCGTTGTTTCCATACTTGAAGTCCGCAAGGTAGAGGTCGACGATGCCATCAAGCAGATTCATGGTCTCGGTGCTCATATACATGTTTGAGTTCCATATCTGGGGAAGGCTTATGTCAAGGTTGTGGAGGACATCCAGAATGAAGGGGAGATTCGGTGTAGGGTCCCCGCCTACCCAGTTCACATTGAGCGAGACCGTGTGTCTTGCCCTCACAATTGCCGCCATTTTTTCCGGTGAGAGATAAACTCCGTTTTCTGGATACTGACTTATGTCCCAGTTCTGGCAAAAAACGCATTTGAAGGTGCAGCCAGCAAAGAAAACTGTGTGGGAGGGCACAA
Source organism: Thermoplasmata archaeon (assembly GCA_026414225.1). Classification (GTDB taxonomy): domain Archaea; phylum Thermoplasmatota; class Thermoplasmata; order Lutacidiplasmatales; family SKW197; genus SKW197. The sequence continues at coordinate 16,806 of JAOAJK010000013.1, forward strand.
GCATGGGTTCCTCGCCAAAGTGGAGAAATTCGGAGGCAATTCTTGTGCCAAGGACTCCGCAGACACCGCGCTTTCCAGCTTTTCTGTCCGCCCTGCACCGCCGCTCGCAAAATTCGCAGGATGCAAGCATCTTCCACGCAATCTCTCTCTTCAAATCCAGAAGGCAGGATTTCCCCTTTTCCTGAAATTTTCCGCATTTCAAATTCTCGACTGCCTCACCGTGAATTTGCCAGAGTTCTTCAAGAGTAAAATCTTCTTCGAAATCCAGGCGGTAATTTTTTGCTTCTAGAAATTTTGCCTTCTTTTCTCCTGAAAGAATACCCTCGTAGTTCTCCAGCTGCATTTCAGCGCCAGCCCTAAATACATGGATATTTGGTTGGGTGGGATGCAATGCGCATCTAACCAAATAAACCTGCACGCTGGACGCATGCATTCCATGAGGCTGGTTTCGCCATACAGCCCTTGAAATCTATAACTCAATAAGGATATAAAAAGGTTACTGAGGACTTTTGAAATAACTGATAAATAACTGAATGCTTTTCAAGAACCATGCAGAAGTATAAACTCGTATGTGAGAAGTGCGGCAAGGAGTATGGGGCTGAAAAAATCTACACCTGCTCCTGCTCTGGACGCCTTGAGGTGAGCATTAATATTGATGCCATTGAGGTTTCAAAGGAGGAGATAATGGGAAGACGCGGAAATGTGCTTGCAAAATACTTTGAGTTTTTGCCATTGCTGGCTACCAGTCCCAAAACGCTGGGTGAAGGATACACTCCGCTGATGAAATCCGAGCGATTGTGTGAGAAACTCGGGCTGAAAAACCTCTACCTGAAGAATGAGACGGTGAATCCGACTGGGAGTTTCAAGGACAGGCCAATTGTAGTGGGTGCAAACAAAGCTGTGGAGTTCGGTGCTGAAGTGTTGGTAAGCGCGTCCTCTGGTAATGCTGCAACCTCTCTTGCGGCATGGTGTGCCAGATTCGGGTTGAAATGCGTTACATTTGTGCCAGTTGACGCTCCGAAGTCAAAGTTGGCCCAACTCCAGATGCTCGGTGCGTTGGTTTACCGTGTCGTGCTGCACGAGAAGGGGAAGGACCCGACCGCCGAGATGCTCGCGTTCTGTGTGAGAAAGTTTGGCTGGCATCCAGTGCCGAGTTTCGGGAGTTTCAACCCTTACCAGATAGAGGGTGCGAAGACCGTAGCCTATGAAATCGCCGAGGAAATTGATGCGGATGCGGTCGTCGTGCCCGTTGGTGGTGCAGGGCTTCTGCTCGGGACACTGAAGGGTTTTAAGGAATACAGGGAATTGGGCTGGATAGAAAAGGAGCCGATAGTTCATGCTGTGCAGTCCGAGGGCTGTGCACCCCTTGTGAGGGCGTGGAAGGAGAGAAGCGAAATCCGTGCATGGGCGAATCCGCGGACTGTGGCAGGAGGAATTGCAGACCCCTACACCTGGGATGGAAATGCGGCGTTGAAGCTGATGTACAGAAACGGGGGCACAGCGGTGGCAGTTCCTGATTCCCTCATTTTGGAGGCCCAAGAGTCACTTGCGAAGTATGCTGGCATTTTTGCGGAACCGACCGGGAGCGCATCGCTGGCGGGTATTATCGCATTGAGGGATGCTGGAGTAATCCAATCTTCGGATAAGGTTGTTTGTCTGGTTACGGGGACAGGATTCAAGGACCTGGATATCGTTGTGACCAGAATGCCAGAGGTGCCCGTGATTGAGGTGGGGAGGGGGTGGATATAGGGGAATAAAACTCACAGCACCCCAAGTTCCTCAGCCCTGGTGTTTCCCCGCTCCATCTCCTCCTCCCGCGCCTTCATCGCCCGTTCCACGATGCTGTTAGTACCCCTGTTCCTCTTTCCCCTGACTGGTCTCCTGTCCTCCTCTCCACCCCTTTCAACCTCTTCGACTGGCTTCGCCTTCCCGAGGATGTAGTATTCATCGTCCGAAAAGGTCCCGGGTTCCTCCTGCCTCTGGAGCTCAACATCCTTTTTCTGGATTCTCTTCTCCTTTTTTTCTGGACTTTTCCTCACGACCACTGGCTCATCCTCGATCTCCAGGGTTTTAACTGGCCTGCTCACATAGTAGGTTTCCCTCTCTGGCTTTTTCGCTTTCACATAGTAGTATTTCTCTGGCTCATACCTTGCCCTGGAGTTGAAAAACCTCCATGCATGCCCTGGCTTAGATTCGTGGCTGTGAAAATGCTGCTCCCTGGCACCTGCCTCCCTGTACCTCTGGGCTGCAATCGCCCCGCCAACATAGCCGAAAACCACGAGAATCACGAGATTTCCCGGCTCTGTTATCAGGAAGCTTCTGAAGATTGCAGAAATTATCTCAGCCCACTGGCTCACGAGGACACAGTAACTTGCAAACACGGGGTTTGCTCCCTGAATCCAGCTCCACACAGCGTTCTGGCAGGTGTGCAGCACTGTGCCCGCACCAAAAATATCCAGCACAAGAATGTAACCAACGATAAACAGGACGAGCCCGGCAATCAATCCGCAGGCCGCACCCTTCAGGGCGGTACCCGCCCGCCTTCCGCACACATAACCGGCAATCATTGTGCCAAAAATCGGGAGCCAGTAAAGCAGGATTGAGAGCACGAACGCAAGCCCGATGGCCTGGGGAACGCTGAACGGTGCATGGTCCTTGAAGGTTTTTGCTTCTCTATCATGGTGCCTTCTGGATACCGAGAATACACCTCTTCGCATCAGCTTCTTTGTGGTTTTATCTTCATAAACATGCATTTTCCCACCCCTTCTGACATTCGTCAGACAATTATAATATATAGTCATACACATATATAAATGTTTCGGCGAAATCTGGCTAATACTGGCTGAAATTTCTCTAATTTCAACCCCTCAAATTCCCCCTCTTCAGCGACGCAAGAATCCCGAAGAAGCAGAGCCCTGCAAAAATAAGCAGCACCGTCTTCATTGCAATAATCAGGTTCGGAATCCGGGCAGCAGTAATTTCAACCTTTCCGATAAAAATCGCAACGGCCAGCATCGTGATGGCTAAACTTGACATCTGCCCGATGATCCGCATCGTGGCAATTGTGGCTGATGCCACCCCATACTCCTTTTTCTCCACGGAACTCATTATTGCATTTGCATTCGGGGAGGAGAAAAGCCCGAGGCCCACACCAAGCATCACAAGTGCTGGCACCACCAACAGGAGTGGCGTGGAAACCTCAACGAGTGAGAGAAGGAGAAGGGCAAGGAAGGTGAGCCCCATACCGGCGGACGATATCAATCTCGGCTCGACCCTGTCAGAAAGCCGCCCTGCGACAGGGGCAACCGCGGTCATGACAATGGCCTGGGAAACAATGATGAAACCTGCGCTCTGGGGTGAGAGCCCCTTTCCATACTGCAGATAGAGGCTCATCAGAAAGCCAACGCCGGCAGTGGCTGCATAATTTATCAGTGTAGCTAAGCTGGAATACATGAACACCGTGTTCCTCCTGAAGAGACGGAGGTTCAGCAGCGGGCTCTGAGTCCTCAGCTCAAAGATTCCGAAACCAACGATCCCAGCTATTCCAGCAGTGAGAAAGTAGATGCCATTCCCTTCAGAAAGCTCGGAAAGGCCGACGAGCAAAAAAACGAGTGAGAAACCATATATCACAGAGCCAGGCACATCAAATTTTTCCCCTTGGGCCGGTTTTAATTCAAATTTCAGGTAGATGAGGGTGAGCACAGCCACAACAATGCCAAGCACAACATTAAAGAAAAAAATGCTTCTCCATGTGAAATGCTGGGTGAGCACCCCTCCGAGCACGGGTCCGAGCGATGCACCCAGATAAACCGCACCGGTGTTTATCCCAAGAACCTTGCCCCTTTCCTCGATGGGGAAAACGGATGAGAGGAGTGCCACACCAGTGCCAAAAACCATCGCACCGCCAAAGCCCTGGAATACCCTGAAGATGAGAAGAACTTGTGTTGTGGGGGCAGCGGCACACAGAAAGGAGCCGGTCGTGAATATGATTATCCCCGCAACAAAAAACTTTCTTCTCCCGTAGATGTCCGCAAGTTTTCCGAGCGGCAGGAGGAATACCGCGGCTGCAAGCAGATAGATAGTGGGAATCCAGGTTAAGGTAATCGCATCCGCAGCAAAATCTTTTCCGATTGACGGGAGTGCCAGATTTATCGAACTTGCCATGAAGGGTGTGAGGAAAGATGAAAGGGTGGTCGTGAGAAGCAGGACTTTTTTGTTTGGCTGCATCACAGCATCCAAAACCGATGGTAGATTAAAGAATTTCTAATCATTTCAACCGCACACCATCCTTCTTTATCTCTTCCACCTGCCAGTCCTCAAGAATGGAGGGGTTGAAAGAGCAGATTATCCTCGCATTGTACCTCTCTGCGCATCTCCGGAGTTCTCCAAACATCTCAGGAACCGATATTGTGGAATAGAAATAGTGTGCCAGCAACTCATCAAACCCCTCAATAAGCACCACCGACCTTTCCTCCTGGGAAACAAATTTTTCAATCAGGAATGTGAACATCCGCATTTTATCCTCGTCCATGGGATTGATGTCACCGTTCTTTCCGAGAACAATCACCTTTGCCACCTTGTGGATTTCATCGGGAATTTGCGGGTCTGTAGTAACAAAGAGTCCACTTCCTACCTGCTGGACCATCTCAAGGAAATGTTTTCTTCCGTAATTTATATCGCTGCACCAGTAGTACCCCTTCTCAATTTTTTTACCATCCAGTAGTTTTACAGGAATCCAAGTAACCTGGTGATACTTGAGGAAGGCGTGGAGCATGAGCAGGCCAGTAATTGCAAAAGGGATCGTAGTCAGCGGGTAAATGTCTTCAACCCCAAGGAGCGGGGGCACATACCCGGTAATGGCAGCAAAGCATAGTGAAATTGCGAGGGCAATTCCTACAATTCTCGCCTGGCTCCTTCCAGCACTTGACTGCAGTTCAAACGAACTCTTTTCCAGTATCGCTATGGAAGCTATTGTACCTGCAATCATGTAGGTTCCCCAGACAAGCATTCCTGCCCCGAAGTCAGCTCCCCATCCCGGTTCATAAACTATCAACCCTTCAACCAGAAAGTCTGTACCTGCGGAGACAAATGCTATGACCCCGCTCACCCCGTAAAGAATCCCGAACACGATATCTGGGACCTTCCTCTGAGTTACAGGGAATTTGCAGGCAAAATGCACGAAAGTAGCCGGTAAAAATGCACCAGCGATCGCAATAATCTTCAGTCCGAGAACGGCAATTTCCCTATCTGCGGGCGGTGGCCCAGCGATCCTCTCTATAAATTCGCCTAAACTCCAGAGAAAGAACAGAAAGGCATAAAGGAATGCTGAATAGTGGATACTTTTCCGTAATCTGGCAAAGCATACAAGGAGGATGGCAAATATAAATACCGCTACCACTGGCGGCACTGAATACCATGTCAGCATCAATTTATCCACACCCTTTTAGACCTGCCTCTACTCTGCAGCACTTCCTATATTGCATCCGGATATTTGTTAGTTTCCTTTCTCCACCATTACAGCACCAGCGGGAGCAACAGGAATGAGAATAGCAGTCCCAGTCCCGTCACGACCGCCGCAAAGGCAATATAGAGATAGGAGGTATAAATCTTTCTGCTTTCTCCACCATCCAAAGGATACATTCTGTAGAGCTCGAGATAGGGGATTATTCTCCGGCGATACCATCCCTCGACAACAACTGTTTTACCAACATGTTTCTCAGTGCCGAAGATTCCCACGAAGAAGTCAATCAACTTTGAAATCTGGTGATAGTCAATCAGCAAGAGACCGGTTCCATCGTCAATCTTCAGATCTTCGGAATAGAACAAGCCCGGGATTCCACGCCCTATGATTCTCCCCTGCAGCCGGACCGGGATACCCTTTATCGGCGACGCCTTCGGATTTTCCAGCAGAGTCACCACTTCACTGTCCTTAAATCTAAACGGATACGCATAGCCGAGAAGGTAAACGAGACCCCAGGCACCTGTGACCACCATGAAAAATGCACAGCTGAACAGGAATGTCCAGGCAAATTTCTGCTCCGTAAAACCATGGGTCCAGCCATACCACATCAGCAGAATCCCGGTTACGAATCCGAGGATTAAACCTCCGTATTTCGCAAATATGTCCTTCAGAAAGTCGTCCCAGTAGCACTCTGGCTTTTTCAGTTTAAACTGCACAAGGGGTTTCTGCCCCATTTTTTCCGCGATTTCTCCGAGTTTTTTAAGCCGTTTTGCAGGCAGTGGATGGGTTGACTGAATCTCCAGCCACCATGCCCACGGATTCCAGAGGTCCCATGCCATTGCCTTCTGTATCGTTTCAACCGAGTAATTTCCATACGCATCTGCACTCATTGCTGCAAGGGCTCGTGCACTATCTGCATTGAAAATTCCCAGGGAAGAAACATGTTTCAGGTGTCCTTTCTCAGAAGCCTCTCCGAGCCCCTGGGTTGCCATGCCATACGCAATTTTTAGAAGGGCTGAGGCGAGGGCGTTGGGTTTTCTGGTGCTTTCCGCAGCATACTCATCCGCATAGTACTCCCTGTACCTGCTTATAAGGAGCGCAACAAACTGGGAGAGAATGTAAATCAGGTAAGAAAAGGCTGCGGTGATGAGAAAAACAAGCGCGGCCTGTCCCCCGCTCTTTTTCCCCTTTGGCATATACCTCAATACCTGGATGGACACCCTCGCGATTATGTAGAAAATCAGGGGAATTGCAGAGACAATTGTCATCAAAACAAAATCATCATGGACTATGTGCCCCATTTCATGGGCAATAACCGCCTTGGCTTCATCCGTGTCACAGTATTCCAGAACCCCTCTCGTAATGGCAACCCTGGCATGGTTCTTTGTCCAGCCAAATGTAAACGCATTCGGGTTCAGGTCATCGATGATTCCCACTCTCGGAAGGTTTATTCTCTCCTTCGCACACACATCTGTGATGTAGGTGGCAATCGCGGGTGGAAGTGCCTCAAGTGAGACCCACTCAATCTTGTAAATCCAGGAGAGGATGAATGGTGAAATTGCCCACTGGAGAAAGACCACGAAGATTGCAAAGCATAGCGGGATAATCAGCAGCCAGATACCCTGGATAAGCCCAAAGTATTCCAGAACAGCAATGAACCCCATTCCCACAGCAAACACGAGCCCGAAGAGGAGGGCAAGTGCTATTGCCATTCTCGTCTTCAGCCCCATCTCCATCACCGGATTTTATTAATCGATCGTTTTATTTAAACCTTTCCTGATGACTTCTGGCAGCTGGTCAATTATGTCGGTGGGGAGGAGGGAATACCCGTATTTTTCAAAGGCAGCATCCCCGGTTAGCCCTGAAATGAACGCACCGAGCCGCGCTGCCTGGTAAGGAGTGCAACCTTTCGCAATCAGGGCAGCACAGATTCCTGCCAGCACATCGCCAGTCCCCCCGACGGTCATGCCAGGGTTTCCAGTTCTGTTTATTTTTGCACGGACTCCATCCGAAATCAGGTCCACCGCTCCCTTGAGAAGAACCGTACAACCGAGATTTTTCGCCGCCTCCTTCACAATTTCAACCCGCTCCTCCAAATTCTCCGGAACTTTTCTTCCAGTGAGCTCAAAGAATTCTCCAGCATGCGGAGTAACCAAGGCATTAGATTTAGGTCTCACATCCCTGAGAAGAGATATCGCATCCGCATCCACAACAATCGGCTTTTCAGCAGCCGAGATAAATTCCCTGCATGTCTCCATTATTTTCCCTGCCTTACCAAGCCCGGGCCCTACAACAACCACATCAAATTTTTTGTGAAGGTTGAGCAAAAACTCTATCCTCCTTTCAGCATCCTCAGGCATCTGGTGCACTATGAATAGGGGTGAGTAGTTCCTGAGAATCTCATAAGCTTCTGGCTGTGTAGCCACATGCACAAGGTCAACTCCTGTTCTATATGCTGCCATTGCCACGAAATACGGTGCGCCTGTATAGGGGCCTCCACCCACAACCAGTACGCGGCCATTATCGCCCTTACGGGAATTATTATCTGGCACCTTGTAAAGCACAAATTCGCCGAAATTGGTTTCTGTTTCTGCCTCTGGAGGGATTCCGATTGGCATCACAACAACTTCTCCAGAATTCGCCGGGTTCATCCCTTCCTTCATATCATGGAAGGTTACCGTTAGTGTTGGTTTCACGGCCATCTCGTATGGAAAGCCACTTGGCACATCTACGGACACCACGGGCTTGCCTGCTTCGTTAATCTTCTCAATCACCGCTGCATACTTCCCCTCGGGCATCCTGGTCAACCCTGTACCAAAGATCGCATCCACGACAATTTCCGTTCTTTTCAGCATACCATCTATCTTGTCCCACATCTCCACATTGCAGTTCTTTCTGCAGTTTCTGAACTGCTTTTTTGCAATCTCTGTTTTTATCCTTTCAGGTCTCTCCATGAGACAGACGGTCACATCGTGGGTTTTTCCAAGCAATCCCGCCATTGCAAATCCGTCGCCTCCGTTATTGCCAGTACCGCAAACAACCAGGATTTTTCTTACATCGAACCGCTGCTGGATAACCTCGGCGACAGCTCTACCTGCATTTACCATCAACCTTTCCCTGCTGACTCCTAGACACTCCGAATTGATATCTAAAACACGGAATTCAATCAAAGGAAGCATGATAGTAAAAGGTTTAAGGTGCTTTTACTGCGTCCGCTGCCTTCTGCATTTCCGAAAGCACCATGTTCGTATCCTTCGCACTGTCCACAACGCAAATCAATAGCGCCTTCTTCCCGGCACCCAGAATTATGGTCCTGGTGTCGGAACTCTCAATCACTATCCTCTCCGGTGTTGCCCTCTTCAGCTCAGATGTAGCAGTTATGCTCGCTCCCAGAATTGTGGCGCACATTATTGCGAAGGTTTCCGTGTATACCCCTGGCGGCATCTCTGCAGCAATAACAAGACCGTCCCTGCTCACCACCGCCACTGCAATTGCCCCAGTGCTTATTTTCAGATTCTTCACAACTTCATTCATATTCACTGGCATTTTCATTCCTCCCTATATCGCCTCAATCTTAAACACGCATTTATCTTTCCCTGTGCTTTCACATTCGACCTCGACACAATGGACCTTTGTGTTGTAATATACTTCATAGACCTGTCTTATCAGTCCCCTGAGTCTATGACATGTAGGTATCTCCGAAGGTGTGATTTCTATAGATCCCTTCACAACGACCTCGTGCTCCTTGAAAGAAATCTCATCCGCCCAGCCCCTGTTCTTTATCAGCATCTCCACAATCTTGAAGTAGTTTCCCTTGTCCTTCATTGCTTCATTTGCAATTTCTGCGCCGAATATTGAACCCTCTCTGAAGAATAGCCCATGACAGGCATGGGACATCACGCCTTCGTAAAGTTCCTTGATTTTCACCAGTTCCGCCTGTGATATCCTGACGAACTTCATGCTACCATGAAATCGCAAATCAAATATAAAGTTTTGCTTTCATTTTGAAGGCTTCTCTCCTAAATGCCGCAATCCCGAATAAGGGGTAGGCAGAGGTTTCCTGATGGAAAGGTTAGATGCTGCTAGCCCTGTGAACCAATAAGAAATAAATATTGCAAGAGTATTTCCTCACCATGGCTACAAAAAATCTATGGTATGCCATGGAAACGAAAGAAACACTGGCACTTTTAAAGACCTCTGCTGAAAAGGGGCTTACATCTGAAGAAGCGCGGCGGAGATTGTCAAAAGGAAAAAATGTGCTTGCCGAGAAAAAAAAGGAACATCCAGTGATTAAATTTTTAAATCAGTTCAAGAGCATTCCAATTATTATGCTTATTGTTGCTGCGATAATAACTGTTATTTTAACAATTTTTACTGAAGAAAATCATCTATCTGATACGGTCGCGATTCTGATAGCGATAACAATCAATGCGGTGATGGGCTACATGATGGAGGCAAGGGCGGAGAAGGCCATGGAAGCCCTGAAGAGAATGACTGCACCCAAAACAAAAGTGGTAAGAGATGGAACCTGCCAGGAAATTCTCGTGGAAGATGTGGTCCCAGGCGATATCGTGCTCCTGGAGGAGGGGGACAAGGTTCCTGCAGACATTCGCCTTATAGAAACCACAAATCTGGAAGTGGATGAATCTATGCTCACAGGGGAGAGTGTTACGGTGCAGAAGGATGCCCATGCATGTCCAGAAGACGCTGAAAAGTGGGAGAGAACGAATCTGGTATACATGGGCACAATTGTGGCAAGAGGACGGGCGAAAGGAGTCGTTTTCCACACGGGGATGGAGACAGAACTTGGAAAAATTGCAAAACTTGTGCAGGAAAGTGAAGGCGAGGAAACTCCCCTCCAGAAAAGCATCGATACACTCGGCAAACAAATTGGCTACATTGCAATAGCGATTTCTACCTTGCTCTTTTTCACAGCCACCGCAATTTCCCAAACCCATCTTTCCCAGAACTTTCTGCTTGCAATTAGCTTGGCAGTCGCAATAATCCCAGAGGGGCTTCCAATCGTGCTCGTGGTTACCCTCGCAATCGGAATGCAGGTGATGGCAAAGCGGAACGCAATCGTTCGCCGCCTAATGTGCGTGGAAACCCTAGGATGCACCTCTGTCATCTGCACTGATAAAACTGGCACGCTTACGAAAAACCAGATGACTGTAAAAGAAGTGTTTGTGGACGGTGAAATTCTTTCGGTAAGTGGCACTGGCTATGAACCAAAAGGTGAGATTGAAAACGCCGGTGAGCATAAGGGAAGCATTGACCTTCTAACAAGGATTGGAATTCTCTGCAACAATGCAAATCTACTTGAGGAAAATAACGCCTGGAAGGTCATTGGAGATCCGACCGAGGGGGCGCTCCTTGCGCTCGCCGGAAAGGTGGGTGCTGTTCCGAAGCAGTTCCACACCAAATACAGGCGAATTTACGAGAAGGTGTTTGATCCTAAGAAAAAGATAATGAGCACGATAAATGAGGTGGATGGAAAGAAGGTGATCCACATCAAAGGTGCACCTGAGGTTATTCTCTCGCTTTCTGGGAATTTCTGGCACAACGGAAAAGTTTTGCCGCTATCCCACCAACACCGCACGGCAATTGAGATTGCAAACAAGAGAATGGCATCGATGGGATACAGGGTGCTGGCTCTCGGATACAAAGAGATAGAACAAATCCCAGAGAATGTGGAGGACATGGAGAAAAACATGACCTTTGTTGGCCTTGTGGGTATAATAGACCCGCCAAGACCAGAAGTAAAGAATGCAATCAAAACCTGTCATGAAGCAGGCATAAAGGTTGTAATGATCACCGGCGACCAGAAGGACACAGCAATAGCAATTGCAAAGCAGCTCGGAATCTGGAGCGGGAAGATTCTTACAGGTAGCGAACTTGAAAAGATGAGTGATGATGAACTGGCTAAAATCGTGGAAGAAGTGAGCGTTTATGCTAGGGTCCATCCCGAGATGAAGTTAAAGATTGTGCGGGCTTTCAAGAAGAGGGGGCATGTGGTCGCAATGACTGGCGATGGCGTGAATGATGCACCTGCCCTTGCAAATGCGGATATTGGAATTTCCATGGGAATTACCGGCACAGATGTGGCTAAGGATGCCAGTGGAATCGTGCTTGCGGACGACAATTTTGCAACTATTGTAAAAGCGGTTGAAGAGGGAAGAAAGATATATGAGAACATACGGAAATTTGTGAGATACCAGATAACCACGAATATCGGGGCGACCACACTGGTATTTCTTGCAATATTCACCGTACCTGGTGTGATCCCTCTCTACCCCGTACAAATTCTCTGGGTGAACATACTAATCGACGGTCCGCCTGCCCAGGCACTCGGACTTGAGCCCGCTACAAGGAAGATAATGAAGAACAAGCCCAGAAATCCGAAGGAACACATCCTCTCGAGGGAAATGGTATCCGCAATTCTTGTGAATGGACTGGCAATGGCGTTTCTCACACTCCTCGTGTTCTGGTATTCCTACAATTTTGCACCTGGTGAGTTTATGGATGCTCCTGCTGAAAGAGAGGCGTATGCCCAGACAATGACATTCACTACATTTGTGGTATTCCAAGTGTACAGCGTCCTCAACTGCAGAAACCTGCGGGAGTCCCTGTTCAGTTTAAAGATGAATAACCGTTTGCTTTTAATTACAATAGTTCTGGCGCTGCTTCTCCAGCTTTTTGCAGTTTACATGCCATTCATGAATTCAACCTTCAGAACAATTCCAATCAGAGCTGTTGACTGGCTTACGATATTCCTGCTGGGCATCATCCTGATTTGTGTGGATGAGATACGGAAGCTTGTGATGCGCCACCGCAGGGGTGATGTATGAGCGTTGGGAGCATGGGGGTGGACATTTACTTCGTTTTGATAACTCTAATCCTTTTTTTTGGCTTTTTTGTCAGCCCTTTCTTCTCCGCATTTGCAGGTGCTGGCCAGGGAAGAAACACTGAATCGCCAGGAATCATGGGGGTCTTCATGAGAAACGTAAGGCGGAGAAAGGAGGCCCTGTTTGTATGGGGAATCCTGGCCCTCGCAGATGCAGTTCTGGCAACAGTTTTTCTCCAGATGCTGCCGGCAATCCCCTTACCTCTCGCTTTCCTCTGTGTCGGCGCGATAATCTTCATTTATGTGGTTGAAATTCACGGGATCAACAAAATGTTTGGAAGGGGAGATGTAGAAAATGGAAATTAATGCAGACCTCCACATTCACAGCCGTTACTCGGGTGGGACGAGCGATGTCATGAATATGCGCAATCTATCCAAGGGTGCAAGCCAGAAAGGAATAAACTTGATTGGTTCCGGAGATTGCCTTCATCCCAGATGGCTTGAGGAAATAAAGGCACTGGAAAAGGTGGATGAGGGAACTTTCGAAATTGGGGGTCTGAGAGTGATTTTAACCTGTGAGGTAGAGGACTGCGACAGGGTACACCACCTGCTTATGTTCCCTTCAATTTCAAAGGTAGAGGAATTTTCAGAAAAGATTCTCTCGAAGGTATCAGACCTCACAACCGATGGCCGGCCCAGGTTTCATGGAAATGGGGCGGATCTCGCAGCGATCGCAAGGGACTGTGGGGTCCTTATCGGCCCCTGCCATGCGTTCACTCCCTGGACATCCGTATATGCTGCGTTTGATTCGCTGAAAGAGTGCTATGGGGAACTTGTGGGATATGTGGGTTACATAGAACTCGGGCTGAGCGCGGACACCTCTTATGCGGACAGAATTGCAGAACTCCATGACCTTACCTTCCTTACAAATTCCGATGCCCATTCTCCCTGGCCTGTACGGCTTGCCAGGGAATTCATGCGGATGGAAGTTGAGGAGGCAATTTTCGAAGAAGTGGCTATGGCTATACTTCGAAGGAAAGGGAGACAGGTAGTGCTGAATGTGGGTGTGCCACCAGAAGAGGGAAAGTACAATGAGAGTGCATGCATAAAATGCTACGCCCATTACACCCTGAATGATGCGGTGAGAAATGGCTGGAGGTGCAGGTGCGGGGGCAGAATAAAGAAAGGGGTCCGGGATAGAGTTGAGGAACTGGCAGACTATCCGGAGCCGAAAACACCTTCCCACAGACCAAGATACATCCACATCATCCCTCTCACGGAAATAATTGCGAAAGCATTGGGCAGCTCTCCAAATAGCAAAAAGGTTCTTGAAATCTGGGATGGTCTCATCAACAAATTCGGTAATGAGGTGAGAATTTTAATCGATACCGAGATTGAGGAAATCAGCAAGGTAGCACCTCCAGAGGTCATTAGGGCAATCGCCGCCTTCAGGGCCGGGAAGGTTTTAGTGAAGCCAGGCGGTGGCGGGCAGTATGGAGAAATTGTGATTCCTGACGGCGGTTTAGAAACGTCCAACATTTCCAGGAATGCCAGTACACCATCAATGAAAAAAGGGGAAAGCGGAAGGGTGAATAGGCACCAGCCAACCCTGGATAGCTTTAGTTAAAATGTTGGTCCAACGCTTAGCGTTAGTTATATATTTGAGTTTTGTTATATTGGTTAGAAGGTGCACCTCTAAATGTCACCCGAAACTTCAGAAACCACGAAATGTCCTTATTGCGGCAAAAACATTCCAAAGGACTCTACAATCTGCTCCTCATGTGGGAAGGAACTGTTTGAGGAGGTGTTCCTCTGTCCTAAATGCAATGAAGAAGTCGGGGAACTGGATGAAGTGTGTCCTCACTGTGGTGCTAGATTTGCCTCCTCAAAACCCACAAGTTTTCTGGAGACGGGTGGAAGTTACATTGCAGAGGATGAAAACCTTGCCTACAGATTGTTCAAGGACCTGCTGGATGCTGGTTTTGCAGGACTGTGTCTGACTAAAAGCAATCCTAGAAAAATCAGAAAGAGGTACAATGTCAACATCGATGAGATATACTGGCTCACCTCCACCCTGACAAAGGAGAAAACCCTTGACCCCCAGCGGCTGGAGTTTGAAATGACCTACATCATTGGAGAATTCGTTAAAAATAACTCAAAGCCGGCAATCATTCTGGATGCAATCGGGCTTCTCATAACTGCAAACGGTTTTGAGAAGGTAATTGATTTCGTGAAGGGCGTAGTTGACATGGTGTCAGTCAATAACGGTGTGTTCATTGTCCATGTTTCCCCGATTGTTCTAAGCAAGAAGGAAATTGAAACGCTTAAGCAGTATCTTGAGGTCATAGATTATAAAAAAGCTGGAATAAGCGAACCGGAGAGCATGGAGGAAGAGGAGGGCGAAGAACTTGCAGAACCAGAGGAAACCAGAAAGGAGAGTTTTGAACTCATCATGCAGAAATTCAGGTTACTTTCAAGTGAGGCAGAAAAGGAAGAAACTACAAAAAAGAAAAAGGTGGTGGAAGAAATGTCGATAAGAGTGAAAGTGCGCGATGCTGAGACAGGTGCTTCGCTGGACATGGAACTCGAGCCAGACAATACAATAGACGAGATCATAGAAAGTGTGGGTACCTACTGGGAGAAGAACATAGGCGTGTATGTGCTCCGTAAGGGAAAGCGCATACTGCGAGGCGAAACCAAAGTGGAGGAAGCAGATATAAGAGATGGGGACTTAATGGAGCTCATCCCTGACCCAGAAGGCGGAATTTGAGAGGGGGAATCAGATGTGC
Source organism: Thermoplasmata archaeon (assembly GCA_026414225.1). Lineage (GTDB taxonomy): Archaea > Thermoplasmatota > Thermoplasmata > Lutacidiplasmatales > SKW197 > SKW197. The sequence continues at coordinate 31,900 of JAOAJK010000013.1, forward strand.
CGCTTCCTATCGAAGTATTGAGGCAAAGGTTGTATAATGAAATCCTTACATGCAAAAAAGAACTGAGGCACATACTTTCGGTCTCGGATAGCAGTCTGTCCAACTTTCCGATAGAAATAGACCTCACATTTGTAAAAACGCCTGGACCGTTTCTCTGGGAAGGAAAGGTGACCACCAGGTACACGCACAAGGTAAAAATAATCATCACTGCCCAGTATCCCTATCAGAAGCCAATAGTAAGATGGCTCAGCCCGATATTCCATCCCAATATAATGCCACCGCATGAAGGTGGTTATGTCTGCACCAAGCTTTTTGATACCTGGACACCCCAGTCGACACTCCTGATGTTTATCAAGGGACTTGAGGCCCTGCTTTCAAATCCAAACCCTGGAAACCCTCTCGGGAGCGAGGCATGCCAGAAAGCTGCGGAGTATTTTGAAAAGCATCCGTACAAACCACCAGTTATAGTAGAAAAGACAAAGACAGAGCATGCTCCGAAGATTGTTGGAGGAGCAGAAGATGGCGAGGGAAAAACCTAAGATTGTTGGCGAAAGCAAAAAGGAGATTTCGAATAAAGAACCACCACAATACGAGTATCTAGCACCCCATGAATGGTCATCTAAAGAGGGGTTTGAACTTTTTAAAAAGACAATAGAGTCGTCAAAAATTTTTGATGTTTACATTTCTAAAAATGCGGAAGAAAAGATTCTCCTCCATGCAATGAAGTACAAATCCCAGAACCTCGAAGTGATGGGATTCCTTCTGGGCGATGTGTACAAATACGACGGAAAGGTGTACACAGTTGTCCGGGACATTGTGACCTCAGACCTTGATGCCAGTGCCGTTCATGTGAAATTTGACAAGGAGGGTTATGAGAAACTGTTTGAACAGCTGGATGAAATTCCATTTGATTACATTCTGGTTGGCTGGTATCACTCACATCCCGGCCACACATGTTTTCTCTCCAGCACCGACATTTCAACCCAGACCAAGATGTTTCCGCATGAATATCACTGTGCAATCGTAGTAGACCCGATAAACGAAGAGTTTGCGGTCTTTGGTGTCAGGAACATGGATTATTACTCCCGTCCCTATGCAATTTTCTGGGAGGAATTGCAGAAACCATATGACTGCGGAAAATGGAAACCGGAAATGGGAAAAATTCAGTATCCTGTCAAAAAGAAAAAGATGCTGAAGAAGAAGGAGCACTCTGATGAGGATTCCAAGGTGTGTCCCAGATGCAAGGCAGAAGTGAGTTTTGCAGAAGCCATCTGCCCGAACTGCAAGTATGAGTTTGAGATGCCTAGCATAGAGGATTCCCTCGCTACCCTTAGCGAAAAGTACAGAGAACTGGAAAACCTGAAAAATGAGCTTGCTGCAAGGGAGGAAGCCCTCAAAACCAAAGAAAGTGACCTTTATGTCTGGGAAGAGGACCTTAAGATGCGGGAAAACAAACTCCAGGAAAACTATTCGGATATTAACAAGAAAATTGCGGAACTCACAGAATGGGAGAACTGGTTGAAGGCAGAGGAAGAGAGAATTAAACAGATTGGAATTGAGTTAAACGCAAAGGTGCAGGCGTTTGATGCAATGTCCCAGGACCTCAGGAAGCGCGAAGAAAACCTGACAGTCCAGATGTACCAGCTCGAGATGGAACGGAATGCATTGAATGCAAAGTTTGAAGAACTGAGGCAATGGGAGGAGCGTTTAAAGGAAGCCCAGGAATACCCGCAAAACATTGCAACCATGCCTGAGGAGATGCGGAAGAAGATAGAGGCGGATTTAAAGGAGCTGAGACAGATACGGGAGGAACTGCGGATAAAGGAGAAGGAGTTGAATTTAAAAGAAAAATGGATTCTCGATGCAATCCAATCCCTTAAAGAAGAAACAGGGGAGAAGGAAAAAGTTGAGAAATTTATAAAACTAATGGAGGAACTGGAAAGAGAAAAGAGAGAAGTTGACACCAAGGCAACAGAGCAGGCAGCGATGGGGGCCATGCTGGCTGAGAAGGAAAAGCTATTCAAGGAGAAGGAGGAATGGCTCAAGGCGGAGGAGGACCGCGCCCGTGTGCTTGCTGCAGAGCTGGAAGAAAAGGAAAGACAGCTCAATCAGATGCTTGCAGAAACCTCCGAAAAGAACGAAGAAATAGACCGTATGAAGATTGCACTTTCCAAGGCAATCGAGCAGACAAATGCAAAAGCCATTGAACTGAACGAAGCCAAGGAAAGATTGAAGAAGGAAGAAAACGATGTGATCCGTGTCAAGCAAGAACTGGAAACTCGCAGAGTCGCAATAGAGGATAAGGAAAAAGTGCTTTATGAGAAGGAAGAATTTATCAGAAGCGAGGAGGAAAAACTGAAGGCAATGAACCTGAGATTGATGGAAAAAGATAGGGAGTTGCGGGAAAGAGAGGCCTTGGTTTCAGAACAGGAAAAAGTCATGGCGGAAGAGCGTGCCCGGATGGAGGAAGCGAGGAAAGAATACAATCAGCGTGTGGATAAAATCACAAGGTATGAGGCGACGCTCACCGAACGGGAGAGAACTTTTGCAGAGAAAGAGGAGTATATTGAGAGAAAAATTGTGGAGCTGGAAGGACGGGAGCGGGAGTTAAATGAGCGAGAGGAAAATGTGAAGAAGAAGGAGGAGGAGATTGCGAAAGACCTTGCTGTTATCGATGAGATGGGAAAGGAATTTGCTACCAGAAAGAAACAGATGGATGAACTTGAAGCAACGATCACTGCGAAAAAAGAAGAGGTGGAGCAGGAAAAGAAGAATGTGGATGCCATGCTTCACGAAATAGAGCTAAAGACCCAGGCGGTTATTGAGGAAAAGAGCAATATTGAAGCGGAAAAGGAGACCCTCAAACGGATGCGGGGAGAACTCGAAACTGCAATTGTTGATCTGGCCGGAAAAAAACTACCGCCAGATGCTCTTAAAGCTGAAATTGTGAGGGAAGTTGTGGAGAGGGTAGAGAAGGAACTCGCACCAGCAGTCAAGAAATTCCTGGAAGTAAAATCCAATGCTGAAAAGGTAATGGAGAAACTGAAGAAGCAGAAGGAAGAAATTCTCAAGGAGAAAGAGGAAGCCGAGGAAATTCTGAGAAAGCTTGAGAAAAAGGGATTTAAAAAGACCCAGGGAGGTTAAGATGACAGCCAATAAGGTATTGAAGGTGGGAATGCATGACGAGGACATGTTTGATAGAGAAAAGAGAATTCCATGGATCAAATTCAATTTACTCCAGAAAAGTAAGGTGCTTGTGGTGGGTGCAGGTGCCCTTGGCAATGAGGTGGGGAAAAACCTGGTTCTCTCAGGTTTCAAGAATATCTCAATAGTGGACATGGATAAAATTGTGAAATCCAATTTAAGCAGATGTGCTCTTTTCCGAATTGAAGATGCAGAGAAAGGGCTGCTCAAGGCAGAAGTCCTTGCCAGAGAGCTGAAAAAACTGGATAAAACCGTGAGGGTTTCCTGGTACTCCAAACCAATTCAGGAACTCCCAGAGGATTTTCTCAAGGAGTTTGACATTATCTTCGGATGCCTGGACAACATCATGGCGAGGTTATACATCAACTCCCACGCATACTATTACGGAATTCCCCTGGTAGATGGAGGCACACTCGGTACATCTGGAAAGGTTCAGGTGGTACTGCCTCCCAGAACCGCATGTATAGAATGCGGAATGAACAAAACCCATTTCAAAAATCTGGAGCAAATCTTTTCTTGCTCGGGAAGGGAGGATGTGACAATCTACTCTCCGAAGCTGCCAGCGGAAATTACTACTACTGCTGTGATTTCAGCGCTCCAGGTACTCTCAGGAATAAAGATAATCTCAAAACAGTATGACTCCCTCCCCTACAACCTGATTTACTATGATGGATACCGGAATGTGTTTGAGGTCCTTGAAGTTCCCCTGAATAGTCACTGTCCCAACCACATAACCCAGCCAACAAAACCAAAGAAGGAGAAAAAGAGGAAATAAAATTTTTAAATTTATTCAAACCCTGGTGGGAGATATTCGCCAGGTTTCTGGTGCCATGCGACGCTCTTCCCTTTCTTCTTCTTCCTCTTCTCTTTCCACTCTGGAATCTTGTGTCTTAGATAGAAATACCAGAGCAGGAAGACCACGAGGACTGTAATAACCACCGCTGCAACGATGTATGGCGTGTAGTCGGGCGGTGGCGGCGGCACCTCGGTCATTTTCTGCTTTACCTGTGAGTCAGCATATAGCTCTGTTATGCATATGACCCTTAGCTTGAAGAAGTATGTGGTCCCTGGCTGAAGTCCGCCCACTTCTTTATATGTGGTGTCTTTATTGGTAATTACATACCTTTTCTCTGCATTCTGGGGGTTAGTGGAAATTGTATTGAGATTAGAATCGCAGTAGAGTTCGTATCTCGCGAAGTCGGGTGCAGTGGATGCAGACCAGGTCACATTCATCGATGTGGTTGTGACATCAAAAAAGCCAAAAATTTCACAGGGCTGGGGTTTGATTGCCTTTGGATTGTCAAACATGTAAACTCCAGCCGGATTATCTGTTACTCTGTATGCTGCACCCAGCGCTATGCGACTTCCATCATCGCGGCTCATATCTATGCTGCTCACCAGATCGAAGTCAGTGGAAAGTTCGATGCTGCGGAACGGTTTATGCACAGGCACATAAATCAGCCACATGTTCTTTGCAGTGGCGACGACAATGTAATTTCCGTCTTTGTCCATGAACGCATTTACAATTGTGTTGTTATCAGGTGTGGTCCAGTTCCATTTGAACCTCTTCGAGAATTCCATTGTGGAAAAATCGAGGAATGTAATCTGTTTTCCGACCGCCACAAAGCCCTCACTGCCCGAATAATTCATAGAAGTGGCTACTGCGTCTCTGATTCCATCAACCCTCCATACCTCCTTGTTCTGGGTCTGGATGAATTTCAGAATTGCATTATTGGTGCAGACCATGATAACGGTGCCATCATCGGACATCTTCATTGCGGTAATTCTAGAAAGATAACCTGAACCAAGGATGTCTCTCAAGCGGTCTGTCTGCCACTTCGGGCCATAAGGGCTATCCCTCTCGTAGAGTTCAAGCCGCACATAGGTGTCTGACTCGGAGACACCGACCACAAAGAATTTACCATCGTAGGAAGCGGAAAGTCCGTACTTGGCTCTCGCATCGGAAAAACCTGTCTGGTAGTTCCAGAGTTCAGTGCCTGTTTCTACATTGTACATTGAGACATTGTATTTCCATGTGTTCGACCATCTGTAATAGTAAGTGACCATCAGCAGTTTGCCATCCGCAGAAATATCAAAACCAGTTATATTGCCAGGTCTCGGCTGGGAGACATTCCATCCATATTGAGGCGGTTGATTCGGGGAGTAGATGCGGAAAGGTGTCTGCATATCCTGTCTGTAAATCCTGACTGCTCCTCTATCGGAAACGAATAGCAGCGGCGGGTCTGCCTTCTTTGCAATCTTTATGCCCGTAATGTCAGCACCGTACAACCATGTTCTCACGAGGCTACCCGTGTCCGCCTCAAACAGATATACATTGTTTGCGTAATCGTAGGCACCAATGTATTTGGCGTCATCAGTGATAGAAATCCCTTTTACAGTGCTGTTTGTCTCGTACTTCCAGGTCCATTCGAGAGCATAGCCACCTTCTGCATTTCTGGGGGCACTATGGGGGTAAACCCCGCTTATCATTATCCAAATCAGCATAAGAACTACGATTCTGCCCGCTTTCATTTAATCACCACTGAGAGGATTACTTATGGGTATTTATAACTTTCTTGGATTGACTTCAGAAAGGAATTAATAGTTTTCGGGATTATCATTGTTTGATGAGTGTATCCCTTAATCTACCGCCAGCATTCGTGGACAGAAAGAGAGAAATATCTCACCTGGATAAATTCGTAGAGAATGTATTTAGTGGTGCGGGGAGTGTGCTGCTGATTCAAGGAGAGGGAGGTGTGGGAAAAACCCGATTGCTGGAAGAAGTGAAAAGGATGGCCGGGGAAAAAGGGTTTTATGTTTTACCCTCCAAGTGTTTACCTGGCACCACCTCCCCCCTCTCCCCTTTCTACGAGGCCCTCAAATTTGTAAACCTGGAACACCTTCTTGTAGAAAGCTCCCCGAATTTGGATGCCCTTTATGTTGTGAACAAGGGGGGCATAATCCTCTCGAAATACGAGAAGACAGTGAAGAACATAGACCCCGACATCTTTCTTGGAATGGTCACAGCGGTGGAGAACTTCATAAGGGATTCGATGACCCAGATTGCCGGAAAAGAGCAGGTCGAAATTGAAGAAAAGCTGGGAGTGATGAGGCACGGAGAATTCACAATCGTGAACATGCCTGGCAAAAACATAAACCTGGTTGCCCTTGTTGAGGGCGTTGAAAACGAGTACCTGCTGGATGACATGGGCCGCCTGATTGAGAGAATAGAAGCAATCTCGGATGCCTCCGAGGGGATGCACGCTGAACTGGAAGAAATGCTCAGGGCACTCGTGGAATCTGATAAGTATACGCGGATTGCTCTGGAAACGGTGGACAGAAGGACTGGCATTTTTGAGAATGTGCTCCTAGGAATCAAGAGAATCTCCTCGAGAAAACCAGTCCTGCTGGTTATCGATGACCTGCAGTGGGCGGACAGTTCATCGCTTTCCCTGCTCAATTATATAGGGCGAGACATTGCTGCAGAAAGGGTGGGTATAATATGTGCTGCAAGGTCAGATGAAATTCCAACGGCTAGCATGCTCCCAGACATGATAGATGCAATGAGAACGGAGAACATATTGGAACTGCTCAATCTCGCGCCACTGGATAGGGGGGGTGTGGAGGAGTTGATAGAACGTGTGCTGGGCGGGCATGTGGACGCTGGCTTCAAGGAAAGGGTCTACATCGAAGCTGAGGGCAATCCCCTATTTGTCATCGAACTTTTGAAGTATCTTACGGATAAAGGGTTGCTCCGCAGAGAGGCGGAACTCTGGGTCTATGAGAAGGAAGAAATAAGGATACCCGAGAGAATTTATGAAATAATAAAGGAAAAAATCACCAGGTTGAATGCGGACGAGTTTGAGGTGCTTGAGACCGCTAGCGTGCTAGGAACCGAGTTTATAACTTCGTTGCTGGAAAAAATGGTGGATATGGACAGGATAAAACTGCTTAGGGCCCTCTCAAGAATCGAAAAAATTCACGGGTTGATAAAACAGGAAGGGGGCAAATACAGATTCGATCCCACCAAAATCCGGGATGTGATATACGATGAGATGGGGTCGGAACTCAGGCAAGCCCTGCACGAAATGGTGGGGAAAATCCTGGAGGAGGAGTACAAAAAAGGAGACGAGGAAAAGATTCTTGGAGCCATTTATCACTACAGAAAAGCCGGATGTCTGGATAAATTAAAGGACTACGGACTCGTGGTTGCGGACAAACTCGCCGGGAGATTTGCATATGATGAAGCTGTAGAGGTTTTAAAGGCACTTTATAATTCCCTTAACAGACACGATTTAAAGGAAAAAGAGATAGCAATGGCTGCCCTTGAAAAGATGATTGAAGTTTTGCTCTCGTCTGGACTTTATGAGGATGCAATGAAAGCGCTGGAGGAAAAAATTTCCCAGTCGGGAGATGGAGATGATAAAGCAGTCCAGACCCATGTAACACGTTCTGAGATATACTTAAAAATGGGTGAGCATGAAAAGGCGATGGAGAGCATAAACAGGGCGTTTGAATTGCTGGCTCGGACCCGTGGGACTTGCGCGCCTGAAATCGCAAGGATGCTCAGCATCAAGGGGTACATTCACGAGAGGGCAGGCAATTACCAGAACGCAATTGAATGTCAGGAGAAAGCCCTGGAGTTGTTCAGTAAGGAGAGAAAAGAAAAGGAGATTGCAACCTGCTATACCAGAATCGGTTCTACCCATTACTATCTGGGGAACTACGACGAGTGCATTGCGTGTTTAAGAATCGCTGAGGAAATTTTTGCCAGAAACAATGACAAGTATGGACTCTCCCAGGTGTATAACAATCTAGGAATGGTATACTATGAACTGGAGGATTTCAGGAATGCAGAACGGTATCTCGAGAAAACTGTAGAACTGAAGGAAACGGTTCATGATATGGCAGGAATTGCAATTGCAAAAAACAACCTTGGAAATGTTCATTTCGAAATGGGAAACCTGGAGAAGGCAATAGGGCTCTACATCGAAGCCAGGCGCCTCTGCAAGAAAACTGGAGATAAATGGATGTTTGTTTACAACCAGATAGACCTTGCGGAGGCGTTTGCTGAAAAAGGAGACGAGATAAAATTTCGGTCAGCTATCGAGGAAGCCCTGAATGTGGCTTCACAAATTGGGATGGAAAAAGAGGTAGTAGAGGCAAAAGAAGAAATGGAAAAAAGGTTCAGGCGTTGATTATTTCCTTCACGATTTCGTATCTTAGCGGGCAGCCCCAGTCCACGCCTGGACCACTTGGATGCCATATGAAATCGGGATGGGCCTGTGCATCTGCATTCGTGTTTTCGCTCCCGCCTTCCCAGGCGCCATCAGTTATTCCGTTGGCACTGAATTTTAGCCAGTATTTGTAGGTGAGTGTGAATGACTTTGTGCCCACATAGTCCTTCCAGACACCGTCATCTGCGAACCAGACCTTCACCACGAAATGTTTCTTGCTGCTATCCTGGCTATCGTTGCTCACAGTCATGGTGTATTTGTAGGCGGGGTAATTCCAGACCTCCTCGGTAGCTGTGATGTCCATTACTACTGCCTTCTTTTTGGTCCCTATCCATTTCAGGAGCGTGGTATGGAAGTCCTTCGGAAATACATCCTGGACATTGTTGGAGGGCCCATTATACCTTGTTCCAACGAATAGGTCGCAGGAAGAGGAGTAGTAGGATTCTGTAAGCAGCCCTTTGAGGTCCCCGACAGAGAATGTAATGCCCTGGACTGTTTTTGACCCCGTCGGTTCATCTTCGCTAACTGCAGCAGCGCTCCATGCATGGCAGTGCCCCCACCATGACTGGGTTTCTGGAGTCCAGCCGTGATTGTTCTTTTCCCATTTCTCTGCCTGCGGGTTATAGTTCTTAGTTTTGTTCACATATGCATCGTACTTCGCACAGGGTCCAGCTGTTCCGTTGTCCTTCATGGGCCACCAGTAGCCAGACCATGGGGTTTTCGCGGATTGTCCCTCGTACTGCTTGTTTTTCGGGTCTGTACCGTACACATTTACCTCAATTCCGTCGTAGATGTAGTCCCCATCAGTATCAGGGTTGTTTGGATTTGTCCCCAGTTCCGCTTCCTTTCCGTTTGTAAGCCCGTCACCGTCGTCATCCCCAGCGGAATTCCCGTTGCCCCCACCATTACCATTTTCCACGGTTGCGGTGATGGTGTAACTTCCAGAGCCAGAATACCTGTTGACCATTATGTAGTAAGTTCCAGACGGATTTGAGATGCTCACCTGCTCATCCGCAGAATTCGTGTAGCCGCGGACATCGTAGCTGCTGGTCGTGGGCATCGCACCCTTCTTCACATAAAGGTCATAGTCAGCACCGCTCGGGCCATCCAGCACGACCTTGAGCGAGTTGCCAGAGCTCACCGTGATTTTGTAGTATCCCTTCGTGTGGGTTGCATCCAGGGAGCCAGACACCGCAGTCCCCGAGCGGAGCTCGATCACATCCGGCTCCGATGAATTGTTTCCTGAACTCCCGCCTCCAACGGTTTCGAAACTCGCGGTCAGGGAATACTGCCCGCTTCCGGAATACCTGTTCACGAGCACATAGTATCTTCCTGTCACAACATCAACTGTCTGGTTCGTGATTAAAATGCTTTCGTCCGCAGAATTTGTGTAGCCCCTCGCAAGGTAACTGGAGGTCGTGGGCATGCTATCCTTCTTCACATAAAGGTCATAGTCAGCGCCGCTCGGACCATCCAGCACGACCTTGATCTTTGCTG
>JAOAJK010000014.1 GCA_026414225.1 Thermoplasmata archaeon
GTTATCGGAACATCCATCCCGGCGGGTGTCTGTTCCACATACGCCTTATCCGCCCAGTCATCCAGATTTCCATCGATTTTCAGGCCTGTTTCTGTGGCTAGCAAGATTGCCACGGGCGGGATTGAAAGCAGGAGAAACAGAATCAGGGCAATTGCGGTTCTCTTTTTGTTATTGCGTTCGTTTGAATGGTTACCTCCACGCTCCCGCATTCCGTTAACCTTCCCATTGATCCTTCCGTTAATCCTCCCCTCTCTCCGACCGTTTACCATACCGTCTCTCGGGACCCTCGGAACTGGCTGAATTTTCGGTTTCTTCATGACTTTCTTCTCAAGCACATCAATTTCCTTGGAAATTCCCTCCAGTTCTTTCTCCATTTTCTCGATACTTGCCCCGGATACAATCTTGTTCATCAACTTCTCCACATAATCCAGTTTTGCAGGATTCTTCAGATTAGCACGGATTTCAAGGGCTTCCTTTTCGAAACCCGTGATATCCATTTCCTCGAGCTGGTTCTCAATGCTCTTCAGTTTTTCTACTTTTGTAACATACTCTTCAAACGCTTTACGGAATGCCTCTTTCCCCTTTTCTTTTTCTGCAATCACATCTTCAATGGGATACCCCTCAAACTTGTACTTTAGCAATTTCTCTGCAAGCTCCTCCATCTGACTTTTCTCAAGCCGTATCTTGCTCAGAAACTCTTTGGCTACCCTTACAATTCCTGTGTTTTCTGTGGTGGCAATCACATGCTCAAGCACCTCGCCCATCTCCGCTCTGGCCCTCTCAACCCCAGATTTCTCCTTTGCGGTATTGTACACTGCATGGAGAAAACCCAGAAAAGTTTCCTCCTCATCCTGAATCTTGCCCTTCAAAGTTACCTCATAGTCAGGCGTCACCCCGATTTTTGCCAGTTCTTTATATTTTCTCTTGTACCTTCCCAACGCATCCATGAGCAGGGAGATTTCCACATCCTGCTTTGCCCGTATAAGTACATCAGTGAATAGCTCATTTATCGGTTTATCTTCTTTATCCGCCATTCTCTCACATCGCTGCCTATACCTTCTTAATATTTATGGATATTGATGCTTTTCCTCGGGTTAAAAGCGGAAAAACCTTCTTACTCAGCATTTTCCTCCACCCGGGCTTACGCCCAGCTTCACTTTTTCCGTTGCTCCACTAGAATATTTCCATTTTCCACCACGAGAACATTATCAACATAAACGCTGGGTTTCAGAATGACGCCGTGGGCATGGTAACTGCATTTTATTTTTCCGCCGTATCTAGAATTGTCTCCGAAACCGATATGCACGGTGCCGTAGACCTTGTTGTCTTCAAGCGGGTGCCCCATCAACTTTGCACTTTTATTGACACCGATTCCCATTTCCGCGATATTTCGCCCGGATTTTCCATAGGCATCCATCGCCTTGAGGATGTCGCCGTTGCTTGCACTCTCAACATATCCTTCTTTGACAGTAAACGTTATTGGCTCTGAGAGCAACTTTCCAAAGGAGCCATCAATCACAAGTTTGCCATTCGCAGTTTTCTCATCAGGGGCCGCAAAAAACTCACCTGCAGGTAATGTGGTAAAATCCCCGCGGTTTCTGCAGAGCCCGTCGTCCTTGTCAATCCACCTGTACTTGGTGAACTTCATCACGATTTCTGTCCCCTTCTCAGATACAATCTTCACCTCTTTCTTCTTCAGAAATTTTTCCTTCATCCTGTCAATCAAATCCCTTATCTCCGTATAGTTTGCGGTGATGCCCCCGCTGCTAACGGACTCTGCAGGCACATCTGGCATACTCACAATTCTTGCCTTGCGGTTTGCATTTCGTCTGGCTGCGGTGTGCGTCATTGAATGTTTGGTCATGATTATAATTGCATCCATGTCTAGCATAATCCTGGCAACACAGTCGGGTGGCTCCACACCGTCTTTTCCCATCACTGGCATCATCAGGGAGAGCACCTCTGCACCCATTTCGTGGGCGGATTCGAAAAACACCTCTGCAATTTTTTCTTTTTCCGTGTCAGTTATAATCAGCAACTTCTCCCCTTTTTTGATGTCCAAGCAGTTTTTAAGCACATTCCTAGCCCCATCAATCAGTGCCATAAAGCAGAGAAGCCCTTAACACAGATATAACTTTCTAAAGTTTCAAGGCAGGGAGCTTTTTTGCCACCACCTTTTCCTCCAAGGAGGTACCACATGCATTGCATTTCCCTGTCCTTTTGGCACAGGGCTCATGGTAAACTGCACCGCACTTGCATTTTATAATTGCCAGTCCTGCCTTAATCTTGCCCTTGCAGAAGTTGCATTTTTCATTTCCTGAAGCCACACCCTTCTCAAACTCCATCTTTACCTCTGGTGCAGCTTCCTGGGGTTTTTCCTCCACCTTTGTCTCAGCTTTTGCTTCCTCCTTCACCTCTGGCACAGGGGGTGCAGCTGGTTTTTCGACCCCTGGCGTGGGCTGTGGAACTGGTGCCGCAACCTCCTCTTTCTCCATCCCGGGCACTATAATCTTCGGCTTTTTCTCTGCCCGTTCCTCCTTTTCCACCAGTTCCTTCTTCGACTCTCTCTCGGCCATCTCTTTTCTTGCCTTCTCCTCCTCGTAGGCATCCACGAGTTTCTTTGCGATTTCAATCGATTTTCTTGTCAGTTCAATTGCCTTCCTGTAGTCCCTCGTTTTTTCATATAGCGCCTCCTTCAGGGTATCCTCGCTCTCCTTCGTATCCAGTCCATACTTCCTTGCGTTCGCGATCGCGGAATCTGCGGTGTAAAGGAGGTCTGTAAGTTCCCGGTGCATATCCTTTGCCATCTCGATAGCCACATCACACTGTTGAATCTGGGAGATCGCTTCAGGCATGTTTCCCTGGGCATAGCTCTCTCTTGCCTTTTTCAGCACAGTTTCTGCTTCGGTAACCAGAACGCCCATGTTCTTCGCATAGTTCAATTTCACCTCAACCTGATAGATAACTGAAGAGAGCTTTGTTTTCACATTTTCATACAGCTCCTGCATGGCATTGTTGAGGAAGGTGTTCAGCCCATCGTAGGCCTTGCTGTTCAGGGCAATTTTTGCCTGGGTGAGCGCTTCCATTGAGGTAGTGGTATCAATTCCCACCTTTTCTGCACTTATTATCTGGCTCTCAAACAAACTGATCTTTTCGGAAATCGCTTTATGATACTCTGCCTGAATCTTGTCTATGGTTTCTGTCAGCTGTTTGTAGGCAGTGTCGTACGCTCTTTCTCCAATTTTTGCCTTGCATCTTTCTAGGGCCTGGGAGTATTCGGTCACATCTATCAGCTCAGCCGCCTGTTCTATCGTTCTCTGCAGCTGGTTAGTGAGACGCTGCATTGTATCAATAATCATTTTTTCTCCGTAGTCCTTGGCCTTGTTTATGAACTCGGGGACTTTCTCAAATTCGCCGGTTTCTATAGCAGACCTTGCCTGGGTTATGAGGGCGGATAATCTGCTCGTGTCGAGTTTGAGGTCATTGCCTACAACGACAAGGTTTTCTATGGAGGCAAGCTGGGATGTGAGATAATTCCTGAAGGTATTTTTCGACTCCTCTATACATCTTTTAGCAAGCTGGAGGGCCTCCGCATACTTTCCACTCTCGAGTGCTGCCTTTGCCTGGGCAAAAATTTCCTTTGCCTCAGTAAGTTCAGCCCCATACTTGTATGCCTCCGTGATCCTTGTCCTCGCGATCTGAATGATCTCATTGATTTCTCGCATTTTTTCCTTCACTTCCGCAATCATGTCTGAAGTGGCAACTGCGAGTTCCATTGCCTTGATGTAGTCGCCCCTTGCCAGTGCTGTCTTCGCGTTTCTCAGGTTTTCTTCAATGTTGGAGGGAATCATTGTTCCGGACCTTTTTGCCTCTTCCATCTTACTCTGGGCAGTGGCAATTGCAGAGGAGGCCATGCTATACTGGAGTTCTGCACGCTCGAGTTCGCCCTCGGAGCGCATAGCCAGATTAAGGGCTTCCTTATAATTCCGCTGGCTCAGTGCAACCTTTGCCTGGGCAATCATGTTTTCTGCGATCACGGTGATCGCACCAGAGCGTTTCGCATTTGTAATTACTGTCTGGAAGGAATTTATCAATTTCTCAATGTGCCGCACGATAGCCGCATCCACATCAGCCATGCATTTCGCCGCAATATCCTGAGCCATTTTGTAGTTGCTGGTTTTAAGCGCATTCATTGCCTGGCTGAGGAGATTTTTACTCGCAGCTACATCGATCCTCAAACTTTCTGCCTCGTTGATTTTCTCATGGGCCTTTTTGATTTCCATCGCGGCATTCTGGGAGGCCGCAACCACCTTCTCAAGCTCATCCCTGCTTTCAGTGGCGTATCTCAACGAGTTTACATAGTCGCCCTTTTCAAACGAAATTCTGGCTTCGCGGATCAGTTCCTCCGCCTTTGGCACATGCACATTTAAGTCCCTGGCATTCCTTATTAAATTCTCTATTTCAGAGATTTTCAGGGTAATGTGGTCCCTCAAAAGTGTAGAAATTTCGTCATTGCAGGTTTTGGCAAGATCTAGGGAGCGGTCGTAATCCTTGTTTTTCATGTACCCCTTTGCTTCTTCCAGCATTTCCCTTATTTTAGCAGTGACAATTCCAAACTGCTCTGCAATTGTTATTTTATCCGCAACCTCCAAGATTATCTTTGCCGAGTGATACTGTGATGTGAGTTTTGCCGCCTCCTCTTTCGTGTGTTTCGCGTATTCCAGTGCGGTCTCATAATCATTGTTTTCGAATGCCACCTTCGCCTTTAACAGCAGGTCCTTTACCTTAGAAATATCCGCGTTGCTCTTCTTTGCCTCGGCCACCATAGTTGCCGCTGTGGAGATTTCATCGAATGCCTGCTGGCTCAATTTCTTCAGACGCTCGGCCTCAGTATGGCATTTGAATGCAAGTTCATAACCTTTAAGATAGTTGCCCCCTTCAATCTCGGTCTTTGCTTCCATCAGCAGGTTCTTCAGATTTGAGATGTCAATCCCGCTCTTCTTTGCTTCAATCAGCACAAGTTTTGCTGCGGTAAATTCCTCCTCCGTTTTTGAAATGAGGAGACGGTTCAGCTTGGACCTTATCTCATCGAGGTGGGAGAGACACTTGGGATAATCCCCTTTTTCATAACATTCCCTGGCTTTTTCGTAGAGTTCGCTGCTGCTGGTGACATCCACTTTCAGGTTCTTCAGGGACTCCAGCAATTTTCCCATTTCTTCAAGGGATTTACCCGCCTGGGCGCTGAAGAATTCCTTTATGGATTTCTTTGCCTCCTCAGCATACTGGTAGGCACT
The DNA here is from genome assembly GCA_026414225.1 of Thermoplasmata archaeon. Taxonomy (GTDB): domain Archaea; phylum Thermoplasmatota; class Thermoplasmata; order Lutacidiplasmatales; family SKW197; genus SKW197. Next base: position 5,295 of record JAOAJK010000014.1, read on the forward strand.
TCTGACATCACCTGACTGGAGCGCATTCTCCGCATCCACAATTCTCTGGCGTGCAAATGTGGTGTCCACGCCAACTGACTTCTCTATCAATTCCTTTACCTGGGCCACGGTGTCAATCACAAAATCCTGAATTACAGTCGACACATCCTCTCTCAGAATCTTGAGGTTCTGAATGCTTTCGACGATTTTTCTCGCCTTTACCATGGCAAGCAGCTCTTCATGCTTTGCCTCGTATTTTTGAATGCTGCATCCAATCGATTTTGCATATTCCATGTCAGCTGTGAGCTGCTCCACCAGTTCTAGGATTCTATCATAAGCCGCATTTTCTGCAATGACCTTTGCATTCTCAACAATCTCATGCACCTTTTTGTAGTTCTTTTCTTCAAGGGCTCTTCTTGCTTCTTCAACCGCCTTTCTTGCCTCAGGAACTTCGATTCCAAAGGTGGCAAGAGCATTCAGGGACGCCTCTAGATTCTCTATTTCCATCGCACTGGCCTCGTATTCCTTGATTATTTTGTCCACTTCAGTATCCGCATCGACGGCATATTTCAGTGCCTTCTCATACTCTGCGTTTTTCAGGGCAGCACGCGCTGAGTTAATCAAACCCAGCGGTTGAGAAATATCCGCGCCGATCTTCTTTGCGGTGATGAATTTTGACCGGGACGCAGCAATCGTTTTCAGCACAAGCTGGAACTGGGCATTTTCACTTAGCTCCTTTATCTGCTTTGCGATTTCGCCAGCACCCTTAATATCTCCTTTCTTAATCAGTTCCTCAACATTCGGGACGAGCGACTTTGCTTTCAGAAAATCTTCTTCCTCTGGTGCAATTTTTTCTGCCCGTGCTATGAATCTTCGAACATTTGATAGAATGCTCTCCCCAGTTTTTGAAAGTAATTCCCCCATTCTTGATCGCAGATGGGTGGTGAGTCCCATTGCCTCCTCAAATCTATATGCTTTCAGCTCCTTCTCTGCCTTTTCGATCAACGGTAAAAATTCAGACACATTCATTCCCAGTGCACTGGCACCCTCAACACTTGTCCTCAATGCACTTATCTCATCAGAAATTTTGGATTTTACTCCTATGCTCAAGATATCAAGGGATTCGTTGAGTTTTAGAATTGCCTCGTCATATTTTTTCTGGCTGTAAAGTTGTTTTGCCTGTGTGAATAAATTTTCCGGGTAGGTGATGTTTTCTCCCATCTTCCTGCTTTGCCCGATCAAGTTATCGCCGATTGAAAACAATTTTTTAAACACGGTCTCAAGATTCTTTTCAAACTGTGCGTTAATCTCGGAAAGGGTTCTTGCTGCCGAGGGACCCTCACCTTTTTCAAGGAACGATTTTACCTGCTCCAGTTGTCTGGGTATCTCATTGCTCCGCATTTCGTCAGTTTCTGCTAGATTCTTGATCAATTTTGAAATAAGCTCTGTGATATCCGCACAATAACGTTCCATAATTGTCTTTGCCTTCTCTTCGATTGATTTACAGAGTTCGTTGCTTTTCTGGAAGTCCGACTTATCATATGCAGAATTTGCCTCTGCAAAGAGCTTTTCTACCTCTCCCATATCCACATTCAGCTTTTTAATTCCATCTAAAATCTCCTTACATCTATCCAGATTTGCCTTGGCAGATTTTTTAGTTTCCTCCGCCTCTTTCGCCTTTTCCTGAATTTGCTTCTGGTACTGGTAAATCTTCCACGGGCTCGCCACTTTTTCAACCCTTCTACAGTATTTGTTCTATGTCAGAAATTCAAATTATTCGCTTTTTAACCACCTTCTTCACTACCGTTTCATCCCCGGACGCTCCTTTTTCTTCTCCAGGCTTAACCTCGGCACCGCACGCATAGCACACAATCGCATCCTTACTTATCATCGTGCCACACCTCGGACACGGAACCTCTTCCTCACCCGCTGGTTCCCCCGTCTTTTCCTCGGCGGCGGGCTTGACCTCGGCACCGCACGCATAGCACACAATCGCATCCTTGCTTATCATCGTGCCACACTTCGGACACGGAACCTCTTCCTCGCCCGCTGGCACCTCTTTCTTCTCCTCAGCCGGTTTCACCATTTCTGGTTTTGGCTCGGAAGGTTTTGTTACTGGAACCGCTGCAACCTTTTCCTCCATCTTGGGAATTGAAACTTTTTCTGGCTGTAATGGTGCCACGCCGGATAACCTCCCAAGTCCTTCGATTATCTGGGTTAACTCGGAAATCTTGGTCTTGAAATTTTCCTCCAGTTTCAGGATATTCTGTTCCTTTGCACCGATTCCTCTCTCGGCTTCAAGATACTTATTTGCGGCTTCTTTTACCTCCTCTGAAAGTTTACCCAGTTGCGTCTCCTTCTCCTTCAAACTCTCAACAGCTTTAGTGTAATTCTCTATGATTTCTTTCAATTTTCCATGGTCTGCAAGAAGGGCGGCTTTTATCTCCTCAGCCGCGCGGATTGCGGAATTAAGATTTGCTACCGTGTTCTGGATTGTGCTGGCACGGTCGTTCAATTCATTTTCCTTTGCATTCAACCTGCTCCCAAAAGTTATCAGTTCTTCTTCTCTGGTTTCAAGGGTTTTGCTTGCATTCATTATTTTATTACGGAGTTCTTCAACCTCACTGTATTTTGCATTGTATGTCTCAATTTTCCCCCTCAGTTCCATATCCAGTTTTTTCAACTCCTCCTCGTGCTTCTGGAGGGCGTCCATCTTTGCTTTGTATTCTGATTCCAGTTTGGCAACTTCGTCCTCCTTTTTCCTGAGATTGGCCTCCTTCTCGCTCAATTCCTTTGCCCGTCTCTCAATGCCTTCCCTCTCTCTTGCAATCTTCTCCTGTTCCTCTTTAAGTTGATTCTCAACAGCCTTTAACTTCTTATCTTTCTCTTCAAGTTCAGTTTGCTGTGCTTTGAGTTTGTTCACATATGCCTGCATTACATCCCAGATTTCGGGTTCCTGTTGCGCCATAATATCAATCCTCTCTGCATGAATATACACCCCAAATAAGTAATTTTCCATATTAAGACTTTCTATATGGCACTCCAGCAGAAACAGAAAGAAGTTGAAGGCCAGTGCCGCGCAAGTGAAAAAATTGACACCCTACCATGTTGATTGCGACCATCAAAAGATTTTAAAGGGTGTAAATGTATATAGAGATGATGAAGAAACAGTAGAGGTGGAAAACTGAAACTCTACTCCCTTGAGAAATTCCCGAGAATTTCCGTTACAGGTGAAAAATGTGCCCTCAAATGCAAGCACTGTGGTGCCAGATTTCTGAGGGGAATGGTCTCCTGCAGAAGTAACGAGGATCTGATCTCCATCGGAGAAAAACTGGTGAACGAGGGTAGCAGGGGATTTCTACTTTCCGGTGGCTGTGATAAAAACGGGCGTGTGCCGCTCTGGGATGTGCTCGAGGGTGTGCATAAGCTGAAGCTCTATACCCCTCTTAAAATCAACGCCCATACCGGGCTTGTGTTTACGAAGGACCTTGCGGAACTCTATGCTGCATCCGGGATCGATGTGTTTTCGGTGGATGTGGTTGGTTCAGACCGGACAATCAAGGAGATTTATGGAATGGATGTGACAGTTAAAGATTACGAGAAAACGGTCGCCAATCTGGCAGATGTGAAGGTGCCGGTAGTGCCCCACATAACAATTGGAATCGACCATGGTAGACCGAGTGGAGAGGAGGCCGGAATAGACCTCGTTGCAGGGTATTCACTCCCCAAACTGGTGCTGAATGTTCTGGTACCGGTTTCCGGAACACCTCTCGAGGGGGTGCATGTAACTCCTGAAAGAATTGAGAATGTTTTCAGGTATGCAAGGGAAAGAATGCACGGAGAGATCATGCTGGGCTGCATGCGTCCCAGGGATCTAGAGATAGAAAAATTTGCCTGGAAGTACGATTTCAGCGGAGTTGCGCATCCTTCCAGGGAGTTTGTTGAGTTCCTTGAAAAATCCGGAGAGAAAATTGAGTTCAGGAACGGCTGCTGCTCTCTTTTTTAGCCCTTTCCATGTGCTCCACCATCATGCATCTATCCATCACGACCTTCAGCCCATGTTTTTTTGCGGTTTCTGCGGCGGCGTTGTGGACGATGCCCTTTTGCATCCAGATTACCTTTGCCCCTTTCCTTATTGCCTCTTCTACAATTTCAGGCACTGTCTCTGGCTTCCTGAAAATGTCCACAACCTCTACTCTCTCCGGGACCTCGTTCAAGCTGGGATACGCCCTCAGTCCAAAGAGAGAAGATATGTTTGGGTTCACCGGTATCACCCTGTAGCCATGCTCGTGCAGGTATTTTGCCACCTTGTAACTTTCTCTATCCGGTTTGTCAGAGGCCCCTACAACGGCAATCACACGATATTCTGTTAGGATTTCATCAATATCCTTCTCTGAGGCATTCTTCTTGGGAATCTCACACACATTTGCCATGGCATCCCATATTGGTGAAGGGATTATGAAACTTTTGGAACCTCCACAACAACCCATAAATACCACGAAGCCATGGGCAGGATGATGAAGGAACAGGAACTAACCCGGCTTGAGAAACTCAATCAGGTGCGGAAGATTCTAACCTGGGTGGTCTTTGCCGTGTTCTTCCTCCTGATAGTGGTTTTCTTGATTGTGGGCGGAAATTTAAATCCATTTTACCTTCCAATTCCAGATGCAGTTACGGTATGCTTTGCAGGGATTTTCACTGCCACCTGGTTCTTCGGTGCATTTGCCCTCGGGGAGATTGCATTTGAAGTAAGCGACACCAGAAGGGTGCTTTCAGCCAGAAAGCACATGAAAAAGTCGCTGGTTTACGCCATAATCCTTATTGTGTTTGGAGCCTTCATGTTTCATCCAGCACTTCCGCTCTCCGTGAAGGCCCTGACGAAGACGGATATGAACACCGGCTACGGAAAGTACTTTAACATAAGTTTTACGCCGCGGGACCCGCACGGTTTCTCCTACGCAGAAACTTTTAGCATCACCGTGACCAACGGGTGCGCTACTGTCGTAATTGCAGAAGTCAGGGATTTTACCGAAAATTATGCTAGCGGCAGGTATCACCCCTACTTCAACCAAACATTGAACAACACCACTACAGGGGTCAAGAGCTGTGCCCAGTTCCTTACACCTGATAAAATTGGAAAAGAATATGTGTTCTACATCGTGAAACAGCCGGACGCCAATGTAAGAATAGTGATTGAGAAGACGGTCAGAGTGGATGCCTTCAATTCATGGGGAATGCTGATGCTTTCCAGCGGGGTTCTGCTGATCGTATGGGTTCCTGTGACCTTTGCCCTGAAGAAAAAATTTGAGAAGGGCTCAGTTGTGAGATAATGAATACCTTTTCATTGTTTTTTCGATCCGCTCAACTGATTTGACCTGCCCGAGGTCTTTAAAAGCTCTGATTGCATCTTCAAAAAATTTTCTTGCCTTCTCCAGTTCCTTCTTTTCAGCATACAGAATTCCAAGGTCCTCATCACAACCAGCAACTCCACTCTTCATTTTCATCTCAGCGTAAAGAAGTTTTGCGTTAGTGAGGGCCTCCTCCGCCTCCTCCCAGTTCTTTGCATATGTCTGCACTATCCCTATAGAGGTAAACGCTGAAGCCAGGGATTCCTTGGAACCGGTGGATTTGCCAACCATCAAACATCGCTCTGCCAGTTCTTTGGCTTTTTCAATTTCACCCTTTATTGCATAGATTTCTGCCACACTTCCCAGTGCGGTGCAATAAATCCACTTTTCCCCGATTTTCTCGGAGTATTCAAGGGCTTCATTGTAGTATTTCAGTGCCTCCTCGTATTTTTCCATCTCCCTGTACAAACTCCCAATGTTGCTGGCAGAAATCATGTGCCCCCAGAGATTTCCTATCTTCAGATTGGTGTGATAGTCCCGCATGTAATTCTCCAGTGCCTTCTCCCATTCTCCCCTATCATGGTAGATGATTCCGAGGTTGTTGGACATCATTGATTCCCCGACCACATCACCTATCTTCGCATAAATTTCCTTTGCCTTGAGATAATATTCCACCGCTCTTTCAGTGTTTCCAGTATCATGGTATAGAATTCCAAGGTTGTTGTAGGAGTCAGCAAGTCCCTTGAGCAGGTTATGTTTCTTTCTGATTTCCACAGCCATGTTTAAATTTTTCTCTGCTTCTTCCATCAACCCGATGCTCATCTGGGTAGTCCCGAGGCGGTGATATGCGTCTGCAAGCTCTGCAGGGTCCCCGAGTTCCTCGGTCAGCTTTAAACCTCTGGACACATATTCCAGCGACTTTGCAAAATCCCCTTTCCGTTCATACACCCACCCAATCTGTCTGAGGGTTCTGGCATACTCAACTCTCAACCCTGATTTTTCAAAAATTTCTAGTGCCTGCATGAGATGTTCGAGCGCCTTGTTCATCATTCCCCTGCGATGATTTACCAGGCCAATTCTTGCGGTGACCACGCCAACCTTTCCGGGGTTGGCTTCCGCCTCGGCGAGTTTCCGCACTTCCTCGTACACCTTCTGTGCCTCGTCGTACTTTCCATTCAGAAGAAGCATGTCGCCGAGCAGAAGGGCTGCGTCCATAAGCGGGCCCTTCTGCCCTGTCTTCTCATAACAAAATTTTGCCATTTCAGCGTACCTTATTGCTTCGTCCGTCGCATAAATCTTTGCAAAATCCTCTGCAGACCTGAGTGCATAGGGTGCCGCCTTGTCGTAGGAAAGCGCGTTGTAATAATGTCTCGCAATCTCGGGGGCATACTCCGGTGTGTTATGAAGTTTTTCCAGGGCTTCCCCAATTCTCCTGTGCACAATCCTCTTTCTCACACCGATTATTTCATTGAAAACGGTCTCATAAATTGCGTTGTGAACAAACCTGTACTTTTCCTCACCCTCCTCCCTGATGAAGCCCTTTTCCAGCAACTCATCAAGAGCATCTAGCATTGCCTCTGTATCCATGTCGGTGATAGCTTCCAGCACATCGTACTGGAAAACCCTGCCGCAAATACTTGCATATGTCAGTAGTTTTCTGGCATTTTCGGACAGAATTGTCAGTCGCCCTTTAATTATTGACTGGACGGTCGGGGGCATCTGCAGTTCCTCTGGTGAAATTCTGAGTTCGCGCTTGCTCGGGTCATAAATGTTCTCTTCCACTATACTCCGCACGAATTCAGTGACGAACAGTGGAATGCCTTCTGTTCGCATGTAGATTGCCTTCGCAATTTCCTCCGGAATCTTCCAGGTACCGAATTCGATTTCCAGGAGTTTGAGGATGGCCTCATATGTGAGGGGTTTCAGTTCAACCACACTCGCAAGTTTTTCGGAGCGGAGCTGCATCACCGTATTCACAAACACGGGGTTCTTCTCTGTCCTCATCGCTTCATCCGGATAAGCCGCAAGCAGCAAAATTTTCCTGTCGCTAACGTTCCTGGCAAGATAAATGAAGAGCGAGAGGGATGCGGTATCCGCCCACTGGAGGTCGTCTATAATCAACACAACAGGTTGCCGGGACTCAATGTCGAGAATCTTTTTTGAAAGCGACTCCAAAACCCTCCCGCGCTCCCTTGTCAAGTCAACACTCTCAATACCCCGCGGCTCTCCGCCTGTCAGGGAAAGAGCGAGAGGTGTGTATGTCTCCTCATCTGCCCTACTGTAACTGCTCAGCGCGTCCGTGAATGGAAGATAAGGTACTGATTTCTCATCCAGTCCTCTCCCAAAAAGAACGGCAAGGTTCTGGTTTTTCCCGATAGTTGCAAGCTCCTCAAGTAACCTCGATTTGCCCACACCGATTGGACCCGTAATTAAATAGGTGCCTCCCTTACCTGATTTGCACTGGGCAATTGCGTTTGTGAAATACTCTATCTCCTTTTCCCTGCCGACAATTGAAATTTCCAAAAATTCTCCTCCTCACTTTTTCTTCGGTACCTTTTCCCAGTCCTTGAGGAAGCGGTCAATTCCAATGTCTGTTAGCGGGTGTTTCACCATCTTTTCAAGGACGCTAAACGGCACTGTGGCTATGTGTGCACCTGCAAGAGCTGCCTGATGTACATGAATGGGGTGGCGAACACTCGCAACAATGATTTCTGTCTTGAAATTGTAATTTCTGTATATCTCGACAATGTCGGGAATGATCTGCATCCCTTCGTGTCCCACATCGTCCAGCCTACCCACAAACGGGCTAACAAATGCGGCTCCTGCCTTCGCCGCAAGCAGTGCCTGGTTTGGTGAGAATACAAGGGTCATGTTGACCTTTATTCCCTCCCTTGCGAGTGCCTTCGTAGCTTTCAATCCTTCGACACACATCGGAATTTTGATGTTGATGTTCTTGTGGATTTTTGCAAGTTCCCTTCCTTCTGCAATCATGCCCTCTGCATTCATGCTCACTACTTCGGCACTTATCGGGCCATCCACAATCTGCGTAATTTCTTCCACAACCTCCCTGAAGTCCCGGCCCTCTTTCGCAATCAAGCTCGGGTTCGTGGTCACACCATCAATGATCCCCCAGCTGTTCGCTTCCCTTATTTCCTTCACATTCGCAGTGTCCAGAAAGATTTTCACTTTTTCACCTCCAGAATGCTTTTTGCCTTTCTCACAATAGTCTCAACATTCAAGCCATATTTCTCAAGCAATGCGTCCGGCTCACCCGATTCACCGAATGTATCGGGGACACCCACGCGCATAACAAATGTGGGACAGTGCTCCGAAACCACCTCTGCAACTGCAGCTCCGAGGCCTGTGGTCACTGTATGTTCTTCCACGGTCACAATTCCCTGAGTCTCCCTTGCACACCTCACGATGGTCTTGAGATCTATCGGTTTGATTGTGTGGAGGTTAATCACCCTCACTGAAATTCCCTGGTTTTTCAATTCACTTGCCGCAAGGATAGCGGTTGAAACCATGCTGCCCGTTGCAATAAGGGTGATGTCATTCCCATCCGCAAGCACCTGCGCCTCACCGATACGGAAATCCATTCCTTCAGTGAGTGTTGGTAAATCCTGACGCACAAGACGCACATAAACTGGACCAGGGTAATCCACGACACTCTTTATTATTTCGCGGGTCTGGGGAGCGTCGCAGGGCGAGAAGATGGCAATGTTTGGCATGGACCGCATAAGCCCGATATCCTCACACATCTGGTGGCTTGCCCCATCTCCGCCAACCGTAAGACCAGAATGGGTTGCCACAATTCTTACCTTCAGGTTTGGATAACAGATGGACTGTCTGACCTGGTCATAAGCCCTTCCGGTTGCAAAGACCGCAAATGTGGATGCAAACGGAATTTTACCAGAGTAAGCAAATCCTGCTGCCAGGCTCATCAGGTTTTGTTCAGCAATTCCCACATTGAAAAATCGGTCTGGAAATGCCCTGGCAAACAACGAAGTTTTGGTTGAGGAGGACAGGTCTGCATCCAGCACAACTATCTCTTTCCTCTCTTTTCCGAGTTCAACGAGAGTTTTCCCGTATGCATCTCTCACGCTTTCCTTTTTCCAGTTCATAGTGTGTCACCGAGTTCTTTCATCGCTCTTTCCGCCTCTTCCTTCGTTGGGGGTTTTCCGTGGAAAGAAACATTGTTTTCCATGAAGGAAACGCCCTTCCCCTTTATAGTTTTAGCAATTATCATCGTGGGTTTTTCCTTCACAGTCCAGCTTTCCTCGATTGCATAGCCAATTTCCCTGTAGTTGTGCCCGTTGATCTCAAGCACATGCCAGCCAGCAGCTTCCCATTTTGTACTCAATGGTTCAAGGCACATTATGTTTTCGGTGCAACCGTCAATCTGGAGATTGTTACGATCAAGGAAAACCGTAAGATTGTCAAGCTTGTAGTGATGCGCGGTCATTGCCGCCTCCCAGATTTGTCCGCTCTCGCTCTCGCCATCTCCGATCAGAGCGTAAACCCTGTAGTCCTTCTTATCAATCTTGCCAGCTAAAGCCATTCCGCAGGCGACAGAAAGCCCCTGTCCGAGTGAACCGGTGGAGGCCTCGATGCCCGGTAATTTCCTTGCATCGGGATGGCCCTGCAACCTTGAGTTGATTTTTCTGAGGGTGAGAAGTTCCTCCTTCGGAAAGTAGCCGCATTCGGCGAGCACAGCATAGAGCGCGGGAACGCCATGCCCCTTGCTCAGAACAAATCTGTCCCTCTCAGACCAGTTTGGTTCTGCCCACCGATGCTTCAAATACTTGAAGTACAGCGTCACAAGGATATCCGTCGCAGAAAGGCTGCCACCAGGATGTCCGGACTGTGCAGTATAAATCATCCTGATAATATGCCTCCTTACAGCGAGGGCCTTCTCTTCGAGGAACTTTATTTCTTCATCAGTGAGCATGCTCTCACCTCGCGATAACGCACATAATAGATAAGGTTTGTTGTTTCCAACTTTTGGCTGTATTTGGAAGTTGAGGAGATATTTAACTACTGTGAGTAGTTAATCCGCCGAAATCCTTATATACTCACACAGTTATTGAGAAAGCAGAAAGGGGTACCAGAAACCTCCCTTCACAAATCACGCTGCACTCATCACCCCTACACTTTTTATTTTTTTGCAGTTTTCCAGAACACTACTCCTCTGCGCTGATTAAATTCCTGCACCGATAGTTTTTAATCGGAGTGCCCCCTTAACTACCATGATGGAATTCAACCCCTATGCAGTGCCTTCCATTCTCTCCATGGCTATCCACATATTCCTCCTGTTCTACCTTCTCGTGTACACGAAGTCCAGACATATCAGGAAGGCATTTGTACCCCTGTTCCTCTCTGCCGTTGCCTGGGCTGGTGCAGAGCTGGTGATGCGATGGTTTGTGGTGACAGAGGAGAACTACAGAACCCTCTGGTGCTATCCATATGCCCTCTTTGCAGCAAAAACAATGGCGCTTGCGGTGATTGGCCTCTCCCTCTCCGGAACCTACCTCTCTTTCATGTATCCACTGCGGAGAATCACGGATAAACAGGAGAAGATTCTGGGATACACCTTTGCCATCGCATTTCTCCTATTCATACCTGTGGTCCTTCTTACTTCAGCCATGGTTGAAGATGTAATGTATTACTGGGCGGGCTACGGCTCAGATTTCGGGGACCTGCTCACATACCTCCTGCCGGTAATGGTCGTCCTCATGCTTGTGGTCTTTTATAACTTTTATTCCTCCTACACGCATGCGAAGACGAAAATCGAAAAGAAACAGATTCAGCTTCTGGCCCTAGGTGCGGCCCTTTTCGTGTTCACTGCTATTCCAACGGGTGTACTTCCGGAATACATGCCACATAAAAGCTTTATAATCCCGGGAATGCCGGCAGGCAACTTCTACATAATTTTCCTCGACATTTTCCTCCTGTACGGTGCGGCGAAATACAGGTTGTTCACGGTTGAAGCGGTGGTGGAAAACGGAGTTAAGGAGCTGCGTCTTCCAGAGACCGCAAAAGAGATAGAGCCAGGGGATGTGGTGCTCGTGATTTCGCCGGATGGTAAGAAAGGCTTCGAAACCTTCAGGTATCTCGCAAGCAAGATGCCAGGGCTCTGCCTCACCACGAAACATCCTAAAACGGTTAGAACGGAGTTTCAGTTCTCAAAACTGCCCGTAATCTGGATTTCTGAAATTACCACGAAGGAGAATGCTATTGAACCCACGAAACTGGAATTCGAGATTTCCTACCACATCTACGCATTCCTGAGAGAAGCGGAGAACCGTGTGGTTTACATCGATGACATCGATTACATTGCTGCAATTAACGGATTCAAAAACACACACGAATTCCTGAAATCAGTTGCGGATGAAGCTGCCAGCAGGAATTCCGTATTAATCTTCTCCCTGTCTATGCCCCCTTATGACGCAGCCCAGCAGAGTACAGTGCGAAGCATTGCGAGCAGGGAAGTTGTTCAGGAGGAAATGCACGCGAGAAGGCCAAGAAATGAATTCAGCGTGAAGGAGGGGAATGCAATTCTGGTGGAAGCATTCAGCGAGCAGCGTGAAGAGATTAAGTCGAAAATCTCTGGCTATAAGGTTCTGGGTGTGAGTGCCCACTTTCCGAAGAAGTTCAAGAAAGGTTTTCCTGAGGGTACGGAGGTGGATTGTGTCTGGATTACCGATACCTCCGGCTATGAGAAGGCAATTTCATCGAGGAGAATGGAATTTGAGGTGGCCCAGGAAATAATCTCATTTATCAAGAGCAATGGCGACAAAGCCCTTGTGTACATTGATGCAATCCCTGCCTTCATAATCACAAACGAGTTTCTCAGCGTTTTAAAATTCGTCAAGGACATCGTGGATATTGCACATGAATACAATGCAAGGATAGTGTTTGAGGTCCCGCCTGAACTCTTCAACCCCTCTCAGAAGGCCTTGGTAGAGCGGAGAATGGATGCGGTGTTTTTTCATGAGTAAAACAGGTACCGATAGCTTTTAATTATTAGGATGCCTGTCCTGCTACGATGGAGTTCAATCCCTATGCAGTTCCGCCCATCCTTTCGATGGTAATCCACATCTTTCTTCTGATATATCTGCTTGCGTACACCAAGTCCAGGCACATCAAGAAGGCGTTTGTACCCCTGTTTCTCACAGTTGCCGTATGGGCAGGTGCAGAATCGGTGATGCGATGGTTTGTGGTGACGGAGGAGAACTACAGAACCCTCTGGTGCTATCCATATGCACTTCTCATGGCAAGAATCATGGCGCTCGCCGTACTTGCCATTGCGCTTGCCGGTGCCTATATCTCCTTCATGTATCCCTTGCCCAGAATCACCAAGAGACAAGAAAAAATGCTGATATACACTTTTATTTTTTCCTTTTTAATCTACATGCCAATCGTTCTGTTTTCCGGTGCAATGGTTGAGGATGTGTTGTACTACTGGGCTGGCTATGGCACAGATTTTGGGGACCTGTTGCTGTATATCCTCCCGATTATGGCTGTTTTTGTGGTAGTAGTGTTTTACAATTTCTCCTCTTCCTACATCCACGCAAAGACAAAAATTGAGAAGAAGCAGATCCAGCTTGTGGCAATCGGTGCAGCCATGTTTGTATTCCCAGGCTTCATTACAGGTATGTTACCCCAGTACATGCCAAACAAACAGTTCATAGTCCCTGGTGTACCCGCAGGCAACTTCTACATAATTTTCCTCGACATTTTCCTCCTGTACGGTGCGGCCAAATACAGATTGTTCACGGTTGAAGCGGTGGTGGAAAACGGAGTTAAGGAGATGCGTCTTCCAGAGACCGCAAAAGAGATAGAGCCAGGGGATGTGGTGCTTGTGATTTCGCCGGATGGTAAAAAGGGCTTCGAAACCTTCAGGTATCTCGCAAGCAAGATGCCGGGGCTCTGCCTCACCACGAAACATCCTAAAACGGTTAGAACGGAGTTTCAGTTCTCAAAACTGCCCGTAATCTGGGTGTCTGAAATCACCACGAAGGAAAATGCGGTTGAGCCGATGAAACTGGAATTCGAGCTTTCCTACCACATCTATGCCTTTTTGAGAGAGGCGGAAAACCGCGTGGTATACATCGATGACATGGATTACATCGTAGCAATTAACGGTTTCAAAAACACCCATGAATTCCTGAAATCAGTCGCGGATGAAGCTGCCAGCAGGAATTCCGTATTGATATTCTCACTGTCGATGTCGCCCTATGAACCAGATCAGCAGAGCAGCATCCGGAGTATTGCGAGCAAGGAAGTTGTTCAGGAGGAAATGCACGCGAGAAGGCCAAGAAATGAATTCAGCGTGAAGGAGGGGAATGCAATTCTGGTGGAAGCATTCAGCGAACAGCGTGAAGAGATTAAATCGAAAATCTCTGGCTATAAGGTTCTGGGTGTGAGTGCCCACTTTCCGAAGAAGTTCAAGAAAGGTTTTCCTGAGGGTACGGAGGTGGATTGTGTCTGGATTACCGATACCTCCGGCTATGAGAAGGCAATTTCATCGAGGAGAATGGAATTTGAGGCAATTCAAGAAATAATTTCCTTCGTCAAGAGCAATGGAGACAGAGCCCTCGTGTACATTGATGCAATTCCTGCCTTCATAATCACAAACGAGTTTCTCAGCATCCTCAAATTCATCAAGGACATTGTTGACATCGTGCACGAATACAATGCAAAGGTTGTTTTTGAGATTCCACCAGAGCTCTTCAAACCCTCTCAGAAGGCCCTGGTAGAGCGGAGAATGGATGTGGTGTATTTCTTGGATAAAAGTACCCTTACAACCCCGTCACTGCGATAGAATTTCCTCCCAGAGCTTTAAGGTCTCCTCTGCCGTCGCCCGGTCCAGCACCTCGATGGCGTAGCCGGCATGGACAATCACATAGTCCCCGGCTCTGGCATTCACGAGCGAGATGTCCACTTCCCTGTAAACGCCACCAAAATCCACCTTTGCCTTTCTGCCATGAATTTCAAGAATTTTTGCAGGCACCGCAAGGCACATCTACACACCTGGATAGTATCTGTTCTGGTAATAAAACACGGGTACATATATCAGTTTTGCGGTGTTGACACGGAGATCGTATCTGATATCCTGCAGAACTCCAGGCTTCTCGGCTTCATAGGTGAGCACGAGAAAGTCCGCGAGCTTGAACGCTTCAGCTTCCCCAATTTTCACAGGAAGCCGTGGCACGGTCTTATCAACTTTCAGGGCTACATTCGCTCTGGGTGGTGTGAATGTGAGCAGGTTTGACCAGTACTTGAACTCCTCGGGCGAAAGCTCGATTGCTGGCACATAAATAAAGATGTTGCCAGAACTCCCCCCCCCCGCCAGCAGGTTTGCGAGTTTTACGAGGGCGCCCCCGGCCACCTGCATGTGATGGATCGTCACAGTGGTATAGAGCCGCCAGAAAGGCATGTAGTACCGCTCGCCCTGGTATGCCTGTGCAAAATCCCAGAACTCGTAGTCGAGAATCTTAAGCTCTGGCTCTCTGACATGCATTGCCCCGCAGTGTTCGCAGAGAAACACGGTGTCGGTTGCCTTGGAATAAAACGGGTTCTGGCATTTAGGACATTTGATGTGAACAACCTTCATATTCTCAGTCCTCCCACTGCCGAGGAAATCTCGCCAGCTTTCTTTATGCTGAAGCCCTTGTATTTGGCTTCAATGTCTCCCTCAACCACCTCACTTCCATGGCGGAAGAAGAGATAACTCGCAATGAGCAGAACAACCCCACCAACAATTGCGAGGATTCCGAGTTCCTCAGATATCCCTGTGAGTGCCAGGTAAACACCTGCTGCAGCCGCAAGCCCGCCGCCTACAGAACCTCCGGTCATAATCAAACTCTGGTAAAGCGGGTCGCCCGGGGCTCTGCCTGCCACCACCTTGCCAAGCACCCCGTCAATTGTAGCGAAATACACCCTTTCCTGGTACTTGTATCTCACAATCCACACTGGATAATAAACAAGCATGAACTGCCTTGGGATCACATGAATCTTCTGGAATGTGATGTGCTGCACATTTGCACTCTGCACCGCCATCTGATGCACATTCTGGATGCCCATGTTCAGCGCATCCGTTTTTGATGTGGTCACCTCGAAGGTCGGAACCTCATTCACATTTGCAGGAATAACCTGTCCGTAAAGGTTCCGCAACCGTTTTACTCCTATGTCACCGGGGTCGCAGGCAAGATATGTCCAGTCGAAATCGCGGAACACCATCCGTTCCATGTATTCCCTCTCCACACCTGCTGGCCTTCCCTGACTATCATACTTCTGCCTTTCCCTGTAGCCACACACCCAGCCCGCAGCCCGCGCATTGAGCCGCCAGAAAGGAAGATACAGCGGGAATATTTCTGTTATGACACCTGCCTTTTTGAGGTCCCTCGCCTTCAGTCCCCTCCGAAACCACTCATGTGTCAGATTGAGCGCCTTGGTCCTGTCCACCATGTTGGCGAACATGATTGTGTGGACGCCTTCATCCCCTTCAAGCCAGATGAGGGCATTGCAGTAATTGCAGGAAACCGATTTTGCGCCTTCATCCGCTTTGAGTGCGCCGCCGCACGAAGGACACGAGATGCCAAGTGAAATGTCTCCCATTTTTTCACCTCACCATTTCTTCGCAACCAGGTAACCAGTAGCAAATATAACAGGCACCGTAATTCCCATTGCAATCAACCCTATCTTCAGGTTCCACCACGCCACGATACCATATATTGCATACAGGGCAAACCCAATCGCTGCCACCACCATGTAGGGTGCGCTGCCCCTCGTCGGAAAACGGTCTGCAAAAACCTCGCCGGAGGAACCATCTATCACCACACTGTAAATCTGTCCCTGATAGTTGTATTCCATGTACCATATTGGAAAATAAACCAGCGCCTGCTCTTTCGGCTTGCCAGGGAGCGAGTTAAAGTATGCCATCATCTCCAGCTCTGGCTGGATAACCTGGATGTTCTGCGGGATTTTGTAGTGCTGGTCGAAGATTTTTATATCTCCAGGAGGTACCTTCAGGTTGTGCATTCCAGGTAAACTCGTAGATTTTGCGGGTTCAACATAGACCACTTCCCTGCCATCCACATCCCTTTTGAACATGTAAACAGGGAAATACTGTGGAATGGCTTTGAATATCTTTGCATCTTTATCCAGATTCTTCGCCATCACAGAGCCAGCTGCCCAGCGTCTGAAAACGCCTGTAGCAGCGGTTTCATCCAGTTTAAACTCAAGAATGTAGAAGAAGCCAGCACCGCTCTTATCAATGTACATCTGGGAGTCGCAGTAGGTGCATCTTACGAATTTATTCCCTGGTTCAATCTCCACTGGGGCACCACATTTGGTACATTTTATCGTTGCCATAGGCTCAGCCTCTTTTTTCACTGGAGTTTTTCGCCACAGTTTGCACAGAATTTGGCGCCTGCCTGGTTCTCAGTATTGCATTTCGGACACTTGGCTGTTGCCTTCACCGGCTGTCCGCAATTCGGGCAGAATTTGGCATTAGCTCCCACCTCTGCCTTGCAGTTAGGGCAGTTAACCGTTTCTTCCTGCTTCGCACCGCAGCTCGGACAGAATTTGGCTCCTTGGGGAACATTGGCACCACATTTGACACATGGCTTTCCCTGCTGGGGTTGCGGGGCTGGAGCAGGTGGTGCCTGCCCTGGTGGTGGTTGCTGCATGGACTGTGCCATCGTACCCATCATCACATAACCCGCACCGAAGCCAGCACCGACGCCAACACCGGCACCTGCAGCACCACCAGAAGGATTCTGGGCGGCATCCCTCATGGCCTGTCCTGTCTGGTACTGCATGTAATTCACACCCAGAACCTGCATGCTTGCACGGGAATCCACTGCTTTCTGCACTTCCTCTGGCAGGTTAATGTATAGGCCCGAAACCTTGTTTATTTCCACACCATACATTCCAAAGTGGTCCTTTGACTTTTCAATTACCACCTGCTCAATCGTGGTGAGGTTGGCGGCAAGGTCTGTGACCCCCATTCCCTTCTCCTTCAGATGTCCGAGGGCATCGTATACCAGCACAACCATCTGCTCCTTGATACGCTCCTCCACCTCCGCGCTCGTCTGGTAGTTGAGCGTGCCCACAAACTGGTTGATAAAATTTGCAGGGTCGTTTACTCTGTACCTGAACTCACCAAAGACCCTGAGATTGACAAAGCCAAACTCTTTATCCCTGAATTGGTACGGCTGCTTGCTCCCGAACTTGCCGTCAAAAACCTTTTTCTGGATGTAGAAAACCTCTGCCTGCTGCTTGACCCCTGACAACGCCTGAATCAGGCCGCCGAGAATTGGTGCATTCTGACTTGTTAAAGCGTACCTGTCTGGGCGGTCAATGTAGGCGAGGACCTTTCCATCCCTGTAAAACACAGCAATTTCGTCCTCACGGACCACAATGTTGTCATTCATTCTGATGTTTCTCGGCACCTTCCACATGATGACATTGCGTTTGTAAGCATCGTCCCAGGCAATCGTCATTGCTCCGATGAGACCTTCCTTGTTAGTTGCAGTCACATCGCTCCTTTTGCTTCCGCCGAACAGAAAAACCATAATTTACACCTCCGTCCCAGTTATGAATTTAATTCTGCGTTTGAATGTCTGGTCGAAATCGTCAAGCATCTGTCTGATTTTCGTGATGTTCTCAGGGATTTTTTCAGGGTTTGTGTTTACCACGGTCTTCAAGGAGTTTACCTCCTCCCTGATGCTCTCAATCAAACTCGCCATTGAATAGTCAAATTCATAGAGCTTGTTCAGTTCCGCCTCCTTTATCTGGAGTGCTGGAGAAATTCCGGAGTAACCCTGCTCTGCATGCCTCAAATCGCCTTCCAACCGCTGGAACTGGGCAGATAAACTTCCAATTTTTTCAAGATGCTTTGTCTCGTAGTTTTCCACAAGCACCCTTCTGCAGCTCTCAACATCCTGTCTTGCCAGTTTCAGTTTATCCGCAAGCTGGATGCGTAACAGATTGTCCGCAATGCGGATATCCTCCCGCCTTCTATACCCTGCATACCCGGGTATCAGGAGCTGAATTTTCTTCAGAATGCCCCTATCTTCCTCAACTTTTTCTCTTATGTCCACCATGTTGATCCCTGTGCTTTGTATAGATTTCAAGTATTAAATTTTTTGTATGTATTTGCTGTGTTGCGTAATCTCTAATTATTGGCCTCGTATTTATAGAATTACATGGTAAAACTAGAAGGGACGGGGAAGAATAGGGAGAACGGACAGAGACAAACGATAAAATTGTTAAGAGAGGAGAGATTTTCGGGAAGACAGAATGGGTTGCGAAGTGGGATGAAGGACTAAAGAAGATGAATGAAGGGAAGAAAGGTAGGGCATATAATTTTGTTAAAACTTCTTTTACCCCATCAGGAGCAGGGGCTGAAGCGTAACCTCGATTAAACATCTGTGGGCTACAAAGAATGCCACATCTTTCTCCCAAACGTCCAGGCGGAGCATTCCACCTCTTACATGAACTTCCTTCGTGGTTTCATTTAGAGTTATAGCGGAGTCGGGCAGAATCAGTTCATGGTACACTGCGTAACTGCGTTCCGTATCATTCATTTTGAATTCCACTGTTCTGGTCGAAAAGTAAAAAGATGTGTCGTAGAGCGTGTAGTTTAGATGGATGGGGTCCGTGTGACGAATTCCAGGTTTCTTGGTCTCGCTCCAGCCGTGCAGGTCCTTCCAGTATTCAAATGGGTCCACCTCACTTCTGTCGCCGAGGGAGAGCAGATAGGAGTGCAAGCTTGCATTTGCGGTTTTCTGATACAGCCGCGCTTCGTCAAAGGAAATGGCACATTCGACTGCCTCCCTTACCAGTGCCTTGGTGATGTTTGAAAATTCATAGTCGAAAATCTCCTCAAAGGTTCTTTTCAGCAGGTAGTGGGTGATGTTTCCGACAAAACCGAGATAATCCTGGGTGCCGTTAATGTCACCAACCAGTATCTTTTTCTGCTGGTAGAGAAAAGGGAGGGTCACGGAAACCCATGAATCCAGATTTATGTCCTTTGTGAGTGAATACCCGGTTCTATTATCCACAATTGTTGTGGTGATTTTACCGTTGATTCTGAAATAAACATCGCCCGTGAAATTCAGAACCACACCGCTTTCGTTCATCATCATATAATCGTATCTGAAAGCATTCAGCTTCCACTGCAGGTTCTTATGGGTGGCAGAATAATCGGGAAATCGCATTGGCTGGCCCCCGGCTCCAATGCCTGTGAAAGTTCTCAGGAGATTCTTGCTTTCATTCTCCACAAACTCAATCGGATTATCCTTTGTATATACAATTGCATTTGATTTGTTAACAGCAGAGAGCACGGCCGAAACACCGGCCTGCACAAGTAAATCCTCGTGGAGGATTAGAAACGCACGCATGCGGGAGTTTGCATGCTGTAGATTGATTGCATCGTTTCTTTGGCTGGTAACTACGGCCATGTAGATGCCACTCAGAATTGTGAGGAAAGCGATTATGACCGCAATCAGAGAAAATGGCACCCTTCCTTTCCTGTTTAACTTCACGGACTAATATATGGCGGGGAGGGATATAGTTTTTTCCATGAGAAGTTATATATAGGGTGTTCCCAATTAGGGGCTAACATATCAGTTGCAGGTGGTGAGATGAGAGAAACAACTCTTACAACCCAGTTCACGCAAAAGATGAAGGCAAGGAAAAGGCTACGGATTTCCCAGGCGGGTGTGGCATCCACCGTTGGAACAATCATGGCACTGATGGTGTTCCTCGCATTCCTGTCCATGTTCACAACCCAGTACATTCCACTCTGGATGCAGGATAACGAAGTTCAGTACATGAATCAGGTGGAAAACGATATGTCCAGGTTAAAGTCAAATATAGACATTCTAGTTGTGAATAATGTTGCAGATTTTACCCTGTACTCGCCCATAACAATGGTTTCCGGTTATGTGCCTGTTTTTGCCGAGCCCACCCATGGCACCCTCACATTCCAGCCGAACCAGGGAATGATAAATGTTAGATACAACTACTCCTACAATACATCCACAACACCTTACACTCCAATTCAGTACTCAACCAATCTCACCGGGGGCTCAATTTCACTCTATGCCCCGAACCGTTACTATGTGGCCCAGACCATCGCCTACGAGAATGGTGCGATTATAGTGAGCCAGGGAGTTGATAAACAGGTGGTAACAGGGTCTCCACCGATAACTGCGGAGAAAAAGGGGCTCTATAAGAATTTCACAATAGCGCTGTACTCGCTGATGGGACAGCCGGCATCTGGCTATGCTGAGGGAACCAAAGGAGTTTACACCTCTCTCGTGTATGTGGAGCGTTTCAACCAGCGCTTCTACGAGGACTGGAATATAACGGACAATGTCACAATTGAATTCCGGACAAGATATCCCTATGCGTGGATGGAATATTACAACAAAACCTTTGCAAAGGCAAATTACACGGCGGGTACAGATTACGCAATAACAGGGTTCTCTGCGATATCCCAGGGCTATTTCAGGTTCACAATCACAATATACGGTTTGACCGACTTTACCATCGTCAAGGCAACGGTGAGGGCCTCAATTGAAGGCACAGGGGGTTAATGGAAATGGCGGAATCCACAAAGAAAAAATTAGGAATAAAAATAAAGGTTCCGAGACGGGAAATTCTCAAGAGTGCAACTGAACTGGCTGGAGAAGGGGGTTCGATCACTGAAATTCCGAAGATAACTGACCCCAACATTCAGGAATTAGCATTCACACCGCAAAATCCCCCCTACAGTTACTCCAGAGTTACATATAACAATACAACCAAGGAATATCTGTATGAGGCGATTGAGCCAAAACTCACGATCAGAGAAAAAGAGGTTCTTGACCTCGTGAAAGATACACTGATGCGAACTGTTGGCTACGACTGGGAAACCATGACTGCAAAGGATAAGGAGGAATACCTGAAAGGTTGTGTCAACACTTACCTCAGAACCAGGATGATAAATCTCTCACCCATATCCGTTGAACGGATAATTTACTACATTATCCGCGACTTCGTTGGCTTTGGGCCAATAGATGTGTTAATGCGGGATGAGATGGTCGAGGACATATCCTGTGATGGGGTCGGAATTCCCATATACCTCTACCACCAGAAGTTCGAATCCATAAAGACCAACATCAAATTTGACACGGATGAAGACCTGAATTCCTTCATTGTGGCACTTGGGCAGAGATGCGGAAAACAGATATCCGTTTCAAACCCGATCCTTGATGGAACCACAACGGAAGGTCACAGAGTTCAGGCAACCTACTCGAGAGAGGTTACGACAAGGGGAGGCAGTTTCACAATCAGGCGCTTCAAGGAAAAGCCATTCACACCTGTTGACCTCATCACGACAAAAACCGCATCCCCTGAGATGGTTGCTTACTTCTGGATTGCGGTGGAACACGGCGAATCAATCATTGTGTGCGGAGGCCCTGCGAGTGGAAAAACCTCCACGCTGAATGCAATCACCTTGTTCATTCCACCTGCAGCAAAAATTATTACGATGGAAGACACGAGAGAAATAAAACTCCCGCATGAGAACTGGATCCCTGGAGCAACACGAAGCGGCACTGGTGAGAGGGGTGCAGATGGTAAGGCCGCGGGCGAAATCGACATGTTTGACCTTGTTAGGGCTGCACTGAGGCAGAGACCCAACTACATTATTGTGGGTGAGGTCAGAGGCAAAGAAACCTATACCATGTTCCAGGCAATGGCAACAGGCCACACGACCTACTCAACGATGCACGCAGATTCGGTGAAGTCAATGGTGAACAGGCTCGAGAACCCTCCGATTTCTACCCCGAGGATTCTTCTCTCAGCCCTTAACAATGTGATAATTCAGACCCACGCAAGGGTCGGAATGAGCATGGTAAGAAGAATAAAGCAGGTGATTGAGATTGTGGGATTTGAGCCAGAAACAAATGAGTTGATAACCAACACAGTGTATGAGTGGGACCAGCCCACGGATTCGTTTGTGTTCAAAGGGCACAGCTTCCTGTTTGATAAAATTATGGAAATGAAAAATCTTACACACGAGGAAATGATGGAAGAATTTAACAGAAGGGTGGAAGTCGTGAACTACATGGTGCGCAAAAATATAACTGATTACAGAAAACTTGCAAACATAATTGTAGCATATTTCAAGGATTCAAAGGACACAATTGAGAAAATAAGAGGTGATAAGTTTGTCTCCTGAGGTGACAAGCAGGTTTGATGCCCTCGACACGAAGAAGGCATATCTGAAGACACAGAAAGCGGGTGCCCAGCGGGAATTGCTCTCGAGCCATGTGGTAAAACTTCCGAGAGGTGTCCTGCCGCAGTATGCTCAACTGACCGCTCTCCAGCAGACCGCCTGGAAGATGTTCGGTCCCAAGGCAGAAGTGGCGGCGAGGATGAACCAGAAGCTTGAGGATGACATGCTGAAGGCCCACATGAGAATAAGGCCTGAGGAATACATTGCCTTCGTCTGGTTTGTCACGATGATTGTCGGGATTGCGCTTTCCGTAACTGGTGTTGTCCTTGGCATCGTTCTTGCACTGGTGGGAAATCTCATTGCCGGAATCATTATTGCGGTGGTTCTACCAGTGCTCGGAACAATTCTCACATACTTCGTGATGCTGTCTAGACCCTCCTCGATTGCCAAATCGAGGGCGAGGGACATAGATAGAAAAATTTCGCCTGCGATGAGTTTTGTCTCCGCAATGGCTTCCGCGGATGTGAACATTGATGTTATATTCAAGGAGCTAGCAAGACAGCCAATTTACGGTGAGATAAAGGAAGAAGCGGGCTGGATAACCAGAGACACGGAACTGCTAGGAGTAGACATTCTGACAGCAATTAAGAAAGGGGCGACACGGACTCCCTCCGCCAAGTTCCAGGATTTCCTTCAGGGAGTGGTTACAACCACAACTTCTGGTGGGCAGCTGAAACCCTACTTCCTTACGAAGGCCGAGCAGTACGAGAAAGAGGCAAAGCTGGAGATGTCCAAACGACTTGAGACTCTCGGAATGCTAGCCGAAACCTTCGTGACAGTTGTCGTTGCCTTTCCTCTCTTCCTTGTCATAATCATGGCAATCATGGCACTCGTAGGTGGTCAGGGCAGATTCATTCTCAACATTTTGTATGCAATTGTGTTTCTGATGATTCCGTTGTCACAGTTCGGTTTCATATTCGTGATATGGAACATGAGTCAGGAGTGATGAAAATGGCAGAGAATGTTTTTGGAGGCCAGGAAGAAAAAATGCCCGCAGCGAAGAAAATTCTGATAATCTCGGGATGCATTGCCGCGGTGTTTTTTGTAATTGGAATCCTAAACCTGATTCCAGTGGATAAAAACCACCCAGATAAAACGATAGTCATGACCCCATTCAGACAGTATGACTACAATTTTGATGGCCAGATGGAGCCGGAAAATGCAATGAACAGGGCAATGGATTTCTTCATCCTTGGAATTGCGATTCTGATAGGCCCCTATGGTTTCTATAAAAGCATGGAATTAAGCAGGATCCGGGGGATTGAGGAGCGGTTGCCCGAGTTTCTGAGAGATGTGGCTGAAGCGGGAAGATTCGGTATGACGCTTGCTGAGGCAATTGTGGTTGCGTCAACTGGGAGATACGGAAAACTCACACCTGAAATAAGAAAGATGGCTGCCCAGATTAAGTGGGGAGTCCCTGCAGCAGAGGCCCTGCGGCTTTTCTCCGTGAGGGTGAACACACCAGCCGTGAGGAGGTGCGTAGCCATAATCACAAAGGCGAATGATGCTGGTGGTAATGTCGCAGATGTGCTTTCAATGGTCGCCCATGATACAAAGGAAGTCCAGCTCATGGATGCCCAGAAGCGAATTTCGATGACGACCTATCTCACAGTTATCTACATTGCATTCTTTGTGTTTATCGTCACAATAATGATTCTTAATGCTACCTTCCTCCCGCAGATGGCCAAGGCAGGAAAGAGTGTGGAGGAAGGCGCCCAGCAACTCGGAGGCGGCGGTGGTGCCAGTGCCACAAAGATAGAGTACAAGCTCATACCTGAAATCATGTTTGTGATGTTTGTTTCCGTGATGATTCACGCCATAGGGGATGGGATTCTCGCGGGTGTGATAATTACTGGCAAAATTGCTACGGGACTCCAGCATAGTTTCATAATGGTGATTCTTGGCTGGCTCCTGATGAGGTTCATGGTGTGAGGTGAAGGAAATGGCTACAACAGAGAAAGAAGCAAAATCCCTGCCGCTCGGGCTCCGCCTTGCAGGAATCTTCCTGAAATCCAAGCCGCGAAAAATCATGATGCCGCGGGCGGTGCAGGCATCGCTTACGGGCATGGGGCTTCAGGGTGTTACCGTGATTCCTCCTATTGCAGAAAAGCACATCAATGAAATAGAGGTCCAGACCATACAGCCAGGTTATTCGTATGTCCGAATAAAATATGACACGATTTCCAACGAATACCTCTACGAAGTGATTGAACCGGTTCTCACGACGGATGAAGAGTTTATCCTTGACTTTCTCAAGGGAAAACTTATCGATGCATTTGAGATGATAGAATTGGAGGACCCGAAAGAAAGGGAGAAGTACCTCCGCGAGCTTGCAATAAAGGTGCTCCGCGAAAATGAAATCCATCTCAACCCCGTGAGCAAGGAGAGAATCCTGTACTATGTCGTGAGAGATTTCATTGGTTACGGATTGATAGGCGTCCCGATGATCGATCCGAATGTGGAGGATATCTCGTGCGATGGCGTGAGAATCCCGATCTACATTTTCCATAGAAAATATGGCTCCATCAAATCCAACCTACGTTTCCAGTCCCATAAAGAACTGGACGGTTTTGTGGTATGGCTTGTGCAGCGGTGCGGCAAGCACATTTCAGTGGCAAGCCCGATGGTGGATGCCACGGTGCCTGATGGCTCAAGATTGCAGGCAACACTGGGAGAGCATGTGACCAAGCGCGGGTCCTCCTTCACAATCCGGCGATTCAGGGAAAACCCGTTTACCCCAGTGGATTTGCTTAAATTCAAAACAATGTCTACAGAGATGATGGCCTACATCTGGATTGCAATAGAATCGGGGCAGTCAATGATGGTCTGCGGCGGCACTGCAAGCGGCAAAACCACAACGCTCAATGCAGTGCTCCTGTTCATCCCGCCCCAGATGAAGATTGTGAGCATCGAAGATACAAGGGAACTCAACCTGCCCCATGAAAACTGGATTCCATCGCTTACAAGGTCTGGCTTCGGTGGCAAGAACTTGATTACAGGAAAGGCAGCGGGTGAAATTGACATGTTTGATTTGCTCACTGCCGCCCTCCGTCAGAGACCTCAATACCTGATGGTTGGTGAGGTGAGAGGGGCCGAGGCCTACATTGTGTTCCAGGCAATGGCGACCGGGAAAACGTGCTACACCACATTCCACGCAGAATCAGTTGCAGCAATGGTCCACCGTATGGAGAACCCGCCAATCAACTTACCCAGGGCTCTCGTGGCCGCACTTAACATCGTGCTGCTCCAGGGACAGGTGAAAGTGGGAACAAAGATGACGAGGAGGGTGAAAAATCTCACAGAGATCGTGGGTATAGACCCAGAAACCAATGAGCTAATCACTAACTCTGTCTATTCCTGGAACCCTGCAGACGACACCTTCAGCTACAGCGGCCACAGCTATGTTTACGAGAAGGTTGCCGCATCCAAGAACTGGAGCATGAAAGAAATGGAGCGTGAGGTAAAGCGAAGATGCGATATTCTGGAGTATATGAAACTTGTCGAATCCCAGCGTTCAAAGGATAATCCATTTACCTACAAGGATGTGGCTAGACTGGTTTCTTGGTATTACAAGGAGCCGGATGCCGTTATGGAAACGGTGCGGCAGGCCCTCGCTACCCAGCCACAGAAATAAATGCCCTACATCACAGAATTTGATCCCTGGCGGAACGAGTCGTGCACCTGTCCCCCGAAATATTCTTTTAATCCCTACACTGGCTGTGCCCATGCCTGCGTTTATTGCTACATTACTGGCTACATACCCAATGCCTTCCGTGTGCGGATGAAGAAAGATGTTGTGAGGGTTACGGCAAGGGAGTGCAGGAAGCTCAGCAGGGACAGATACATCAGCATGAGCAACAGTTCTGACCCTTACCCACCCGTTGAGAGGGAAAAATGTATCACAAGAAACCTGCTGAAAATTTTCAGGGAACAGGGCTTCCCGGTGCTCATAATCACAAAATCGGACATCGTAGCACGGGATGCGGACATACTGGGAACGATGAATGCGGTGGTTTCAGTCACAATTACGACCGTGAACGACGAGGTTGCAAAAATACTGGAACCAAATGCGCCGCCCCCTTCAAAGAGAATCAAAGCGATAGCGAAGCTGAGCCAGAAAGTTCCATGCGTGGTTCGTGTGGACCCGTTAATTCCATGGATAAACGAAGAGGTCGAGGAAGTTGTGGAGGCCGTTGCGCCCTATGTCAGGCAATGTGTATTCTCGACACTCAAACTGCGGAGAGATGCGCTTGGGAGAATTGCCCGTGGATTCCCCGAACTCAAGGAGAAACTGACAACTCTGTACTTCAGGGAGCCGATTGTTTCTGGCAGCGCGTATTATCTTCCAGAAGATATGAGAGCCAGAATGCTCCGGAGGGCAAGAGAGGTTTGCAGAACTCACGGAATTCTGTTTTCTTCCTGCAGGGAACGCCTGCCCCGAATGAGCGAGACCGTGTGTGATGGGAGCGGCTGGCTCAAAAAATAGCTACTCAATCACCTCAGCATTCCTCGTGAGGTATGCAAGGTCCTGCTGGGAAAACATCTCCTTCATCACTGGAAGGATTAGAATTGAGTTTGTCTTGACAAGCTGGTCATAGAGGGTCTCGATCATCCTCATGACACCGGGGAATTTGTTGTTGAGAATAAGTGTATCCAGACAATCGATGAGCACAACGCACCCGGGCTTCTTCTCAATCATCTCGGCAAGGTATCGCGTGAGGATGCCGATGCTTGTTGGGGGAAGATTGTTTTTCCCGGCCACCCCCGTAAGCCAGATAAACAGCTCAGTTTGAACTCCATACTCCTCCATCACCCGCTCAGCATTGTTTCTGGAGACACAGATTGCAGTTTTTCCTGCACTCAGGAGGTCCTTGAGGAGCAGGTAGCTCACCCTTGGCTTGGTCTCGAACACCACATACATTCTGCCCGGCTTCAATTCCCTCCCATCTACCTTCTTCGCAATTTTGTCCTTCAACTCCCTGAGAAGGTCCTCCTCGGAGACATGCTTTCCACCCGTAATGTATTTTCTCTCTTCAGCCATCGGGTCACCCTTTATCACCGTACATGGGCACTCATACATGGAAAAGAACCGGAATATATATTCATTTTGGAAATTGGATTGCGAAACCCATGATAATGTATATATATCCTGTTCTTTCTCTATCCCTGCCAATGGGTTGGCCGGGATGGGGTAGCCTGGCTATCCTGTGGGACTGTGGTAGCCCTCGGGGCTGCTGAAATCCCGAGACCCGAGTTCAAATCTCGGTCCCGGCCCTGAATGTCCCGAGTAAAGAAGGTGATAACCGTGCTTGCAAAGGAAATTAAAAAAGAAGATCTGAAAAGATTTTTTGAGGAGATTGCTAGCGATTACACTGTCATTGCTCCCGTGAGAAAGGGTGAGGACATTGTTTATGCAGAGGTTGAGATCTTTGACGATGTGGTGCTTGAATACACAACCACAATCACACCTGTGAAGAAGTTTTTACTGCCCTACAAGGAAACAATGTTCTCATTTGAGAAGGAGAAAATCCGAGAAAAACTTCCAGAGGAGAATATTGCCCTTTTTGGACTTCACATCTGCGACATAAACGCAATCGCCCGCCTGGACAGGGTCTTCTGGAATGACCCGTATTACCGTGCAAGGAGGGACAACCTGCTGATTGTTGGCATCACCTGCAAGCCAAGCGAGAAATGCTTCTGCAAATCCGTGAATGCCCACATCCTCGCACCAGTTTGCGATGTGTTTCTCAGGGCACATGGAAATGGCTATCAGGCGGTGTCCTTCACGGAAACGGGCAGAAAAAAGCTCAACTCATTCCTGTTCACCCAGACGCAAACGGAAATCCGGGAGATCAAGGCAGAGTATGAGGAGGGAAAACATCTTGATGTCCACAAGGTTTCCGAGAACCTCCTCAGGAACTACGAAAATCCAGTGTGGGAAGAAACAGCGAAAAAATGCCTGGGATGCACAAACTGCACCGTGGTGTGTCCACTCTGTTACTGCTACGATGTGGTTGACAATACCCATGTGAAGCCAGAAGAAGGGGAGCGTGTAAGATGCTGGGATTCGTGCTTCCTGCTGAACTTTGCGCGGGTAGCTGGAGGTCATAACTTCCGGAAAGACCTCAAGTCAAGGTACAGGAATGTGTATACTCACAAATTCAGAACCTTCGTGGATGAATTCGGGGTGCCCGCATGTGTGGGCTGCGGGCGATGCGTTACCTACTGTCCTGCAGGAATCGACATGAGGGAAACGCTCACGAGAGTTGGGGGTGCATAAAATGGAGAATATTTACAAGCCATGGGAAGCAAAGATTCTGAAGATAGAGGAGCAAACCTGCGATACCAAGGTTTTCCGTCTCGAGGTAAAGAAATTTGATTACATGCCGGGGCAATTTGTAGAACTCACAATCCCTGGTGTGGGTGAAGCCCCTATTTCAATCACATCTGGACCCCATGAGAAGGGTTACATTGACCTTTGTGTGCGAAAGATAGGCAATGTGACCGACGCACTGCATAGAAAGAAAGTGGGTGATAAGGTCTGGATAAGGGGGCCCTATGGCGTGGGTTTTCCTTTCGAGACCGTCAAGGGCAGGGACATTCTGTATGTGGCCGGGGGTATCGGCATGGCACCGTTGCGGAGCAGCATAAATTATGTGCTTGCCCATAAATCCGATTTCGGGAAAATCACAATCCTGTACGGTGCGAGGACGCCTGGAGACCTGCTTTTCAAGAACGAGTTCGAGAGATGGAGCAAGGAAGCAAACTTCCTGGTAAGCGTGGACACTGACAAAAATCCCGACGGAACGCTATGCGGGTGGACTGGAAATGTGGGCGTGGTGACTACGCTCTTTGACAAGATACCCTATCCGATAAAAGACGCAATCGGGATGGTGTGCGGCCCACCTGTGATGTATAAGTTTGTGATAAAGAAGTGCAGGGAAATGGGGATGCCGGATTCCTCGATTTACATCTCCCTGGAGAGAAACATGAAGTGTGGCGTTGGCAAGTGCCAGCACTGCCAGATAAATAACAAATATGTGTGCCTTGACGGGCCTGTTTTCAACTACGAGGAAGTGAAAAATCTTCCCGAGGCAATCTGAGGTGATCAAGATGGTAAAACCAAAGGTAGCAATATTTGATTTAACCGATTGCGAGGGTTGCGAGGTTGAAATTGTAAACTCCAGATTCATTGATAGAATTCTGGAAAGCTTTGAATTCGTGCATTTCCGGCTGGGGCAGAAAACAAATAAATGGGAGAATTTTGATGTGGCTTTCATAGAGGGTTCGGTGATAACCAGCCATGAGGTTGACCTCGTGAAGAAAATCAGGGAAAATAGCAAGTTAGTTGTTGCACTCGGTTCCTGTGCCTGCTTCGGTGGAATCGCCGCCCTGAACAACTTCACGGATGTGAACGAGGGCAAGCGGTATGTGTATGGCAAGGAAGGTGAGAAGATAGAGGTAATTGAGGTCAAACCGCTCGGGGATATAATAAAGGTAGATGTGATGATACGCGGGTGCCCGATAGTAAGGGATGATTTTGACAGAGTGGTGAGTGACCTGCTTGCAGGTAAAGTCCCCAAGGAACACACGAGACCAGTTTGCATGGATTGCAAGAGCAAGGGCAACCCCTGCTTGATGTTGAAGGGTACGCCATGCGCAGGGCCTGTTACCTACGGGGGCTGCGGTGCACCCTGTCCTTCATCCAGCATGCCATGCGATGGTTGCAGGGGACCACTGGAGGTGCCGGAGATGAGTGCTGAACTGGAATTGCTCAAAAAGATGGCGAGCCCGGACGATATCGTGCGGCTATTCAGAAAATACACATCTGCTGCACCCGCTTTCAAATCTGCAGGAGGTGGTAAGTAATGAAGAATGTTGAAATGAATTATATTACACAAATCGAAGGGCATGGAACCGTTCATTTTGAGATTGTAGATGGGAAACCCAAGGTGAGAATGGAAGTGCACGAGGGGGCAAGGTTGTTTGAGAGCTTTCTCCGTGGAAGAAGAGCCGATGAAGTCATCGCCATGTCTTCCCGAATCTGTGGAGTTTGCCCGGTTGTGCACAACTACGCCGCGGTTCAGGCGGTTGAGAATGCAATGGGAATTCAGGTGAGCGAGCAGACAAAGTTGCTGAGAAGGCTGGGAAATGTGGGACAGATGCTCCAGAGCCATGCACTGCATCTCTATGTGCTCGCGTTGCCGGAATACCTCAATGCCGATGGAGTTGTGGATGTTTACATGCGTAACCCAGAGGCCGTGAAGAGGGCGTTGAGGATAAGAAATGTGGGCAATCTGATTGTAGAAGCTATTTCCGGAAGAGCCGTGCATCCCGTTTCGTCAGTGCCGGGTGGATTTGCAAAACTTCCGACAAAAACTGAATTGAAGAGGATTGTGAAGGAACTGAAGGGTATTCTGGACGACTGCACCGAAACCTACAACCTTGCAGCAAGCATAAAATATCCAGAACTGCAGAGAAAGACCGAGTATTCGGCAATCGATGATGGAAAGAGGTATCCTTCGTATGAGGGAATGATCGTATCCAGCGAGGGGGTGCGCGCCCCTGCGGCAGATTACAGAAAATACACAAACGAGGTTTACAGGTCTTATTCCCACACCAAGTTCAGCACCAGAAACGGACATGGATTCTTTGTCGGGTCCATAGCGAGAGTGAATCTATTCTCTGATAGATTGACCGATGGCGCACGGGAACTTGCCAAAAATGGAGCAGTCAAATTCCCGAGTTACAATCCATTCCATAACCTGGTAGCCCAGGGTATTGAGCTCGTGCATTACGCCGAGGAAGGCATAGAGATTGCCTCGCTGCTCGCAAGGACTTTGAAGGATGAAAAGCCAGAAAAAGTTGTGCGGGCGGGCACGGGCGTGGGCGTTGTGGAGGCACCCAGAGGAATCCTCTTCCACGAATATGCGGTTGATGCAAACGGAATTGTTCGGGAGGCAAACATCATCACACCCACCGCCCAGAATGTGCAGAACATCGAGGAAGACCTGGTTGCATTGCTGAGTGCCAACCTCAACAAGCCCAGGGAGGAACTCGTCCGCCTCACGGAAGCCCTTGTGCGGGCTTACGACCCGTGTTTCTCATGCTCAACCCATTGAGGCACAGAAATGTGGGGAAATAGATTTGGGCTTTCCAGGATGTTCATCTGGCTCGGGCTAATCTGTGTGTTCATGGGACTTGCGCTGATTTTTGCGGGTGCAGGAATTCCTGGCTGTGTGATATGGGGCTGCCTCATAACCATCCTTGGCACGGTAATGGTGGTGATGTCCAGAAAGATGGCAAGGGCAGGAATGTAGAGCGGTCTAAAACCCCACCGTTAGATTAATTACATCGCACCCGTTACCATCTCCTGCGCTGGGGTTGCCAAGTCTGGTCAAAGGCGGCAGACTCAAGATCTGCTCCCGTAGGGGTTCCCAGGTTCAAATCCTGGCCCCAGCATGACAAAAAGGTGAGAAAATGGAACCGAAGAAAACTCCACTCTATGCATGGCATGTGAAAAACGGTGCAAAGATGGTCGAATTCGCTGGCTACCTGATGCCAGTCCAGTACAAGAGCATAATTCAAGAGCACAGGGCGGTGCGGGAGAGTGTTGGGCTGTTTGATGTCTCCCACATGGGAGACTTCATAATTTATGGCAGGGACGCGGGAAATTTTCTGAACAAACTCTGCACCAACAACTTTGCCACCTGCGAGATTGGCAAATGCCGGTATACCCACATTCTGAACGAAGAGGGGAAAATTCTGGACGACATGATCGGGGCTAGAATTGGTGAGTTTTCCTACCTGTTTGTGCCAAACGCTGCCACGATTGAGAAAATGTATCGGTGGTTCACGCAACACAGAATTGGAGATGTGGAGATAATCAATGCCTCGGATGCCCTGGGATGTATTGCGTTGCAGGGAAAGAATGCCCCGAAGGTGCTTGCGAAATTAACGAATTATCCTCTGGAAAAATTGAGCTTTTTCAAAGCCGATTTTGTGTCTATGGACAGAGCGAAGGTGCATGAGAGACAGGAAAAACCAGCATTTGAGTGGACAAAAATTGCTGATCTTGAAAAGACACACGGACAGAAGATACGGGACTTTGCCCATGGCACCCTCTGTTTTGTTTCAAGAACTGGCTACACCGGTGAGGACGGGTTTGAAATAATCAGCCATGCCGGGATTACCGCGGCAATCTGGGAGGCCTTGCTTGACGCCGGCAGAGAATTCGGAATAATCCCCGTGGGGCTTGGTGCGAGGGACACCTTGCGACTCGAAAAGGGTTTTCTGCTCTCTGGCACAGATTTTCATGATGACAGGACAACGATAGAGGCAAATGCAGAGTTTGCCGTGAAGTATGACCATGATTTTATAGGGAGGAAAGCACTCGAGCAGCAGAAGGCCAATGGCAACTACGAGCGCCTGGTTGGAATTCTGGTCTCGGAGGGGGTTCCGAGGCATGGCCATGAGATTTATGCGGGTGGCAGGAGGATAGGGATAGTAACATCAGGGACAGTTTCCCCTGTGCTCAACAGGGGAATTGCTCTGGGCTATTTACCTAAGGATTTCGCAGTGGAAGGCACGGAGGTTCAGATCAAGATAAGGGATAAGTTCTATCCAGGAAAGGTCGTGAAAATGCCTTTCGTATAGGAAAAAGAAAATACATCGCTGCCTGCAAATTATGCTAGCAAATGGAAAAGAAATGCATCTGGGAAAACAGGCCTCCACGAATTTCGGGGCAAAATTTCACCAAATTATTAAATACCTGAAAATCCATATGTATTGATTGGTGACAGAATGCTCCATCGAAAGCTCTTTGTTTTCGGAATCGGCGTGCTTGTGCTGTCCCTCGCGGTCAGCGCGATGGCTCTGACTGCAACAGCCCAGACAGCAAATGAGAAAGCCCTTGCAGGTGGCTCCCACGCCCCCCTGAAGAAACCCACACCCCCTCCACCGCCTCCCCCGCCACCATCACCTGGCGACGGTATCGTGAAGCGGTATGCCGTCGTAGTGGGAATCTCTGACTACAAGGCAATAAGCGACCTATCCTACTGCGATGAGGATGCCAATGACTGGTACAGCTATCTGAACGCTCGAGGATATACCGTGAAGGTCTACGGGGACCACACA
Source organism: Thermoplasmata archaeon (assembly GCA_026414225.1). Lineage (GTDB taxonomy): Archaea > Thermoplasmatota > Thermoplasmata > Lutacidiplasmatales > SKW197 > SKW197. The sequence continues at coordinate 39,057 of JAOAJK010000014.1, forward strand.
TCCAGCTATATAAAATTTGATGGGATTGCAAAGGAATCCAGTGTGAAGGCGGCAATCCAGGCCATGGTGGCAAATGCTGACGGAGATGACATAATTGCGTTTGTTTCAAGTGGGCACGGAACTACAATCTCTACGAAACAGGTTCTCTGTATGTGGGACATGAATGCCGGTGAGAATGGCGAAGACGGCGTAATCACTGACCTGGAGCTGAAGACCCTCTTTGCTCCAGCAGTTGCGAAAATCTTCATCTTCCTTGACCACTGCAACAGTGGCGGCATGGACGAAATCATGGGCAACGGCAACGCCGCAAATGTGTACATGACAACCACCTGCGGGCCGAGGGGCTATGGCTATGATATGCCCGAGTATCAGAACGGAAAATGGACCTACTGGTTCCTGGAGAAAGGCCTCATCGGGCAGGGCTTTACCACAATGGAGACCTGTTTCGCCTGGGCATACACACAGTACAATGCACGCGGACAGGACGCCCCGATGCAGTTCGACGGCAACACCTCAGCGAGCTTCATCCTCTAAACCTTTTAAATTTTTTTATTTTTGTGTATCGATGAAAAACATTCACACCGTTTTAGGAATTCAAGTGAATTGCCTGCCCTTTTAACTCGTTTACGCAGTCTAATCAAGAATGCAACGGAAAGGGATATTAACACGATGGCATTAAGTACTGACAAGGTATCTGATTGATGGTATTCGCGCACTGTTTCGGAGGAGGAAAAAACTATGGCGGAAACTGAAGGCATGAAACACCATATCCACGATAATGGGGAAAGTTTAGGTACAAATTTGGTCATAGAGGATTCAGATGCAATACAGAGATACGCTCTCGATGAGATTAAGAATAAAGTGCTTCATGGTGATGTATTTAAAGTATTGAGAAAAATTGACGATGAAACATTTGATATGGTTTTCATAGACCCACCATATTACCTTCAGTTACCTAAGAAAGAATTGAGA
>JAOAJK010000015.1 GCA_026414225.1 Thermoplasmata archaeon
ATATGAGATATCGCAAATCCTTCATCTGAGCCATGTTGGTAGAATGTCTGTTTTTATTTAAGGTTTTTCCGTGAACTGCTGTGTTGCGTAAATTTGAAGAACACATTTTACCGTAACGCGATGCAAGAGGATCGAGACCTTACTGCTAGTAAGAACACAAACCGCAGTGTAGCATGTTCCACTTTATTTTCCCTCCTTCCTACATTCGGCAAATAGTCCAGCGATAACTTATGCAACACAGCAACGCACTCACAAGAATTATATACCCTCTGCCAATTCCTTTCATCATGTTGAAAAGATTTCTTCTCCTCTCAATATGCTCTGTGATCCTCTTGGTGCCTGGAGGGTGTGGCATTTCGGACGGAATAACAGGGGAAAAAGCCGTTACGGCCAATCCCCTGCTCTGGGAAAATTACCATTCTTACAATTCCACAAACAGTCTCACCCTTGAGCTCTTCAACCTCTCCGCTCAGCATCCAGACATAATGAAGGTTGTGAGCATTGGCAAAAGCTGGGAAGGAAGGGATATATGGGCAGTGAAAATCTCAAAGGATGTAGATACGGAAAACCCGGATAAACCAGAAATTCTTTTCGATTCTAACCATCACGCCAGAGAGTGGCTCACAATTGAGCTGGGAATGTTTATCATTCACAAGTTTGTTGATGAATACCCTACAAATTCCACAATTAGCGCGCTCGTCAACACGACCCAGATATGGGTAATTCCCACGATGAATCCGGATGGTAGGGTTTACGACGGAAACCCTTCAGATGGAATTGACCCAACATCCAACAACATGTGGCGAAAAAACAAGCGGGATAACAACGGGAATGGCCAGTTTGATGAGAACTATGATGGGGTGGATATCAACAGAAATTATCCCTATGCCTGGGGGTCTGGCTCAAGCTCGAACCCCGGTGCCGATGATTACCGTGGGCCCTATCCCGCCTCTGAGCCAGAGGTCCAGGCCTACATGAACTTTGTCAAACAGCATCATTTCATTGTCGGTGTGTCCTACCACACCTATGGTCAGTACATCCTCTATCCCTGGGGCTACACCTCCGCAAACACACCGGATGAGCAGTACTTCAACGCTACCGCTTACAAGCTCAAATCGTTGTTCAGAAACACCGCTGGCTCCACCAGGTCCTGGATAATCGGTCAGCCGCCAGATGTGCTTTATTCGGTCGGGGGCTCCACCCTCGATTACCTCTACGGGGTGCACCGCACCTTGAGCTTCTCCCCCGAACTTTATCCATCGTTCTATGACCCGATCTCTGATGGATTCCATCCGCCCGCAAACAAAATCTATCCCGCATGCTATGACCAGATTGAGGCGGTGGTCTATCTCGTGGATTCCGTAAAAAATCCCTACTATATTCTTAACAACACCGATGATGTGGGCGTGATGAAGATAGAACCCTTTACCAACACCTCTACCTATGAACCCGGCCAATACAACCTCACGGCATATGTTGAAAACTACGGTAGCCAGAACCAGACCAACATAGGTGTGAAACTTACACTCGCAAAGAATGTGAGTGGCAGCGAGGTGACGGTTTACACGGACACCAGGACAATCACAGACACCCTTGCGCAGAACCAGACATATAAGTTAACCTGGAACTACACCTTCACGGAGCTCGGCAATTTCACAATCTCTGTAGAAACCCTGAAAGCCGACAACTACAGTGCCAACAACAAGAAAAAAATGGAAGTTACAATAAAATCCAGTGATACTACACCCCCAGCGATTGTCCATACCCCGGTGAACACTGCAGAACCGGATGCATCAGTTTACATAAACGCCACAATCATCGACGATTCCACCGGTGTTAAGAATGCAACGGTCTTGTATTCCTATGACAACATCACATTTACCCCTGTCCAGATGACGCGCAATGGAAGCATGTATTCAGCGGTGGTACCCGCTCCCTCCTCTGGATTTATGTATTATTACCTTGTTGCCTGCGACAATGTGGGTAACACCGGGAAACTGCCTGCGAATGCCCCTGCAAATGTGTTTGTTATCACCGTCGTCTCAACTGGTGAGATCCACCCATCACTTCTCAACGGGCTTATCTGCTGCCTTGTGGTTCTGATGTTCCAGTGGTTCAGGGGACCGTGTTACCGCCGCCTGCAGAGGATAAAGGTTCAATAAAACCCCAAAAATGTTATATCTTCCTGCTGCATCTCTGGTGCAGATGCAGACCGAGATTGAGGCGTTGATTATAGAGATTCTTGAAAATTATGGCTACCGGGTAATAAATGTGAGTGAGAAACTCATCCGTGCAGAGCGGAGAGGTGATGACATTCTTGTGACTTATGCGTTCGTGGACGAGGTGCTTGAGGAAGCTGCCTGGGAGAGATTATCAAGGATCCGGAAAATTGTTGCAACCACGAAACTGTTCATAAACCTCACACAGTGTCAGGAAGTGCCCGACGGCATTCTGAGGACACTGAAAGAGCAGGGCGTTGTGCTTGTGCCGAGAGAAAACTTTGAAAGGGAGGTCGGGAGAGTTAAACTCTCAAAAATTCTGGCGAAGTACGAAGGGATTGAGCCGAGCCCTGAAACCGATGTGGAGTACTCAGCGGAGGAACGATTTTTCGCATTGAAGATGGACAGGAGTGCAATAGAAAAGGAGGGTGAGAAGGTCTCAGGGTTCAATTATGAGTTGCGGTATGTCCCCCACCACCTGTTCACCTACACCTGCGAGATAAAGAGAAACGGGACTGGGACAAAGATATGGGGTATCCTGGCGGTGGACGCTGTGAACGGGCAGATAAAAAAATGGAAGAAGATGCCAGGCATTGCAAAAATGCCCGAGTACCCGGGGTCCCTGAGGGCCATGGTATTGAGTGCAGAGGAGGCGGAAGCCATGGCAACCGAGTGGATTTTACATAATGAATCCAGGGAGGTAAGTCCTGTAGAGATGAAAATCGACAACATCTTGGTGATTGAGAAACGGATAGAACGTCCGGACCCTGAAACAATTGTGTTAAACTACCTTGGCATCTTTCATCTTCCAATATGGTATGTGGAGGGAAGTACTGGCATCATGGTTGTAAATGCAGCGGAGGGCACCACTGTAGATATGGAATTTTTTGGGATGGGACACCAAAATAGATAAATAAAGGAACGGCGATAGGGCGATAGAGTGTTCGGATGAAAATTCCCAATGACTGTGAGTTTGTAGGAAGGAAGAGATACCTGGAATATCTCCAGCGGAAGCTGGATGGAATTGGACAGCACGGTGGGAAGATTGTAGTCGTTACAGGGGACACGGGTGTGGGTAAAACCAGAATTGTAGAGGAATTTTTGAAAAATCTCGCAGGGGATGTATTCGTGATGAAGACGAAATGTTTTGCAGGCCTCTCCCTTCCCTACACCTCAATAAGAAGAGCCCTCGAGGACCAAGGGCTCGAGGCACTCCTGAGGACCGCACAGAATCCAAGAATTGAAGCAATATTTGCAGTCACCAAGTCAGGCCTCGTTGTATCAAAACTGGAACGGGGGGAAACGATTGACTCTGACATTCTGCTGGGAATGCTTAACGCAGTCAGTGCCTTTGTCAGGGAATCTCTCTCATATATTCAGAAATCTACACACATAACCGATGATGTCCAGAGCATGCGTTACGGTGCCTTCAATCTCCTCAGTGTTCCGGGTGAGCATCTAAATCTGGTTGCGGTGCTTACAGGCAAGGAGAACGAGAACCTGATTTTCGAAATGGATGAGATTCTGAAAAAAATTGAGGTTGAAAACAAAAGCATGCTTCTGAACTGGGACGGAAACATAGGCAAAACTGCAGTGCTGACAAAATATTTCTCTGTGCTTCTGACAGACGGCAGGTATGCTGGTGAGCCCACAGAAACCCATTTTCAACGATTGAACCTCTACGAGAATATCTTGCACGGAATCAAAAGAAAAGCGACAGGGAAGAAAGTATTGTTGTATGTGGATGACCTGCAGTGGGCAGATGTTGAAACCCTGGAATTGCTCAAGTTTCTGGTAAGAAATTCAGGCGAGATGCCCGTGTTTGTGCTGTGCACCTACAATGAAAATGCCAGCAATGTCCAGATAGAACGAAGAACGCTTGAACCGCTTGTCAGAGACGGAGTCCTAGAGTTCCTGAAGATAGAGGGTTTGAATCAGGATGAATTTGTTAATTTCTTGGGTAAGTTGCTTGGATACGAGCTGGATGAAGAGCTCGTAGCCAAACTTTTTGCTGAAACCCAGGGCAATCCATTATTCACAATAGAACTGCTGAAGGATGTGGACGAAAATGAGAAACTTGAAAAGGCGATCAAGCACTGGGACTACGAAAAAAATCTGCCAAAGAGAATTTACGAAATTCTAGAGGAGAGAGTGCATCGACTGCCCAGGGAGGATATAGAGATTCTCCAGTGCGGTGCAGTAGAGGGCTACGAATTTTCTCCGAATACGGTAGCCAGATTGCTGGAAACTTCAAAACTAGGGGTTCTCAGAAGGTTGAGTTCGCTTGAAACTGCAGGTTTTGCCAGCAGGGTTGATGAGAATCACTACAGATTTTCACATCCAATGCTGAGGGATGCGATATATTCTACAATCGATGAGGGTCTCAAAAAAGCGTATCACGAGTGTCTGGCTGAAATTTACGAGGCGGATTACCTTGCGGGCAAACACGAGGCAATTCTTAAGATGGAAGAGCATTATCTGGCTGCAGGAATTACCCCGAAAATAGAGGAGTTCGCAGTTCTTGCGGGAAGATATGCACTCGCGAATTTCGCAAATGAGAAAGCGGTGGAGGTGCTTAAAAGGGGACTGGATAAGGCGGTAAATCCAGAGCGGAGGCTTGAAATCCTGAAGGTCCTGATAGATGCTCTTGAAACTGACGCAAGATTCCGCGAGGAAATAGAGTTTATTGACAGGATGCTGGAAATAATTAAAACCCGCGGAAATGACCGTGACATGGCAATTGCCTTGAAGAAGAGGGCTGAAGCCCATATTGCCATCGGGGATTACGCTGCCGCCATGAAGGATGTGGAACATGCACTGTCGCTCGAGACGGAACCTGCACTTCGTGGTAGGCTGGTATGCATCAGAGGGCTGGTCCATGAGCGGGTTGCGGAGCATACCGAGGCACTGAAATACTATGAAGAAGCGATCAAAATTCTGGAGAACACGGAAGCTTACGCGGACCTCGCCTATGGATACATGCGGCTGGGCACCGCATCCCACTCGCTCGGGAGGATGGAGGAAGGTGAGCGGAACCTGAAAAAGGCCCTTGAGATTTACACAAAAATTGAGGATTTGCGTGGAATCTCCTCCACATCCAACAATCTCGGAGAATTTTACAGGGGGCTCGGAGAGCGGGAAAACGCGAGGGAGCAATACCTTAGGGCCCTTGAGATAGACCGGAGGATTGGGGATAGAAGAGGGCTCTCCGTGGTGTACAGCAGTTTGGGAGACATTGCCCTGGATTATGAGGAGTATGCCGAGGCGCTGCGAAACTACAATGAGAGTTTGAAGCTCTGCAGGAGAATTGACAACAAATATGGAATTGCATGGAATCTTTGCGGCATTGCGGAGGCCCTTGTGAAAACAGGACAACTCGAGGGCGTGATGGGAAACCTCACCACTGCATTTGAGATTGCAAACAGAATTAACGCAAAGGATGTTGTGGGCTGGGCTTACCGTGTCCATGCGGTTTATGAGGAACTCACCGGCAACCTGGCTAAAGCCAGGCTACTCTACGAGAAGAGTGCGGGAATCTACGAGGCTGCAGGAATGGAAATCGAACGTGCCAAAACCCTGTGCGAATATGGAAGAATGCTGGTTGAAAGCGATACCGATTTTGAGAGGGGTGTTGAACTCCTGAGGGAGGCAATAAATACATTCACCCAAAAGAATGCAAAGAACTACCTTGCAAAGTGCGAGAGAGTGATGCGGAAAACAAGGATTTGAAAATGTTTATCTGTTGCTAATCCTTTTGTGTCTCTGTGCAGGGGCGTCTTACTCTCGGGCTCTACAATTCGTATGGTGCAAAATTTCATGAGGTGCATCGGAGGGCGGTAACAAGAGCCCTGGCGCTCTGCACCGGCTTTGACTGCAACCTTGCTCTGTTCGGTTTCCCAGTGCCCGAAGAAACCAGGACGCCTAGGGAAATCTCGGAGTTTCTTGCCGACAAAACCACGATTTCTACGAGAGAGGACTTGCTTAAGCTAGCCAGCGAAGGCAGATTTCACCTTTTCCCGTTTCCTGAGAGGGGTTTTCCACCCCAGCTCGGTCTCGTTGTCGTGACAACCCAGCATCCCGACCGGAACAAGGCAGTGGGTCCAGAATTCATTGTTTCCGCTTTGCTGGGTGGAAAATCGGTTTGCCTGGTATTCGGGCTTGGGCATAGGGGTCTCGGGAAGGTTGAAGAAATTGCTGAGTACCACTTTGAAGTCACGGGAAAAGGCGTGGGACTTGAGACCTGCACGGCCCTTGGTGCGGTTGTCGGGGTTGTCTGGGCAACACTTAAATGTTTGAGGAGGGCTTAGGAATGCCACTTTTTGCGCCTCCGAGAAAAACCAGGGGAATGTTCAGGGGAGTTGCAAGAGAGCTTCTCGAGGCGATTTTCGAGAACGCGAGAAATGCGCATCCCAATGAGTTCGCTGCCCTGCTCCGCCTCGGAAGAACCGGACTGATAAATCAATATGTGGTGCTGCCCGGCACAATTTCCAGCAACGAGGCAGCAGTTTTCATGCTCCACATGAAGCCAGCAGATTTTTCAATCATCGGCACAATCCATTCGCATCCGAGTCCCTATGCGGTTCCATCTGATGCTGATCTCGACCTGTTTCAACGGTTCGGCTGGGTCCACATTATCGTTGCCTACCCCTACAACATGAGAACATGGAAGGCCTACAACGGGCGTGGAGAGGAGATAAGGATAGAGGTTGTGGAAAAGCAGAAGCCAGGAAAAGAGAGGACATCGAACCCAAAATTTTAGATAGTAGCACTGCCTTTACCTTTCAATGCAAATCTGCGTGCTTGGCAGCGGCAGTTCGGGAAACGCAACGTATGTGGAAACAGAACATGCAAAAATTCTGATTGATGCTGGGCTCCCCTTCCGTGTGATTGCCGCGCGGCTTGCAGAACTCGGGGTTCTAGCAGACCAGATTGATGCAATTATCCTGACACACGCCCACATCGACCACATAAGGAGTGTCGGGACCTTCGAGAGAAACTTTGGAACACCCGTGTTCGCCCCTCCAGAAACCCGGAAGGTAACCATGGAAAAACTTGGCGACTATCCCTGGAATTTTTATCAACTGGAAGAAAAGCTCAACGACCTTGAGATTGTGAGTTTTCCAGTGCCTCACGGGGATAGAAGGAGTGCAGGTAGACCATTAAACTTCATCCTTATTTCGAAAGGTGCAAGGTATGCCCACATCACGGACCTCGGGACCCACACTCCTGAGATGCTGGAGCTCGTGAGAGGGGCCGAGTGCATACATGTGGAGGCAAACTACGAGGAAAGCATCGTAGCCAGCAAACTCCGTGACCCCGCGCATGCGGAGGAATGGGCCTATCTGGAGTGGGTTGCAAGCTCAAGGGGGCATCTCTCAAACACCCAGTGCTCCGAGTTCCTCTCGATGGTCGCCACCCAGGATACCAGGCATGTGTTTTTGGCCCATCTAAGCGAGAACCACACACAGCCAGGCAAGGATAACAACTCATTCAGGATTGCAAGGAGGCAGGTGACACGCCACCTGAAAAACTTCGGATTGAAGCCGGAAATTCACCGCACCTACCGCCGTGGGGCGACAGAAGGCAGGAAGAGTGATGCAGTAAGAATCTAGGTCACACAATGACCGGAACTATTCTTCCTGAAAGATTTGCACTGGTTCCATTCATAATTTCTATTGACACACTGAACCATACTGTTTCTCCTGGAGATACTGCGACATTCTCCGACGGAAGAACTGCGAGGCGGCATCCATCTGTATTGCTCTCAATCTGGATTTGATTAATCACCACTTCAAGGTCATTCTCGTTTTGAATACCGAATGCATCCGTAAGCACAACCTTTGTACCCACCATCAAAGTCCCGAAATCAATTCTGAGATTGCCTTCGGCGTCAACAACCGCATGGGAGCCAGGCACCAATTTCACATTATCCATAATGCCAGTGTTCGCATTTTCTCTTGCGCTGAAATAGGAAATCGAGAGCAGGAGCATTCCGACGAGGAGGAAGGATTTGATGTTCATTTTATCACCTCCGAGATGCAATCGCTCCCGCAGTTTTTAAACGCAACTGCTTAATTCTCACTGTTGATAATGATGGAAAAAAACAAAAAAATTTGGTGGGAGCACTGGGATTTGAACCCAGATCAACGGGTATCTTCGAGGTTGTTTTCAACCTCTTTTCGGGTCTATGCTCCAGTTACTCATCATCCTGGAGTCAGAATACCCGTATGCTATCATTCCCTAACTGGAGCCCGTTAGGATACCTGGTTACCCCATACTCCCATGGAATTACTGTGTCCTGAGCTTCATTGCCCTCTTTCTTCTCCGCATCCTCTTCTTCTGCCATTTCCACCGCATCTGGCCTCTTTTCTTCCATGCTCTTGAACTTCGTTTCATCGTAATACCTCAACTTGCATCTGCAGGTATGCTGTTGTATGCCAAATAATAAGTATTATTTAATTCTTTATCATACCCCCAAACTGTGATACGATGACGCGGGTTGTGATTACGCATGGTGGTGCTGGTGCTGGCAAGGAATACTCCGACGGCACACAGAGAGCTGCAGAGAAGGGTATGGAGGTGCTGCGGAACGGGGGCAATGCCCTGGATGCTGTGGTGGAGGCAATTGTGGTACTGGAGGACGACGAACGGTTCAATGCGGGCACTGGCTCGTATGCAAAGCTCAACGGTGAAATAGAAATGGATGCAGCCCTGATGGACTCCAGGATGCAGGCGGGGGGTGTAGCTGCGATAAAGAGGGTGAAGAACCCTATCAGGGTCGCAAGATGTGTCATGGAGACCCCGCATGTGCTGCTCGTAGGTGATGGTGCCGTTGAATTCGCTAGAATGAAAGGGTTTCCCGACTATGACCCGATGACCGAAAAGGCGAGGAAACGGCTGGCAGAGGTGAAGGAAAAATTGAAGACAGGGGATTTGCCCCCATGGGCAGAAAAATGGAAGAAATTTGTTTACCCAGGACTGACAGGCACGGTGGGCGCAGTGGCTATGGATGAAACAGGGTACTATGCTGCTGGAAGTTCAACAGGTGGCACGAGCATAATGCTTCCAGGCAGAGTGGGCGATTCTCCGCAGATTGGCTCGGGGCTTTATGCCGGAAAGCACGGTGCAGTCACCACCACGGGCATCGGGGAAGAAATCATAAAGCGGGTGCTCTGCAAATCGGTCTACGACAAGATTGCAAGGGGAATGGCACCCCAGAAAGCGTGTGAATGGGGTGTCTCCCTCTTCCCGAACGAAATTTCTGTCGGAATAATAGCGGTTTCGAAGAAAGGTGTGGGTGTGGCAAGCAACAGGGACATGGCTCACTGGGTGATTGCCGAGGAGTAGCATGGAAACAAAAATCTACAGGGTTTCCCCCACAAGACCGGCAGCATGGAAAATCAAAGAATGCGCTCAAATTTTAAAAACTGGTGGCCTCGTTGGCTTTCCTACGGAAACAGTTTACGGGCTGGGTGCAAGTGCATTTCTGGATGCCGCGGTGAAAAGAATCTTTGAGGTCAAAGGAAGACCCGCAGACAATCCCGTTATTGTTCATATATCGAATTTATCCCAGCTTGAATCCGTTGTCTCCGAAATGCCAGAAAAGGCGAGAAAGCTTGCAGAAAAATTCTGGCCCGGACCACTGACACTTGTGCTTTCTAAGGGCGATAAAATCCCCTCCTCGGTCACCGCAAATCTGGATACAGTGGCTGTTAGGATGCCCTCACACGCGGTAGCCAGAATGTTGATTGAACTTGCAGGGCCGGTTGCAGCGCCCAGCGCCAACATCTCTGGCAGGGTCAGTCCCACGAAAGCGGAGCATGTGATTGCTGACTTTTACGGAAAGATTGAGGCAATCATAGATGGAGGCAACACCGAAATCGGACTTGAATCCACGGTCGTGGGCAATCTGGATGGTGTACCTCTCCTTCTTCGTCCAGGGGGAATAACCGTGGAGATGCTTACCCGTGCTGTGGGAAAGGTAGAAATTCATCCTGCAGCACGGGCGGAAATTGAGTTTGCGCATGCGGTTGCCCCTGGGATGAAGTACCGGCATTATTCCCCGGCAGCTTCCGTGGTCCTCGTGGAACCCTCTGCCTCTGGAAGGATTTTCGAGGTCTTTGAGGCGAAAAAGAACGCCAAGAAAACCTGTCTCCTGCTGTTCAGGAACCGAGGCAAGAGTGCAGAGGATGTGATCGTGGGTTCCAGAGGTACAAAGGAAGAGTATGCTAGAAATCTCTTCAGGTTGCTCAGAGAGGTTGATAAAAGGGGTTATGAACTGGTTGTGGTGGAAGGTGTGGATGAGGAGGGAATCGGGCTTGCAATCATGAACCGGCTGCGGAAGTGCGCCAGCGAGATTTTAAGGTAACTACAATCCGTAAACTTCCTTCAGCGTGCGGACGAACACTGGGTAGGGCATGGCACCGACGAACCGCTCGACGAGTTTTCCGTTTTTGAACGCAAGCACCGTGGGAATTCCATTGACCCCGAATTTTTCAGCGGTTGCAGGATTTTCATCGACATTCAGCTTTCCAAACACAATTTTGCCCGCATACTCTTTTGCCGCCCTCTGGAAAACGGGTGCAAAGGTCCTGCAGGGACCGCACCATGCCGCCCAGAAATCCACTATCACATTTGGATGCTTCTTGATAAAATTGCTAAAGTCCGCGTCTGTAAGATTAACTGGCTCTGAAATTGCTTCTGCCTTGTTTTGGGTTGATGGCTTCATCGCTTCTGCAATTTTCTTCCGTCTTATCATCTCAAGTTCATCATCTTCGGCATGCATCTATACCACCCTTACATGATTAGTTCACAAATCGTTATTGCTAAGATAATATATATAGATTGGGGAAATGGCAATAAGAGTGTATTAGCAAACCCTTTCCAGGTTCTAAATCTACGGACCAATTGCTTGTCCACGCGTGCATTCACGAGATCATTTGATAATACATCGTGAATTTTTTCACCGCTAATTAAATATACCATCTCTCTCTCCCATTTTTGAGGTGCTTGTATGATAGAGCCAAACATGAAGGATTATCAGAAGGAGTATGCGGCGTTTAAGTGGGAACTGCCAGAAAAATACAACTTCGGATTTGATGTGATTGCAAAACGGGCTGAAACGGACAGGAACAAACTGGCTTTGATTACAGTGAACAACGAGGGGACAGATGCCCATAAACTGACATACTGGGAACTCAACAGGGAAACGAACAGGTTTGCAAATCTCCTGTTGAAACTCGGAGCGAGAAAGGGCGAGAAGATTCTCATCATTCTTCCCCAGATTCCGGAGTGGTATTATGCGGTCATAGGTGCAATAAAGCTCGGCGTGATCGTAATTCCGACACCCACACTCTCGACCGCCCATGACCTTGAATACCGGATAAACAAGTCCGAGGCCCAGTATGTGGTAACCGACAGGGAAAACGCACCAAAGATAAAGGAAATCCAGCACAAATGCCCGACCCTGAAGAGGGTGATTGGAATCGGGGTTACCGAGGAGAACTGGACTTCGTGGGAGAAGGAATATCCAGCACTTTCGCCAAATCTCGACAGGAGCAAAGTGGAAGAAACGAAGACCGAGGATTCCATGTTGATTTATTTCACATCTGGCACCGAGTCCTACCCGAAGATGGTGCTTCACACCCAGGGCTATGCAATCGGACACACGGTCACGGCAAAGTACTGCCAGGATTTGAAGCCAGAGGACATAATCTGGGTGATTGCAGATACTGGGTGGGCAAAGACCGCGTGGGGCAAGCTCTTCGGGCAGTTCATTGTCGGTGCCACCGTGATGCAGCATAATCACAGGGGTAAATTTTCCGGTGCCACCGTGCTGAAAATAATTGAAAAATTCGGTCCTACAGTGTTCTGCGCACCGCCAACCGCGTTCAGAATGATAATCCTGGAGGACCTGAAAAATTATGACTTGAGGAGTTTGAGACACTGTGTGAGTGCAGGTGAGCCGCTGAATCCAGAAGTTATCAAGGTCTGGAAGGATGCAACAGGGCTTGACATTTACGACTACTATGGACAGAGCGAGAGCGTCGCCCTGCTCTCGAATTTCAGGTGCATGCCGATAAAGTATGGTTCGATGGGAAAGCCCACACCCGGACACATAGTAGAAGTGGTGGATGACGATGGCAACATTCTGCCCGTGGGCGAGGAGGGCAACATTGCAGTGAAGGTGAAGCCCGTCCATCCTCCTGGAATTTTCAAGGTCTACTGGAAAGACGATGAAAAAACCCAGTCATGTTTCAGGGGTGAGTGGTATTACACGGGCGACAAGGCATACAAGGACAGCGACGGCTATTTCTGGTTTGTTGGTAGAGCCGATGATGTAATAAAATCCAGCGGTTACAGAATCGGTCCGTTTGAAGTGGAGAGTGCCCTTCAGGAGCATCCCGCAGTTGCGGAGTCCGCGGTGATCGGTGTGCCTGACGAGATGCGTGGTCAGATTGTAAAGGCATTTGTGATTCTGAAACCAGGGTATGAGCCATCTGAGAACCTGGTAAAAGAGCTCCAGGAACATGTGAAGAAGGTCACTGCGCCCTACAAATATCCCAGGGAGATTGAGTTTGTAAAGGAGCTGCCGAAGACAGTAAGCGGGAAAATCAAGAGGGCTGAACTGCGAAAAATGGAGCTAGCAAAGCGAAAACAATGATTGTTTTTTTACTCTTTTTCGCCTCAATTTTTCTCCCTCTCGTTTATTCCTTTCTCAAGAAAGCCAATCTGGCACTGGCCCTGGTTCTCGCAAACCTGCTGGTTTTTGTCCTCCAGGTATTCTCTGCAAGGTTCTCTCCGGAGTGGTACTGGGAGCTGATTTCGTCGCTGGCATTTCCCCAGTATAAAATTTCTCCCACATGGGTGTATCAGGTGTTCACCCATGCCTTTCTCCATGGAGGCATTTACCACATCCTGGGCAACATGCTGATTCTCTTCTTTGTAGGCGTGGCATTTGAAGAAAGGGAGGGTTTCAAAAGGTTTGGCGTTGTGTACTTTCCGGCAATGGTTTTTGCAGTGCTCTTCGACACCCTGTTCAACTTCGGAAGGTTGAGCTATGCAATCGGGGCTTCGGGTGCTGTGAGCGGCGTGCTGGGGGCAATGCTGATAAGGCATCCAAAGGCAGAGATCCCGATGTTTCTCGGGCCCGTCTTTCTGCTCCGTGTGAAGGCGTGGATTGCAATCCTATTCTTCTTTATGGTTGAGACGCTGCTGAGTTTCTTCTCGCTTGCGGGCGTGGGTGGTGATGGAGTGGCCCATCTCGCCCATGTGGGCGGATTTCTTTCAGGCGTGTTTATTGCGATGTTTTTCTCGGGTCGGAGGTTGAGGGAGGCAAAGAAGGAGGAAAGTCCAGACCTTGATGTTCTCGCGGGACTCGTGACCAATAAGGAGCAGAAAAAGGCACTTGAAAACCTGCGGAAAGGCGAAATTCCTGATGTGATCGATGCGTGGTTGCACCACTTCGCAGAGCACACAAGATGCAGGGGATGCGGAAAACCGATGAAATACCGAAAGCCAGATTTCGTTTGTGATTGCGGGAATGTTTTGAGGGTGTGGAAATAACTACTCGAGTCCCTGTCTGAGTTCTTCCTCGAGGTACCGTGGATTTAGTTCCTCCATATTTATATTTCTGGCTAACTCTTCTACGCTGTGCTTTTCTCCGACAGACCAGAGAGCCCTCAAATACCTGCCAGCATCCTCTTTTTCAAACCATCTCTCCCCGTAAAGCTCCTCCATCTTCCTCCTGAGCATCGGCTCGAAAATCCAGGCACGGAGGTAATCCGCCGAGTAGAAGCCATGGTCAATGTCTGCGAGGAAAATCTCTTCCGGATGCTGGAAGTGGAGGGCCCTCTCCATCTCCCGTTTATAAACCCCGCCCATCTTTTCCAGATCCTTCGCTCGGTGGAGCTGGAGTTCGTAGTTCAGTTTCCCGATGTATCTCCTGACCATGTAGAGTTTGTAGAGCATCTGATACTGGAGGTATTCTTTGAGGGCTTCTCCCTTTACCCTTTTTTCCACGAAGAGAGGATTTGTGAGCAGGTATTCAAACAGGAATGCATAGGTCTCAGATACAGATGACTCTCCAATTTTTTTGTAGACGAATGGAAGGGAGGGCACCACGAAAGCATAGTGGAGTGCGTGTCCCGATTCGTGAAATACGGAAAGATAGTCGGAGACGCCGCCCTGGGGCATCACAACCATGTAGATTTCAAACGGAGGGTCAACCGCGGATACAAAAGCTCTCGGCGATTTGGTGGGCCGCTGCTCGAGGTCAATTATCACATTCCTTTCACTACCCTTCAGTTTTGTTATATCCATCCCCATTGCCGCGGTTGCACCCGCAAGCTCGTTCATCATATTTTCAGCTGGAAAGTACCTGTCGAATTCAGTGCCTGCAAACACGAAGGCGATGTCGTGTCTCTCAAGCTCCCCCAGCGAAAGCTTGTATTTATCCAGCCACCTGTTCATTGCGTCCACATAAAGATTTTCCGTGGATGCAAGAAATCTGTTGAGAGTATCTCTCAACCTGGTAAAGTCCACCTGCTTCAGATTCCTGTAAAGTTCATAATAGTCAGGATAGCCAAGCTCCACTGCTTTTCCATGCAATGCCTTCATTATTTCCACCTGGAGCGGGTTCATCTCCCTGACCGCGCCCAGCTCTATTTCGTAAAGCTTTTTTCTTTCTGTCCGGTTTTCTTCATTCTGGATTTTCGTTGACAAGAACCTGAACAGGCATTTTTCGCCATCAATGCTGACCTCCATCGTTGCCTCCTTCGTAAGCAAGGCATCTCTCTGGACCTTGACTGCATTTTCTAGATAATTTTCGCATGCAAACAAATAGAGACGCCTTGCCCTTTCCCTCTCTTCACCGGTATAATTCTGGGCCGCATTTTTGAATGTGCGTACCTTCTGCTCGGTAAAGAGTGGCGCATACCTCTCATAAATCTGGGCAGTGTTTACGACACTCCTTAACCCGGCAGAATTTAGATAAACTTCCATCTCCACCTCATAGGTAAACCTTCTAGCTAGTTCCTCGTAGTCCTCGAACATGGTCATCAGATAATGCCAGCGGGTTTATGAGGTTTTCTGATGTAGCAGGATAAAATTAACTGTGTGAAAAGCTATGGCTCCTTCTTGAGAATACCCATCTTTTCCTTTACCGTTGCCTGGGCGGCTGCAATTCTTGCAATTGGAATTCTGTAGGGTGAGCAGCTCACATAATCTACCCCGATGGCATGGCAGAATTCGATGGAGCGGGGTTCGCCACCATGTTCTCCGCAGATGCCCACCTTCAAATCTGGCCTTGTCTTTCTGCCCCACTCTATCGTTATCATCATCAGCCTGCCAACACCCTTCACATCCAGAATCTCAAACGGGTTGTCCTGCAGAATTTTCTTCTCATTGTAGAGCGGAAGGAACTTGTTTTCGGCATCCTCCCTTGAGAAGCTGAAGGTTGCCTGGGTTAAATCGTTGGTACCGAAGCTGAAGAATTCCGCATACTCGGACAATTTGCCGGCACGCATGCAGGCCCTGACAACCTCTATCATCGTTCCAAACTTGTAGGGCACTTTTATTCCATACTTTGCCTCCACCTCCCGGTGGACGCGGTTAAGGATGTCATGGACCCACTTCAGTTCCTGGGCGGTACACACCTGGGGTACCATGATTTCTGCATTAACTTTTTCGCCCTGTTTCAGCAATTCAGCAACTGCCTCCAGAATTGCCCTTATCTGCATCTCGTAGATTTCCGGGTATGTGATGCCCACACGGACCCCTCTATGCCCCAGCATCGGGTTCACTTCAGCCAGGTTCTTCACCTTTCTCAGCACATTCTCCTTCAATCGTAAAAGCTCCTCGTCGACCCGCTGCTCGCCCAGCTTCATCAATTCCGAGGAGACCTTTTCAACTGGCTCAAGGTACATGTGGAGTTTCGGGTCCATCAGTTTGATTGTTTCTGGCAGCTCGTGCATTGCCTCCACAATTTTTCTGAAGTTTTTCACCCTCTCAATCTCTATCATCAGTTCTTCCTGGGAAGGCAAAAACTCGTGGAGGGGAGGGTCCAGAAGCCGTATTGTAACTGGCTTTTCCTTCATCACCTTGAAAATCTCGATGAAGTCCTGTTTCTGGAAGGGCAGAAGCTTGTCCAAGCATTTCTTCCGCTCCTCGTAGGTATCTGCGAGAATCATTTCCTGGACTATCGGGAGACGGTTGGTCTCGTTGAACATCCTTTCAGTCCTGCAGAGCCCGATGCCTTCAGCCCCGAATGAAAGTGCAAGGGCGGCCTCCTTTGGCGTATTTGCATTCGCCCGCACACCGAGTTTTCTGATTTCATCCGCCCAGGAAAGAAGGGTTTTGAATTCCTCGCTGATCTCCGGCTCAATTTTCGGAATCTCTCCGAGCCACACCCTGCCAGAGGTGCCGTCAATTGTGATAATATCTCCCTCACTTATCTTTATGTTACCCACCGTGGCAACCCTTGCCCTCGAGTCAATCTTGATTTCTTCACACCCGGTAACACAGGGTTTTCCCATACCCCTTGCCACCACTGCCGCATGGCTTGTTTTGCCACCCTTGCTGGTAAGAATCCCCTGGGCAGCAAAGAAGCCGTGAATGTCTTCCGGCTTCGTTTCCTCGCGGAGAAGAATAATCTTCCAGCCCAGTCTACCCCGTCGCTCGGCCTCGTCCGCGTCAAAAATGACGCTGCCGGAAGCGGCACCTGGAGACGCGGGAATACCGACTGCAATCGGTTTGCCCGTGTACTTCGGGTCAACCCTCCTGTGCATCAGATGGTCAAGTTCTGATGGGTTCACTCTGAGCAATGCCTCCTCCTTGGTTATCAATCCTTCCTTAACGAAATCCACGGCGGTTTTTACCCGCGCCGCTGCATTCATTTTTCCGTTCCGGGTTTGGAGCATGTAAAGTTTGCCTTTCTCAATTGTAAATTCAAGGTCCTGGACTTCCTTGAAGTGCTTTTCCAGTTTCTCACGGACACCGAGCAGCTGTTGATACACCACCGGCATCTCTTCCTTAAGCTCCCCAATCGGTTTCGGGGTCCTTATACCTGCAACCACATCCTCGCCTTGCGCATTGACCAGATACTCGCCGTAAAACACATTTTCGCCCGTTGCAGGGTCTCTAGTGAACGCAACGCCTGTTGCGGAATCGTTTCCCATGTTGCCGAACACCATGGTCTGAACATTGGCGGCAGTGCCATTTGCCATGTCAGGCGTGATTTTGAATTCCTTGCGGTAATCCACGCATCGCTTCCCGTTCCACGATTCAAAAACCGCTTTTACCGCTGTGAAGAGCTGGGTATATGGATCGGCTGGAAAACCCCCTTTTTCTCTCTCGGTTATGGCTTTGAACTCCTCGCAGAGTTTTTTCAGGTCCTCTGCGGTCAGGTCAGTGTCGTATCTGTATCCCCTGGACTTTTTCATTTTCTCAAGTGCGTTGGAGAAGAGCTCGTCATCCACGCCCATCGCAATTTTGCTGAACAGCGAAATGAACCTTCTATAAGCATCGTAGGCAAATCTTTCGTTCTGGGTCGCCTCGGCAAGTGCCTTGACTGTCTCATCGTTCAAACCAAGGTTCAGAATGGTATCCATCATGCCAGGCATTGAAATTGCAGCCCCGCTTCTAACAGAAACCAGAAGGGGTGGTTTGCCGCCAAATTTCTTTCCTGTCTCCTCCTCAAGCTTTTTTATTGCCTCCATGACCTGCTCCTTCAGTCCTTCGGGCAGCGTCTTGTTTCTCTCGTAATACTCAAGACATGCCTCGGTGGTTATCACAAACCCAGGGGGTACAGGCAAGCCTATCTGGATCATCTCGCAGAGACCTGCACCTTTACCGCCCAGCAACTTCTTGTTTTTTCCATCACCTTCGGTGAACAGATACACATATTTCTTCATAGGCATCCTCTCTTCCGTGCCTTATAAAAAAGGGATTATTTAATCTTTGAGATTGAAGGGTGTGGCACTTGGCTACCCTCTCCCCAGCTTTGCCCGGAGTTTTTTCACATAGTAGCTGGCACCAATGGCGGTAAGTATCTCGAGGGCACGGGCATAGTATCTCGCTGCCTTCTCTCCATTTCCCATCTCCTCATGGGTTCTCCCGATCTCCCAGAGTTCCCGTCCGAGTTCATACTGGACACCGAGCGATTGATGAATTTCAACGGCAAGTTCGAAGTATTCAATGGCATTCTGGTAATTTTTCAGTTCCCTTTCTGCCCAGCCCAGCACCCTGAATGCCCTTGCGGTGCCGAACCTGTTTTTGTTCATCCTGCAAGTTTCCAGGAAGGCATAGCATCGTTTCTTTGCCTCCTCCACTCTCCCCAGTTTCACGAGGGCAAATCCGTGATTTGTCTCCACCCACTGAACAAAACTTTCGTTCTCTGTTTTTTTAGCGTACTCCAGTGCCTCTGAGAATTTAGTATCTGCACGGGAAAACTCCTCCTTCTGCACATAAACCTCTCCAGCATTGCACAGGGCCCTTCCCATATCAAGATAGTGCTTTCCCTTCTCAAAGTTTTTACATGCCATTGCATAATGCATCAACGCATCATCCAGATTGCCGCGCATGTTGTAGAGATTCCCGAGTTCCAGAAAAAGAATTCCATTCAACCATGCGTCGCGGAGTTTGTTTGCGGTTCCGAGGGCCTGCGAATACTCATCGAGTGCCTTACGCCAGTTTCCGAGGCGAAGATAGATGTAGCCGCAGCCCCTGTGTGCCATCGCCATCTCGAATTCCCGCATTGAACCTGTAGCAATTTCCAGGGCTTTCTCGTAAAATTTCAATGCCTCCCAGTAATCGGCGCGCATGTTCGCCAGATTACCAAGTTTCAGATGGAGAGAGGCATTGAGTTTTGCATCGGTCTTCACCACCTGCTCCTCAACGAGCGTGTTGTATATCTCTCCTGCTTTCTCAAACTCTCCCAACCCATAATAGATATCTCCGATCTTACTCTTCACCTCCGCCCTCAGAAACATGTTGCCAATGTGGGCTGCACATCTGTCCGCCATCTTCAAGAATTCGAGTGTGCGCTCGAATGCATATTCCTCATACGAAAGCTCGGCACTTCTCAGGAGATATCTTAGTGCAAGTTCGTAATTCTCACCGTGGAAGTAGTGGTAGGCAAGGGCATAGATTTTTTCATCTCCCTCTCTGCACTTTTTGGACAGGTAATCTGCAGCTCTCAGATGCACCTGGGTGCGCAAATCCTGCGGAAGCTGGGAATAAAGGAATGCCCGGATCACAGGGGACTTGAAAACATACCTGTCGCCGTGCTCCTCAATTATCTCAAGATTTATCAACTTCTCCAGCACCTCAACAAGGTCTTCCTCGCTCTGCCCGCACATCTTTGCCAGAAATCCCATGTCAAAGCTCAGCCCGATTACACTCGCGATTCTCGCAACTTCCAGTTCTCTGATAGACAATCTGGCAAGTTTGTTCTCGAAGGAAAGTTTGAGTTTCTCTGGTGCAATCAATCCAATCTCCTTGTCCTTGCTGTCAGCCAGATACCTGCACAATTCCTTGATTACGCCAGGATTCCCCCGTGCATACTCATAAATTTGCTCCAGCACAAGACGGTTTGCATCTTTTAAATAATTCTTTGCTATAGCGATGCTTTCCTCCCTTCCGAAGGTGCCAAGCCGGATTCTCACGCAGAGTTTTTCAGTAGCCAGCATTGAAATCATGGTTGTGACCCGCTCGTTCTGATTCAGTTTTGCATCTTCTGGCGAGTAGGTGCACAGGATCAGCAACCGTGATTGCTGTGCCTTCATCGTGAGATAGTGGAGCAGTCCTACACTTGATGCGTCCAGCCACTCGATGTTATCGAAAAACAGCACAAGGCCCTCGCTGCTAACAGCCTCCACAAATGCATAGACCTTCTCGTAGAGAAAGCTCTGAGCCGTGCGGAGATCAGGGATATCAGGAGTTCTGGTTCCGAAAAAGGGTGCGAGTCCGAGGGGCACGAATTCGGGATGCAGGTTTCTTATGTCATCGAGCATCTGAATAAATGTGGAGTATGGTCTCCCCATATCATATCTCCTGGCATCTGCACCGACGAACAGGACTCCTTTTTCCCGGCAGTATTCCTCAAATTTCTCGCAGAGGTAGGTCTTGCCCACCCCGTGTTCTCCTTCTATGATGATTGTGTTCCCTCTCCCTCTCTGCATCTCCTCAAGGGCCCTCACCAGCTGCCGAAATTCATTTTCTCTATCAATCATTTCCTCCATGTTTTCCTTCTCACCGTATGATGAAGAACCAGACAGCTAAACCGAGAATAATCATGCTGATTATTAATCCGATAACCAACACCTGATTCACAGGGTCATCGAAAAATGTGATTTTCTTCTTTTCCGGCTTCGGAATCTCGTTAACAGCGCTCATACTTTCAAGATAGATGCGAAGCTCCTCCGAAGGACTCCTTTTGGGTTCTTCCACAGGCGGCGGGATTGCCTCAGGTTCTGATCTTTCATTTTTTTTTGAAATTTTCAGAACTTCCCCTTCTTTCTCGGGGGAAACTGCCGTTGCTGTCTTCGTTTTCTCCTCGGGCTTCCTTTCAACCTTAACCTGCGGGGTTTGCTGGGGAGGAGGAACAGCGCCGGGGGCTGGAATCACAGTGTGCTTGAGTTCCCGCCGCAGGATGTGGACGATGTTCGGGTCTGCAGGATGCTCGTCCATTATGGGCACGCCGCAGCAGGCGCAGGAACTGGCATTGTAGTCCACCTTGGCACCGCAAAGCGGACAGTGGTAGATGTCCCCTGATATAAGGGGAACCGCATCCTGAAATTCCTCCTTCACGAACACAAAACCGCAGACCTTGCACACCTGGTCCTCGTCCTTGATTTCCTTTCCGCACCGCGGGCAGAGATTGGGAAGCGTCGTGTCCTTGGTAGCAGTGGCAACCACTTTCTTGTAGCATTCCACCGCCTTCTCCTTCTCTCCGACCTCCATGTACACATCGCCGAGGGCATCCCAGGCCTCAAAATAATCCGGTTTTATGCTCGTTGCGGTTTGAAAGGCATTGATTGCCTTCTCTATATCTCCAATGGTACTCAACAATTTTCCCATCTCAAACCACAATACAGGATTCTTCGGGTCATTCTTGATTGCCTCTTCGTACTCTTTTATTTTCTTTTCAATCATTCTTCCCATATATTCCCTTCTCGGATATAAAAATTTTTATTCGCAGATGGCGGCGGCCGACCTTGTGGAGCCATGCAGAGAAAACTGCTAATCGCGGCAATTCCACAAAAAACTTTAAGTGCAGAGAAGTATTAACTTGCTTCTGATAAATATGCTGCCGATACCAACAAAATTCTTCGTGACATCTGGAAAGGCGATAAGCAAGGTTTCGGACCTCAACGCATTCGATTTGGCCCTGCTGCGTGCGGGCATCGGTGAGCAGAACCTGGTTTCTGTGTCATCCATCCTGCCCGTAGGTATAAAGCAGGTGGAGAAACGCACACTCCCCATGGGTGCAATCACCTACTGCGTCCTCGCCCAGCAGAGAGGCGGTGAGGGAGAAATGATTTCAGCAGGGATTGCATATGCCTTCCGGAAGGATGGGCTTGGAGGATATGTTGCAGAGGGTCACATGCATGGGACCCAGAAGAGCTTGAAGGAAGTGCTCCGCTGGAAGATGGAAGAGATGGCAAAGTTGAGGGGCGTGGAACTTGAAAAGATAAATTTCAAGGCGGAGGAACTTGCAATTCCGATGGACCACTACGGTGTTTGCCTAGCTGCCTGCGTGTTCATATTCTGAGGCAACATGAAGATCGGGATTCTCACATATGATGATGAGTGGGCGCAGGAACTGGTTCATAGATTGAGTTTGCTGCTGGAAGGTGTGGAGGCAAAGGTAATAGGGATTTCTGAGGTTTCTCTCTTCCAGCCGCTTGAATACAGGATAATCCTCGACAGGCAGTCGTATCTAGAGCCCTACCTGAGATGTGCAATGAAGCATGCTGCCCTGCACGGCACCTATGTGATTAACAACCCGTTTTCCTGCTCGCTGGATGACAAATTCTTTTTCTACGGAATTGCTGAAAAACTTGGAATGAAGGTCCCTAAAACCCTGATGCTGCCTCCTTTCGACCCTGACTACGAGTTCGGGCATGTGGTGCCGCCTGTCTCCTGGGAGTGGGTGAGGAATGAAGTGCAGTTTCCGGCTGTGCTGAAGCCGGTGAACGGGTATGCCTGGAGGAATGTGTTTTTTGTCAACACCCTCGAGGAACTCTGCGAGGTTTACAGGAAAACAGGGAACGAAACAATGATTCTGCAGGAGAAGGTGGAATACACCGAGTATGTGCGCGCCTTCGTTGTGGGCAAAAAGCATGTGCTGCCAGTTAAGTATGTGCCAGGCGAGAGGAAATATGTATACACTGACGAGTTTCTATCTGCGGAGATGCGGGAGAAAATTGCGGAAATCTGCGTGAAGCTCAATACGGTACTGGATTATGATATAAACACTGTGGAAGTTGGAATAGCAGACGGAATTCCATACCTGATTGATTTTTCAAATTATGTGCCGGAAATAAAAACCTACAATCTACCCAAAGAATATTATAGATGGATTGTGGAAAAGATTGCAGAGATGATTGCGGAGTATGCAAAGACAATGCCAAGAAACAGGAACATGTTTTTACTCTAACGGGAGCTTTTCCTTGTGAATTATAAGCCCTGTTCCCGTGAGTTCATACCTCAACGGGTGGTTTGGTGTCTTTGTGGCCCTTAGTTTCCTCACATACATCAGCTGGATCGGACGGGTGGTGTAAGGGTCGTGCTGGTATGCTAACCGGATGTACCCGTGGACGGGTGCAGCCACAGCCCTCAGCACATGGGCATCGACCGCTTCATCCATTATCAGAAGTGCGGTGAGACGCTTCTCCCGCATCGTGGTCACGATCTCGGTTGCAGTTTCCCGCGCCATCGTTGGATTCATCGGGAGGAAGTAGGGGGTGATGGTATCCACGACCACGCAATCAACTCCAGGAGGAATTGCTCTCTGGAGGTCCCTGAAACTCTGGATGAGGTATTCCCCTGTGGGCGTTGCAAAAGAGGCCTCCATTGCCCTGTGAAGCGAGGTATCAACCACCTTCAGCTCGTTGCCCACATACTTGTCCAGAGGCATTCCAAGCAGGGATGCCTGGAGGAGGATGGAGTCGAGCGGTTCCTCGGTGGTTATTAAACCCACCTTGAGGCCGTTTTTAATGGCCTTGCTCATGAAATGGATGGAAAAAATTGTTTTGCCCGTGCCTGGCTCTCCGCTTATCAGGTAGGTCCGTTCCTTCACGAAGCCCTCGATGATCGCATCAAGGTCTGGCACTCCTGTCGGAATTCTTTCAACCTGGGGTTTCGGCATTATATCACTCCTTGAGGGAATAATATATGGGAACGCCTATATATAAGTAACCTCAAAATCATGCATTGCGTCCCTTGCATCAATCTCTGGCAAGCGTCCCGAGAATCTCCCTTATCCTGGTTTTCCAGGTCTCTGCCTCAATCTTCTCCGCGACCTCCAGGGCCCTTGTCAGGGTCTCCCTTGCCTTTTCTTTCTCACCCGCAAGGATGTACATCTTGCCAAGGGCCGTGAGTGCAGCTGTCAGGTCACCCAGTTTCCCCTGTGTCTCGAAGTAATCAATCACATCGTAGAAGAACTCTTCTGCAACCGCGTAGTTGCCAGCAAAGGTGAGTGCCCGCGCCTTCATCATCTTTACAACTACCAGGTCATCACTGTTGGCAGTGTCCATGAGTTCGGCCATTACCTTTTCCAGCAATTCCTCTGCCTTTCCGTGGTCTCCCATCGCTGCGAGCATGCACGCCTTACCCGCAGCAGCACACCCCGCCATGCTCCTCTCACCGATTGCAGCAAAGACCGCCTCCGCCTGCTCGTAGTATTCCATCGCCTTCTGGTTCTCGCCCATCTCATCATAGATCGTCCCTATGTTGTAGAGCCCATAGCCAGTACCGCTTCTATCCCCTATCTTTGTCGTGTACTCTACCTCCCTCTTGAAATATTCAATTGCCTGGGAAAACTCTCCTCTTGCCCAGTACACAATTCCGATGTTGTTTATAACAATTGAAAGTCCATAGACATCCCCGATTTTGTTATAAATTTTCTCCGCAGAAAGCAGGTAGGGCAGCCCCTTTTCCGGGTGTCCCGTGTTAAGATAGAAAAGGCCGAGCCCGTTGCAGGAACTTGCAATCTCCCTCACATTGTTGAGTTCATTCCTTATTTTATAAGCTTCCAGAAGGTATCTCTCCGCTTCGCTGTAGTTACCCATGTGCTGGCACAGGACACCCATTGAATTCAAAACATCCGCTTTCAGTTTTTTATTCTCCAGATTCCTCAAAATTTCGAGGGTTCTAGTGTAGCAATCCAGACATTCCTTCAGGTTCCCGCGTTTGAAGTATACACTCCCCTCAACAAACAGTGCCTCGGCCTTCACCTCCGGATTCTCGAGCGCTGAAGCAGGGATTTTTTTCAAGAGGGCCAGTGCCTCCTCATACCTCGCCATCTTGGTGTAATCGTTGGCAAGATAGAAGGTGATGTCAGCTATCTCCTTCTCATCCTTGACAAGCTCCATCGCCTTCTCGTAGTATCCGATTCCCTTCTGGAATTCAGAGACCACTGAAAATGCATACCCTAGGGTTCTGTAGATTTTTGCCTTCACAACATCCGGAACCCCGAATTTCTCCCCGTGCTCAAGTGCGAGCTGGGCGTTTCGCAGGCAGTCCTCTATAGCAAAATTCCTGAGGTAATAAATTGCACTTTTCAGATAATACTCTGCACATTCCGGTACCCCCGCTAGACATAGATGTCTGGCAATTTCCTCAAAGTATTCCTCCTTGTTTCTGGTTGCGATTAAATGCTCGCCAATCCTTTTGTGGAGTGCAAGTGCCGTCTTGCTTGGAACCATCGAATACAGGGTTTCATACACAGGATTGTTGAGAAACATGTACCGTTCCTCGGTGCCCGCCTTCTCCGCAAGGAATCCCATCGCAATCATTCTCTCAATACTGTCAAGAATGGCATCTTCCTCAATACCCAGCACAGCACATGCATCCTCGAATGTAAATTCACGGCCAAGCACACTGAGGAGACACATTGTTTCTCTCACCTCCCTATCCAGTGCCTTGATTCTTTTCTGGTAGGCCGCACTCAGCGTCTGAGGAATTGTCACCCTTTCCACCATCTCCATTTCCCTTGCTTTCTCCCTCAGGGTCTGCACAATTTCAATAATAAACAGCGGATTACCGGAAGTTTTTTCATGAACCCTCTTCAGCAGCTTCTCGGAAATCTCCATATTCAATGTGCTCTTTACAAGCAGCACCGTGTCCTGGGCGGAGAGGGGCTTCAACCTCAGAATTTTCAGGGTTTTTTCCACATTCATTGCCTTCACAGTGGTCTCAAGGAATTCATTTGCTTCCTCCAGATCGGAGGCAGCAGCCACCAGCATGACCTTCGTTTTCCGGATGTTCCTTGACAGGTAATGGATAAACGCAATTGTGCCACTGTCCGCCCACTGCAAATCATCCAGCAGCACGCACATGGGAGTGGCCTTTGAGAGTTCCACAAGGTTCCTGTACAGGTGCTCAAATACGCGGTATTGCTCGGATACCAATCTTTCTCTTTCAACCATTTTCTCCGAGGTGTCAACCGCCAGTCCCAGCGGGAGCAATTCGCCAGCCACCTCTCCGCTCCTGAGGGCATCGTATCCCTTAATCACAACCTCCTTCACTACTCCAAACGGTGCCTTGTTCTCAGGGGTGCATCTTTCCTGAATCACATGAATGCCCTGCTCTGCAGCGATTCTGCCTGCTTCCCCAAGCAACCTGGTTTTTCCGATACCTGGCTCGCCTGTGACAATAATTGTGGAACCCTCTCCCCTTTCTTTCAGGTTTTTCGCTGCGTCCGTGATTTCCGCAAGTTCTTTTTTTCTGTTAACAAACAGCGGTTGCACGAACGCACATACATGCATGGTTAAATAATGTTATGGTTTCTAAATGGCCTGCCAAGCAAATCTAGTATTCACGCCACTTGTGCCCGCATTTTGTGCACTGATAAATCTTTGTCTCTGGCTCATCTGCCGCCCTTGTTTGGCGGAGAACCCAGTAGGCCTCCTTGTGTCCGCACTTAGGACATTCTGTGTCCGTGGTCTTCGGAAGTGTATCCAGCGGTTGCTCAATGATAGTGAGTTCCTTTGTTTTTGACTTGGTCTCGAATGTCTGGCTCTTGGAAGAATCTACTGGAATCTCATTCTTGCATCGCCTGCAGACCCATTTCCCGGATGCTGGCGTCATCAAACTGCCACACTTTGGACAGAACATATTTTATCACGGCAAACTCTCAAAACCAGATAGTATATAAAGATAGTTGTAGTGCCTCGAAATTCCCCTGTGAATCTGCGACCAGAATGGCCCGTGCTCGGGTCAAGTGGAGGGATAAATTTTCCTGGGACCCACGGAATGCCCACAGAGAGAGCAAACCCTTATTTCCCTGTGAGCGTTTCCGCCTTGGTGAAATCATGGAAGCCCAGGAAATGAAACGGTTGTGCCAGATGCTTGTGGCAGAGGTGGAGAAGGCAATTGTGGGTAAACATGAAGTTGTGGAAAAGCTCCTTGCATGTATTCTCGCCGAGGGGCATGTGCTTTTCGAGGACTATCCAGGCCTGGCAAAAACCCTGCTCGCCAAATCCTTCGCGAGAGCCCTGGGCTGCCAGTTCAAGCGTATCCAGTTTGTGCCAGATTTGCTGCCTGCAGACATCACAGGTGGCTATGTTTTTGAGAAGAAGAGCGGGGACTTTGTGCTTCGCAAGGGCCCGATATTCACGAACATCCTGCTTGCGGATGAAATAAACCGCGCACCGCCGAAGACCCAGGCGGCACTGCTCGAGGCAATGCAGGAGAGACAGGTGACAATTGAAGGCACAACCTACACCCTTGAAAATCCGTTTGTTGTGATCGCAACCCAGAACCCCATTGAGTACGAGGGAACCTATCCGTTGCCAGAAGCCCAGCTTGACAGATTCATTGCACGGCTCTCCGTGGGCTACCCGTCAAAGGAGGCGGAGCGTGAGATTCTTGCAAGGAGAAAGGCAAGAATGAAGGAGGATGTGGATATAGCCAATGTGGTTTCGCATGAGACGTTGATAGCAATGCAGAAATATGTGGAGCAGGTCGAACTCCATCCAGACATACAGAATTATATTGTTGAGATAGTGGGTGCAACCAGAAATGACTCTCAGGTGGAGATTGGCGCCAGCCCGCGTGGGTCCCTTGCGCTCCAGAAGGTTGCGTGTGCAAGGGCGGCGATGCTTGGGAGGGATTTTGTAATTCCAGACGATGTTAAGTTCATGTGCGTTGAAGCCCTTTCCCACCGCCTCATCCTCCGTGTTGAACCCTGGATCCAGGGTGTAAAGAATGAGGCGATAGTAAAGAAGATTCTCACCCAGGTGCCTGTGCCTAAAGTTGTGAAGAGAGCATGAATCCGAGAAATCTCTTTGCGTTTACCGGACTGTTCCTGATTTTCCTCGCAGTTATTCTCCGCACCACGGCACCTCTTTTCTTTACCGTGTTCCTGTTTTCGGTGCTCTTCCTCTCCTACATTCTCCGCCCGAAGGTAGAAATAGAGCCAGCAATCACACAGGACCGCACGGAGTGGTTCCAGAATGAGAAAATAAAGATGAAATTGAAGATAAAGAACAAGGGTGCGGGCAGTGTGCTGGGGATTAGCATCAGTGCCCTTGATATTTTTAAGGTTTCGGTTGACCCTTCCGTGATAGCACTGAAGCCGGGAGAGACCAGAAATCTGGATGTTACGGTGCGTGCCAGGATTCCCGCAAGATTGAAGGTTCTCAATCTTAAAGTGAGTGCTTCAGACCCCCTCGGCTTCTACAGGTTTGAAAAGAACTACGAACTCGGGGTCAACCTGAGAATTTTACCCATCCTTGAGGATGTGAGGAAAGCAAAGCTGGTGCCTGCCCAGACACGGGGAATAGTCGGGAATGTGGTGTCCCGCGTGCGGGGCTCAGGGCTGGAATTTCATTCGCTCAGGGAGTATCAGAGCGGCGATACAATGAAGGTGATAAACTGGAAAGCCAGCGCCAGGTATTCCCGCCTGATTGCAAGGCAGTTTAATGTGGAGCGGAGCGGGGATGTGGTTCTTTGTGTGGACCTCAGGAAAGGGAGTTATTTGATGGAGGAGCGGGAGAAAATCCAGACGAGAATGATTTCCGCGGCTTTCTCCCTGGCTACAAAAATAGTCACCAACAGGGACAGGGTGGGCGCCATCGTGATTGCAGATACGGTTCGGTACATAATGCCAGGTTACGGGAAAAAGCAGATTTACAGGATTCTCGAGTTACTCATGCACCAGAGAGGCGGTGATGACGCACCGGTTGAAAATCTCGAGTTCATTCTCCCGCGGCTCTTCCGCACAAATGCCCTCTTCGTGGTTTTCACACCGTTGATGGACGAGGAATTACCCAGAGTGCTTATTGAGACCGCAGGAAGGGGTTTCAAGATCGTGTGCATCTCCCCTGACCCTCTGGACTACATCCAGAAAGGGGAAAAGAGGGAGACCGTGATTGTGAGGGGTGTCCTCGGGTTGAGGCGAAAAAGTTTGATTGCAAGCATCTCGAGATACATGGAGATAGTTAACTGGAAGAGTGATATAAGTTTGACAGCGGTGCTGAGGGGGGTGAAAGCATACAGAGAAAGAGTTTCGCTATGAGTGGATTTACAGCGTTCTTTCTGTTTATAGCTGTCTCGCTCCAGTTCGGAGGCACAGGCATCACCGCATTTCTCTTTATCGGATTGTGTGTGGGACTTTTATACATCTTCCTTACCCACTACCAAAAATTCGGTTTGGCGGCTGCGCTGCCTGGACTATCGGTTGGAGTTATCGCGTTTTCATCGGTTTTCTACATTGGCAACCTGGCCATGCTATATTATCCAGCCATGGGGCTCGGGCTCTGCTTTCTTTCAATATTTCTCCATAACCAGGTAGAGCAGTTTGCATCCGCAGACGATGTTGCCAGCATTTATACCGCAATCAAATCTAGAGCCCTTCAATTCGCAGGAATAATTGGCGGGGCAATTCTCCTGAGCATTGTGTATTTTCCGTTTCTCGGATTTTTTCCCAGAATCCAGACAGGTATCCTGGATGTGCTTCTTGCCCTGATTGCTGTTTGCGTTTCGTTGCTTATTCTGGGATGGTTCATGGTGAGGGGGGAGGAAAAAGTATAAGTGGGTGGGTGCAATCCCTGATTTATGAGTGAGGATGTGAGCCCTCCGGTTACCTATTTCAGGTACTGCGGGGAGATAAACACGGAGAATCTGCTCCGGCTCGCGAAAAAACGGTGTGAGGAACTGGGCATCGGAAAGGTGATAATTGCTTCAGAGACAGGAAGGAGTGCCCTCAAAGCGCTGAAAATTTTCAAGGAGAGCGGGATAAAGATGATTGTGGTGACCCACTACCCTGGAACGACCATCGGGCCCAAAGGAGAGATTCCAATCGGGTTAATGCGGGAAGAGTACGCGGGAGTGCGGGAAAAGCTGCTGGCAGAGGGTGTGAGGATTGTCCAGGGTACAAGACCTCTCGTTCCGCCTTCGAGGTTCAACTGGAACGAGGCTACACCGGAAGGCATCCTTGACAAAGCCCTCGAAATTTTTGGTGCAGGAACAAAAATAGCAATCGAGGTGGCAATCATGGCCACCGATGCGAGCGAGGTAAACCCAGGCGAGGAAGTGGTTTCCTGTGGAGGCACCTACAAGGGCCTGGACACCGCCTTGGTGGTAAAAACCTGCCATAGCTACTCCTTCTTCCGTGATTTTGAGGTGCGGGAGATAATCGCGAAACCAAGGTACAGGGTGATTGCACTCCCAGAATACAAGTTCGAGAACTGGAAGGGAGATGTGGAGCAGTACTACGAGCGATTGGGTTGAAACCGCTCTCCGCTACCCATAAATACCCTTTTCGTCTTGCCCTCACGATGTTAGACATAAAGCTGATAAGGGAAAAGCCAGAATATGTAAAGGAACGGCTGGCTGCCAGATGTAAGGAGTATCCGATTGAGAAATTGCTCGATGTGGACAGGCAGTGGCGCGAGATTACCGGGAAAGTGGTGAAACTGAGGGCAGAGAAGAACAAAATGGCAAGGTTGATAAGCAAGAGCGACGACAGGGCCAGGACGATTGCAGAGGTTGAAAAAATAAACGCGGAGATAGAGAAATGCGAGGGCCAGCTTGCAGAACTCGATGCGGAGAGAAATCAGATTCTTGCAATGCTCCCCAATCTACCGCACGAATCCGTGCCCACTGGGCCAGATGAAAATTCAAATGTAGTTCTGAGAGAGTGGGGCACGATCCCGGAATTCAGCTTTAAGCCAAGGGACCACATAGAACTCGGCGAGAAACTCGGACTGATTGATGTGGAGAGGGCTGGTAAGGTCTCTGGGGCAAGATTTGCCTACCTCAAAAAGGAACTGGTCTTTCTTGAGTTTGCAATTGTCCAGTTTGCACTCCGCGAACTTGTGAAGGAGGGTTTTGTGCCTGTGCTTCCACCCGTCCTCGTGCGTGAGATGGCCCTGTTCGGCACTGGCTTTCTTCCAACAGGGCGGGAGGATGTTTACAAGATTGAGGGAGAAGACCTCTACCTTGCAGGCACTGCCGAGGTTCCAATCGGGGCGATGCATGCCGATGAGATTTTTGAGAAAAAGGAACTGCCAAAGTATTATGCTGGCTTCTCCACATGCTTCCGCACGGAGGCGGGTGCCCATGGAAGGGATACGAAGGGAATCTTCCGCGTCCATCAGTTTGATAAAATTGAGATGTTCAAATTCGTGCTACCAGAAACATCCTGGGAGGAGCATGAGAAACTGCTTGGAAGTGCAGAAAATCTGGTCAGGAAGCTAAAGCTCCCCTACAGGGTTGTGAACATTGCGAGCGGGGAACTTGGACCCTCTGCAGCTAAAAAGTATGACATAGAGGTTTATCTGCCTGGGCAGGGTAAGTACAGGGAGATGGTTTCCTGCAGCAACTGCACGGATTATCAGGCGAGGCGGCTGAACATTCGCTACAGGGATGCCGATGGACTGAAATATGTGCACACCCTGAACAGCACAGCCCTTGCTATCGGAAGAACAATTGTGGCAATCATGGAAAACTACCAGACAGAGGAGAGTAAAATTGAGATTCCAGAGGTTTTGAGGGAGCATCTCCATTTTAAGACGATTGGATAAAAACTTTTATATCCATGGTGTGTTTGAGAGTGTTGCCCGTGTAGAAGAGGGTGACCTCGAAGCCACTACAGGGCAGGTGATAAGATTGCCAGATCCGAAAATCGTAGAAGTGGTAAAGAAAGTGCTGGAAGAGTCGCCACAACGCAAGTTCCTTGAAAGCGTTGAGCTGGCAGTGAATCTGAAAAATGTGGACCTCAAGAACCAGAAAAACAAAATAGACGAGGATATACTTCTGCCAAAGGGAAGGGGGAAAGATATTAAAATTGGAGTTTTTGGAACTGGTGAATTTGCCCTCAAAGCCAAAAATGCGAAGGCGGACAAGGTTATCAGTCCCGAGGAAATTGAAACAATTGCCTCCAACAAAAGGACCGCCAAGAAACTTGCATCTGAAATCACATTTTTCATCGCGGAAGCACCGTTGATGATTACAATAGGTAAGCGGCTCGGTCCGGTTCTCGCCCCGCGCGGGAAAATGCCCAGGCCGCTGCCGCCCGCGGCAGACCCGGGACCAGTAATTCAAAATCTGAGAAGAACAGTGAAGGTGAAGACGAAGGATAAGCCCACGCTGCATGTAGTCGTGGGAAGCAGGGAAATGAAGCCAGAGGACATTGCAGAAAACATTGAAGCCGTAATTAACAGGATAGTTTCAAAGCTGGAAAAGGGAAAAGCTAACCTTGGCACGGTTTACCTCAAGACCACGATGGGCCCTGCCCACAAATTGATGTGAGGTGAAATAAATGGCACATGTAGCAAAATGGAAGCTTGAAAGGGTTGAAGAACTCAAGAACAAAATTCTAGCAAACAAGGTTGTAGGCATTGTCAACATCTCAGGATTACCTTCTCCCCAGCTCCAGATGATGAGAAAAAACCTCCGGGGAAAGGCAGAAATAATTGTTACCAGAAATGCAATCATATCAAGGGCCCTGGAGAAGACAGGTAAACCTAACATCTCAAAGCTTTCGGAATATATCAGGACCCAGAGTGCCCTGATTGTCTCGAATGAGAATCCGTTCAAACTTTACAGGTCACTGGAAGGAACAAAAACCAAAGCTCCAGCGAAGGGCGGAGAGATTGCTCCGGAGGACATAATAATCAAAGCGATGGAAACCCCGTTCAAGCCAGGTCCGATTGTGTCCGAACTCCAGAAGGCTGGACTGGCCGCAGCAATCGAAGGCGGGAAGGTGGTGATCAAGAAGGACAAGCTCCTGGTGAAGGCGGGAGAAGTGATTACGAGAGACCAGGCACAGCTCCTCACGAAGCTCGGGATAACTCCAATCACCCTGGGACTTGACCTCCAGGCGGTTTTTGAGGATGGGATTGTTTACCCAAGGGACTCACTCGGAATATCACAGGAGGAAATTCTCGGCCAGTTCGTGCGGGGTTCGATTCATGCCCAGCAACTTGCGATGAAAATCGGGTACCTTACGAGAGAAACAGTCCGCCCGCTCCTTGCAAAGGGCTTCAGGGAAGGAATTGCCCTCGTTGTGAAAACCGGGTATCCAGCAAAGGGTGCAATCGAGCATCTCCTGAGAAAGGGATACATGGATATGCTGGTGCTTGCCGCAGTCGCCCCCGAAGCTGCTGGAGATGCGGTGAAGAATGTGATTGCCCAAACATCCAGGCCGCAGACACCTCGGGCGGAGCAGAAAGAGCAGAAGGCAGAGGAGAAGAAGGACGAGAAGCCGAAGGAGGAGGATGTGGCTGCAGGTTTAAGCTCATTGTTTGGTTGAAAACAGAAGGAGGTAATGAAAATGGAATATGTGTATAGCGCGTTGTTGCTGCATGCTCTGGGAAAGCAGATAAACGAAGAGAACATCGCGAATGTGATCAAAGCCGCTGGTGCGGAGCCAGACATGGCGAAGATAAAGGCACTGACAGCGTCGCTGGAAGGTGTCGACATAGCCAAGGTGCTGGAAAGTGCCAGTGCAATGCCAGTGGCCGCGGTGGCTGCACCCGCCGCCAGCGGTGAAAAGAAGGAAGAGAAGAAAGAGGAAAAGAAAGAGGAGAAGAAGGAAGAGAAGCCAAAAGAGGAAGATGTGGCTGCAGGACTGGGTGCACTCTTCGGCTGAACTCTCCATATTTTTCTTTCTTTATCACGGTGAGTTCCTAGTTTTTTCCAGTTCCTTCCTCACCCTCGCAGCCCAGGGCTCGTTACCAATCTTCTCAGAGAAAGCCAGGGCTTTCTCGAGGAGGTCCCTGTCCTTCCTCACCACCCCAAGCTCGAAGATTGCTTCGTAGTAATCTTTATCCAGCTTGCCGATGCTCTCGTAGTTTTCCACGGCCTTCTCCAATTCTTTCTCCGCCTTATCTATGTTGCCCTTGGCAGCAAAAAATTTGGCTGAGACATAATGCCACCGAGCATCGGTATCCTTCTCACCTATCTCTCTCGCGATTGACTCTGCCTCCTCAAGAGTATTGTGGCATTCCCCCGAATTACCAAGAGATACATGGCACTCCGCAATTCCAAGCAAGCTCTGGAATAACCCTGCTTTATCCCCAATCTCCTTCTGAGTTTGGTAGCTTTTCGTGTACCACTCCAGCGCTTTCCTGTATTCCCCTTTCTCTTTGTAGATCTCACCCATGTGGGTATACGACACAGCGATTTCCCCCACAGCCCCTATCTTTTCCCTCAGTTCCAGACTCTTACTGCAAAATTCAAGTGCTTTCTCATATTCCCCTCTTCTCAAGTAGATGACCCCAATGTTGTTGTACGATGCCGCGATACCCCACAGATCCCCAATCTTCTCTTTCAGTTCCAGGCTCTTTCTGAAAAACTCGAGGGCTTTCGAGTAATCGCCCCTCTCCCTGTAGACAATTCCGATATTGTTGTATGAAGCGGCAATGCCCTGCGCATCCCCTATCTTCTCAAGTAGTTCCAAGCTCTTTCTAGAAAATTCGAGTGCTTTCAAGTACTCGCATTTGTTATAATACACGATCCCGATGTTGTTATAGGTTGCTGCAAGTCCACGCAGATCCCCGAGTTTTTCTCGGATGGCAAGCGCATCACCGAACAATACGAGAGATTTACCGTATTCGCCGAGGTACCAGTAGCATGTACCTATCCTGTGAATTGCACCAGCCCTCTCCTGCTCTGCACCTGCCCGCTCAAAAACGGCTCTGGCTTTATCCTGAAGTTCGATTGCCCTCCAGTAATCCCCTTTTCGCTCATACACATAACCTTTTGCACTCCACACCCTTGCAAGCTCAAGCCCTCCCGCAGTCACACCAGAAAGAATTTGCTCGGCTTTCTCCGCCTCAGCCAGTGCGTTCTCATAATCTCCTTTCCGTGTGTAAATCTCGCACCTTTTCCTGTAGCTTTTGCCAGCTTCTACGGGATTTTCTGTAACCAGGTTTGCAACACGTATCTTCAGTGTTTCTAGTGCTTCATCATATCTCCCGCGGAGTTCAAGCACCTCCGCGAGCTCGTCCAGCACCTGGAGCTTCAGCTCCCCGTAGCCTTCCGTTTCTCCCATCGCGTCGATCACTGCACGGTAAAATCTTATAGCTTCCTCGTTCGCAAACCGTTTCTTTGCAAATTTTCCTGCTGGGAGCCCGTACTCTATTACCTTCTCCTTAACCCCTGCCTTTGCGTAGTGATACACGACGTCTCCGGATACCTCGGATTTCCCGGTCCTGTATTCCTCTTCAAAAATTTTGCCTGCCATTTCGTGGTAGATGTTTTTCAGGTCGTCGGAAAGCTCCGCATATAGCACCTCCCGTATCTTCGCATGCTCAAACCGGTATTTTTCTTTCAATGTCGTGATCAACCGGTGAACCCGTTCGATGTTCAGGAGCACCTTCGCAATCTGGATACGGGGTAACTCGGTAACTTTTGAAAGGAGATCCGAGGTAAACTCCTCACCAAGAACACTTGCAGCGTCAAGCACCTCACGCTCCTCCCGTACCAGCCGCTGGATGCGCCTCAGCACAACCTCGTATATCCGTTTCGGAATCTGGAGGGTTTCGAGATTGCAGGTCCATCTCCCGTTCTTAAAATCCAGTTGCCTCTCCTCATACAGGTTCTTCAGAATCTCAACAACGAAGAAGGTGTTGCCCTCGGTTTCCCTGTATAACTTCTCGCTGAACTCCTTCTCAATTTCGGACCCGAGCACACCGCATATCAGGGCGTGGCAGCCCTCGGGGCTCAGCCGTCCCAGGTCCATCCTTTCAACCAGCTCCTCCTTCCCCATCTTTTCCATTGCTTCCACAAGCTGGTGGACCTTGCCGTCATACCTTGCTACGATTTCCTCGCTCCTGTAGGTGCCGACGAGGAGCACTGCATTTTTCCTCGTGTTTCTGGCAATGTAGTGGAGCATTGCCAGAC
>JAOAJK010000016.1 GCA_026414225.1 Thermoplasmata archaeon
CGTCTACAATTTAATGGTGAGGTATGATGTAACTGGCATTCTTCCCTGGCAGTGAAATATCTTAGTTTTAAGTTCTGTCAAAAACTTGGCGGGCTCAGTGAAAACTCCTCTCATCCCTCTCACTTACGCAACACAGCAAACATTTCGGATAATTCAAATATAGGTATTCACCTCGATTCTTCGGCCAATAACACCATAACCTACAATAGCATCTGCAATCACCCCAACTATGGTGTCCTTCTTCAAACGGGACTGGGTGAGACAATTAACAACTACATCCACCATAACACCTTTATAGGTAACAAGCCAACCAAAGGTGTGATTGGTCTCTCTCAGGCCTATACTGACCGCGCTAATAATTTCTGGTATCAGAACACCGAAGGGAATTACTGGAGTAACTGGGACGGGGAGGATTGGGGGTCATTCTTTGCATACCCAATCACTGGAGCTAGCGGTGCAAGTGACCGTTATCCACTGAGCAGACCGATGATGCCCTCGCTCCCGCCCCTGCACATAATCGGGAACGCAAACTTCAGTTATTATGCGAGCATGTATGGCTGGCCCGGCGATGGAAGTATCTGGGACCCTTATGTGGTAGACAATTACGAGATAAAAGGCGGCGGAGGCAAATACTGTCTCTGGGTAGAAAATACAACAGTGCATTTCCGTATCGAGAATTGCAACCCATGGGGTGCAACAGATAGCAGCAACATAGAGCCATATGGTTCTGGGATTGCCCTGAAGAACGTTAAAAATGGAACCTTGGGAAACAACAGATGCAACAACTCAAAAGAGGGCATTTACCTCTATGGCGGGAGCAACTACAATAACATTACAACAAACAACTGTTCTAGCAACACAGTGGGAATTTACATCGAATCTTCGGCTAATAACACCCTGGCAGATAACAACTGTTCCAACAATTCCAACTATGGGATTTGTCTGGTCTCCTCAAGCTACAACACTGTCAGAACCAATAATGCCTTTAGCAATTCCTACCACGGTATTCGCTTGGCTTTTTCAACCAACAACAACATAACGGGCAACAATGCTTCTGGCAACTCACAGTACGGCGTCTATTTGTATTCCTCCATCTACAATAACATAACTAAAAACAATGCTTCCATCAGCCTCTACGGCATCTTCCTGTATTCTTCAAGTGACTACAATACTGTAACTGATAACAATGTCACCAGCAACAGTATTGGCATCTATTTGCTAACTGCCAGTAACAACAGCATATCTGGCAACAATGCTTCTGGCAACTCACAGTACGGCGTCTGGTTGTCCAGCTCAAACAACAACAACATGGCAAACAATAATGTTTCTGGCAATATTGAAACGGGCATCTACCTGTCCATCTCAAGCAACTATAACACCATAACAAACAACAAAGCCATTGGCAACACACAGTACGGCATCCGTTTATCCACCTCGAGCAATAACAGCATAACCAACAACAACTGCACTGCCAACTCGAACATAGGCATCTATTTATCTTCCTCAAGCGCTTATAATAACATAACATCTAACAATGCCTCTGGTAGCAACAATGGCATTCGTGTAGAAACATCAAATAACAACAATCTGACCTGCAACAATGTCACCGGCAACAACTACGGTATTTTTCTATCTTCCGCGAACAACAACACCATAACAAACAACAATGCCTTTAGCCAAACATTAGATGGTATCTCGCTATCTTATTCGAGCTACAATAACATAACAAATAACAATGCCTCTGGTAATTCCCAATATGGTATCTCCCTGTATTCCTCAAGCATTAACAACAATCTCTCCTACAACAATGTCTCCAGCAACAACTACGGTATCATTTCGTATTCCCCGAACAACAACATAACCTTCAACTGGTTCTATAACAACGCAAACTATGGTATCTACCTCACATCTATTTCGACTGGCAATTATATCTACAATAACTATTTTATCAGAAACAACGGTGCAGGCAGGGGTGTCAACGGCAACTGCCAGGCATACGACGGTGTCGGTGGCAACACATGGCATAACAGCACATTGAAGAAAGGCAATTACTGGAGCAACTGGAACAAACTTGGCTGGGGCACGGCTGGGGCTTATCCAATCGATGGTGGTACGGGAGCAAGCGACTGGTATCCGATGCAAACTAAAAGGGGACCCATTCACATAACCAGCAATGCCGAGTTCACCTCGGCAAATGGCGTTATCGCTGGCTCGGGCACACAGGCGGACCCATACATAATTGCTGGCTGGGAGATTGATGGCCTTGGTGGCACCTACTGCATCTGGATTGAGAACACAGATGCCTATTTCGTGGTAAGGGCCTGCATTGTGCAGAATGCAACCTATGCAGAGGGCGGACCCACGGGTGCAGGTATCGCATTGAACAATGTCCGGAATGGCACAATCGAAAACAACAGGTGTACTGGAAACAGATACGGAATCTACCTGTATTCATACTCATTGTCCAACAACATAACCGGTAACAGCGTATCTGCCCAAGGCTACTACGGCATCTATCTGTATT
Source organism: Thermoplasmata archaeon (assembly GCA_026414225.1). GTDB lineage: Archaea > Thermoplasmatota > Thermoplasmata > Lutacidiplasmatales > SKW197 > SKW197. Next base: position 2,525 of record JAOAJK010000016.1, read on the forward strand.
ACTCAAGCAACAACAGCATAACGGGCAACAATGTCTACAGCAACTACGATGCCATCTTTCTGTCATACTCGGACAACAACACGGTAGCAGGGAACAATGCCACTGATAGCTCCAGCCTGGGCATCCGTCTGGAGAACTCAAACTACAACAACATAACAGGCAACAATGCCTCGAATAACAGATACCAGAGCATCTCTCTCTCTTCTTCAAGCAACAACAGCATAAAAAACAACAATGCATCTGGTAGCTACGAAACTACCGGCCGTGGCATCGTTTTATCCTGGTCATCCAACTACAACAACATAACCAGCAACTATGTCTCAGGTAACACTAACTATGGCATCTACCTGTATCAGAATTCCAAAAACAACAACATAACCTACAACTGGATTTGCAACAATACGAACTACGGTATTTACCTCACATCCGGTTCAAACGGAAACTACATTTACCACAACTACCTTATCGGCAATAGAGGTGCTGCCAGAGGCATTTCAGATGGTAAGTGCCAGGCATATGACAGCGTCGTTGGAAATATCTGGTATAACAATACATTGCAGGAGGGTAACCACTGGAGCAACTGGAATGGCAGTGGCTGGGGGACGCCTACCGCCTACCCAATTGATGGTACTGGGGGGCTTATGACATGTACCCGATAACCGAGGTCTCGATTTTCTCCCACATCTGCATGTTACCTGCAGCCGCATTCCCGCTCTTCCTGAGAAAAAACCGTGTGGAGAGAAGAACAGAAACTCGCGTCAAGGGCCACTAATCTATTTCAACCCCATACGCCTTTTTTGGCAGGTCCACCATTACCTTCCAGATTTTTTCTTCACTGACACCGAGTTGAACAAGCTTCCTCACCCGTTTTGGAATGGTGGTAATGTCAAGGACTGCGCCTGGTCTTGCAGGGTCATCAAGGAAGTCGGTCTCAAGCATGAAGTTTGGCTCTTCAAATAACCCCGCATCTAGTATCTCCCTACCAGCAAGCACTGAGGGAGTTATTCCATTTGTCGCAGCCACTGAATCAGTCCTTGCAAAATGCTTCACCACCTTTTCTTTCGGAAGACCCGCCTTCTCCGCCAGAGCAGCAAGTTCTGCGTAAAGCTCCTCGGAAACTCTCTCGGTATGGACCACAGCCGCGCAGCCGATCTCTCTAGCCCTTGTGAACACATACCAAATTATCTCATTGGATGCCTGAACAATCTCCTTAGGAACTGGAAAGTGGGGACGGCCGATTTCTCCGAAGCCAATCGCTCTTCTCTCCTTTATAAGGGTAGCCGCATCATCCACGCCTGCCATCATAATTTCCTTTGCTCTCTCAACTCCCCACTTCTCAGCAAGTGCCAGTAATTCCACAGGATAAGGACCAATCACCGCAAATGCCTTCACACCAGTGTTTTCATTCACAAGGTCGCAGAGGCGAATTGTTTCCTCATACTGTGCCCTGAAACTGCCAGCTTTCGTCACTTCCATGCCAGGATATGGCATGTTCACAACAATGCAGTGGGTTCCTCCCGCTCGCTCAAACCTTCTTACCGACTCCACATTGCCACCTGCAGGAGACAGGTGGATGTGGTCATCCAGAACTGGAAGTTTCATCTTTATCTCAGCAAATCCACAGCCCGCAGTTCCTCCATTATTTTTTCAACTGCATGCTCCACATCTTCTGGAACACGAGCACCCGTGCATACGAGCTTGCCAGAACCAAACAGCAAAACCACAACCTTAGGATTTTCCAGGCGATAAACAAGTCCGGGGAACTGCTCTGGCTCATACTCGACCTTTTCGAGCCCCAAGCTGATTGCAATTGCATTCAGGTTTATTTCTTGCTCGAGGTCAGATGATGCAACGATATTCTGGATTTCAATTTCTGGTTTCTTGTTGATTCTAACTCCTGCCTTCTCAATCTGTTCTGCTACAGTGAAAATGGCTTTCCGCACATCTTCAATACTCTTTGCACCCGTGCACACAACTTTCCCGCTTCTGAAGAGGAGCGTAGCGGTCTTCGGTTCGGAAAGACGGTAGATGAGTCCTGGAAACTGCTCGGGTTCATATTCCGCACCATCAAGTGCATTTGCAATTCTCTGAAGGTCCAGGTCTCCATCCAGCGATGTGCTAGCAACCACATTTTCTATTTTTATTTTTACCATTTTTATGCCCCCTGATTTAAATAGTATTTAAACCCATGCCCGCATTATATTTATATTTTGCTGTGATTTTTTATTTTTGTATTCCCAGGGTAGATCGTGAACATTCTTGCTTTGCTCCTGTTGGATACGGGGAGGTCGAGGAGACGCCCGTAGATTAGATAACTTAATATCTCTCCTGTGCATAGGGGATGTCGGGGTGCTCATCATGGCACTTGAAAAAATATCCATAGAAAAGGCAAAGGAACTCGCAAGCAAGGCAGGTGTGAAGCCTGGCAAGGTAAAGGGGACAGAGATACTGAGATTTGCAAAAGCTGCAAGCGAAAACATAGAACTGATTACCTGGGAGGAATTCCAGAAAATTCTGGAGAAAAACAAACTTGCAATATATGCAAGCGGTTCCTGGATGAAAGTAATGCGTCAGAAATAAAAGCCCTGTTTGTTTCTTACAATAAATGGGGGTAAAATGCCGACGGGTTCAGATGTAAGTTTAGAGACCGATTTCTGCAAAATAGCCTCCACTAATGAACGGGTGAAGAGGGAGCAACGGCAGAAAGAGTACCGTGAACGGTTGAAGGCAAATCTTTTGAGAATGTTTGACTTCAAAAATTAGCGGAAAAATCCTTTCTTCTGGGAAACTGTGTCCCCCATCGTTTTCGCCAGTTCCATGAACAACTCCCTCTGCCTCGATGTAAGTTTTTTGGGCACAAAGATCTTTGTTTTCACATAGAGGTCGCCTTGGCGACCGGTTCTCAGGTCTGGCATTCCGGCACCTTCTATCCTGAGCACACTTCCGTGCTCTGTTCCTGGGGGAATGGAAATCTGGGTTTTGCCAGACAATGTTGGGATTTCAACTGTAGCGCCGAGAACTGCCTGCGGAATTGAAATTGGTAACTCATAATAGAGGTTGCTTCCGTTTCGTTGGAAGGAAGGATGTGGCTTTACTGAGACCACAACATAGAGATCACCTGGCGGTCCTCCCTTATTTCCTGCGTCACCTTCACCTGTAAGGCGGAGCACGAGCCCTGTGTATGCACCTCTGGGAATTTTGATTTCAAGCGTCTGGGTTCTTGTGACCTTGCCATCCCCTTTGCATCTGGGGCAGGGCACATCCACAATATTTCCTTTTCCCTTGCATTCAGGACACTGGTTTACTGAGATGTAATGGGTATAGCCCCTAACCTGCGAAAATCTCACATGCCCGGTGCCGTGACATGTGGGGCATTCCCTTGGCTGGGTGCCTTTTTTTGCACCTGTGCCCTTGCACTCCTCACACCGCACTTCATGGGGCACATTCACTTTTCTAACTGTACCAGTGTATGCCTCCTCCAGCGTAATTTCAACCGTAATTTCGAGGTCCCTGCCTCGTTCGGGGGAACCCCTCCCCCTCATCCAGGCGTCAAACAACGAATCCCCAAAAAAGTCAACTCCAAACACTCTCCTGAAGAAATCGGAATCAAAGAGGTCTTCAAAATCCCTTGCATGGGTGAAATTCTCCCATTTGAAACCATCTGGCCCGAAGGTATCCTTCACTCCATCCATCCCATATCTATCATACATCTCCCTCTTCTGAGGGTCAGCCAGAACTTCGTATGCCTCGGAAATCTCCTTGAACTTCTCCTCTGCCTCTTTTGGGTTGTCTCTATTCATGTCTGGATGATATTTTTTTGCGAGGGTGCGGTATGCCTTCTTTATCTCTTCCAGCGTAGCATTTTTAGGAACACCCAGAATTTCATAGTAATCCTTCTTTGCCATTTCTCCTCTATAATCCTGTGGAGATTATTAAGTTTTTTGATAGGGTTTCAGAAGCATCAACCCAGGGAGTAAATGGAAACAGGTGGCCGTAACCTATTTATCCTCGCAAACCTATTACTGTTGTGCCGCAATGATGTGAAATCTACGCCTGAATTGTGATGACTGATGGGCGATCAGAGCGGCAACTTTTTTGTTTCTTGTTTGTGTGTTTCCTTAAAGTGGATGAATGTTGGTGCCGCAGTTGGGGCATGTGGTAAGGCGGGAGGCACACGCCGGATGCAGGACTGCCCCGCAGGAAGGACACACAAATGCCTGGTTCACAACTTCGTGCGGGATGGGATAGTTGCAGCTTACGCACTTCACAACAGGTGGTGGCTGCGGTTTCTCTTCCTTCACCTTCTCCTTTTTCTTTGGTTTGAACAGGAGAACGAAATCGTCCCAGTAATCCAGATATTTCAGAACCACGAAGAGAATTACCAGAATGAGGGGGATTAACAGGAGGAGATACCAGTAATTTACATGTGTGGTGATAAAGTAGGGGGCATTACTTCCACCAGATGGCAATTTCACGGTGTTACCTGCATTATCCCTGACCTCAATGTAATACTGGATTCCATCCAGCGTCACATCATCCTTCGGGATTGAGGCCGTGTAAGTTTTTCCGTCAGCACTTGTCATTCTCACATCCCTGTAGGACCCCCAGGTGGGATTCTTGTAGTAAAGGCGTGCATCGGCAATTCCGCTTCCAAACTCCGAAACCGTTATGCTCACCTGAATTTCTTCAGAGTAGAGCCACTCAGTAATCTGCCCATGTTTCACATCAGGTGCAATGGTGTCTATTTTGAACGAGACATTCCTCACAGCTTCCTTGTTCCTGGCTACATCCACGGAGTAGAAGTAAACCTCGTAGGTACCGTCATCGAAGGAAAGCTCTGAAACATACCTTGCCCAGTCACCACTTGCTCCGATTCTGTAGAATGTTTCAGTCACACCGGAGGTATAATCATCGGGCATGAACTTGAGCACCACCCTCCCCGTAAACCAGTTGTTGGTTCCATTTTTACCGGAAATATTGTAATGTGTGGTTGGGGGTGTAGAATCTATCTTGATTGAGATGGTTCTCACGGTTTCCATGTTCCCTGCAACATCCACGGCGCGGTAGTCAATCACGGTGGTCCCTTCAGTCGTGAGATAAATCTCGTTGGTATAGACCTGCCACTCAAATCCTTCTCCAAATCTGTATGCAATTTCGCTGATACCTGATATGTCATCCTCCGCAGTCAGATTCACAACAACATTGGATACATACCAGCCATATGCCCCGAGGTCTCCGGTCAACCTCACGGTCGAGACAGGTTTTTGAATATCCACCTTTATCTCGGTTGTGTTTGTGGTTATCAGCCCTGCACCGTTCTTTACCTGATAGTCAAATGTATGGGCTCCGGGTGAAATTTTCACACCAGTAGTATAATTTTCCCAGTTTCCTCCATCAATTCTGTAGAGAATCTGCGATATGCCGGAAAGGTCCATGCCAGTAATATTAACTGTAGCATTTGTATTGTACCAGCCGGAGTATGTAAGATTCCCAGTAATGTTCACTTTTACCACGGGTGGCGTGAGGTCTATCTTCACAGCGGTCTGCCGCACTCCCTCGTTATTGCCAGCGTCATCTATCGAGTAATACTCCAGATTGTAAATTCCTTCCTCTGAAACCACGAATTCCTGCGTGTAGAGCATCCAGTTATCCGAGGAATTTAACCTGTAGTAGGTTTCGTAAACACCGGAGTTGTTGTCGTTTCTGTTCAATCTTACAGTTACCTCGGAGAGGAACCAGCCCCCCTCACCCGCAGTGCCTGTCAGCTGGCATGTGGTATTCGGAGAGGTCTTATCAATCTTGAAGTTGATGCTTTTCGGGGTTTCTGCTCTTCCAGAGAAATCAATCGAATAAAACTCCACGGTGTAATACGAATCATTGGTGTAAGTTACTGGTGCAGTGTAAGTGAGCCACTGGAATGAGGTATTGAGTTTGTAGTAAGTTCTGTTGATTCCAGATGCCGTATCCGATGCCTGAAGCGTAAGGGTGACTGGCGACACATACCACTCGTTTGCACCCTGCGTCCCTGTGAGATATGCGGCCGTGCTGGGTGCGGCAAGGTCCACTTTCACGGTGGTGCTTTTTGTTGTCTCTGTATTTCCCACCTTGTCCTTTGCATAATAACTGATGTTGTACCAGCCCTCATTGGCAATTGAAATATTACCCGTATATTCAAGCCAGCTGCCAGAATTTATTCTGTAATATATTTTGTCCACACCTATGCCAGAATCCGTTGCAGAGAGGTTAACAGACACCGCTGTTGTGTACCACCCGTTGGCACCCATGGTGCCGACAATCGTGGCGGTGGTTGTAGGTGGTGTGGTGTCTATGAAATAGGTAACCTCAATTTTTGGCCAGTATTGCTGGATTCCGCAATCAGAGGCATAAAAATATTTCCCGCTGCCCCAGTTTGTCTGGAGTGCCAGCCCACAATTGGGTGAGATCCCGTAGACCCACTCTCTAAAAACCGCGGTGATGTTCCATGAGTACCATATTGAACCACCGGCTACATTCGTGGTGGCAACGGCGGTGGACTCGTAGTCAGTTCCGGCGGCCATACCAGGGCTCTGCCAGCTATTACTTGCGTCCCGCACATACCATGTGGCGCCGATGGAAGGAGTCCCGTTTCCATAGCCCTCTTCCCAGGAGCGGAGCATCTTGTACGCACCGACAGCGAGGGTTTCTCCAGGATTCTCAGCATAATAGCAGTAAAGTCGCAGGGTCGCCGCGGTAATCACACTTCCAGATGGCATTGAGATTGGGAAATTCAAGAGCACCTTCTCAGGATTAGTTCCATTGACTTTCAGCGTGTTGTTGATTCCATAGTTTAGAGTTGGGTTAGATACGGAGATATATGTATCAGCCATATCTGCAGGCGTGGGCTGGATGACCATAGAATCCTTGGGGGATTCGGGCAACGGGTTCTCCCCGGGAAGGACAGGAGGGTTGGAAGCAGTAGATAGAAGGGATATTGCATTCGCCAGGAAAAGGGCACAAATTAGAAGCGCAGATAGATACCTTCTCACTTTCATTTTCTTCACCTTTTGTTATTGGCTTGCTTTCCTCTTCCCTAATATCCAAATGGTATATATATTTTTATTGGCACCACAGGATATTGTGTATTATCAGGGAAATAGAAATTGTATCGAAAAGCGAGATGCACCAGTATCTGTACCTTTAACTTCCAGCCATGAACTTCCAGACCACCGAAAGGTTTAAATTTGTGTGTCAGTATAAACGAAAAGGGGAAAATATGAGGACATATGTCAAACTCCTGTTCAATAGCGAAGGCAAACCTCCTCTTGAGGTAGTCAAGGACATGCGGAGCCTCGGATTCAGGCCAGAAGTTGGAGAATTTGATTTCTCCATAGGATGGAAACTCCCATCTGAATATGGTGAAATCGTTACAAACCTTCACAAAATGCTTCATGGGAGCAAGGTACTGTACTCCCTTGTTACGCGAGAGGAGGACTAATTCTTTTGAGTTTTTATTTTGATTTTTTCCCTTTTCTCAGGTGCAAAACATGAATGCTGACGAACTCTATGCAATCTGCAGGCGAAGGGGATTTCTATGGCAATCTGCTGAAATCTACAGCAGTATTTCTGGCTTCTATGATTACGGGCATCTCGGGGCCGCATTGAAAAGAAACTGGGAGAATCTATGGCTCCGGTTTTTCCTTTCGCTAAACGATAACTATCACCTGATAGATACACCTACGATAATGCCAGAAGCAGCACTGAAGGCATCAGGGCATGTGGATCTTTTTACTGACTATCTCGTGACCTGCAGGAACTGCAGCCAGCCCTACAGGGCAGATGCACTGATTGAGGAAACTGCGGGTATTGAGGCAGAAAGTTTGAATGCATCTGAACTGGACGCAAAAATCACGGAGTTGAAAATAAAATGTCCCAGATGCGGGCAGGCAAATTTCACGGAAGCTAAACCATTCAACATGATGTTCCCTGTTTCGATCGGGGCCACTGGAAAAGACCGGGGTTTTCTCCGCCCCGAGACCGCCCAGGGTGCATATCTCAACTTCAACAGGGAGTTCGAGACCTGCAGAAGGAAGCTACCGCTTGGCCTCGCAATCATCGGCAGGGCATACAGAAACGAAATTTCTCCGAGACAGGGACTCTATCGGCTCAGGGAACTCATCCAGGCAGAACTCCAGATATTCTTTGACCCGGAAAAATTCAATCAACAATACAGGTGCAGGGATGAGCCCGAAAAACTTTCTGTTGTGCTCGTATCGCACAGACCGGAACTCAGGCATTACACCGCTGCAGAACTGCTGGGACTCGGGATGCCGGAATTTTACGTGTATCACATGCTCCGAATTCAGAAATTTTACACGGTAACCCTGGGCGTGCCGTTGCAGAAGTTCAGGTTTTTCGAGAAATCCGAGAAGGAAAGGGCATTTTACAACAGAATTCACTTTGATGTGGAAGTTGAAATGGAGAGTTTGGGGGGTTTCAAGGAAGTGGCAGGACTCCACTACAGAGGGGACTACGATCTAACGAGGCATCAGACAATGAGCAAGGTGAGCCATGAGGTGAACATTGACGGCAGAAAATTCGTGCCACATGTCCTCGAGCTTAGCTTCGGGGTTGACAGAAACATCTGGGCACTGCTTGACCTTTTCATGGTAAGGGAAAACGAGCGGAATTTGCTCAAGCTGAAGCCCTATCTCGCACCATACCACTGCGGGGTTTTCCCGCTCTTCAAGAGGGACGGTCTCGACAAAGTGGCTCTGGAAATATCGGAGAGTTTAAAGAATGAGTTCAGGGTCTTTTACGATGATTCTGGTTCAATTGGGAGGAGGTATGCGAGAATGGACGAGATCGGAACTCCATTTTGTATTACGGTAGATTATGACACCGTTCAGGAAGGTCAACTAAAGGATACGGTGACTGTGAGGTTCAGGGACACGGCGCAACAGGAGAGAGTGCAAATTCCACAACTACACAAATATCTTGGCAGATTTTTATTGCCATCATAGACATCTTTATTAACATTCTCTGTATTCCCTTCTTCAAGTGGATATTAAAAGGAGCTGGGAAAATGGTGAACATGAGTAAGTATGTGTGCCAGGTGTGTGGATATATCTATGACCCTGAGAAGGGGGACCCTGATGCTGGAATTCCCGCAGGAACGGCATTTGAGGATTTGCCAGAGACATGGGTCTGCCCTGTTTGCGGGGCGAGCAAGTCGTCGTTTGAGAGGATGTAAGCATGCCAAGAAAACTCGCCGAAGGGGTTTATGAGGTTGGTGTCATTGACTGGGACAGAAAACTGTTTGATGAATTAATCCCGCTTCCCCATGGAACAAGTTACAATGCTTATTTAATTACCGGTTCTGAAAAAACTGCGCTGATAGACACGGTAAATACCGGCAGGGCAGCGGAATTGATAGAGAACATTAAATCGCTCGGGATAGATTCAATTGACTACGTGATTGCGAACCACGGGGAACAGGACCACTCGGGCAGCATTCCAGATGTGCTTGAGGCGTTTCCAATGGCAAAGGTTGTGACCAACCAGAAATGCAAGGACATTCTGAAGGCCCTGCTCCATGTATCTGATGAGAGGTTCTTTGTGGTTGGAGACGGGGAGAAACTCCAGCTCGGTGATAAAACCCTTACATTCATTCTTGCACCGTGGGTGCACTGGCCAGAGACGATGCTCACCTACCTGGAAGAACAGAAAATTCTGTTTCCCTGCGACCTGTTTGGCTCTCACTTAGCAACTAGCAGGTTGTTTGTGGAAAGCAGGTGCGAGATAGAGGAGCATGCGAAGCGATACTATGCGGAAATAATGATGCCCTTCAGGAGCCACATCGTTTCGCATCTGGAAAAACTTAAGAATTTTGAGATTAAGATGATTGCCCCGAGCCATGGCCCGATTCACCAGAAGCCGGACATAATTCTTGAGCTTTATAAAGAATGGGTGTCTGATGTGCCTGCGAACAAGGTGCTTGTGCTGTATGTTTCGATGCACGGGAGCACAAGAAAGGCAGTCCAGCATTTTGTCAACAAGCTCCTCTCAATTGGCATCCAGGTAAAGCAGATTGATCTGGCCCATGCTGACCTCGGCGAGATTGCCATCCAGCTTGTGGACTCCGCAACCGTGATTCTCGCCACACCCACCGTCCTCACCGGTGCCCATCCAGTTGCCGTCTATGCGGCCTATCTCCTCAACGCCCTCCGTCCCAAAACAAGGTTTGTAGGCCTGATTGTGTCGTATGGATGGGGGGGCAGAGCAATCGAGCAGGTAAAGGGACTGCTCACAAACATAAAGCCATTCTTGTTTGAGCCAGTGTACATTCACGGATTGCCGGCAGAGAAGGATTATGAAGCGATTGAGAGGCTGGCTGAGGAAGTGAAGAGGAGGCATGAAACTGAAATTTAGGGTCAAACGCCCTGGCTTGCCGGGGTGATGACAGTAAAAAAAAAGAGGTGAAAAAAATGACTGAGGTAGGACAGATATATAAGTGCCAGATATGCGGAAATATAGTGGCGGTGGTCCATGCAGGGGCAGGAAAGCTCGTGTGCTGCGGCCAGCCGATGACCCTGATGGAGCCGAAGAGGGAAGAACAGGGAAAGGAGAAGCACCTGCCAGTGGTGACAAAAACGGCAAAGGGCATCCATGTGGCTGTTGGCTCCGTGGCCCATCCGATGGAAGAGAAGCACTACATTGAGTGGATTGAAGCGATAACCGAGAAGGGGACATACATAAGGCATCTGAAGCCAGGTGAGAAGCCAGAGACCGACTTTGAAATATCAGAGCCGGTGCTTGCTGTGCGTGAATACTGCAACATTCATGGTCTCTGGGAGACGCGGATGTGAGGTGGTGGCCGAAATGGAAGGAAGAATGCCGCTGCTTGGAGAAAATTTTCCAACGATGGAAGTGAAAACCACCCATGGAATGATGAAACTACCGGATGCCTTCAAAGGAAAGTGGTTCATCCTGTTCAGTCATCCAGCGGATTTTACACCTGTCTGCACGACAGAATTCGTTGCCTTTCAGAAGAGATACGAAGAGTTCAGAAAACTCAACTCCGAACTTATCGGACTGAGTATTGACCAGATTTTCTCGCATCTCAAGTGGCTGGAATGGATACAGGAAAGGCTTGGCGTGGAGATAACCTTCCCGCTCATTGCGGATGATGTGGGCCGGGTGGCAAACATGCTCGGACTGATACACCCTGCTAAGGGAATGACCACAGTCAGGGCAGTGTTCATCGTTGACCCGAATGGTGTCATCAGGGCAATTCTCTACTATCCCCAGGAGCTCGGCAGGAATATGGACGAGATTCTGAGAATGTTGAAGGGCTTCCAGACAGCTGATGCGAACAAGGTGGCAATTCCCGCAAACTGGCCCAACAACGAGCTGATCGGGGACAAGGTGATAGTACCACCCGCAAGCACTGTTGCCGATAAAAAGAAGCGGGAGGAAGGCAAGGCAAAAGGTGAAATAGAATGTTTCGATTGGTGGCTGTGCTACAAGAAGCTGTGAGGTGGTCGAAATGAAGAGTTTGAAAGGAACGAGAACCGAAAAAAACCTGCTTACTGCGTTTGCCGGTGAGTCGCAGGCGAGAAACCGCTACACCTACTTTGCCTCCCAGGCAAAGAAAGAGGGTTACGAGCAGATTTCTGCAATCTTTCTGGAAACTGCGGACAATGAGAAGGAGCATGCAAAACGGTTGTTCAAGTTTCTAGAAGGTGGAGAGGTCGAAATCTGCGGGGCTTTCCCAGCAGGGAAAATCGGCACCACTGCAGAGAACTTGAAGGAGGCTGCGGCCGGAGAAAATTACGAGCACTCCCTGATGTATCCAGAATTTGCGAAAATTGCAGAGGAGGAGGGCTTTACAGAGATTGCAGGCGTGTTCAGGGCAATCGCAAACGCAGAGAAACAGCATGAGAAAAGGTATCTCGGTTTGCTGAGGAACATCAAGGAAGGCAGGGTTTTCAAGAAGGAGAAGCCAGTAAAATGGAAGTGCAGGAACTGCGGATACATTCACGAAGGCACGGAAGCCCCAGAGGTCTGTCCCGCCTGTGCCCATCCACGGGCATACTACGAATTGCTCGAGGAGAACTGGTAGGGCGACAAACTTTTTTTTAATTTCTTGTTTTTCTTCTTCTACCACAAACAATTTTAACAGGTAAGATTTGTGCCACACCATGAAACCTAGCCAGTGCACATTTTCAAAAAAGGACCGAAATTGCACGCTCTTTATCTCCACTGCTGGCTGGATATTCGATGCCTATGATATCGTTCTCTTTTCAATCCTCAGCATCTACATACTCCCAGCATTGAATGTGTCCGCCCAAACCTACGCAATAATCTTCGGCGTCCAGCTTGCGACCACCGCGGTGGGGGGTGTTCTGTTCGGGATTCTTGCTGACAAAATCGGTAAGAGGGAAGCCCTTACCCTTGACTTCATAGTTTACTCCCTCTCCACAATCCTGATATTTTTCTCGTTTGACTGGCTCTCGCTTCTGTTTGCAAGATTTGTTGCAGGGCTCGCCATCGGAGGGGAATGGGGCATAAGTTCCTCGCTGCTTAACGATGTTCTGGGAAAGGAGCACAGGGGCCTCGGTTTTGGAATTCTTCAGTCGGGTTGGAGCGTCGGAGTTGGTGCGGCGGCAATCTCGGCTAGATTTGTAGCAGAAACAGTTGGCTGGCGGTATTCCTTCCTTATAGGTGTGCTCGCCCTCCTCCTTGCTGCCTATGTTTACTTTAATGTCCCCCACATCCCTCCAAAGCTTCAAAGTTTCAGGAAGGCGCTGAAAGGTGTGGCTCCCAAGCCACTCGCAACTGCCCTTGTTGTCTCGATTCTCGGGATGTATGCATTTTACCTTGTCTGGACATGGCTTCCGAGGGAGCTTGTGAACTCTGGCATTCTCACAGGGGAACAGATGTTCATCTTCATAGGACTCTCTGCCATAACCAATGGTGCTGGACACATCCTGTTCGGGCACTTCTCGGATAAGTTTGGAAGAAAGCGCATCTTCATAATTTACGCTGCTATATTTGTGGTATCTCTCCTGCTCATCCTCTTCATTGTGAGAAACCCATTGCTCGTTCTCGGTTCCCTTCTCTCCCTCCAGTATGCCTGCGGCTTTTTTGCCGGCTTCGGTCCCGCTTTTACAGAAATTTTCAGGGAAGACCTGAGAACAACCGGTACATCATTCGTTTACAACACCGGGAGGGGCATCTCGGGAATTCTGATAATGGTAAACCTCCTCGGTTTCATCTCAGCAGTATTCAACCTTAGCATCCTTGCTGCTACCGCTGTTGCCTCAATCTCCGTAGTTCTTGCGGCCGTGCTGTACCAGCGGCTCTGACTTACACGATAGGCACGAACTTTATGTTCGGTGTGCCGAGCAACTCGTCAGCCACAATTGCATAAATTATAGTCCTCGGCTTGATACCGTAAATGCAAGGCGTCCTGTCGATGTCCAGGACTTTGAAGTAAGTGTCCGCCATGTTTATGATTTCCTGAGTGACCTTCAGCCCTGGCTTCAGCAACCCGATGCCGATGTCCTTGGAAACCTTAATTCTGGCAACTCCGCTGAACAGGCTCTTGATGGCCGGTGCGTCGCCCTGGATGTATTCGAGTGCATCAAAACCGGTGTATTCTATTATCGGTTTGTTTTCCTTGCCCCTGATTGCCAGCTCGTTTTCCCTCCATGTACGTATCATTTCTTCTCTTGTTTTCGCGAGTGGCATTACATACGGATAGGGGCTGGTTGCTGAGAAATAGTCAGCAATCCTCACATATTTGTTGAAGAGTTCCTCTGATACATACCTTGTGAGTTCCTTCTTGAAACTCTCCGGGTGCTCACCGCCAGGCAGCACAGCAATAATTCCCCTTTCCTGCTTCAGGAAGTTCAGCATCACTGGAATAAGCACTGCATTGTACTCCTCGCTTCCCACATTATCCGCAATTTCGAACACATTGTATGAACCCTTTCTGAAACCTCCACCCAGCAATCTATCCATATCTGGAATCCCTGTGCTGTAGTAGTTTTCCTTATCGTACTGGATGTTCCACTCCTTCTGGGATGGTGGCGGATAATAGGGGGTGAAGCTTGTGAACCTCCCGTTTCTGAGCGTAAGGAGGTAGTAGGGCTGCTTTATTTCCGTTGCTCTCAGTTTTTCAAGGGTTACATGCCTCACGCGCTTTCTATCGGTTTCACCCCTGCTCAGCGTCACAAGTCCATCGACCAGATACTCAAGCCCACCTGCCTCTGGTTTCTCAAGGACAAACACCACATTGGTGTTGGAGTTTTCCACAAGGTCCTTCTGGATTGTCATAACAAACTCTTCCATTTCAATACCATACTTATGGGTTATGCCTTCCACGCTATCTATTACGAGTGTGGCTTTATCGGGCAGCACATGCTCTATTCTTGCGTAAATCCTCTCGATTTCGGGCATCCTGTTCTGTTCCAGAAGCACAGTCAACCTTGTTCTGTCTACCTTCGTAGGAGGCCCTCTTTCCTGGGAGATAGATTTCAGGAATTCTTTGGCTGTCTCGAGGCGCTGCTCTTCCTCTGGGGGTACTTTTGTCTCCTCTTCTTCTGAGGGTTTGTATAACGCTTCAAGCAGGATTCTGGAGGAATCAATTATCCTTCCACGCATTTCTTTCTCCTTAAGCCAGGGGAATTGAGCATACAGTGCGTCATCAGAAACCCTCGTGGAAAGGTAAAATGACTTATCTGGCTCGGCGAGTTCCTCCAGCATCTGAAGTGCAAATGTGGTCTTACCAGTACCTGCACCGCCCTTTACCATCAAGGACCTGCCACCAGGTTTCTGAAAGAATTCTACGATTTCCTCAGGGATTGATATCTGTTTTGCCATTTGGACACCCCTTCTTTTTCTCCTATATTACAAACCTATTTATAATCTTTCTCTTGGGCGACTTAAACAGGTGAACCTATATATACTTCACTGCATTTTTCCTGTTGATGTTCGGAGCAATGTTGAAAAAGTTTGGTGCCTGGTGGCTGACAGCGTTTGTGCTACTGTTGCTGCTCCTTAACATCCCTGCAACAGTGGCAGAGGATGGGTCCATAACAGTGACCGCAGATTTTGAAGTGCTGCAGTATGCTGAGGGGGGAGGACATATTACTTGGCGGCTGGAGGGTATTGCGGCTACCGAGTACCGGCGTGCCCTTCTGGTCCATCTTTACGGGGAGAATGCGACCACCGCTAACATCTCCGCCAGAGACCTGTTCAACAGGTATTTTGTCGGTTATGGCAGTGTCGAGAGCTGTCTTGAAGGTGTCCAAGGCTACAAAAAAATCCGGGTATGGGGCGTGGAAATCCGCCGCTCGGAACCTCTGAGCAAAGGCGATTATGGCTCGGGTGAGGCGGCACTTGAGGTGGATACCACGGGACTGCTTGGAACCACATGGAATTCCCAGGAAAGCATTGAGATCAAATATCTTCTTGGTTGCAGGATGTATGAGGAGACGGAGAAATCCAACCCACTGCTGGCACATTTCGCTCTTGTTAAAGTGCTGTATGCCCCGTTTTACTACGCAATCAACAACACCACAAAGCTGGAAGATGTAAAGGTGGGGGTAGAGGTAGCGAACAACTCCGGGAACTGGACCCTTGGACCCTCCGCATCTGACAAATATCCAGTGACATTTCACACAGTTGCTTACGTTGTGGGTGCCCTTTCCTGCTCCGAGTTCTCAGGAGTAAGTCCACTCGTGATACGGACGCCAGTGGGTTACATAATCAAGCTGGATGCCACCTATGACACCTGGCAACCTTCTTCCTTCACATTCTCCCCGCTTGACCCCATCGAATCCCCGGCAATGATTTTCGTAGTTCTGATTGTCTTCATCGTCCTCCTCAGGTACTTCCCGAATACATTTTTCATCAGGTTCAGACAGAAATTACCCAAGGAGTTGCGGGCGAATGTCAAGAAAATCAGATGGTGGCACTACACGGTTCTCCTCCTATGCATTCTCTACATCTTGGTGTACTTTTTTGCTGGCGTATACCTGGGAGGAATTGCAATGATTGTGCTGGGAGTTCTGCTGGTGGTGCCGGATGCGGTGGCATCGTACTACCTTTACAAGAAAAAGTTTGAGAAGATAAAGGTGATTCCGATAAAGAAGGAAGTGCCTCCACCGGCACCCATGCCCCAGGCCCCTGCTACGGCTCCAGGCATTGACAAAACCATTCAATGCAGCCAGTGCGGTACCAGCTTCCCGATAAAGTATACTGGCGAGCCAGTTGAGGTGGAATGTCCAAAATGTCATGCAAGGGGAATATTCAAAGGGGAGGAAAAACGTACGATGAAGATAGAGCACGGGATGAACAACTTGCTGATAACCAAAGACATTGCTGCCTTCTATAAACAGATAAACGAAATTTCAAAGCAGCACCCGGTACTGTGCCTCTCCACGCAGTTTCCTGACAAGATCAGGCAGTCATATGGACTTCAGAATGCCAAATTTGAATGGATTTCGTCCATGAGCACCAAGGAGGGGACCAAACCCCTTGACCCAAAACGCCTTGAATTTGAAATCATGCTCACGATAAGCTCGTTCATGCGGAACAACCAGAAGGCGGTGGTGGTGATTGACGGGCTCGAGATGCTGATTGTAGAAAACAGTTTCGATAAGGTACTCAAGTTCGTGAAGAAGGTAGTGGACATTGCCAACACGACCCAGTCAATGATTTATGTGCCCTTAAGTCCAGGCACCCTCACTCCAGACCAGGAGGCAATGCTGAGCAAGGCATTTGATAGGGTGTGGAAGGACTGAGTTTGGAGAAAAGGAGTAGCGCGTTTCATGCTCCAGTGGTTTATCGACAGAGAGGCAGAAGTTTCAGAACTCATGGAAGCAATGGCAGATGTAGATAAACGCGGTTCCATGTACTTTATAACAGGCCCCACGGGTATCGGTAAAACAGCGTTCTGCACCAATATCAGCAGTATCGCATCTGGGAAAGGGTTTTCAGTGCTTACTGGCAGATGCATTTATGAAAATACGGTGCCCTATTTCCCGATCCACGAACTGTTTGGCCGATTTTCAAAAACCGAAAAAAAGGAGATGTATATTCCACTCGGTCTGAGCATCGCGGAGGGCGGAGAGAGGATAGCAGGCGGCGGATGGCGAAATCCCAACCAGGAAAAATTGATGGTGCTCGAGAATTTTGTCCGTAAATTCAACGCGATCGCAAAAGAAACCCCAGTGCTGCTTGTTCTCGACGACATCCAGTGGGCGGATTCCGGCACTCTCGGACTGGTCCATTACCTTTCAAGGACCATCCAGAACATGCGGATGGTAGCCCTTGTGGCCTACAACACCGAAGCCCTGGCTACCGGAGGAAATTCAGTTTTTGTGGACACGGTGAAAAATATTCACATTGAAAGGGGCTGCAGGACCCTCGAGATTAAGCCATTTACCATAGACCAGGTCGCACAACTCCTCACGAAAATCCTCGGAACCTGGAAACTTCCAGAGGAGCTTATTTCCAGGATCTATAACCTTTCGGAGGGCAACCCTTTCTTTGCGGAGGAACTGGGAAGAACCATACTTGAAGAGGGAATTTTTGACAGGGAGAGCCGCAGGTTGAAGGTCTCAGTAAATGAGCTGGATTTACCCCAGAGTATCAAAAGCGTTATCCTGCATAGAATTTCCAGATTGAACGAGGTTGAGCGGAAGGTGGTGCGGATTGCTGCAGTTATCGGAAGAAGATTTGAATACCCTGTACTCAAAGGGCTGGGAGGGATGAAGGAGGAGGAACTGCTGGATACCATAGACAGGTTGAGGGCAGAAGGCATACTCCAAGAGAACACCGGAAGTGTGGAAGGTTATGAATTCACTTCAAATCTAATCTGGGAGACCGCTTACAGGGACACCTCCAGCCAGCGGAGAAAATTGCTCCATGAAAGGGTGGCTGCAGAAATTGAGAAGAACCATAAGGATGAGAGCAGATACTGGGGCGAAATCGGACTGCACTACATTCTCGGGGGAAACTTTGAGAAAGGGGTGAAGTATTTGATTCTCGCTGCGAATCATGCGGCGACCAATTATGGAACTGAAGAATGTTTCCGCAGTGCAGTCGAAGCGGAGAAGGGTTTGAAAAATGTTCAGGACCCCAAGTTGAGGGACCATTATGCCTCGGAGGTCTACAGGTTGCTTGGAGATTGCTTTGTGGTGAAGGGGGAATATGCCCTGGCAATAGAAAATTACAATCGTGCCCTCCAACACTGCAAGGACACGGAGGGAAAAATCAGAATTTGGATAAAGCTTACTGAACCGCATATGCGAAGGGGCGAGCTGAGCAGTGCCATCGGGGTTTTGGAGAAAGCACTGGAAGAAGTTGGTAAGGAGGACTATCGAACGAGGGGAGAGGTTTTCAGGAACATGGGCTGGGTGCATGAAAAAATGGGAAATTACAGGAGGGCGGTGGAATTTTATGAAAAGAGTGTTGAGCTCTGCAAGAAGCACGAAGACGAAATTGAACTGGGTGAGTGCTATCACAGGTTAGGAACCGGATTGTTTTACCTCGGAGATTTCAAAAGGGCGCGGCAATATCTGGAGAAAGGTCTGGAAATCAGGGCAAAGCACCGGATGAAGAGGGAAATCGCGATTTCCTACAACAACCTTGGAATTGTTCTGAACAACATGGGGGAACATGAGTTGGCACTGGATTACTTCATGAAGGCAAAGAAGCTATGGGAGGACCTCGGGGATTTGCTGGGCGTCGCAGCAGTTACCAACAACATCGCATTGATTTATGGATTGAGGGGAGAGCGGCTTGAGGAAATTGCGTTTTACAGGAAGGTAATTGAAATTGTGAGACGCATCCGGGAACGGGAGACGGAAATGATTGTGATGACCAATCTCGGACTCGCATATGAGGACATAGGGGAGTACGAAACTGCGATTGAATGCTACCGTGCCACTATTGAAATTTCGAGGGAAATGGGAGAAAAGAGGATGCAGTCAAATGCAATGGGGAGCATGGCGACGGCATATGCCCGCCTCGGACGCATCGAGGAAGCAATCGAGTATGCCCACTACGCAATTGGAATGGCTGAGGAAACTGGAAGCATGGAATTTATCGGTAGTGCGAATGCAAACATGGGAGAGGTTATGCGGATTGCAAGAAGATTTGAAATTGCTGAGGAGTATTTTAAAAAGGCAGGCGAAATCTACCAAAAAATTGAACTGGATGACGGGATTAACACGGTTAAATTTTACCTGGCTAAACTGTATATTGAGACTGAAAGATTTGAAGAGGCAAAGAGAAATCTGGCTGAAGCAATGGCATTTTACACCAGAAGTGGAAACAAATCGATGCTCAGGAAGATTCAGAAGGAGCTTGAAAAGGTCCATGCACGTACTGGAACCGATTGAAGGGCTTTTCCGATAAAGTTAAGATTTGTGATGCTTTTGCCGGATGCATGAAAGTCACAATGATGGCGCTTGAGTATCCCCCAAACATTTATGGAGGTGTTGGGATCCATCTGAAGTATCTCACGAAGGCGCTCCTGAAGTTCATGGAGGTGGAGGTCCGGACAATTGGCTCAGAACCTCCCACGAAGATCGATGGCGTTCCTGTGAAATATTTCTCCCCGTGGAAAGCGATGGGGGATGTGAAGGAGCGGCATGGAAAGGTCCTGGAGACCCTTTCGCTCTGCCTCGCCCTTGTTGCTGAGCCAATAGATGGTGAGATTGTCCACACCCACACATGGTACACCAACCTTGCGGGACTTTACGCTAAGAAACTTTACGGGAAAAAACTTCTGGCAACCGTGCATTCGCTGGAACCGCTCAGGCCATGGAAGGCCGAACAGATCGGGAGCGGTTACAACTTGAGTGTGTGGATGGAGAAAACCGGACTCGAGGAATGCGATAGAATAATTGCGGTTTCCGAGGAAATGAAGAAGGACATCCAGGAGGTTTATGGAATCCCCGGTAACAGAATTTCAGTTATTCATAATGGGATTGACATAGAAAAATACAGAAAGCAGGAGAATGAGGGATTGCTCAGAAACCTGGGTGTGAGAAAACCCTACATCCTTTTTGTAGGCCGTCTCACAAGGCAGAAGGGAATTTTCGAGCTTGTGGAGGCGATGAAGGAAGTGAGGGCAACCCTCGTGCTTGTGACTGGAAAGCCAGATACTCCAGAGATTGAGGGGGAGCTTGCGGTAAAACTCAAGGGAATGGAGAATATAATCTGGCTTAACCGTATGCTATCCGAGACGGAGATAATTGCCCTCTACTCGAGTGCACGGCTTTTTGTCTGTCCCTCGATTTACGAGCCATTCGGGATTATCAACCTCGAGGCAATGGCCTGCGGGGCACCTGTGGTGGCTTCGGCCGTGGGGGGAATAAAGGAGGTAATCCAGGATGGAAAGAACGGGGTCCTTGTTGAACCGGGCAATGTGGAGGCCCTGGCGGAGGCAATTAATAGGGTACTTGCGGATGATGAGTTAAGGGAGCGGTTGATTGTTGAGGGAAGGCGGAGAGCGGAGGAATTTGCATGGGAAAGAATTGCCAGGAAAACCTACTTGCTTTACAGGGAGGTTCTGGGTGCATGATTCCGGAGGAGGCACTTCTTTTTTTCATCAACAACGAATTGCGGAAACGGCGATGGTTCGGGCAGAAACTTGAGAAAATAAATGTTGAGATAGAAGATAGACTCCCTGCGTATTCATCAGAAAATCTGATCGTCGAGTTTTTTCTTCTGAAAACAAAACCGGGTGGAAAACGGTATTTTGTGCCAATTGCATTCACGAAAAGTGCCTTCCAGATGTTTGAAGCCAATGCTGCGGTCCACACAGTGGAAATGGGTGAAGAGAGGGTCCATATATTTGAAGCAGAGTATCTGGATGTCTTCCCGTCGCTCATCTACAAAATGTTCGAGGAGGGCGCAAAGGTTTCGGGGAAGAAGGCAGAAGTTAAATTTGTGCTGAGACGGAATATAAGGGGCGAGAGGGTGCAGAAAGGTGAGGTGATAGGAAGGGACACCACGAATATCAATCTGAAGGTGATAACCACTGAAAGAATGATGGTGCTCAAGACCTACAGGGTTTTTGATGTGGATAATCCAGAGGTAGAGATGCTACTCCAGCTCTCCGGTTTAAGGAATGTGCCCCAGGTGCTGGGCTACGCAGAGGTATCTATCGGAAAGAAGGTTGCGAATGGTTTCTTGCTGGTGGAGTATCTGGGTTCTGTGGGTGATGGAATAAAGGCGTTCATGAAGGATGCAAGTTTTCTGGTGAACGGTGGCTGGAGGGACGGAACTGTTGTGAAGCACTCCGAAGGGCTTGCGTTCAAGCTCGGAGAAATAACCGCGGAGGTCCATGCCCATCTGGTCGGCGAGGATGAGAGATTCAGGCCTGAGGAGATAACATCCGAGGATGTTGAGCGATGGAAGGTAAGAATTGCCAGAAATCTGGATTACTGCATCGGGAAAATCCAGAAGTTACCGGAAACTGGACACGGCGAGGCAGTCCGGAAAATCGCAGGCCAAATCGAGAAGAGAAAGATTCTGGAGGATTTAGAGGTTGCCTGGGAATTTGTGGGAGAGCTCAAGATAAGGACCCACCAGGACTATCATCTCGGGCAGGTGCTTTATGGCAGGGAGGAAAACTTTTATGTGCTGGATTTCGAAGGTGAGCCTGGGAGGAAGGGATCTGAGAGACGGGAAAAGCTTCCTCCGTTGAGGGATGTGGCAACGATGCTCCGCTCTTTTGCTTACCTCAAGCATATTGCTTTCAGGAATTACCTTGAGGAACGGCTTTCTATAGCTGGAGACAGCGAGATGGTTTGCTGGGCACCTGCAGTGCTTGCGGGAATCAATGTAGAGGTAGTGTTTGAGCCCGAGATTCCAGAAATTCTTAACTCGTATGAGAGAAAGGTTGGAGATAGGTTCGCGAGGGCCTACCTTCAGAGGATGCGGGAACTGGATTCCACGCTGGTGCCAGAAAAGGAAACAGTTGAAAAAATGCTCAAATTCTGGAAGATTGAGAAGGCGGTCTACGAGCTCAAGTATGAGCTTGAATACCGGCTGGACTATGCGGGAATTCCGATGGAAGGGATTCTGAGGGAAATCGGGGTTAAGAATTGAATTTCCTCACTCATCTCACCACAATCTTCTCCGCAAGCCCCGCCATTCTTCTCGCAATTGCTTCCAGTTCTTCAACACACACTTCCCTGCCCTTCCGTAGCTTTTCTGAAAATGCATTGTGGGCCACGAATCGCTGGAGCACATACTTCTTCGGCATGCTTAAAGAGACAAGAATGGCCTGCACATCTTCTTCGGTGTGCAACTCCGGAATGTAAGTGGTCCGGAACTCGTAGTTTCCAATCTCCTTCACGATATGGATGCTTTCCTTTATTTTCTCCAGGTCGACACTCACCCCGCAGACCGCACCGTATTTCTCTGCTTCAAGGGGTGCCTTCACATCCATTGCTACATAGTCCACAGCCCCTTCTTCTAGCAATCTTCTCAGAACATCTGGCATTGAGCCGTTTGTGTCAACCTTCACCCCCAGACCGAGTTCCCTGACTTTCCGTGCAAACTCGAGCACATCTGAGGGATGAAGGCAGGGTTCGCCTCCCGTTATGCAGACCCCATCCACAAAGTCCACATTCTCCCGAAGGAAGGAAAGCACATAGTCCTCCGGCACATCAGGAATTTTGTCGCTCTCATTAACGAGTAACCAGTTGTGGCAGAACCCGCATCTAAAATTACAACCAGGAAGAAAAACAACGGATGAAACCTTTCCATCCCAGTCCAGAAACGAGGTTTTCAGAAAACCCTTAATCTTCATTTTTTCCACCCTGCCTCTTTGCGGCCCGTCTGAAGACACCGATCAGCATGCTTGTCTCCAGTTTTGTGATTGCGGCCCTTCCGATCAAACGTCTGAACATTATCTGGGCATTTCTTTTCCTGTGCTCCGGATAATTTATTGCATCCAGCAATTCACCAAATGCGGCATGCATCTCCCTGATTTCCAGTTTCTCTGGCTTTGAGAACGCTCTCCTTCCCGTCTTCTTCCGCAGCACATAGAGGAGCACCGCAGCCGCATGGGACACATTCATAATTGGATACTCTTCCGAGGTTCCGATGTTTATCAGCACATCGCATATGGCGAGTTCTTCATTCAGGAGCCCGAAGTCCTCCCTTCCGAACACGAGTCCAATTTTGCCACTGAATTTGCTGTACTTCCGCAGAAAACCCTCGGGGCTGAGGGGATGCCTCAGATAGTGCCTTTCCTTGTCAGAGGCAACGCCGCTTGTCCCTGCCACAATATCCAGATCTTCGATTGCTGTCTCAAAATTTGAGTAATTTTTCGCATTTGCAAGAATGTCATTAGCATGCATTGCCCTTTTCCGCGCATCCTCTCCCTGAGCACAGTTGACGAGCCGTAATTCATGGAAGCCAAAATTCTTCATCACCCTTGCAATCGCCCCTACATTTCCCTCATGCTTCAGTTCCACGAGCACAACTGCAAATTCCGGGATGTTCTCATCCCTCCGAAAGAATCTTGTTCACGAGCCATTCTGGCTTGAACTTAATTATGTCGTCATACCCCTGCCCGTTGCTCAGAAACAGAATTGGCTTCTTGATCGCGTAGGCGATAGAGAGGGCCGCGCCTCCCTTTGCATCGGCATCAATCTTTGTCAGAATCGCACAATCAACACCCACTTCAGCGTTGAACTTTCTCGCCTGCTCGATTGCATCGTTTCCAGCCAAGGCATCACCGACAAAAATCACCAGGTCGGGCTTTGCAACCCGCTTTATCTTCTTCATCTCCTCCATCAAATTTGTGTTCGTCTGCATTCTTCCTGCAGTATCTATCAGCACCACATCCCGCTCCCTTGCCCTAGCATGCTCAATAGCATCAAAGGCAACTGCGGCAGGGTCGCTACCAGATGCGTGTTTCACAAGTTTGACTCCAAGCTTGTTCGCATGGATTTCAATTTGCTCGATCGCCCCTGCTCTGAAAGTGTCGCCCGCAGCAATTACACAGGTTTTGCCCTGCTTCATCAGATAATTTGCGATCTTTGCAATTGCAGTGGTTTTTCCTGTCCCGTTGACCCCGACGAACATTATCACGAATGGCTTCTTTTTCTTAACCAGATTGTCTATGTCAACCGACGGGAGTGTCATCACGGAAACGAGGGCATTTCTGAGTGCATCCTTCACAACAGCCTCTATCTCCTCTCCAAATTTAATTCGCTTTCCTGTCAGGTTCTCCTTTATCTTTTTTTTGATTGCCTCCACCACTTCTAGTGCCACATCACCAGAAAGCAGCTCAAGCTCCAGCTCATCCAGAATTTCATCAAGTTTCTCTTCCTTAATTTTCCAGCCGAGGACTCCATCTGCAAACGGCGTCTTTTCCACAGCTTCAGTTTTTGTCCTGCTTATTACCGCCTTGAATTTGCTCTTCAAGGACTCAAGCATTGCCACCAAGCCTCTTCTCCTCTTCCTCTCGGAGCAGATTTGTGATTTTGCCCGCCTCCCTTTCAATTGCAGCCATCTGCCTTGAGATTTTCTCTATGGCTTCTTTTATATTGTTAACGCGCTTCCCCACCATGTCGGTGGCTTTCTCCATGTTAGCTTCCATAAATATGTTGCCCCCGATGTTTATTATCACCCTGTCCATGTTTTTGGAGTTGCCGGGGAGGAAAACGCCTGCACCCAGGGGAATGAGAATCTCTGTATCCTTTTCCAGGGTTGCAAAATTTTTCAGGGTTTCAAGTACCTTCAGATGCTCATCGAGAGATTTCCGCATCAGTTCCTGCTGGTTGGCCAGCGCATTCATGTTCTTCTCATACTCTTCCAGCTGCATCAGGTATGCCTGTACTTCTTCATCTTTCATTCAATCACCTTTTTAACGCAAGCAAAGAAAAGGTGGGATTTAAATCTGAGGGTTGTATTCTGCTTACAGAGGTGGATTCATGGAAACGGAGAAAGCTGGTGTTGAAGTTGTGGTTGTGCTCACCACAGTTGAGAAAGAGGAGGATGCCGAGCAGATCTGCAACGCCCTGCTTGAAAAAAAACTTGCAGCATGCACCCAGATTGTCGGGCCGGTAAAAAGCAGATACTGGTGGGAGGGTAAAATCGAGAGCGCCACAGAATTTCTCTGCATCATAAAGACCGTCAGGGAGAGGTATGGAGAAGTGGAAGGAGCGATAAGGGCGAGCCATCCTTACGCTGTGCCGGAAATTCTCTGCATCAGGGTAGATGATGGTTTCGCTGACTACATGAAATGGCTCCAGAAGATAGTGTTGGGAAAATGAATTTGCAACAAAATTAACAAAAAAACAACGAGAAAAAAAGAAGATTTATATATCAGGAGGCAATTGGGGATACCATGAGCCTTAGGGGAGACCTCTATGAGTTGCTGGCAGCTATGCAGGCGAAATGTGGATATGATGGAGCTGCTGTGCTTAAGAAAGATGGGACTCTCCTTGCGTCCTACCTTCCTTCCTGTGCGAATCCAGATGTGTTTTCAATAATGAGTGCAACAATGATAGGGGCTGCAGAAACCGCAAAAACCGAGCTGAAGATATCGAATAATCTTGAGGAAATAAAGGTGAAGGCAGGAAGCAAGGTGATTTCTGCGAAGGAGATAAACAAAGAATTGCTCTTCGTGTGTCTCTCCACAAATTCATGTGATGAGCAGCTCAAAATCGCACTTCCAGATCTCCTTGAGGAGATTAAAAGAATTTACACCCAGAACAGATATTAAACTCACGATGCTCACCCATACTTTCTTTTATTTTTTATTTATGTTTGGGGCAGTCCAACCTTAAGTGATTTCTGAAGGAATCAGAACAAACTCCAGTTATCACTTAACTTTTGACGCCCCCTTTAAGCGATCCGCTTCTCGATGTGTGCAAGTAGATGCTTTCACTCCAGCGCACTTACCCTGTATCGCTCCTTTAACTCACCGATCTTTCCCTTGTTCCAGCCACTTATCTTTGAGAAAAACCCAGTGACTCTCGTGATTCCCTCCACATTCGTGCTTCCGCATGCAGGGCAGGTTTCGCTCAAACCCCTGTGGGTCTTTCCGCATGCAAGGCAGGAGGTGAATTCAGGGCTGAACGCAATCTGGGCATTCTGGGTGTTGTGGAACACCTTGGTCACGAAATTGGAGAGGCTGGCCGCGTCAGGTTTGCTCTCGCCAAGCCAGATGTGGGTCAGCGCACCGGCTTCAATCGGCGGGTGGAACATTCCCTCCTTCTTCACCCTCTCTATCGGGCTCAGGGGCACAGAAACATTCAGGTAGGTGGAGTTTGTGTAATAGATTTCGCCCCGCTTCCTGTCGCCCTTGATCACGGTTGGGGTCTGGAGCGGATAGTATTTCATATCAAGCTTTGCAAATCTGTAAGCCGTGCTTTCTGCGGGTGTTTGCTCGAGCACAACCTTTATTCCATTCTCCTGCCCGATCCTCTCTGCCTCTTTCTTCATGTGGTTCACAATCTTCAGTCCGAGTTTCAGGGCGTCGGCATTCTCGTGCAGCTGGTAGCCGGTGTGATACTGGACCATTTCATTGAGACCAAGGAGCCCGATCAGGAAGGTGGCCCGGTGCAACCTGTAGTATGGTTCTCCATCAAGTTCCATTGCAAGCAACGCAAGCGGTCCGTGTTTTCCCATCTTCAGAATCTGTGTTATGAAATCTCGCTTCTGCATGTGGGCCTTCACGGCAATTTCCATTTTCTGGCTCAGGACTTCAAACAACTTCGTGTCATCCCTGTTTGCATTGTAAGCCACCCTGGGGAGATTCAGCGTCACATTCTGCATTGCGGAGTATCTCATTTTCCAGGGAGTCCTTGCATCTTCAAAATCGTTCTTCTCGAGCTTGAAGGCAAGGCGGCAGCACTCGCTGATTTTCGCGGTGCCACCCCTATCAAAAACAAAGTAGGTGTTGCCTTTTTCCACAGCTGCCCTCGAGATCAATTCCAGAAATTCCTCATGCCCTTCAGTTTCAAACAGCTTTTCGGTTATGTGCACATTTGGTTTCGGGAAGAAAAATGGGCGGCCCATCGCATCGCCCTCAAGATACACCTGGAACAGCGCCCTCAAGAACCTGTGGGATTCTTCAATGTAGTCGGAGTATGTGTTCTGAGTTGGCTTTCCTTCAGGGCCAATTGCAGGCACATCCTCAAAATGCTTCGGAACCTCCCAGTACAGGTTCAGGTCGCTGAAGATTGACTGGCCGCCTCTTGCCACTGCTTGCTGGGCAAATTCAAACACAAGCATCTGGGCAATCTGTTTCATCCGTTCCTCGCTGATGCCAACAAGGTAAGGGGCAAAGAAGATGTTGAACGCATCCCAGCCAATTGCTCCGGCAAAATGGCCCTGCAACGCAGCAGAGAATTTTACAATCTGGGCGATGAGCACTTCGGGGTGCTTTGCCGGCTTCGCAATTG
The DNA here is from genome assembly GCA_026414225.1 of Thermoplasmata archaeon. Lineage (GTDB taxonomy): Archaea > Thermoplasmatota > Thermoplasmata > Lutacidiplasmatales > SKW197 > SKW197. The sequence continues at coordinate 29,956 of JAOAJK010000016.1, forward strand.
AGATTGCATTTGGGAGATTCAGTCCAAATTTTTTGACATATTCAATATTCTGGCCACTGCAGTAGGGTCTGTCGATAAAACCAAGGTCATGGAGATGCAGGTCTCCCCTCATGTGGGCATCTGCGACATCCTGGCTAAAAACTTCAAGCAATGCATACTCCTTTTTTATCTGCTCTGCAAGGGTGAGATTCGTTGCTTCTGGTCCATGCGGGACATTTGCATTTTCCTTGTTGGGATTTATCAGAATCATCTTGACATCATAGATTGGAACTCCCAGGCGGGTGTGCTGTCTCCTTACTTTTTCGAGCCCGTATTCGATCAATTTCACATTTGTGATCTCTCTGATTAGCGGGGCGGTGATAACCTCCACACCAATGTTCTTCATCATCTTGTCCACTTCTTTTGCTACAATCATTGCAGCGTCGGGGCTTATCGTTGTCTCGCGCATCAGGGCTTCGTAGATTTTTTCCCTGTTCCATTCTTTTATTTCTTCATCCGAGGTTCGCACGAAGAGAGAGAGTTCTGTGCTTTCACTTACCTTATCCATAATTTTCACCTCTTCTAACAAGTGCCTGCAGCGGAATTCAGCAGTCCCTTTATAAATTTTTTTTAACTTGTTTATTCACCCGAATTGGTAACAATGACTTGAGGAAAAAAGTTTATATGTTACCAACTCTGTTACCAATCATGGCACTCTTCGAGACTGAGGAGAAACTGAAGGACATAATTCTGGAAATTTTAAAAAACAATGCAGAAAAATCAATAAACCAGATTCACAGGGAACTCATGCAGAGACAGGATGCAGGTTCTCCCCATCGTCTCATGGTCACAGGCTACCTTCAGGCACTTGCGGACATGGGCATACTTTCAGAGAAAAAGGTTCCACCGGCGAAGGTCTATGCGCTCTCTCCAACCTACAGGAGGGACATCTATTCTGCACTGAAAAGAATAATAGACCAGAAGGGCTACGAGGGTGAGAGGGCAGTTGAGGTTTATGCCTACATACTGAACAAAATTTTCAAAAGACCTGTACTTGAGGACGAGCTTCTTTTTGCAAACTTCACGAACTTCAACACATTGAAGGTTGTGACCCTCTCACAGGAGGAAAGACGGGAAATTACCCAGCGGATGCGGCGGATGAAGTACAATGTCGAGGCGGACAGAGCATTTCTTCCAAACAGAAACCATGAAGAGGAAATGCAGGAGATTCTCTCAATGCTTCTCCTCGAGGACTACGGGGTAAAGATTCTTTCAATGGAGCGGAAAACGAAGCAGGGCAAGCTTCAGCTGTGATTTGTTAGGTTGACGAATTCATTTCCGCAGCCATTAAATACACCTATATAATTAATGGAAATTGCTAGGCTTGGCCGGGGGGTTAGGCGTCCCCTACACCTGAAATCGCCTTTACGCAGGGGCGACACCTGGGCGCGAGGTCCTGGTCTTGCCTGAATCCGTATGTGGACAATGAGGTTCTGTCTTGCTGGGTGAGAGAACACAGGAGCGCATCTGGAGGGATGCTAACCTGTGCGAGTCCATGGAGAACGGGTCAGGTCCTGACGGGAGCAGCCTCACCGTGGAATCTTCACGCTTGCAAGGTAGCGGGGCCGAGAAAGCATGCGGGAAGTTCAGGCAATGTATCAGACCCCAATCCCAGGGGCCTAGCAGAATCTGGGTTTTTTCTGGCGGAGGAGGAATGCCACGGGAGCCAAGAAAACGATGCCAGAAAGCAATGTAGTTTCATGAACTGCATTCGTGGTCGCACTCGCACTGCTTCCAGGAAATTTCACCCCGTGGAGCGATGTGTAGTTCAGATGTGCCCAGTTTGTCAGGGTTGTGTTTTGGGTCACATTTACCCGCACCTGCAAGGTCACATAATGGCTGCCAGGCAAAACATTTGCAAAATACCAGCGGACCACATTTCCATCAAGAACGCCACCGTTTGATGCGGAAACAAAATCCACACCTGGAGGCAGTGTATCGTTAATCCAGACATTTCCTGCGGCACCGGAGCCAGTGTTGTTGTAGTAAATCGTGTAGGTGAGTAGATCCCCGTTAGATGCGGTTTGCCTGTCCACAACCTTCGCCACAACAATGATAGGCCTTCTGCAGACCACACTTGCATTCGCCTGGCTTGATGGCATACTCCGCCTTAGCTGGTCCCTGTAAGTTAAGTTCACACTGTTTTGAAGCGTGGTCCCATCGCCCACAGTGGCGTTTACCTGGACTGTGATTGTGAGTGAATTTGTGGATGCATATAGGATGGTTCCAAAATACCATCTGTATGTCCGTCCATCGGTTGAAGTGTAGGGCACGCTTGAGGACACGAAGGTAACACCGTCTGGCAGTGTATCATTTATCCAGACCTCTTTTGCGTTTCCATCGCCCGTGTTGTTGTAGTAAATCGTATATGTGATTGTTCCTCCCGGCTGCGTTTCTGCCACATTCGCAATTTTTGCGACGACAATGTTCGGTACCTTCCTGTCGTTCGGTGCACCCTGTGTGGGCG
>JAOAJK010000017.1 GCA_026414225.1 Thermoplasmata archaeon
CCAGGGGACAGGGAGCGAGTTAATCGTGTACCTAAATGACCGGACTGGCTTTAATTTTATCAAGCAGGAGGTTGCCGATCCGGAGAAAACCGTGGGGTGCGTTGGAGCCGACGACCTGAACGAGGATGTACTGGCCGAGGTGGTGTACTGCACGGAGAGTAACAGCAGCAAGGAACTCGGTCTCATGTCCTACACGGGTAGTTTGTGGAAGAACATGGGAACATTCGGGGACGGGAGCGATGTGAGAACTGCGAGAATTGCGGACCTCAACAACGATGGAATCAACGATGTAGTTTTCGCAACCAGCAAGCTTCAGGTGCTCCTGGCTTTAAATCCAGCTTTTGCGTACACCTGGTACAATTACTCTCTCGCCACGAGCGTCTACTCTCTCCTCACCTGTGACTTTGACAACGATGGATTCACCGATGTGGTTCTCGGGTGCGAGAACGGAAGCGTCTATGCATTTGAGAATAAAAGAAACGGAAGTTTTACGGCGAGATATCTTGGAAATGCAGGAACCGCCAAACTCTGGGACATGGAGGCGTTTGATTATGACAGGGATGGCGACTTGGACATTGTAGTTGCCTCCGATGACAGGAATCTCTACATTCTCAACAACACCCTCCTTCACAGAAACTTTGACCTCTATCTGAACTCGGAAATACCACTATCTGATGACCGTCCCATCGCTGCTATAGCCACCGCAGACCTGGATAACGATGGTGATACAGACATCGTGACCGCACATACCGGGGAATTTTCTGCATGCATTTATGCCTGGAAGAATCCCGGTGACGCTATGAGCTCCCCCTTCAACACTTCATGGGAGCGATACACAGTATCTTCAGATTTCTTGAGGGTATACTCCCTTGCGTGTGGAGATGTGGATAACGATGGTTATCCAGAGATCGTTTTTTCCGGGCACAACGGGAGCAAAAACATGTTATGTGTTGCCGCCTCCAACAAAAATCCGTGGGGTCCATGGGTTTGGGACTGGGAGGAGTGGTATGACTTTGGAAACACAATCCCGGTGGGCAAAATCACCCAGATTGCGCTCGCGGATATGAACAGAGACGGCACCCTTGATGTTGTAAGTGGAGATACGGACGGCTGGCTGATTGTGTTCAAGCGGGGAACTGACAGCATCACGGACCATGATGGGGACTGGCTCGATGCCACAGCCAGAATCCAGAATAACACCGTGCTGGCGGTTGAAACCGGAGACCTTGATAGGGATGGCTGGGTTGACATTGCCTGCGGGTACGAGTCGAATCCTGGTGTCAAGGCAGGGATAATCTGGAGAAATTTACAAAATCCATTCAACATTTCTGGGTGGCAGCAATATTTTTTTGATGGTGTGGACATAAACATAACTACAATCTCCCTGGCAGATTTCAACCGCGATGGTTATCTGGACATTGCCACTGTGGTGAATGGAAGCCAGGGCGCAAAGATATGGAGAAACCCACGGAATCTGACGGACCTCTGGAATGCGTATGATGTGTCCGGATTCACAAACATTGCCTCGCTTGCAGCTGCAGATATGAATAACAATGGCTGGTGTGATCTGGTTCTTGGAATTAAGAATGGAATTGTTGCATATGTGGAAAAAGGTGGTGTTTTTTACACCTACTACGACACCGCCCATTCTCCCCTGTCCGTGGTCAATCTTGCTAATCTGGATAGAAAAAGTAACTATGATGGAAATGACCTTGATGTGCTCGTCGGTGCAGGCAATTCCTGTTACATTTATAAAAACAGGGGTTCGAATGCAAAAATTGACTGCATCAAGTTGATGTCATCCTCGCTGATACCCGGAGAGACCAGAGCCCTCATGCTACTCAATGTAACACATAACGGAGTTGTGGGTGATAACGGCTTCTATTTCTCCCGCGTCTCGGTGCAGTTTTTGAATGCGAATGAAAGCCGTGTCATGGCTCCGGGAGAGATGAATGACCTTTTCGAGAATGTTTCTGTATGGCTCGATGCAGATGGGAATGCCGGGTTCAACAATGCAACGGACAGATGGTTAGCTGGCACCTCCGATTTTGGAACCATGTACAGGGGATTTTTGAAGATTACCCTGATGAAGACCGCACACACATCGGTGTTGCCAGAGCAGACAAAGGGTTTCTTCATCACGGTGAAGGTAAAGAATAGCATCCCTTCAAATTACAGCGGCTATAAATTAAACATTTCAGTTTGGCCTGATGACCCTTCATGGGAGTCGTGGAATGCAATCTACGATAGTGTCACTTACGGAATTGCCACAATCATGGAGACTGCCCCATATTATTCCAGCGTTTACACCGTCTACATTGTCCCAGAGGGTATAGCCACGCTTACCCTAACACTCTTTCTGTTGGTGGGTTTGAATGCAGTGCATTATCGAAAACTGCGAAGAAAAGCTTTCTGAATGGCTTTATCTGGAATACAAGCATGCTGCAAATATCTGGCATGGTAAATTGTGTTTTACCAATGTGCGGGAGGAACGGATGTACGCTTTGCTCTCAAATCTCACTTCTGCAGTGTTTAAGGAGCATGTTTATGAACTGGCGCTGGAAAACCTGATTGTGCTTGACCCCCTTGCGGAAAAATCCCTTGAACCAGAAGACATGCAAAAGGCAGATTACATTGTAATTGGCGGGATTCTTGGAGATAGAGAGTTTACTGGAAAAACCAAGCGACTGATTACTGAGAAAATAAAAGGGGTCGCAAGGAATCTCGGAAAAACCCAGCTTTCAATTGATATTGCTGCTTATGTTGCCTACCAGGTGCTTCAGGGAAAAAGGTTATCTGAGATTCCACTGACTGTCGAGGTAGAAATCGAGCACCCTGACGGGCACATTACTGTGCTTCCGTATGGGTATCCTATTGTGGATGGAAAGGTTCTGATCACACCCGGACTCATACGGTATCTGCAGCGAAGCATGGGTGGCCAGGAATGAAGCCAGTGAAAATGGAGTTGAAAGTGGGCGGGATGCACTGTGCAATGTGTGCCAGTAGCGTAAGAGAAGCCCTCAAAAATGTGGAGGGAGTGCTGAAAGCAGAGGTGAATCTAGCTACCGAGAAAGCTGTGGTGGAGTACCTACCAGGGAAAGTGGATGTCGAAAAACTGGCAAGAGCGATAGAGGCGGCAGGATACAGGTATCTCGGAACGGAAGAAAGGACCTCAGAACCGGTTGAAAAAGCCCTTATCTGGCGTGTTGTTGTCGGGTTTGCGGCTGGACTTGCCTTCATGTTTCTGATGTTTTCAAATGCCTATGAATTTTATGTTATCAGGTTGCTTGCTCTTGGTGTCGCAACACCTGCTTTCTTCTATGTGGCTTTGCCAATCCTGACAGGTGCCTTTCGTTCATTGAAAAATTTCACGCCCGGCATGGATGTGATGTATGCGATGGGCACCACAATTTCCTACACTGCGGGCGTGCTTGCCACTTTCGAAATTCTCGGAAAAGATTTCATGCTATTTGATGCGGCCCTGTTGCTGGCTGCTTTTCTGATGCTCGGGAGAGCCCTGGAGCAGAGAGCGAAGGCCGGAACCACCGCGAGTATCAGGAGGTTACTGGCCCTCCAGCCAAAAAAGGCAATTGTGCTGAGGAATGGAAAGACGGAGGAGATTAGAGCTGACTCCCTGAAGCCGGGGGATGTCGTGATTGTGAGGGCAGGAGAGAGGGTACCTGCAGACGGTACAGTACTCGAAGGATGGAGTTATGTGGATGAATCTATGCTTACAGGTGAGCCGCTCCCGAAACTGAAGAAGGCCGGAGAAAAAGTTGTGGGCGGTACAGTCGCAAGGAAGGGCACCGTAAAAGTGAAAGTGGAGAATGTAGGGATGGAGACTGTGCTGGCAAACATAATACGGCTCGTGAGCGAGGCAATGAATTCGAAACCCAGAATTCAGAGAGTTGCAGATAGGGTGGTCAGATACTTCATTCCCTTTGTGCTCTCCATAGCCCTGGTATCCTCACTCCTCTGGTATTTCGTGGTCCATGAAAGTTCTCTTTTTGCTCTTTCAGTTTTCATTGCCGTGATTGCGGTTGCGTGTCCCTGTGCCCTCGGTCTTGCGACACCCGCTGCAGTCACCGTGGGTGTTGGAAGAGGGGCCGATCTCGGAATCTTCATAAGGAATGCACAGGCACTGGAAATTGCAGAAAAGGTTACAACAGTGGTATTTGACAAGACGGGAACCCTGACTTCCGGCAAAACAAAGGTGCTGGAATTCCATTCCCGTTTTGAGAAAAATCTGGCACTCAGGTTTGCTGTTGCTGTTGAGAGCAGGAGTGTTCATCCCCTGGCCGAGGCAATCGTCGAGTTCGGGAAGGAAACAAAAAATCTGAAGGTTGAGAATTTCGAAGAAGTTGAAGGAAAGGGTGTGCGGGGAATTGTGGATGGTAGGTATGTCATTGCTGGCAGCGAGCAGATGCTCGACAGTGCTGGAATTGAAATAGACACGGCGGTCAGGCGAAAGGTGGAGGAAGCTAGAGAGAGCGGGAAAAGCACGGTGCTTCTCGCCATTGATAGAAAGTTTGCAGGGCTTTTCATAATTGGAGACGAGGTAAGGCCGGATGCAAGGGAGACCGTGGAAAAGATAAAGAAGGAAGGAATCAAGACGGTGATGGTGACAGGGGACAACGAAAGAAGTGCGGCATACATCGCTAAAATAGTAGGTATAGACAAAGTTTTTGCGAATGTGCTGCCTGAGAAAAAGGTAGAGGTTGTAAGGACCCTGGCTAGAAAAGGTGAGATTGTTTGTTTTGTCGGCGATGGGGTTAACGATGCACCTGCGCTTGCTGCAGCCCATGTTGGCATTGCAATGGGTAAGGGCACGGATGTGGCAGTTGAGAGCGGCGACATTGTTCTGATGAGCAATAGACTAGCTGATGTCCACACCGGGTTAAGGTTGAGCAGGGAAGTAATGTCAAGGATAAGGCAGAACATCTTCTGGGCATTTGCCTACAACTTCTCCCTGATTCCCATCGCTGCCGGGGCTTTGCATTCTATTGGCATTTCAATGAAACCAGAATTTGCGGCCCTGGCAATGGCGTTCAGCTCCGTGAGTGTTTTGCTCCTTTCGCTATCTTTAAGAAGGTTCAGGTAATTGAGAATGCGGTGATTGCGTGACCGCAATAGATCCAGTTTGCAAGATGAAGGTGGAAGAAAAAGAGGCGAAGTATCTCTCGAACTACAGAGGAAAAACCTACTATTTCTGCGCACCCGGGTGCAAGAAGGCGTTTGATAGGGAGCCAGAAAAATACATTCAGTCCAAATAAAAAACTCTTTATCCTCCCTTGTTATATACAACCTCAATGGAAATTGGATTAGGCGTGGTTCTAGCGTCCACTTTACTGTTACCTGTGCTGGTAGTCAGCATCCTTGTGTTGTTTATGCTTCTGTTCATCTTCATGCTCCTCCTCGTTGCGGATATCATGGAAGGAGGTGTAGAGCGACAGGAAGAGGTGAGGCCCATGTACAGTTATCCTACCTACCAGTACTACATGTGGATGCCGGAGCCACCAGAACCGAGAATTCTGAAGGTGTTTGCAAGGGAAGGAAACAAGGTCTGGAACCTGTTCTTTGCTGGAAGAAATGCAAAGGGAGAGCTTTGTCTGCATTATCTCGGCCCAAAGCCAGTTAGCAGAATAAATGCTGGGAAGGATGAGTTGCTGGACGCAATGAAGGAAAACAGAAATTTTGTGAAGCTACTCCCTTACTCAAGGAGGGCAAAGCTGCCCTGTATTGTTCTCCCGAAAAGACAGATTACGAAGCAGATGGAGATTGTTCTACAGCCAGGCATCTTTAAAGACGCCCTGATTGTTGACCTTGAAAAATACCGCGGAGACCTTCATTTCATTCCGTTTTTGCTGGAACCAGATAGAGCATACATCGTCGACGAACTCAAGAAGGAACTCCCTAAAAAGAATGATGTGCTCATTTTCACGGATGTAAAGCCGTGGGTTGTGATTGCGGTGTTTGAAGTTTAACCTATACCCAATTCCCTCAGCTTCTCCCTCTTCGGCACGCCCTTCTCATCCCAGCCCCGCACCAGGTAATACTTCCGGAGCATGGTTTCCAGCGGCACAGTTCTCCCCGCAGAGTTTCCTGCGTCCAGCGGTACCTTCAGCAACCTTTCTGGCAATGTATCTACAGCCCTTCCAGCTCTGAGGTTCCACAATCTTTCCAGATTCCATATTCTCTCCCCTATTACCTGGAGGTCCTCGGCTCTGTAATCAATCCCGGTAACTGCAGAAAGCAACCGTGCATAGTAACCCTCTGAAACAGCAAGGTTTGTGAACAGACAGAGTACAAGGGAATCTATCACCGCTGCGGTGTTCTGGACCCTCGCCACAATATCTGGCTTATCGCTCTCGCTGAAACGGTTGAAAAATCTGGGGATGCCTAGAATCTCCGGTGCGATCATGTAGCCCTTGAGATGGCAGCCACCCCTGTTCGCAGTGGCATAAGCCAGCCCGAGCCCGAAGGCGCCCCGCGGGTCATACGCCGGGAGTTCAAGCCCTTTCACGGTGAAACTCTCAGCACCGTGGATCTGGCAGAACCGTTCTGAACCTTCGGCAAGTTCATTTCCGATTCCTCTCCTGTATGCAATCTTCTCGAGCATCTCGACCAGACCCTTTCCGTCACCGAAACCTGTGTTCAATTCCGCATTTTTTCCGTGAAGACCCATTGCCGCTGCGACGGTTGCCCCTGCCGAAATTGTATCCATCCCGTAAAGATTGCAGAGACGGTTGGCTGCAATAATCGTTTTCAGGTCAAAAATTCCGCAGTTGATTCCAAGCGCCCAGATGCTCTCATACTCCGGACCCTTCACTATCATCCCATCAGCACATGAAATTCTGCCGCAGCCTATCGGGCATGCCCTGCAGCTCTCATGCTTCACAAAATAGTTTCTCAGAGCTTCACCGGAAACCTGTTCAGCCCTCTGGTCAGAGCCAGCCGTCCATTGCTGGGCTGGTAGCATCCCGTACTCGTTTATCAAATTCACGAGCCCTGCGGTACCAAGGTGCGGAAGTGCCTTCGAGGTTATAGGACTGGCACTCAGCCATTTCATCATCTCGTTCACAAAAAATCTGAGTTTTTCCCTATCCTTTACCCCCACAGATAAATTTCCCTTGCAAACAATCGCTTTCAGTTTCTTGGACCCCATTACCGCCCCGAGCCCACCCCTGCCAAGGGCATGGTATCCCGAGCTCTGGATATTGGCAAACCTCACAAGATTTTCACCGGCTGGACCTATACACAGTACCTTTCCTTTTTTTTCCAGAGTGTCAAACACCTGTTCAGTGGTTTTCCCCCAGAGTGCTTCCGCATCTACTATTTCCGCTTTCCCCTTTTCGAGGTAAAGCACCACCGGTTTCTCAGCCACTCCTTCGACAATCAATCCATCAATTCCGGAACGCTTGAGCTGGATGCCGAAAGTCCCGCCGCAATTTGAATCGAACAGTGTCCCTGTGAGCGGCGAAATTGCGGTGCAGGTAAACCTTGAACTTGTAGGCACGCCTGTGGCGGTGAGGGGCCCGGTGCAAAAAATTAACTTATTTTCTTCAGATAACGGCGCGATTCCAGATTTCAGTTCATCCTGGGCTATCGCAGCCCCGAGCCCGCGTCCCCCGAGAAAAGAGTGCAAAACCTTCTCAGAAACTGGCTCAATCGAGAATTTCCGGTGGGTCAAATTAACCCTGAGGAGAAGACCATGCCACCCGTACATCTAAGCAACCTCAAAGAAAGACAGAAAAATGATGAAGGATAAAAATAATGAAACGAAAGAGAGGATTACTTTCCTTCCACGAGGTAATAGCCCGCTGCCTTCTCTCTTACCTTCCTCTTCACATAACCCTTGTTCTGGAGTTCCTGGAGGGCATTGAGCACCATGTTCTTTGGCAGTTTTGCTGCCTGGGTTATCCTCTCAGCGGTTGCCATCTTTGCCTCGCCGACAATTCCGAGCTCCTTCATCACTTCGTACACCTTTTCTGCGTTTGGGGATACACCTTCAAGTGCCATTTTTTCACCTTTTATGTTATTTTTATCGGAAATGGGCATATTTCGGGGGGTATATAAAAATTGCTGATGGTGATGTTCAAAAGCGTTCACATGGATTATTTCCGGGTTCGTTTTTACCTCCACTCTCACCGTTCCTGTTTACACTCCCGAGTCCGTTAGCCCTCCCTAGAAAGCGAATCATTTAATACTCCGATTCCATCTCCTGTGCCTGTGCAGAGAATTAGAGTGCTGAGCGAAGAACTCATCGGCAAAATTGCTGCTGGAGAGGTTGTAGAGAATCCGGCGTCCGTAGTTAAGGAACTCGTGGAGAACGCAATAGATGCTGGTGCAACTGAAATCGGCGTGGAGATTGAAGATGGGGGAAAGAAAAAGATTAAGGTGATGGACAACGGATGCGGGATGAGTGCCGAAGATGCGAGAATTGCCTGGCAGAGGCATACAACGAGCAAGATTGCGTCGCCTGATGACCTTTTTGCGATAAGAACCCTCGGTTTCAGGGGTGAAGCCCTTGCAAGCATTGCTGCTGTCTCTAGATTGACAATTCTCACAAGAGATGAAAACTCTGACGCAGGTATCGAGCTCCAGATTGAGAATTTGCAGATAAAGAGCGAGAGAATTGTGGGGATGAACCGTGGGACCACGGTTATTGTTTCAGACCTGTTTTACAACACGCCCGCAAGGTTAAAGCATCTGAAGAGCGAGAGGGTTGAGTTACTCAGAATAATGGATGTGGTTGTCAGATACGCCATTGCGTACCCGGAAATCGCACTCCGTTTCTCCACGGAGAAGGGCACGGTGCTCAACAAAAAGCCGGAGAGCGATGAGCGTGCTGGCCTCGTGCCCGTGCTTGGTCTGGAAAATGCAAAGGCACTTATCCCGGTGCGCTGGGTAAAGGGGTCCGTGGAGATTAGAGGGTTTATCTCGAAGCCTGATGTGCAAAAACCCTCATCTGACCATATCTACCTCTACGTGAACAAACGCTGGTTTTACTCGAAAACCATTGTGAATGCGGTGCGGGATGCGTATGGAGAGCATCTGATGAAAGGAAAGTATCCTGTGGCCTTGATTTTCATCCAGATTCCCTATAACGAGGTGGATGTGAATGTACATCCTGCGAAAACCGAGGTGAGATTTGCAGATGAGCGGGCTGTGATTGAAACAGTGATTGCCTGTGTGAGGGCCGCGATAAAGAAAGAGATGGAATATCACCAGATAATGCGGGAAGTCCATGAGATCGGCGAAGGAAAGGGTAAATTGCCTGTTGTGGAGACGTTTACGGAAAAAACTTCAGTAACGCGGGAGGCGATTGCAGAGTATAGCGCCCAGCATCGCAGTGAGCCAGCAATTGAAGAGCCCCAGAAGAAAATCCGTGTGCTCGGGCAGGTGCTCAACGCCTACATCGTCGCGGAAGTTGATGGAGAACTTCTGTTAGTCGATCAGCATGCTGCCTGCGAACGAATTGCTTATGAGAAACTGAGGAATTTCGAGAAGGTGATGAAACAGAATTTGCTAACCCCGATCGTGGTAGAACTCTCACCGAAGGAGGCCAGGACATTGGTAGAATTCCGAGAGTTGCTTACCTCACTCGGATTTGAGATTGAGGAGTTCGGAACAAGGACCTTTACCGTTAGAAGCGTGCCAGCAGTGGGGTCTGCAATTGCTACAAAGGAAAGTTTCAGGGAAATTCTCGCCGACTTGAGTGAGGGTAAATTCAGGGATGCGGAGGACAGGATTGAGGCGGTGCTTAAAACAATTGCCTGCAAGTCCTCGGTGAAAGCCGGGGACCCCTTGAGCTTCGAGAAAATGTATGATATCCTGAAACAGCTGTATCGGTGTGCATTGCCAGATAACTGTCCGCATGGCAGGCCCACGGTGCTGAGGTACACACGGAAAGATCTGGACAGGATGTTTTTGAGATAGTTTTTTCTATACTGGTGGTGGAAATTTCCCCAATCAATTGGTTTATATACTTCCAACATTTGCACAGCAATGCAAATGTCTGCAGAAGCACGAGCTGAAAGTGTAGGCAAAAGAAATCTTTACATTCTAGCCATTGTAGGCGGGGTAATTAGCCTTGCATTCGGGCTCTTTCTTCCGATTCTGCCATTGTATGCAAAGCACCTCGGTGCCGATGGTCTGGGTGTGGGCATTCTCACATCCTCGTTCATGCTCACCCGCGCCCTCGTCGGCCCTTATGCGGGTAAGCTTTCGGACATGATGGGGAGAAAAAAAATCATCCTCTTCGGCACTTTTCTCTACGGATTCCTCTCGGTTCTCTATGTAGTCCCCAGCACATGGATAGGGCTCGCTGTCATTCGTGCTATTCAGGGAATTGCCTCAGGTGCTGTCTGGCCTGTAAGCGAAGCCCTGATTATAGATTCGGTGAGACCAGATAAACGGGCAAGGGCGATCAGTATATTTATCATCACCTCAAACATCGGGTGGATAGGAGGACCAGTGCTTGGAGGCACTCTCTCGCAGATAGGGGTCTCTCTATTTAACATGGATATTTTCGATAGCTACAAAATTCCGTTCTACTTCACCGCAATTTTCTCCTTTGCCTGTGTGGGACTAGTGGCTTTTGGAACTGAGGATGTAATCCATCCTCAGAATAATAAAAACGGAAACGGAAAAGGTGTCGAGATTCCTGAGGAAAACAAGAAGATGCTCAATGTGCTTTACATTAACTCATTCCTCGTAGGACTGTGCATGGGTCTCGGGAGTGCCATCTTCGTGCTTTATGCAAACGATGTTTTCGGGCTTTCTGCCTTCGTAATCTCAGTAATTCTCACAGTGGGGATGGGGGGAGGAATTGCCTTTGCTTATCCTGTAGCGAGGTTCGCTGATAAAAGGGGGAGGAAGAAGATAATAGTGGGCACCGGTCTTCTGCGCTCAATCATGAACCTTCTGATGCCTATGGCTCCCACACCCCTCGTGATGGCTTCGGTAATGAGCGTGAGGAGCATAGGCATGCAGTGTGCTGATGCCCCGATGCGGAGCCTTCAGGCAGATATCATACCGAAGGAACTGAGAGGCAAGCTCGTTGGTACAATGCAGAGTTTTAATAACATTGGGGCTATTGCGGGACCAATCATAGGCGGTTTGCTCTATGACTTTGTTGAGAATACCTCATACTGGCTCTATGTAGTTCCTTTCTTCATTAAAGGCCTGCCGTTCTTCATCTCTGGCATTCTTGGAATCCTCGGTGTAATACTTATATGGAAGTATATAGACGAGTCAAAAATAAGGAAGATGTGACGAACAGAGATTGCAGGCGGAGCAAAGCTACCGGACATAAGAAAATATAAGAAAAGGTTGGCAGGCAGAGCCAGAAGGGATGGGATGCACTTGGTTTCTATTTGCCTGCCACTATACATATAGGCATGGGAATATTTATATTTTTCTTTCATATCCATGCATGTTGATATGTATGGCAGAAAAGGATGAAATTGCAGAAGCCAGAGAGAAGCGGGTTTTTCAGCAGGAATACACAGATATAATTAAGCTGAGAACACTTGCAGCCAAATGTGAGAAAAAGGCAGGTAAGCTTTATAAAAAAGCAACGAAGTATGAAACCAAAGCCACAAAATGCATGACAAAATCCGTAATTTTGAGAGAGAAGGCAAAGAGGGTTAGCGAAAAGACCAGAAAACACGAGATAAAAATTTCTGAGTATGAGGCACAGCTCGGAACTGCGGACCCTGTCAGAACCAGCAAACTGCGATTAAAAATCACAAAGGAGAAGGAGAAGATTGCTAAAATCCATGCAAAGGTAAAGAGCATTGAGGAGAAGGCAGCGAGATATACAGAAAAGGCAGCAAACTTCAAGCAGAAAAGTGCAATGCTGATAGAGGAGAGCAAACGGTGGAAGGCGGAGGCTGACGATTATACGCGGAGAGCTGATAAACTCCAGAAAGCTACCACAGCCTGAGTATCTCCCTGTTTCATTAGATGAAGCCAGAAAATGCTACGGGTCTGAGGAACTGGATGTTATCCTTATCACGGGAGATGCCTACATTGACCAACCCAGCTTTGGGATAGCCATCATAGGAAGGGTGCTTGTAGCCCATGGCTATAGGGTGGGCATAATTCCACAGCCCGACTGGCACTGTGATGAGGACTTCAGGAATCTGGGAAAACCAAGATTATTTTTTGGCGTAACTGCGGGCTCCACAGACAGCATGGTAAGCAACTACTCCCCCTCCAGGCGAAAACGGAAGGAGGATGATTATTCCCCAGATGGGATTGCTGGTAGAAGACCAGATAGAGCTACAATTGTTTATTCTCATGCAATAAGAAAAGTGTGGAGGGAAGTTCCGATTGTGCTCGGAGGCATAGAAGCAAGTTTGCGGAGATTTGCCCACTACGACTACTGGGATGACAAAGTTCGTCAGAGTGTGCTCGCTGATGCCCACGCGGATTGGCTTGTGTATGGCATGGGAGAGCTCCAGGCGGTTGAGATTGCAAGGCGCCTGGAAGGAAGTGAGAAAATTACTGAAATCCCGGGCATCGTCTGGAAAGCCAGTGAAATGCCTGATGAGGCAATTGAACTTCCCTCATTTGATGATGTGTGTGAATCAAAGGAGAAGTATGCAGATGCATTTCTGACAATTCTAAAAAATAATTATCCGAATGCTAGACAACTTGCTCAGAGACAGAGCAAAATCTGGGTCGTGCAGAATCCTCCAATGCGCCCTCTAAGCCAGAAGGAACTTGACTGGGTGTATTCCCTCCCGTTTACAAGAAACAAACATCCCTCCTATGGTAAGCATCCAATTACTGCAGAAAAGACCGCAAAATTCTCTATTGTGACCCACCGGGGCTGCTTTGGAGGGTGTGCCTTCTGCGCCCTTGCATTCCATCAGGGCAACAGCGTAGTTTCAAGAAGCGAGGAATCCATTCTTGCTGAGGCAGGGCTTCTGGCCAGCCACAAAGAGTTCAGAGGCACAATCATGGATGTTGGTGGGCCGTCTGCAAACATGTACGGTATGGGGTGCAAACTGGGAGAGAAAGCCAGGAGATGCGAGCGTTCCTGTCTTTACCCTGCAATCTGCCCGAACCTTGATGTAACCCACGAACGCCTCATTCACCTGCTGAAAAAATTAAGAAATCTCCCGGCGGTAAAACATGTTTTCGTACAGTCCGGCATCAGATTTGACCTTGCTATGACAAGCAGAGAATACCTCGAAGAGGTCTGTAAATACCACATCAGCGGGCAGCTGAAAATTGCACCAGAGCACATTGAGGCGGCAGTTACAGATGTGATGAGAAAACCGGACGGGAGAAAATTCGAGGAATTTCTCAGCACATTTGAAGAAATCAATAGAAAAATAGAGAAGGACCTGCACATAGTTCCTTACTTCATGGCTGCCCATCCGGGCTGCGAACTGAAACATATGCTATCCCTAGCTAAATTTATAAAAAAGCTTGGCTTTTTCATAGAACAGGTACAGGAGTTCACACCCACACCTGGCACTCTTTCAACCTGCATTTATTACACTGGCTTTGACCCCTACACGGGTAGGAATGTCCATGTGCCGAAGGGTGAGGAAAGAGCGGTCCAGAGGGCGTTGCTGCAGTTGGCTAACAGAAGGAACTTTAAGCTTGTGAAGAGGTATTTTGAGAGGCATAGGAGGAATCTACTGAAGGACTTGAAGGAGTTGATGGAAAGTCAGGTGGGTCTCCCGTAGAAAGAATTTTTACTGTCCATACCTTCTCCCGTATATGGAGGTTCCCTTGATAGGGCGGGACAAGGAACTCGAGGATATTCTTGAGGCACTTGACGCTGCTAATTCTGGCAAAGGCAGGATGTATTTTATCACAGGTGAGTCCGGAATCGGAAAGACCCGTCTCTTACGGGAAATTTGCAGGGTGGCTGCAGGAAAGGAGACGGTGGTGCTGGAAGCCCGATGTATTGATGAAAAGGCATCTCCATTTCTGCCCATCAATGATGCCCTGAAACTCTATGCAAGAAATACGGACCTTGAACTGGTCCCGATCGGGTTGATGCCTGCCGGGAAGAAGCTGGATTTATTTGGAAACCTCGCTCGAGAAAAAACGCGAATGTTCGAGAACTATCTGCGCATATTCATGGAAATTGCCAGCGAGAGAACTGTGCTTTTCGTGGTCGATGACCTGCAGTGGGCGGATTCAGGGACCCTTGGGTTCGTCCATTACCTCTCAAGGAGCATAAAAGGTCTGAGAATGGTCTGCCTCCTTGCATATCCGAGCGAGGCAATGGAAGATGCAAATATTTCTCTGTTTGCCACCACGGTCAAAAACATAAACATTGAAAGAAATGCAAGTGCAATCTCGCTCCAACCGCTGACCGAGAAGGGGGTTGGTGCAATGCTTTCTGCAATTCTAGAAACTGAAAATTTACCTGAAAAGTTTGTTCATGCGATTTATAAAAAAACTGAAGGCAACCCCTTGTTCGTGGAAGAGATAGGAAAGGAGATAATGGCACAGGGGCTGTTTGACAGGGAAAAAAACGAGTTGAAGAAAGAGGTAGAGACGCTGGAAATTCCTGAGACGGTAAGAAGCATGATCCTGTTAAGGTTTTCCAAACTTGATGAAATGACGAAAAAGGCCCTGAGAGCGTGTGCGGTAATAGGCAGGGAATTTGATTATGTGGTGCTGAAAAACATCCTGGGTTTCGATGAAAATCACCTGCTTGACATCCTGGATGAATTGATAGCTGCCAGATACATAGAGGAGGCGAGTAACGGAGAAGAAAGGTACCGGTTTGTCCAGAATGCGGTCTATGAGGTAATTTATTCCCAGGTTTCCACGCCGATGCGGAGAATCTTCCACAAAAGGGTCGCAGTCGAACTTGAGAAACTTTATAAACAAAATCCCAAGTATTTTGGGGAGATCGGGAGGAGCTACATCCTCGGGGGAGAATTCGCAAAAGGAGTGGAATACAAAATTCTAGCAGGGGAGTATTTTCTCGGCAACTACGGGGTAGAAGATGCTATCCGGAATCTCAGAGAGGCAATCGCAATTCTTGAAGGGCAACACTGTGAGAAGCTAGAGAGGGTCTGGAGAAGGAAGGCGTATGAACTTGCAGGTGATTGCTATTCTCTAACATCTGAGTTTGAAAACGCCGTTGATGCATACTCAAAAGCCCTGAAATTTGCGGATGGATCAAAGGAGAAGGGAGAACTTATGGTGAAATTGAGTTACCCCCTAATGAAAAAGGGAGAATTTCAGGAGAGTATCAGAACCCTCGAGGAGACGCTTGGGGTTGTGGGAACAGGTGAGGCCGTTACCCGTGCAGAAATTCTGATGCACATAGGGATGGTGTATGAACTTAAAGGGGAGTACCGGAAAGCCCTGGAGTTCTACCTCCAGAGCCATGAAATCCTGAAAGGGATGGAGGATGATTCCCACCTCGGTGAACTCTACGGAAGAATCGGTGCCGCCTACTGGTTTCTGGGAAACCTGCCAAAAGGAAAGGAGTATATGGAAAAGGGGCTGGAAATAAGAAAGAAACACAACCAGAAAAAGAGCATTGCTGGAGGTTACAACAACCTGGCGGTGGTGATGGAAGACCTCGGAGAGATTGATAAGGCGATAGAATACTATGTGATTGCCAGAAAAATTTACGAGGAGATTGGGGATGTGAGCGGGGTTTCTACAATTTACCACAACCTGGCAGTGATTTTATTTCTGGTCGGAAAGGTAGAACAGTCGATTGAATTTTATACCAAGAGCATCGAGATATGCCTCAAAATCGGGGATGTACCCTCTGCAGCCCTTTCAATCTACTCCCTTGGAAATACCTACCAGGATTTGGGAGAGTACCAGAAGGCAATTGAATATTACAGGACCGCCCTGGACATGGCAACGAAGATTGACGAGAAACGCACCATCGCCTGGGTGCTGATGAGCACCGCGACAATTCAAGCTATCCTCGGGAATTTGGACAAAGCAATGGAGACCGTTGAGAGGGCGATGAAGACCGCAGAGGAGACAGGAAACCTGGAGGTAATCGCCCAAACCGTGGAGGCAATGGGAACCGTGTATAGAGCGGCTGGCAGGTTCGAAGAGGCAGAGGAATTCTTTAAAAAAGCCCTGGGCCTCTGGAAAGAGACCCAGCGTGTCGAGAGCATTTACTCCAACAAATATGAAACTGCCAGATTATATACAGACACGGGAAGGTTTTCTGAAGCTGCATCCTTGCTTGACGATGCCTGGGCCTTTTTCAGCAAGGTGAATGCCAAGCCGATGTTGGATAAGATTGAGAAGGAGCGGAAACGCCTTGAGGAAGCGAGGAAGGGAAGAGAATAAAAGCCAGCATTTTGGTCTAAACGATAGCAACCTAAATATACTTCCGCCTGCTCCCTTCACTCATGGAAATTCCGAAGAGCCATCCAAGGTATGTTTCGCTCCTGCTCAGGGAACGGATAATAGAGGGCTGGAAGGAAGGAATTGTTGCGGATGCGGGGCTCCTTGCTCATGGCCGTGGCGAGGCATTTGACTATTTGATTGGTGAGATCACCCAGCCGTTCGCTCTACATGCAATGAAGGTAGCCCTCCACCACATGCTTAATGCGAAAAATTCAGTTATCTCGGTTAATGGAAATGTGTGTGCGCTATGCGCGGGGGATATTGTTAAGCTGGCTAGGGCAACGAATTCCAAGCTTGAGATAAACCTATTTTATCGCACTGAGGCAAGGGTCCAGAAAATTGCTGAAAAATTGAGAGAGGCAGGAGCGGAAAAGATTTTCGGGGTCAACCCTGATGCGAGAATTCCAGGGCTAGAACATTTGAGGGCGCTTTGCTCCAGAGACGGTATGTACACTGCAGATGTGGTCTTTGTGCCCCTTGAGGATGGGGATAGGGTCGAGGCGTTGAAGAAAATGGGAAAATTCGTGATTGCCCTGGACCTCAACCCTCTTTCTAGAACTGCTAGGAGTGCGGATGTCACGATTGTAGATAATTTAGTGAGGGCCGTGCCGAAGATGGTAGAGATTGTGAAGAGTGGTGAAAAACTGGAAATCGAGGGCTATGATAACGGTGCCATACTGGGCGCGGCAAAGAAAAAAATCTGGGAAGTGTTATCAGAACACTAAACAAAATTTTGATCGAAAAACTTCATCGCTTCCTCGTGGAAGTTTCTATCATGCATGATTGCGTAAAGTATCAGGATTGTCTTCAGACGCCAGGCACCCTGCGGAGAGAGCGAAACATCTGAGGGTATTTTTTCCAGCAACGGGGCAATCTGGATTTCACTCCTTTCGATGAACCGGAGAAGATTTTCTCCTACCTCCTCATTATATCCTTTCAGAATTCCCATCCCATAAAAGATTTTTCCGAGATTCTCAACCTGCTGTTTTCTGAACTGAAGATGGACATGGCTGTCTTTCTTTTCTTCAAGGTCCGGGGAGAGGATAAAAACGCCAGCGGTCCTTGCATACACCTTTTCAGGAATGTGACTTTTCTTTCTCTCGCCTGCCACATAGATAAGTTCAGCAGCCAGCAATTTTTCTATGTGTCTGTATACCGTGGACTGGTCCTTTTCGAGAATGTCCACAAGTTGGGATACTGTCATGTTACTGACCGAAAGCAGGGAGAGAATTTTTCGCCTCGTTTCCTCAAGCGCGATTTCAATTATTTCAGGGTCCCTTATCACCTTAACTTCCTGACGCATTTTTATCCCGATTAGTATATGCATTTATGGGTTATAACTTTTTTTATAGGGTCATTTAAATTTCAGCAATTTACCGTATTCCACATTTTCACATACTGGCCACAGTTGCTCCCTATATCTATCTCCTCCTTTGCCCCTATACTTACAATCACCTCAAAACCCAGTTCCCTGAATTTCGCCGCAATTTCAAGGTCCGGTTTGCCCTCGAACCCGACCATGGATTCCAGCCCGTTAATCTCGGCGTTTCTTGTCGGATTCACGGGCGTAACCTTAATGAGAAATTTTTCCGGGTTGAAGAGTTTACCTACAACTTCTGGCTCAACTGGGATATTCCTCGCAAGTGCAAAGTTAAGGTTGATTTTTCTATCCGATTTATCCCAGAATCTTTCCCCGAACTCTGCCAGTTCCTGAAGGCTCATTTTCTTTACTGGCATCAAGTAGTCCCTCACCCCTTCGTCCGTGGAATTCACAGAAAACTGGAGTTGAAATTTTCCAGCCCTGTAGATTTTGTCCTTTATTTCGGCAAGTTTCACGAGTTGCTGGTAGCTTCCTGCTGGTGCGGTTGTCGCAACGCAGGCCATCGGAGTATTGGGTCTGCAGATTTCCGGGAGTTCAAGGAGGGAGGCGATGAGGGAAGGATTCAGCAGTGGCTCACCCATCCTGGCATAGTGGACCTTCAGCTTTTCTGTCCTCATGAAATTTCTCGTGCCCAGGACATATTTTACCTGGGCCAGTAACTCCTCCGCTGTAAGGTTCCCGTTGAAACTGCCACCTGCATCGCACAATCTGCAGTTTACTGGGCAGCCGAACTGTGTGGAGATGTTGATGCACCACTTTTTCTCCCGCGGAATCCCTGGTTCCACGGAATCCACAAATTCCACGAGATGCTCGCGGGAGTTCCTGAATCTGGCGAGATAAATCCACGCATTCTCCTCTCTACCCTTTTTGGCCAAAACTTCCATTTCACTCACCTCTTATATATCCAGTTGCCAGGAGGGCTGCCTGAATTCCGCTGCCCATTGCTGTTGAGATGTACCTCGCCTCTGGATTAAGAAAGTCACCTGCGGCATACATGCCCCTGCATAACTCCTGCGGGATTAATTTTTTTCCCTCAAGTTTCCGTTTTAGGTCCGGGGGAATCAATGTCAGGTCCCTCTCCTTTCCTACGCAGACGAGAAGCTTGTCGCCTCTGATTGTCAGTCCGCTATCAAACTGAATTTCCACTCTCCTCTTGTGAGAAACTTTCCCTATCCTTGTATTTTCAAAAATCTGGATTTTTTTGTTCTCCCTCGCCCTTTTTACTAACTGCGGAATTGCTTTCGGTCTCTCCCTGACAATCACATACACCTTTTCCGCGCTTTCTGCAAACCTCAGGGCACCATCAAAAGCCGCATCCCCTCCGCCAATAATAGCCAGAGTCAAACCACTGACATCGCCCACATCCCTCGCCCTGTAGAAAATATTTTTTCCACCAGCGAGGTCTGGATATTTTTTCGGCACAAGTCCGGAAGCAATGACCACACACTTCGTTCTCAAAACCATTTGGTGACCCTTAACCAAAAAAAACTCTTTCTTTTTCTGGATTTTGTAAATCTTGTCCTGGACTACACCCACCCGATGTGCCTCTATACTTGTCTCAAGCTTTTTTACAATTTCGGTTGCCTGGACTGCACCACCACAAACTGGGAGGTTTTCTATTACGCTAGCATCATTTAATGCCCCCCCAATTTTTTCCGCCTCGACAGCCACAACAGAAAACCCCTCCCGTTTCAGCTGGATACTTGCAGAAACCCCTGCAGGCCCCAGTCCCACAACCACCACATCCCACACAGTCAGTGGCATCATGCCTCCCCTCCGACTATTTCCTTTGTCCCCACAATTCTCGCAAATCCATGGCTGAGATTGAGAAGGGTTGCAAGGTGGAGCTGTTCGTTGTATGTAGCAGTAGCGTCAACGACAAAAAAAACCTCATAGCCCTGCACAAACGCCTCCCTTGCGGTGGTTTCGCAGCAGAGATTTGTCAACAAGCCAGTGACGACAACTTTCTCTATCCGGTGTTTCTCAAGGAGATGCTCAAGTTCTGTCCGGTAAAAAGCAGAGTAAGTGGACTTGGTTAGGACCGGTCCAGCAACCTTTATCCTTGCATCAATCTCAGAAAGAGGGTTGTCTCCAAACAGCCCCTTTCCCCACCATCTCAGCATTCTAGAGTTTCTCTCATCGATATGCTTGGTGTAGGCTATAAACCGCACCTCTAAACCCTCTATAAGCTTATTAATGTTCCTGATAACAATCTCCGAGGAAGGAACAAATGCATGGGAAACTGGATGTGTGAAGTATTTCTGCATATCTATTACCAGCAGCATGGCATTTTCGAGATTTATGGGCTGGCTCTTATTCTCCTTTCGACCCCTAAACTCCTTAACTACCTGAAGCCAGTTGCTAACCTTCTCCTCTTCATTTTCTTCCGTAAGATAATGCTCCTTCTGCATCGGACGGGACATACCCTTTACCACCATAAACCTTATGAATAACCTTGTAATTAGGGGTATGAGCGTGTAAGATATGCCCAACATACCAATGGTGGAAAGCGTGCTAAACGACCTCAAAGCCAGGGAGCATGTAAAGGACGCTTTAGTTGTCTCCAGAAGCGGTATGCATATTGCTGGCTCCCCACCCCCAGGGGCACACCTCGAAACCTTTGTGGCCATGTCGGCAATTTTGCTGGGTGCCGCTGAAACCGCGACTTCTGAACTGAAAGAGTCCCTCCAGTATCTTGCAATAAATCTGAAGGACACAAAGGTGTTGATATTCAGTGCAGGACCAAAGGCGCTCCTTGTCACACGGGTTGTTGCGGACGCAACCGAAACCCTTCTTCCTGTGCTTGGTGAGTCTGCGAAGAAGCTGCAGGGGATGCTCTAACTCCTCAACCTTGTAATTTTTGTCATCAAGCAGTTCTGGCTACCACCTTTTTCAGCCATTCACTATATGCCGTAGTTTTCTAAAATACCATTCTGGTGCATGGTCATTACACAGTAATATTTAAAAAGAAAGAAGTAAATCGTTCATACAGAAATCAATCTGAGGTGAAAAGAAATGAACAACATGAAAATGTTGGGTGTAGGGCTTGTTGTGGGGATAGCAGTGATGATGTGCTTTACCGCCTTTGGTTCTGTTGGCGTGAATGCACAGCCAGCGATTGTGAACAGGGCTTCTATAAGGGCGACTGCCACGGAATATCAAACCGCACTTGATACAACCTTAACCGGTTGGTCGAGCAGCGGGAATGCACAGTGGGTGGTTACTACTACTGGTGCATATTATGGTGGCTCATGTGCAAAAAGCGGGACAATCTCTCACAGTCAGCAGTCAAAGCTTACTGTGACCGTAACCGGCCCCGGGACACTCAAATTTTACTGGAATGTGAGTTCTGAATTAAATTATGATTTCTTGAGATTCTATATCGATGGTGCGGAACAAGCTAGAATAAGTGGAACTACGAAGGTATGGGAGCAGAAAACCTACTCAATTACATCGGGCACACACACTCTGACATGGAATTATACGAAGGACGCAAGCGTAAGCAAGGGTAGTGATTGCGGCTGGGTTGACAAGGTAGAATACACTGGAAGCGGCGGTGGTGGCAGCACAGTGAGCATCGGCGAGGCGGTTGATAACACCCAGCTCAGCTGGACTACTGGAGGCAATGCAAACTGGTATGGACAGACAACCACATACTACAACGGAGGCGATGCCGCCCAGAGCGGTGTGATAAGCCACAATCAGGTTTCCTATGTGCAGACATCGGTTACAGGGCCTGGAACACTTACATTCTACTGGAAAGTAAGTTCCGAATCCAACTATGATTTCCTGATTTTCTACATTGATGGCACTGAGCAGGTGAAGATCAGCGGTGAGAAGAGCTGGGAGCAGAAGTCATTTACCATCGCTACGGGTACCCACACAGTGCAGTGGAAATACTCCAAGGACGGAAGTGTGAGCAGTGGCAGTGACGCAGGATGGCTTGACAAGGTGGAGTTCACATCTGGTGGTGGCGGCGGTGGTGGCGGCACGGGCACCACAAGGTACGCCGTGATTGTTGGTATCTCTGACTACAAGGCAATTTCCGATCTGAGCTACTGTGATGAAGATGCGAATGCGTGGTATGATTATCTCACCAGCAAGGGATACTCCAGCAGCAACATTATGCTGTTGGGAGACAAGACAAACTCCTACAGGAAATTCGACGGGGTTGCAAGTGAAACCAACATGAAGAATGCCCTCACATACTATGTGTCACAGGCAGATGAAGATGACATTCTAGTATTTGCTACGAGCGGACACGGTGACAAATCGAGCAGCACAAGCCACTTCCTGTGCGCCTGGGACTGTGGCTCCGGTGAAAATGGAAATGACGGCTACCTTTACGATACCGAGCTTGCAAACATCTTCAAAAACGCAAGATGCAAGGTGTTCATCTTCATAGACCACTGCAGAAGCGGAGGCATAATTCCTGAGATAAGTGCAATGTCCAATGCTGCAAAGGTGTACATGACGACAACATGCGGACCAAACGGTTATGGCTACGATCAACCATCCTACAAGCACGGTGCCTGGACCTACTGGTTCCTTGTATCCGGGCTTGTGAACAAGGGCTACACGAACATGGAGGACTGCTTCACCTACGCCAACGGACAGTACAACCCTGGTGGTGACGACGAGCCGATGCAGTACGATGGAGACACGAGCACCAAGTTCACTCTGTAAAACACCCAACACCTTTTTATTTTTTGTTTTCTGGTTTTTCACCTAAACTCGCTTGAGAGTTTTTCCACAATCTCCCTTGCTCTCTCTAAATCCGCTTTCTCCCTTACAGAGTAGACAAATTTTCTCCCGTCCCTTAGCACAATTTGAATGTTCATGCTTAGCCTTCCAACATCAATCTTTTTTATCGTGGTATAGGAAAACCAGAAGTTCCTTGCGTCCTGCCAGAGAATCTCATTCACAGACATTGTCCTTATCATGTGCTCCAACTCACTTCTTATTTCATTCACTTTTGTGAGCCAGTGCCATGAAGGCAGAAGCATCTCTTGAAGAGAACCCGAGTTCCCACTTGAAACAGGAACAACCACCAAAATTACTCTTTGGTTGGTGAAAATCATAGCGTTCTCAGGCGGGTATTCACCCCAACCGCGATGCCTTCTCTTTTGCACATATCTCAGAACGCCAGGCACAACGCCCATTACTCGCTCCTCTACCTGTGGGCCCGTAAATACCTGCTGAGCAGGGGTATATCTCTCTTCAACCTTTGGTTGTCTAAGACAAGAAATTGCAGTGGCTATCAACACCACACTTCCGATGAATATGAGGACGATCCCGAGGAAAAAATATGGATACCCGGAGAGAATGAGGATGATGCCGAAAATGATAAAAATTCCTGTAACAACAACGCCTTTAATTAACGAGGCAATCGATATCACAGTTCTTGTGGTTACGGCGACCTCAGCCACAGGGCTTGCGCCCACCTCACTTTTTGGCAGGGACGCCCTCACACGGGCCATGGCTTCATTGATTTCATGCTCACTCCAGCCAGCAGCGAGAAGATTTTCTTTTATGAGATTATCTGGAGTTCCTCTCTGAAGTTCCTGACTTATGTAGTTGATGATTGGAGCGAGCTCCATTTACCTGTTCCCTCTATTTCTTATACCCTATCTTTCTCAGAAAGTCATATCTCCAGTCCTTTCCCGCCTGGTCCTCAACTCCCTTTGGAGAGGCCCCATCTATCACACCAAGAATCCCCCTGCCCTGGCTTGTCTCCGCAACTACCACCTGCAGAGGATTCGCGGTTGCAGCCACTATATGGCAGATTTCAGGCACATTCTTGAGTGCATTTAGGATGTTGATTGGATAACCCTCTTTTATGAGGAGCACGAAGGTATGACCTGCTCCGAGGTCCATCGCGTTTTTGGCTGCAATTTCAACGAGTTTTTCATCGTTGCCATCGGTACGGATAAGGCACGCACCTGATGCCTCGCAGAATGCAAGCCCGAATTTCATGTTCGGGTTCGTATTCACAACTGCCTCGTATATGTCCTCCACGCTCTTTATAAAATGTGTCTGGCCTATTATAATGTTGGCATCCTTCGGAATGTCCAGGCTCACCACACGCATTTTCAGTTCCATATTGTTACCCCCTTTGTATCCCATAATTACCATTAAGTATTTTAGTTTATTCTCCCAACCCATGAAACTCCTTATCAAAAATGCAGGGCAGCTGCTCACGGTGGCATCCGGCGGCAGACCGAAGAAGGGTGCCGGGATGTCTGACCTGGGCATTATCAAGGATGGGGCGGTCGTGGTTGAGCATGGTGTGATTATAGATGCGGGCAAGACCTCGGACCTCAAAGAAGGAAGTTATGACGAGGTAATCGATGCAGAGGGAAAGGTTGTGATGCCTGGCTTTGTGGATGCCCATACCCACCTTGTGTTTGCAGGCACAAGAGAGCAGGAGATCGCGCTCAAAATCCAGGGATTAAGTTACATGGAAATTCTAAAGCGGGGACTTGGAATTCTGAGCACAGTGCGAAAGACCCGAGAGGCCCCACTTGAACAGCTTGTGAACACCGGAAAAGCCAGAGCCCTTGAAATGCTTGCTCTCGGTACGACCACAATCGAGGCAAAGAGTGGATACGGGCTCGAGAAACAGGCGGAGATAAAGATTCTCGAAGCCACAAAGAAGGTGGCTGCGGAAACCGGAATAGATATCATCCCCACCTTCCTTGGAGCCCATGCCGTGCCACCAGAATTCACGAATGCAAGGGATAGGTATGTGGATGAAGTTGTTGCCATGCTGCCGGCGGTTAAATCCCTGGCTAAATTCTGCGATGTGTTCTGTGAGAGGGGTGTTTTTGAGATTGAGGATGCCAGGGTCATTCTTGAGAGTGCCAGAAGACATGGTTTCGAACTCAAACTCCATGCAGATGAGTTCACCCAGCTCGGGGGTGCAGAACTTGCAGCTAGCCTGAAGGCAACCTCGGCAGACCACCTGCTGATGGCGAGCGAGAAGGGACTGAGAGCAATGGCCGATGCGGGCACAATTCCCGTGCTTCTTCCAGCCACACCGCTTACCTCATTCCTGAACGCTTATCCCGACGCAAGAAAAATGATTTCAATGGGTCTCCCGGTGGCACTTGCGACCGACCTGAATCCCAACGCTTACTGTTTGAGCATGCAGATGGTGATCTCCCTTGCCGTTTACAACATGAGGATGCTCCCTGCGGAAGCGATTACTGCATCGACGGTAAATGCGGCGTTTGCTGTGGGGCTGGGCGAGAAGGTGGGAAGTATCGAGAAGGGAAAGCAAGCGGACATTCTTATTCTAGATGTGGAGAATTACGAGCAGATTCCCTACTTTGTGGGAAGAAACAATGTGGTTCATGTGGTGAAGCGCGGGAGGATTGTGGTCTAGCGTACAAGGTCCATCTCGCTCTTCAGTTTCTCAAATTCCCTGGTTTCAAATACTCCCGGGTCTGCTGACACAATAAAATAGCCATTTTTCACTGCAACCTGCTCGCATATCCACTGGACCAGTTTGAGAACTTTCGTGAAATCTGTCTGGGTAATTAGATAACTCAAACCATCGAGATATATCAGAGGGGGTGAGGTATTTGTAAGATACTCCTGGACAATACTGGTGATTCTATTTATATCCTGGGTTGTGGAAATTTCGTCGCAGATAGATAGCCCTGTAGGAGTGTAGTCATCGCCATTTTTGCTCAATCCTCCTTCTTTCTCTATCTTAGATAGCCAGACAATCTTGAATGTCCCATCCTTGAGATTTTTTTCCCGTCCCTCAAGCAATTCTTTCGGTTTCCTGGTAAGACAGAGGACCGCGACTCCTTTCTCCTCTGCGATTTCTACCATGTAATCAACGCTCTTTCCTGGCCTTTCCTCACAGAAAAGTATGCTCTGTCCCGGCATTACCATATGTTCTTCCATCTCAACCCGTTTCCTGGCCTCTGCCTTCTCAAATTCCTTCGAAAAAGTTAGCAACTCATCCGATTTATTAGCACATTCTTTATCCAGAATGCTCAACTTACTGTTAAGGTAAAGCAGCAGTTCTGTTATCGTTCTTGCCCGTCTTGCATACCTGCTTGCCTCCTGTAATGCTTCCTCATAACCCATCTTGTAAACTGCTGCAAGTACTGACTTGAGCTTCTCTTCTTCCATCTAAGGGAAATTCTATTTTCAGTAGATAAACCTTTGGGCAAGGTCAACCTTAAATACCGCTCTTCCTATTTCCCGGTGATGAGAAGAATTAAGATTGCACCCTCAATCCTTTCAGCAGACCCAGCCAGAATGGGAGAAGTTCTTTCAGTACTTGACGATTGCAAGGATGTGGACCTGCTCCACATCGACATCATGGACGGGCATTTTGTCCCGAATCTCACCTTCGGACCGCATGTTGTCAGAGCCATGCGAAAGTACACAAAAAAAGAGTTCTATGTCCATCTAATGCTCACAAATCCCTCGATTTTCATAAAACCGTTTGCCGAGGCCGGAGCCAACCTCATTTCCGTGCATGTAGAGTGCATGGAAAACCTCAGCACCTTGTTCGAGAAAATAAAGGCTGCTGGTGTGAAGGCCGGAATTGCCCTCAACCCGAACACGCCCGCCCATGTGGTGGAGCCCTACATCCAGAATGTTGAGGAGATTGTGGTAATGTCCGTTTACCCCGGCTTTGGAGGCCAGAAGTTTATTGAATCCGTGCTTCCGAAGATAAATGAAATTCGGAAGATCGTGGAAAAAAGCAAACGGGAAATCGATATTGCAGTTGATGGTGGAATCAATGCGAGCACTGCACCGCCCGCTGTAAGAAACGGGGCCAACCTCCTGATTTCTGGTAATGGAATATTTGTAGAGGGGCACCCGGACACGACCAGAATCCGTGAGTTGAGGAAGAGCGTCGAGGGACCAAGATGAATTTTCTTGAACTTGCCAATCTCTTTGAAAAAATAGAGAAGACAACAAAACGCCTGGAAATCACCGACCTGCTGAGCGCCCTGCTCAGGAAACTGTCACCAGACGAGATTGACAAGGTTTGCTATCTCATACTCGGACGGCTCTCCCCAGATTTTACTGGAACCGAGCTCGGGGTTGCTGATGCACTAGTGCTTCGCACCCTTTCCCTCACCGCGGGCATAAAGCAGCAGGTAGTGGAAGAAATAATGAAGAAAACTGGGGATATCGGTGAATGTGCCGAAGAGGTGATAAAGCAGAAGAAGCAGGTTTCCCTCTTTAGGGAGACACTTACCGTGGAGAAGGTTTACGGTACTCTCTGGAGAATTGCGGAGAGCACAGGTGCTGGCTCCCAGGACCTGAAACTCAAGTTGATCGCTGAACTCTTCCATGATGCCGAGCCACTTGAAGCGAGGTACATCGCGAGAATCCTCGCAGGGAGTTTGAGATTAGGCGTCGCTGATAGCACAATTCTTGATGCCCTGGCTGTCGCATTTGCCCCTGACATGGAGAAAGAGGCGGCCAGGGAGGTTCTTGAAGAAAAGTACAACCTCTGCTCGGACATAGGTCATGTGGCTAAAACAATTGCCTCTGGAGGTATCAAGGCACTGGACAGGATTGGGCTTAAGATTGGTGTGCCGATCAGGGCGATGCTTGCGGAGAGGGTTGCTAGTATCGAGGAGATTTTTGAGAGGCATGGCGAGAGATTTGCCGCGGAATACAAATACGATGGTTTGCGTATCCAGGCACACATTGGGCCGAATGGGGAGATGAAACTGTTTTCACGAAGGATGGAAAACCTCACCGCCCAGTTCCCAGATGTGATTGAGAATTTGAAGTTGAGTTTTAAGGGGAAAGATGGAATTTTCGAGGGCGAATGCGTACCTGTTGATTTAGCCACAGAGGAAATGCTACCCTTCCAGGAAATTTCAAGGAGGCGGGGAAGGAAGCATGGAATTGTGGAAACGATGGAAGAGATTCCTGTTTGCCTGTTCCTCTTCGACTGTCTGTATCTGGATGGAAGGGAGTACATTAAAGAGGATTATCTGGTGAGACGGAACGCACTGACATCCGCTTTCAGACCCACCGAGAGAATAAAATTTTCCGTGATGGACATCGTGGCCAGCAAGGAAAGATGCGAGGAATTTTTCAACGAGGCAATCGGTGCTGGTTGCGAGGGGATAATGGCGAAATCCATTGCAAAGGAAAGCATTTACAGGCCCGGAAAGCGCGGCTTTCTCTGGTTGAAGTACAAGAGGGAGTACAAATCGGAGCTCACGGACACACTGGACCTTGTCGTGCTCGGTGCGTTCGCCGGTAGGGGGCGGAGGGCGGGCACCTACGGGGCGCTACTCACTGGTGTTTACAACCAAAAAACGGAAAAATTCGAAACTGTGTGCAAGCTTGGCACTGGTTTTGATGATGCTACGCTTGCCAGATTGCACGAAGTTTTCAGCAAATTTGTTGCAAAAGCCAGACCTGAAAATGTGTTTTCTAGGATTGAGCCAGATTTCTGGTTTTATCCAGCAATTGTGCTTGAGGTGCGGGGGGCAGAACTCACCCTCAGCCCTGTCCACACCTGCGCCTACAATGAGGTAAGGCGGGGTGCAGGAATCGCGGTCCGGTTCCCGAGATTCACAGGTAGATGGAGGGATGACAAAATTCCCACTGATGCCACAACAACTGCGGAAATAGTCGAGATGTACAGGAAGCAGCTGAAAAAGGTTGAGGACTGACAGAGTTTATGAATAAAACAAGAAGAGTTGCCGCTGTGGGAGCTTTTAGATGGTTATCTGGTCCTGCCCTGGTTCTCTCACCTAAATGCATAAATATTGATTAACCATGCTGTTGCTACATGCCTGCTCTTCACCTTCCCCCTCCATTCGTGGCCCGAGAGCGAGAACTTGAGTTCCTGACACAAAAGATTGAGCGGGCGAGAGCGAACGCTGGCTCCACGGTCTTTATCGCGGGCGAGAGTGGCGTGGGCAAGACACGGCTCGTTGAGGAACTGATTGCTGTTGCCGAAACCCGGGGTTTCCAGGTCTTCCGTGGGCAGTGCTTTCTTGAGTCCCTCGCGCCTTACGGCCCGATGAGCATGGTGCTGAAGGAGGCGGGGCTCGACCATCTGCTCACCGAGACCAAGCCACCGAAGATAGAGGCGGTTTACGCTGTTAAGAAGGGAGGCATCATAATTGCGAAGCAGGAGCGGAGGGAAGCCATAGATTCAGACATCTTCATGGGAATGGTTACCGCGGTTGAAACCTTCGTGAAGGACTCGCTTGCCCAGATGCAGCAGAGCGTGGTATCTGAGCAGACCGGGCACATGGGGTATGGCAACTTTTTCATCACAAATGTGCCTGGCAGGTTGCTCAACCTTGTTGCCGTGACGACGGGGAGGGAGAACGAGTATCTGATCTCCGATTTGCGGGAGATGCTGGACGCAATTGAGAGGGAGTTCGGGGAGGCAGTCGGGAGCCACGAAGGGGAACAGATTCGTGGTATTGAGGAGAATCTCAGGGGTTTGTTTCTAGGCGGGAAGTATGAGGGCATTGATTATGCCGAGGACGACGCGAGGTTAAGGCAGGCAAACCTGTTTGAGAATGTGCTGAGGGGAGTACAGCGCAAGGCGGAGCAGAAGCCTGTCCTGATTTTCATCGACGATTTGCAGTGGAGCGACCCGTCGAGTCTGGCAATGCTCCATTACATTGCCAGAAACACGAGGAAAAATGCAGTGCTCATAGTTGGTGCCTACAGAAGTGAGGAAATTGTTGCCATATCTGATGGGAAGGTCCACCCGCTCGTTGATGCGATGGAAAAGATGGAGAAAGAGGGGCTTGTTGAGAAGGTAGAACTAAAGAGGCTTGACCTGGATGGCTGCCATGCTGTTATTTGCAGCGTGCTCGGCTCCGAAATTGAGAAGGAGTTCAGCGAGAAGTTATACAGGGAAACCGAGGGCAACACCTTCTTTCTGGTTGAGATTCTGAAGAACCTGTATGAGGAGAAGCAGGTGCGCTTCGAGGCAGGGACGTGGGAGTATAATCTCGAAACTCTCAGAATTCCGGCCAGGATATACGAACTTGTGGTGCGGCGGCTCGAGCGGCTTGCGAAGGAGGAGCGGGAGCTCCTCGATGCCGCGAGCGTGGTGGGTGAGGAATTTACCTCGGAGCTGCTTGCGGGCGTAGCAGAGTTGAGCAGGGTCCAGGTCGTGAAAATGCTGGTTGCAATTGAGCGCGTCCACAAACTCATTAGGGCGCTGAAGGAAAAATACCGTTTTGAGCATGCGAAAATCCGCGAGGTCCTGTATGCGGAGCTGCCCGACGAGTTAAAAACAATCTACCATGGAATTGCCGCAAAAATTCTGGAGGAAGAATACAGGCGCGGCAAAACCGGGGTTGTTGAGGACATCGTTTACCACTGCCAGAAAGCTGGGCTCAGCGAGAAGGTGATCGAGTACGGGCTGCCTGCTGGGAAGCTCGCAAAGCAAAGATTTGCAAATGACGAGGCAATCAAGTTTTACAGGGCGGTCCTTGAATCCATGGGCGAGAAAGAGGGCTATGGCGAGCTGAAGCTTCAGGTACTTGACGAGCTTGTGGAGGTGCTTGAAGTTGCAGGGGTTTATGAAGAGGCATTGAATCTGCTGAAACTAAAGATTACAAACACAATTACGGGGAAGCCAGTAGAAGCAGGCAAGGCCTACCAGATGGCTTGTGAAATTTATACAAGAAAGGGAGATTTCGATAAAGCAATTGAGGCGGCGGAGCAGTCGGAGATGCTACTCAGGGCCCTGCCGATGGCAGAGCTGGAGCTCGCAAGAACAATTTCTGCGAAAGGGCGTGTGTTTGAAATGAGATGCGAGTATGAAAAGGCACTGGAATGCCAGCAAAATGCTCTTGCTGTGTTTGAAGGGCTGCAGGCTGAGAAGGACATTGCGAATGCGCTTCACAGAATGGGTGTTGTGCACTGGTGCCGTGGGGAATATGAAAAGGCACTGGAGTTTTACAAAAAAAGCCTGGATCTGCGGGAGAAGCTCGGGGATATGCGGGGGATTTCCGCCTCCTACAACAACATTGGAAATGTTTACTATGCTAAAGGTGAATATGAGAGGGCACTAGAGGGCTTCACAAAAAGCCTGGCGTTGCAGGAGAAACTCGGGGATGTGTGGGGAATTGCGGTCTCCTACAACAACACTGGAATTGTATACGATTCCAAAGGCGAATATGAAAAGGCACTGGAAGGCTTCACAAAAAGCCTGGAGCTGCGGGAGAAACTCGGGGATATGAGGGGGATTTCCGCCTCCTACAACAACATTGGAGTCGTCTACGCGCTCAAAGGCGAATATGAGAAGGCGATGGAATTCTACAAAAAGAGTCTGAATTTGCGGGAGAAACTCGCGGATATGTGGGGAGTTGCAGGTTCCTACAGCAACATTGGAATTGTCTACACTGTCAAAGGCGAATATGAAAAGGCAATGGAGTGCCACAAAAAAAGCCATAAAATCGCTCTTGAAATTGGTGATAAATCCACCTTGACTAATGCCCTTGTGCGACTCGCAGAGTGCTCGCTGTACCTCGGGGATTTTGACGCCTGTAAAAGCCATCTTGCCAAGGCAAAGAAGATTGTGGAAGAAACAGGCGAAAAACCCAAGGATGCTGAGATGGGGTATGTTTCAGGAAAACTGCTGGCTGCCGAGGGGAAGCTCGGGGAGGCCGTAGCGGAACTGGAAAGGGCTGTGGGGCTATATGAGACCATGGGGAAGGCCGATGTGGATTACCACAAAGCCGTTTTTGAGCTCGGGAAGGTCAAGAAGGATAGGGCATTGCTCGAAAAGGCGCTGGGATTTTTTGAGAGAATCGGGAACAAGGTCTGGGCGGAGAGGGTGAGAGGGGTTCTCAGATAGAAA
>JAOAJK010000018.1 GCA_026414225.1 Thermoplasmata archaeon
AGAACAACCAGTGCAATGACTCCAACAACGGGATTTATCTTTATGGCGGCTCGCAATACAATGAGGTAATAGGGAACGATGCCTCTGATAACGGCCACGGCATCTCTCTGTGGTTCTCAAGCAACAACACCATAAGTGGCAACAATGCCTCAGGTAACAACTATGGCATATTTCTGTACTCCACAAGCAACACCATAAGTAGTAACAATGCCTCAGGTAACAACTGTGGCATCTATCTGTATGACTCAAGCAACAACACCATAAGTGGTAACAATGCCTCGGATAACACCTACTACGGCATCTTTCTGTATGACTCAAGCTATAACGACATAACCTACAACTGGTTCTGCAATAATGTAAACTATGGACTTTACATCTCTTCTGTCTCCACGGGCAATTCCATTCACCACAACAACTTCATCAGGAACAATGGTGCATCCAGGGGTATTTCGGACGGAAAGTGCCAGGCATGTGATAGCGGTGGTGGCAACTCCTGGTATGACAACGGTGCCCACGAAGGCAACTACTGGAGCAACTGGGACGGAAATGATTGGGGCACTTCAGATGCTTACCCTATTACAGGCGGTGCTGGTGCAAGCGACTACTGTCCTCTCTCGAGTCCTGTGGGCGAGTTCTCACAATTTGCAGTGTTTGTACTGGCACAGCTTACCATGTTGTTCATCGGGTGCCGGGTAATCCTTAGAAGCAGGCACAAAACCCTCTAACCTTTTTTTTAATTTATCCTTCCCAGCAATCTGATATTTTCCCGGTTCAGGTTTTCGCCCATGGAACTCACCAGCCGCTTCTACAGTAAATATTAATTACTCCATCTGTTTATGGATTTATCGAAGGCAAAGCCAGCATAAAATGGAGGTATCACATGGCGACCACATATATTATAAAGGATGACGAAAAAACCAAGAAGTGGAAGACCCCTCACGGTGAATTATACATAATAAAGGACAGGTGCAAGGGCTGCAGTTTTTGCATCGAATTTTGCCCGAAGAAGGTGCTGGTCGAATCGAAGGAATTCAATGCAAAGGGTTATCATCCCCCTGAACTGCAGGAAGACGAGACAAAGAAGTGCATCAACTGTGGTTTCTGTGCAATGATCTGCCCTGAATTCGCAATTTTCAGTGAGGCGGATGCCCAGTCGAAAGACATCGCCCAGATACCCGAGAAGGAATATCCAATCCCTGAAAGCCCGAAAATTCCCGAGATAAAGAAGGCAAGGGATGTGCTCACAGGCGAACACTTCTGGAATGGTGATGTAGCTGCTGCAGAGGGTGCGATCGCGGCGGGTTGCAAGTTTTTCGGTGGATACCCGATAACGCCTTCCACCGAAGTTGCGGAGCACATTGCTGAGAGAATGCCACAGGTAGGGGGTGTCTATGTCCAGATGGAGGATGAGATCGCGAGCATTGCCGCGGTGCTCGGCGCGGCCTGGGGAGGTGCTAAGTCAATGACCGCCACCTCTGGACCTGGATTCAGCCTGATGCAGGAGAACATAGGGCTCGCGGTAATAACGGAAACGCCATGTCTGATAATAAATGTCCAGAGAGGAGGCCCGTCAACAGGTCTCCCGACCCTTGTAGCCCAGGCGGATGTGATGCAGGCAAGATGGGGAACCCATGGAGACCATGAAATTATCGCCCTCGCGCCCAATTCGCCTCAGGAATGTTTTGACCTCACCATTGAGTGCTTCAATCTGGCTTACAAATATAGAACTCCCGTTCTTCTCATGATGGACGAATGTGTCGGACACATGACTGAAAGGGTCGTGGTCCCTGAAAGAAGCAAGATCCATCTAGTTGACAGAAAGAAGCCAAAGGGAGAACCTGGCAAGGTAAAAATCTATGAAGCGGATGAGGACCTGGTACCCCCTATGCCCTATGCCGGTGAGGGCTACAATATCCACATGACAGGTCTCACCCACGACGAAAGGGGCTATCCAAGCACAATTCCGGAAACCCAGGAAAGGATGATAAAGAGGATATGCGACAAGATTAGAATCCATGCGGATGAAATTATCCGGTATGAAGAGTTCATGCTTGAGGATGCGGAGATTGTGGTGGTGGCATACGGAATAACTTCGAGGGTCGTAAAGAGAGCGGTGGTAATGGCAAGGGAGAAAGGGATAAAGGCAGGGATGTTCCGCCTGATCACACTCTGGCCATTCCCCGAGAAAAAGGTAAGAGAACTTGCAAAGAAGGTAAAGAATTTCCTGGTTGTTGAGATAAACTACGGGCAGATGGTGCTTGAGGTAGAACGGTGTGCCTGCCCGAGCAAGGTGCATTTCCTTGGCAAAATGGGTGGCTCGGTGCATACGCCCGAGGAAGTGCTCCAGAAAATAACGGAGGTGACAAAGTGACGATGCATGAAGTTGAGGAAAGCCCGCTTGATGCTTACCTCAGAGCTGACAGAATTCCACACATCTGGTGTTCTGGCTGCGGTCTCGGAATTGTCACAGGGGCATTCATCCGTGCAATCCAGAAATCAAAGATTGACCCGAAACTCGTTTCAGTTGTGGCAGGAATTGGCTGCACGGGTAGAATTCCTGGCTATCTGAACTTTGACACTTTCCACACAACCCATGGAAGGGCGATTCCATTCGCAATCGGATTAAAGATTGCAAAGCCAGAGTTGCATGTTTTTGTGATAAGCGGTGACGGGGACCTTTTTGCTATCGGCGGCAATCATATATTCCATGCGGCTAGGAGGAATGTGAATATCACAGTCATTTGCGTGAACAATTTCAACTACGGCATGACGGGGGGACAGGTGGGACCTACCACACCCGAGGATGCAAGGACCACAACAACACCGTATGGCAACATTGAGCCAGCGTTCAATTTACCCTATGTGATGGCTTCCTCCGGTGCGGTGTATGTGGCAAGATGGACCACCCTCCAGCCGAGAAAAATCCTAGATAGCATCCTTGAAGCCTTGCAGAAGGACGGTTTTTCGTTCATAGAGGTAATTTCCCCGTGTCCGACTGCCTACGGACGGAGAAACGCCCAGAAGGATGCGATGGAAACCATGAAATTTTACCAGTATAAGACAAAGGTGAAGCATGGTGCGGACCCGAAGGAAGGAGACATCTCTTTAACCGGTGAAATTCTCACAGGCAAGTTTGTTGACATTCAGAAAACCACTTACATGGATAGGGTTAAGATGCTGGTTGAAAAGGCAAACAAGAAGGGGGCATGAAAATGGCAAGAACAGAAATTAAATTCGGGGGCTTTGGCGGGCAGGGTATAATCCTTGCTGGCTTCATCGTGGGAAAGGCTGTATCTCTCTATGACAAGAAAGAGGCAGTGTTTACCCAGAGCTACGGTCCAGAGGCAAGGGGCGGTGCGTGTGCTGCCTCGCTCGTGATAGACGACAAGGTGATTGACTATCCTTATCCTGTGTCTCCGGACATAATGGTGATTATGTCACAGGAGGCCTACCATGATTATGTTCCCAAGTTAAAGGAAGGGGGCATTCTGATAATCGACGAAGACCTTGTATCGCTGGATGACATTGCGAAGAGAGCTGGCAAAATTTACAAGATTCCCGCAACACGGTTTGCCGAGGAACTGGGAATGAAGATTGCTGCCAACATCGTGATGCTCGGTTTCTTCGGGTATGTAGCAAGAAATCTCCTCACCACAGAATCCCTTAAGAAATCTGTGCTTGAGAGTGTCCCGGCAAGATTCAGAGACCAGAATGCGAAGGCGTTTGATAAGGGCTACAAATACGCTCAGGAAACAATCAAGGGTGAGTAAATGGCTAGAATCGGCGTTTTCGTATGCCACTGCGGGATCAACATTGCAGGGGTTGTGGATGTAGAAAAGGTGGTTCAGGAAATTGCAAAGTATCCGGATGTGGTGCATGCGGAACACTACAAATACATGTGCTCCGATCCGGGCCAGAACTTAATTGTGAACGCGATAAAGGAGAAGCGGCTGGATGGAGTTGTTGTAGCTGCCTGCTCACCGAACATGCATGAAACTACCTTCAGAAATGCGTGTGAAAGAGCCGGGCTCAACAGATACAGATGTGAGATGGCTAACATCAGGGAGCAGAGTTCTTGGGTGCATGCGGACGAGCCAGAAAAAGCAACGGAGAAAGCAATCCAGCTTCTTCAGGTGAGCGTGGAAAAGGTAAAATTGAATGCCGAGTTGAAGGAAGCGGCGGTGCCCGTCACCAGGCGATGCCTCGTAATTGGTGGAGGAATCGCAGGAATTCAGGCAGCCCTGGATGTGGCCGATGCAGGGTATGAGGTGATTCTTGTTGAAAAGAGCCCGTCCATCGGTGGACACATGGCGCAGCTCTCAGAAACATTTCCAACGCTTGACTGCTCCCAGTGTATCTTAACTCCAAAAATGGTGGCTGTGGCGAGACATCCTAACATAAGGTTGATGACCTACGCAGAGGTAGTTGATGTGAAGGGGTTTGTTGGGAATTTCAAGGTTAAAATTCACCAGAAGGCAAGGTATGTGACAAGCGATTGCAACATCTGTGGTAAATGCGAAGAGGTCTGCCCGGTGATTGCACCAAATGAATTTGACAGGAATTTAAGTCCAAGAAAGGCAATCTATCTACCATTCCCCCAAGCAGTGCCTGCAAGATACACCATAGACACCAACCACTGCCTTGGTCTCAACCCTCTTGTGTGTGGCAAATGCAAGGAAGTGTGTGAGCCGAAGGCAGTTGATTACGACATGCAGGATGAGGATGTGGAGGTAGATGTAGGTGCAATTATCGTTGCAACCGGCTACGAACTTTTCCCGAAGGACAAAATCGGAGAGTATGGCTACGGCGTTTACCCTGATGTGATTGACGGGCTCGAATTTGAGCGGTTGCTTTCCGCATCCGGACCAACGGGTGGAGAAATCATCCGTCCATCCGATGGAAAGGTTCCTAAGGTTGTGGCCTTCATACAGTGCACCGCCTCAAGGGACCCCGATTCCTACATGCCCTACTGCTCAAAAATCTGCTGCATGTACACAGCAAAGCATGCAATGCTCTACAAGCATCATGTCCACGATGGCAAGGCGTTTGTGTTTTACATAGATATAAGAGCGGGCGGAAAGGACTATGAGGAATTTGTGAAACGAACGATGGAGGAGGAAAGAATCACATACATCCGTGGAAAGGTGTCGAAGGTATTCAGGCGCGGAGACAAGATGGTGGTCTGGGGCTCGGATACCCTGAGCGGTGAATTTGTGGAGCTTGAGGCAGACCTTGTGGTTCTCGCCTCGGCGATTGTCCCCCTGCCGGATACAAAGAAAGTGGCAAACCTTCTGAAGATTCCCGTTGATGAGAATTCGTTCCTCAAAGAAGCCCATCCGAAGCTGAGACCCGTGGAAACCCTTGTCCAGGGTGTTTACATCTGCGGGGCTGCCCATGGACCCAAGGATATACCTGAGACAGTTGCGCAGGCAAGTGGTGCAGCGAGCAAGGCGGTTGGAATTCTCTCAGGGAAGGAGCTCTACCATGAGCCCACAACAGCTGAGGTTAACATCGACGCCTGCTCTGGTTGCAGGATTTGTGTTGACCTCTGTCCGTTCGGTGCCATTTCCTTCAATGAAAACACTCACACAGTTGAAGTCAACGAAATTCTCTGCGAGGGTTGCGGCACCTGCGTTGCTGCCTGCCCGACAGGAGCCCTTAAGCTTAGAAACATGACAGATAAGCAAATCTTCAACATGATAAGGGCAGCTCTGTCTGGGGGTGATTGATTGAGTTTCGAGCCGAAAATTGTGGCGTTTCTCTGCAACTGGTGTGCCTACAGTGGTGCAGATCTGGCTGGCGTCTCACGGCTTCAGTATCCACCCAACATGATTCCTATAAGGGTGATGTGCTCCGGTAGGGTTGACCCCCAGTTCGTGCTCGAGGCGTTTAAAAACGGTGCAGATGGGGTGTTCATCGGAGGTTGTCATACGCCGGGTGATTGCCATTATGTGGTGGGCAACTTCAAAGCGTTCAAGAGGGTGGTGCTGCTCAAGAAGATGCTCGAGCAGTTCGGGATTGAGCCAGAAAGGGTGAGAATAGAATGGGTCTCAGCAAGTGAGGGGAAAAAATTCGCTGAGGTAACCAAGGAATTCGTTGAGCAGGTGAGAGCCCTGGGGCCCCTCAACTATGTGAAAAGGGAAAAAGCATGAAGACACTGATAATAGGCCTTGGAAATCCATTGCTCGGTGATGATGGGGTAGGGATAGCGGCAGTCAATGGACTGAAGGGAAAACTTCACGGTGTTGATTTGCAAACCATGAACGCATCCGGGTTTGAGGTGGCAGAGAAAATGCTGGGGTATGATAGGGTAATAGTGGTTGATGCGATTGCTGGCAGAGTGCCAGGAAGGGTGCACACATTCACACCAGCGAAACTTAAACCCACCCTTCACTTTGCAAACCCTCATGACATGAACCTCCAGACCGCGATTCAATGGCTCGGGAGCCAGGAGAACTTCCCAGGGTGGGTGAAATTTGTTGCGGTTGAAATCGTGCCTGAGAATGAATTCAGGGAGGGATTGAGTGAACGGGTAAGAAACGCATTGCCTGAGGTTGAAAGGAGAATAATGAACGAACTGAAAGGAGGTAAAAGGAATGCAAATAAATGAAGGCGAGATTGAAAAGCGGGATATTTTCATAAAACAGGTTGAGGAGTTGTCAGGACAGAACCTTTTTGGATGCTACCAGTGCGGCAGATGCTCAGCTGGTTGCCCGATGGTAAGCCGTATGGATGCAATTCCGAGCATGGTAATGCGGCTCGTGCAGCTCGGTGATGAAAAAGTGCTGGATAAAAACACATACTGGGTATGCGCTTCCTGTTACACCTGCGATGTCCGCTGTCCGAAGGGCATTGACATCGCAAAGGTGATGGAGGCGTTGCGGCAGATAAAGCTGAGAAAGAACCTGAACTATGTGGACATAAAGAAAATCGATGGTATCGAGGAACTGCCGCAGATTGCCCTCATCTCGAACTTCCGTAAATACACTGGCTGAGGTGATTAAATGAAAATTCCATACTTCCCAGGATGCAGTTTGAAATCGGATGCGGCACATTTTGAGCAATCTGCGATAGAGTTCAGCAAGACACTGGGTGTTGAGCTCGTGGAACTCCCGAACTGGAATTGCTGCGGAACCGTGCACTCACTTACCACCGATGACATAATGCATCATCTTGCGTGTGTCAGGAACATGGTCCATGCCCAGGAACTCGGGAAACAACTCGGAACAAACAAACTGATTACCCTGTGTGCGATGTGCTACAATACCCTTGCCCAGGTCAACGAACTCGCAAAGAAAAAGCCAGATGACCTGAAAACCGCAAATGAGTTCATAGATGACCTTCCCGATTATGAAGGAAAGGTTGAGGTGCTGCATCTCCTCACATTTCTGAACAATTATGTGAGTTTTGAGAAGATTGCGAAGGTTGTTAAGGGCAGGTTGAACGGCCTGAAGCTTGCACCCTACTACGGGTGTCTCCTGGTTCGACCAGAGCATGTGAAGGTTGATGACAGGGAACGACCTGTGTTGCTATCAAAGCTGCTAGGCATGGTAGGTGCCAAGTGCGTGGAATTTCCTTATGCGGTGGAATGCTGCGGCTCCTATCATACGGTGAACCTGAAGGAGGCAGTGATTGAGAAGACCTACACGATAGTGAACAACGCAAGGGAAAATGGTGCGGATGCCATCGTGCTTTCCTGTCCCCTTTGCGAATTTAATCTCGACAAGAGGCAGAAGGATGTGAAGGCAGTTTATCCCACATTTGAGCCGATGCCTGTGTTCTATTTCACGGAGTTGCTTGCCCTTGCAAGCGGGAAGAAGGTCAATGTCAACGCACATTATGTCTCGCCCGAAAATGTGCTCAGGAAATACGGTTTATGAGGTGATCGAATGGAAGAAACAAAAATGATAAAGGTTTACATAATGGGAAAGGAGCATGAAGTGCCTGAAGGACTGACAATAATGAAGGCAATAGAATATGCTGGCTACAAGATTGTTCGCGGTGCGGGCTGCAGGGCAGGTTTCTGCGGCGCCTGTGCCACCGTTTACAGGAAGGCGAATGACTACAAGCTCAGGGTTGCCCTCGCCTGCCAGACGGTTGCAGAGGATGGCATGTATCTCACGGAGATTCCGTTCGTGCCGGCGAACAAGGCAATCTACGATATTGAAAAGGTTACCCCGAAAGCCAACATCATTCTCCAGCACTATCCAGAAGTCGCAAGATGTGTCGCCTGCAACACCTGCACCAAGTCGTGCCCCCAGGATTTGAAGGTGATGGACTACATCCAGGCGATGAAGAGAGGCGATATCGCAAAAGCGGCGGAGCTTTCGTTTGACTGTGTTCAGTGCGGACTCTGTGCGGCCCGTTGCCCGGCGGAAATTGTGCATTACCATGCAGCCCAGCTTGCAAGAAGAATCTATGGGAAGTATATTGCAAAGCCGTCTCCAAATCTTGAAAAGAGAATAAAGGAAATTGAGGAAGGAAAGTACGATGAGGAGATCAAGAAACTCAAGCAGATGCCATTGGAGGAGATGAAGAAGAAGTATATGGAGCAACAGAAGAATGCCGAGAAGGAGCGTGATTGAGATGGAGTTGATAAGAGGCTACCCAGAATACATGCGTGAATCGATTGAAATGGTTGCCAAAACCAGGGAAGCAAGGGCAAAGGAAGTGATGCGGAGGCTCACACTTGAGGAAAGGGAGGAAGTGCTAAAAGGTTTCCATCCTGATTACAAGCCAGATGCAAAGGTTGAGATTAAAATCGGACCGAGCAAGGGGGAGAAGGCCCCGAAGGAAGTGGAACGATTGCTCGAAGCAGAGCCCCTGATTGATGAGAGCGATGTTGACCTCACCAAGGTGGACTTTGATGTTGACATACTCATAATTGGCGCTGGCGGTGCCGGGACGGTCGCAGCCCTCTGGGCATATTACTCCGGTGTGCCGAAGGAAAACATCCTGATGTGTACGAAGCTTCGCCATGGCGATTCCAACACGATGATGGCCCAGGGTGGAATCCAGTCGGCGGATAGACCCGAGGACTCCCCTGCCATCCATTATCTGGATGTCCTCGGCGGAGGACATTTCACAAACAATCCTGACCTTGTGGAAAAACTTGTGATGGAAGCCCCGCGGATAATTAAGTGGCATGAGAGTTTGGGTGTGA
Organism: Thermoplasmata archaeon; assembly: GCA_026414225.1. Classification (GTDB taxonomy): domain Archaea; phylum Thermoplasmatota; class Thermoplasmata; order Lutacidiplasmatales; family SKW197; genus SKW197. Next base: position 9,164 of record JAOAJK010000018.1, read on the forward strand.
TGTATGACAAGGATGCAAATAACAACTTCATAGAGATTTCAGGAGGCGGGACTTCTCGGTTCAGAATGCACTCTGCGAAGGACTACACAGGGATGGAAATCATGCGCGTGCTCCGGGACGAATTTAGAAATCTCGGAATGAAGGTCCTGGAGTTCACGAGTGCAGTGGAATTGCTCACTGGTGAGGACGGCGAAGTTACAGGAGCTGTGCTTTTCAACATGGAGACAAAGCAGTACTATGTGGTGAGAGCCAAGGCCGTGATCCTTGCGACCGGTGGCTTCGGAAGGTTGCACATCATGGACTTTCCCACCACCAATCACTATGGGGCAACTGGCGATGGACTGGTGCTTGCTTACCGTGCGGGTGCACGGCTTGTTGACATGGATTCTGTGCAGTATCATCCAACAGGGGCTGCCTACCCGGAGCCAATCGTCGGGTTGCTTATCACTGAGAAGGTCCGCGGGCTCGGTGCCCAGGTCATAAACAAAATCGGAAAACAGTTTGTGTTCCCGCTTGAGCCCAGGGATGTGGAAGCGGCGAGCATCATCAAGGAGTGCTATTCTACCGAGAATTATGTGGTCACACCCACAGGGCTGAGGGGTGTCTGGCTGGATTCCCCGCTCATCGAGTTGCTCCGCGGTGAAGGAACCGTGGTGAAGAGCCTGGGTGCGATGCACAGGATGTTTGCGAGATTCGGAATTGACATGAGTCAGGACCCGATTCTCACATTCCCGACCCTGCACTACCAGAACGGTGGCGTTGCCATAAATGTTAATGCAGAAACGGATGTCAGGGGACTTTTTGCATGCGGTGAAGTTGCTGGAGGAATTCACGGAAAGAACAGATTGATGGGCAATTCGCTGCTTGATGTGAATGTATTTGGTAAAATTGCGGGAATTTCCGCTGCCAAGTATGTGAAGCACAAGCATAGCAAGGGGAAACTCACACTGAACCACTTGAAAAAATACAGAAAGGAGTTGAAGGAAGCAGGAATAAAATCAGAGTTGAAATCCCCGATGCTGCTACCCGACTACAGGGGTAAGGCGGTGCTCAGCAGGAAACTGGATATAGTTGTGTAAATGAAAAGATATGTGCTGGATGCGTCTGCAGTCCTCTGCGGAAAGGATGCGTTAACTGCGGATGAGATTTATGTTCCACTTTCGGTAATCGAGGAACTGGGGAAGGGAAAATACAGGAGAAAGGTGGAGGTCCTGATCGGGATAAAGGTCAGCGTGGTCTCACCAGCAGAGGAGAGCAAGGGGAGGATAAGGCAGGGCGCGGAAGAAACTGGCGATTTACTCCGCCTTTCAGAAGCTGACATAGATGTGCTTGCCCTGGCTCTCGAAATTGGTGGAGTAATCCTGACCGATGATTACTCAATCCAGAATGTGGCAAAACATCTGGGTATCGAGTATGAAGCAGTTGCGGAGAGGGGTATAAAGGAAGAATTCCATTGGGAGTATGTATGCACGGGCTGTCGGAGACGGTACCCTGACGCAATCAAGGAATGTCCAGTTTGCGGGGCTGTGGTGAGGACGAAGAGGAAAAAGAAGGGGAACGGGAAGAGACGAGAAGAGGACAGCACTCAATAAACCTTATATACTACATATATTTGGAATAACACACTCAACAGGCAAAAGGAATTCACAACCAGACGCATACGGGATATGCGGAAGCATCCCAGCGCCCTTGCAGCAGCAGGGTTGTGTGCAGGGCATACGGCGTCACGGTTGGAATGCCAGAATACGAAAGAAAGGTGGTTTGAATGGCAAAAAGACATCATCCAAGGCGGGGCTCGCAGGCATTCTCGCCCCGGAAACGTGCAAAGAGCCACATTCCGAGGTTCGGGAGCTGGGCAGAAATAGAAGGGGAGCCCAAAGTCCAGGGTTTTCTGGGCTACAAGGTAGGAATGACCCATGTGCTGATGATGGATGAAAGAAAGAGAAGCACCACAAGTGGCATGGAGATCCAAACTCCAGTCACAATAATAGAGACCCCTCCAATGAAAGTGGCAGCAGTGAGGGTGTACGGGCTGAAAAACGGGGCATTGTACACTATCACGGAGGCGTGGGCATCCAACATTGACAAGCATGTGGCGAGAAGGTTGCCAGTGCCGGAAAAATATGATGGGAAAAAAGGCCTCGCCGCGCTGGAAAAATCCAGAGAACTTGTTGAGGAGGTCCGAATAATTGCTTACACTCAACCATGGCTTATCACGGGCGTTCCCAAGAAGGTGCCTGACATTATTGAGCTGAGAATCGGGGGCGGAACAATCGCCCAGCGGCTGGATTATGCGAAGAAATTGCTGGGAAAGGAAATTCTGTTCTCTGACTTTGCGAAGGACGGCACTTTTGTTGATGTTGCGTCCATAACGAAGGGTAAAGGTTTCCAGGGGCACATCAAGAGATGGGGGGTGAAGCTCCAGCCAAGGAAAAACAGCAAGCACAGAAGAATGATTGGCACCCTCGGACCCCACTTTCCGAGCTATGTGATGCCCACGGTTCCACAGGCAGGACAGATGGGCTACCATCAACGCACTGAACTCAACAAACTGCTGCTCAAGGTGAAATTGAGCAAGGAGACCGTTGAAAAAATGAAGGGTAAGAAGGCCAAAGACGAGGAAAAACCCGAGGCGAAGGAGGAAGAGAAAAAGGAGACAACAGCGGATATGTGGGACAACATAGTGCCCCCTGGGGGCTTCCTGCATTACGGGGTGCTCAGAAGTGATTTTGTCGTGGTAAAGGGTTCTGTGCCTGGACCTGCAAAAAGGGCCGTGGCTTTCAGGGATGCTGTAAGAAAACCGGGGACGGCCGTGCCAGAGCTAAAGATCACATACATTTCAAAATCACCCAAACAGGGTGCATGAGGAGGTGAACTGAATGCCAGCAAAGAAGGTTAAAAAGGTTGCGGTTGCGGCTGAAGGGGAGAAGGTGAATGTGTACTCGGTTAAGGGCGAGAAGGTGAAGCAGGTATCGCTTCCACCCGTCTTCATGTTACCTGTTCGCACGGACATCATTCGCAGGGCTTTTCATGCCGTTCTTGCCAACCGCCGCCAGCCCTACGGGAGATATGCGTATGCGGCCCAGCCCTACGGGGCTCACAGAATCCCCGGGATGAAGCGGTCAGTTGAGTGGGCAGGAAAGGGAAGGGGTGTTTCCAGGGTACCCAGATTGAAGGATAGCATGACAGGTTCCCAGGCACCCAACTGCGTGGGGGGCAGAGATGCCCATCCTCCCCGTGCTGAGAAGGACTGGAGCAAGAAAGTGAACAAAAAGGAGAAATTGCTGGCAAGAAAGTCAGCACTGGCAGCCACGAAGGAGCATGCAATGGTGAAGGCAAGAGGGCACAAATTTGCGGATAAACTCACCCTGCCTGTGATTGTCGAAGGAGATGGTGAGGGGTTGAACAAAACAACGGCTGCAGAGGAATTTCTCGAAAAGGTGGGACTATCTCAAGATGTGGAAAGAGCAAAGGCGGGGAAGCATGTTAGAGCAGGAAAAGGAAAGATGAGAGGTAGGAAGTACAGGATTCCCAAGTCCATTCTGGTTCTTGCGGAGAATCCAGAAAACTGGACGGGCTTGCAAAACCTCCCCGGCGTGGACATCGTTAATGTGAAGAATGTAAATGTGGAACATCTGGCACCCGGTGGTGTGCCCGGCAGATTGACGATCATTTCGGAAAAAGCCCTTGAGAAACTGGCAGGGTGGTAAAAATGAAGGAGAGAAGAATACTGCTGTATCCGATTCATACGGAAAAAACCTCGATTGCAATAGAAAAGGAGAACAAACTGGAATTCAAGGTGCCCCTGGATGCAACCAAGAAAGAAATCAAGGAAGCAGTGGAAAAGAAGTATGGTGTCAAGGTCGCAAAGATCAACACTAGGATTGACCGGAATGGAAAGCGCGCCCTTATTAAACTGGCTCCGCCGTACAAGGCAGAGGAAATCGGAATGAAAATCGGAGTGATGTGAAGGTGGTGTGAATGGGTAAGAGAATAATCCCGAGGAGAAGGGGACATGGTTCCCCTGTATATCGTTCGCCAAGCCACAGACACCATGGAGAGGTGAAGTACCCCGGGTTGAAAGTGATGGGTGTCGGGGTCGTGAAGGACATACTTCACAGCCCTGCACACACTGCGCCTGTGGCTGAGGTAGAGATGGAAAACGGCGAGATGTACAGATTTCTGGCAGTGGATGGGCTCACATTAAATTCAAAAATATACATCGGGGAGAACGCCCCCATTGAGAGGGGCAACATTCTTCCACTGAAAAAAATCCCGGAAGGCACGTATGTGTACAACATAGAACTCGTGCCAGGGGACGGGGGTAAACTTATCAGGGCAGCGGGCTCTGCGGCCCTCGTGGTTGCAGTAGCGCAGGACAATGTGGTGGTCCAGCTTCCGTCCGGGCAGTTCAGGACGGTAAATGGAAACTGCAGGGCGACCGTCGGAATTGTTGCGGGAGCGGGTAGGAAGGAAAGACCATTCGCGAAGGCAGGCAAGAAAGTCCATGCATTTAGAAGTCTCTCAAAGGCACCGTTCAAGGTGAGAGGTGTGGCGATGAATCCTGTCAATCACCCATTTGGTGGGGGTTCCCACCAGCATGTCGGAAGACCCAGCACAATCTCCTCAGGAGCATGGCCTGGACAGAAGGTGGGAAGATTGGCACCCAAGAGAAAGAAGTTGAAGCGGAGGTGAAAATGTGGTAGGTGAAGGCGGTACCAAGGCAAGCAGAAGAAAAGAAAGAAAGAAGAGGAGTGTAATCCAGGCAAGAAGGAAGAAGGAATTCACCTATAGAGGTTACACTCTGGAAGAACTTAAGAAGATGACGCTTGAGGAATTACTTGAAGTACTACCTGCAAGGGCAAGAAGAACTCTCAAGAGGGGTTACAATCCCGAGCAGATGGCATTCGTCCAGAAATTGAGAACTGCGGAAAATGAGGTGGTAAGGACCCACTGCAGGGACATTGTGATCGTGCCTGAATTTGTGGGAAAGAGGGTTGCTGTGTACAATGGCAAAGAATACAAGGAATTCGAAATAAGGCCGGAGATGATAGGACATTACATCGGTGAGTTTTCCACCACCAGAAAGTTTGAGAAACACTCTGGACCTGGTGTAGGTGCAACCAGAAGCTCCAAGTTCCTCCCGCTGAAGTGAGGTGAAAAAAATGGGATACACTTTTGAGACGGACCCGAAGAAGCATGTGAAGGCGTATGGGAAGGAACTGCCGATTTCCCCAAAGAAATCTTACGAGATATGCAATGCAATAAGAGGCATGCTGCTGCCGGAAGCGGAAAAATTCCTTGAAAATGTGATTGCTCTGAAGCAGCCGGTGAAGATAAAACGCTACACCTACGGGGCACCGCACAAGAAAGGGTATGGCCCCGCAAGATATCCAGTCAAGCCAGCAAAATACATCCTGAAGGTGCTCAAGGAGGCAAGGGCAAATGCAGAATCGCTTGAGATTTTCGACCCCGATAATATGCGGGTGAAGGTCATTTCAGCATCAAGGGGTACAATCCAAAAGGGTTACATGCCAAGGGCGCATGGAAGGAGCACGCCCTGGCACGAACAGACAACAAATATTGAAATCATACTTGAACAGATGGAGGAATGAACTTGGCAACAGAGAGAAAGTTTGTTAGGGAAAACATTCGCAGGGTGCTGCTTAAAGAATATCTGATGCGTGAAACAGAGCGTGCGGGCTTTGGTGGACTTGAAATTCAGAGAACCCCGATGGGCACAAGGGTGGTGCTTTACTGCGAACGCCCCGGCTTCGTGATTGGCAGAAAAGGGGGTGCGATAAAGGACCTCACGGCCGCGATAGAACACACCTTTAAATTTGACAATCCACAGATAGAGGTCCAGGAAGTCAAGAACCCGGCACTCAACGCCCATATCATGGCTAAGAAGCTCGCAATAGCGCTCGAAAGGGGCTGGCAGTATAGAAGGGCCGGACATTCTACGGTCAGGAGAATAATGGATGCAGGGGCACGCGGTTGCCAGGTAATTATCTCTGGAAAGCTGGCTGGTGAGAGGCACCGGACCGAAAAATTCAGGGAAGGAATGATAAAGTACTGTGGCGATTCAGCTCTTAAATTTGTCGAGAAAGGGTATGCAGTGGCTAAGTTGAAGCCAGGAATTATGGGTGCCACCGTCTGGATAATGAGGCCAGATGCAAAGCTTCCCGATGAAATAAAGGTAAAGGAGCCAGCGGCTACGGTAGCCCAAAGCCCAGTATCGGCTGCAGAAACCCAGGCACCAGCAACCCCCGAAGTTCAGGAAAGCATCCCGCAAGCTTCACCTTCAAGCGTTGAGAAAACCGCTGCCGCTACCAGGACCGACCTCCAGATTAAGGCGGAAAAAATCCGTGTAAAACCAAAACTTAAACGCCAGATAGAATCGGAATTGAAATCCCTCAAAGAAGGAGAGGTGCCTCCGATCGAGGAGGATTTGATTGATGTTGAAGCCGCTGACGAACAGCCAGATTCCGAGAGTAAAAAAGAAACTGTTGAGAAAAAAGATGAGAAACACAAGGAGGTGAACTGAATTGCCAGCGCTAAGGGCGAAGGAAATCAGAGCGATGTCCGCCGAAGAAAGAAGGAAAAAGCTTGAAGAACTTGAGGATGATCTAATTCATGAAAGAGGTGTGGCTGCAATGGGTGGTGCACCCGCAAATCCTGGAAAGCTCCGTGCAATCAGAATCCAGATTGCGCGTATGCTCACGGTCATGAACGAAGAAAAAAAGAAGGCAAAAGGAGGAGAATAAAGAATGCCAGGTGTATGTCCAGTATGTGGGCTGCCAGAGGATCTGTGTATCTGCGAGCAGATAGCGAAGGAAACCCAGCAAGTCAAGGTGTACACTGACAAGAGAAGATATGGGAAGACTGTTACCATTGTTGAGGGCATAGATGGGGCTGACATTGACATGCACGAGCTCGCGAGGAAGCTGAAGACAAAATGTGCTTCTGGCGGTACCGTAAAGGATGGAAGGATAGAACTGCAGGGCGACCATAAGAAGAAGGTCCAGGATTCCCTCGAGGAACTTGGATTCAAGGTGGAGGTAAAGTGAAAAGATGGCTGAAGCATGAGTTTATAGGGCATGAAATTGAAATTGTCTCGGCACCGCAGAAATCCCTCGCAGGGATCAGGGGTGTTGTGGTGGACGAGACAAAAAACATGCTCGTGATTCATGTAGAAGGTGAGGACATGAAAATCCAGAAAAAAAATCTGCTGTTCAGAATCCTGCCAGAAAATCAGGTGATTGATGGGAACAGAATAATGTTTCGTCCAGAAGATAGAATTAAAAAGATAAGAAGGTGAAATTATGCCCGATAGAAAAGCAAGAAACATAGGCATTGAGGTTCCACTACCCGAAAAAAGCTGCAATGACCGGAATTGCCCATTCCATGGCACGCTCCCTGTAAGGGGTCAGATCATAGAAGGTGTTGTGGTTTCAGACAAGATGCAGTCGACCGTGATTGTGAAAAGGGAGTATCTCTGGTATCTCAAGAAATATGAGAGATACGAAAAGAGAACCAGCAAATACCCAGCCCACGCACCTCCATGCCTTGGCGTGAAAGCAGGAGACCATGTGAGAATAATGGAATGCAGACCGCTCAGCAAAACAGTTTCGTATGTGGTGATAAGCGTCGAAAAGAGGGGTGAGGAGAGATGAAAGGGCTTCCCGGGAGGCAGACAAGAGGATTGCCGAAAGGTGCAAGGCTAGAATGCATAGATAACACCGGTGCAAAGGTGATAGAAATCATCGCAGTTCCCAAGTATCACGGTTCCCACAGGAGGTATCCAACAGCTGCAATTGGTGACATTGTGGTTGCTTCCGTAAAGAAGGGAACCCCAGAAATGCGAAAACAGGTGGTGTATGCGGTAATCGTCAGGCAGAAAAGACCCTTCAGGAGACCCGATGGCACCATGGTTCAGTTTGAGAACAATGCTGCGGTTATCACCACGGAGACAGGTGAGGTGAAGGGTTCGGATATAAAGGGGCCTGTAGCAAAGGAAGCGGCGGAAAGATGGCCGAGAATTGCTGCTGTGGCTTCAATAATTGTTTGAGGTGAGCACATGAGCATCCAACCGAGGAAAGAGAGAAAAAAGTTGTTCAGGGCACCGCTCCATGAAAAACGGAAGGTGTTTCACTGTCTGCTTGAGAAGGAACTCAGGAAGAAGTATGGAATGCGTATGCTTGGAGTGGTTAAGGGTGACACGGTAAAGGTGATGAGGGGACAGTTTAAGGGTACTGTGGAAAAGGTTGCGAAGGTTGACTATAAAAAGCTGAGGTTACACATTGAAAATGTCACCGTGAAGAAGGCAGATGGAAAATTGAAGCCATATCCCGTGCATCCCTCAAATGTTATGATCGTGAAATTGAACCTTACGGATCCGAAGAGACGGGCGAAACTGAAGGAGGAGGCACCTCCCAAGGAAGAGGTAAAGGAGGAAGAAAAGCCAGGTGAGGAAGAGGTGAAATCATGAGCAGGCATTTGAAACGATTACCCGCCCCGACAACATGGAAGTTGCCGCGGAAAACCCACAAATTTGTGACAAAACCACTGCCAGGCAAGCACAAGATCGCGGAGATGATACCACTTACACTCTTGATCAGGGACTACCTGCACTATTGCGATAATGCAAGGGAGGCGAAGAAAATTGTGTGCTCAGGGGATGTGAAGATTGATGGTGTGGTGGTCCGTGAGGTGAAACAGGGTGTTGGGCTCATGGATGTGGTGAGTTTCGAGAAACTTGGAGAGCATTACAGAATCCTCCTGGATAGAAACGGGAAACTTGTTCCCGTGAAAATTACCGCGGACGAGGCAAAATGGAAGCTTGTAAGAGTTGAAGACAAGACCACCCAGAAAAAAGGCATCACCCAGTTGAACCTCCATGATGGGAGAAACATTCTGGTGGAAAAGCCAAACGAATACAGGACCTGGGACACGCTTAAAATTGAAATTCCGAGCCAGAAAATCATGAACCGCTTTGGTTTCGAAATAGGCAATGTTTGCTATTTCATCGGAGGAAAGCATGTAGGCGAAATTGGCACGATTGCCGGGCAGGAAGTTGTCTCCGCTTCCAGACCCAATGTGGTGTATCTAAAAGAGGGGTTCTCGACGATCAAAGAAAAGGTGTTTGTGGTCGGTATAAAGGTGCCAGAAATCAAGTTGCCAGAGGTGAGGGTGGTATGACCGAGAAGGAGAATCCAATGCGGAGAATTTACCTTGAGAAGGTTGTGGTGAACATAGGCGCAGGGGAAGGTGGCGAGAGGTTGCAGAAGGCAGAGAAAGTGCTTTCAATGGTAACTGGTAAAAAGCCAGTTATTACCAGGGCAAAGGTAACCAACAGGGACCTCGGTGTAAGGAAAGGAATGTCGATAGGGGTGAAGGTGACCCTGCGCGGGGACGATGCAGTGGAGTTTCTTAAAAAGGCACTTTCGATAAGGGACAACAAACTCGCGGACTATTCTTTTGACCAGTACGGCAATTTTGCATTTGGAATTGCGGACTATACGGATTTCGAGGGCATGAAGTACGACCCTAACATCGGGATATTCGGCATGGATGTATGCGCGGTCCTTACGAGGCCCGGGAGGCGTGTGGAGAAGAGGAAGAGGGCAAAGGTAAAAGTTTCCAAGAAGCACAGGGTCACACGGGAGGAAGCAATCAAATTTCTGAAGGAAAAATTCAATGTGGAAATCGTGTCGTTGAGGTGAACTTTATGAAACCGAAGAAGTTATTTGGAAGAAAAATCGGGTGCACCAGATGTGGTAGAAAGCGCGGGATAGTGCGGAGATATGGAATGCATCTCTGCAGACAGTGCTTTCGCGAAATCGCACCTGAACTCGGATTTAAAAAATACTCATGAGGTGAGCCAATGCAGAGCGACCTGTTAAATGATATGCTCGTGAAGATAAAGAATGCGGAAAGGTCAGGAAAAAAGGAATGCATCGTCAGGGGTTCCAAGTTAATAGGGAATGTGCTCAAGGTCATGATGGACTACAACTATGTGAAGCAGTTTGAGTTCATGGATGATGGTAAATCTGGCTTTTTCAAAGTGGTGCTGACTGGGAGCATAAACAGCTGCGGTGTGATTAAACCCAGGTTTTCTGTGAAAGCGATGGAGATTGAAAAATACGAATCCAGATTTTTGCCAGGGCAGGACTTCGGGATTCTGATTCTCACAACCACTGCAGGCGTAATCTCAAATGTGAAGGCGAAGGAACTTGGAATCGGAGGCAAACTCCTTGCGTATGTGTACTGAGGTGAAGTATATGACTGAAAGGCAGAATGATGAAAAAATTCAGAGAATTATAGAGGTTCCCCAGGGTGTGAAAGCGGAAATGCACGGGAATCTGGTGCGCATCTCAGGCAGGAGAGGGAAAATTGAGAGGACATTTGAGCGTGCGAGAATCTCGATGGAACTGAAGGGTGGCAAATTCATAATCACCGCGGATAGAAGTACAAGGAGGGAGAAGGCAATTGTCGGCACATGGGAGGCACACATTAAGAACATGATCCAGGGGGTGACCGAGGGATTTGAGTACAGGATGAAATTTGTGTATGCCCACTTTCCGATAAAACTGACAGTGAAAGGAAATGAACTGATCATAGAAAATTTCCTCGGGGAGAAAAAGCCCAGGAAAGCAAGAATCCTTCAGGATGTGAAGGTGATTGTGAAGGGAAATGAGGTGGTGCTCGTAGGCAATGATATTGAAAAACTGGGCATCACCGCAGCGAACATTGAGAGGGCAACAAAAATCAAAGATTATGATCCGCGGGTGTTCCAGGATGGAATTTTCATTACGGCAAAAGCCCAGAAGCCTTCTGAGTGAGGTGAAATGAATGGTTGAAGAGAAAGTGAAGAATGGGAAGAAAACGGACGATGACAGGGAATCGGGTGAAAAGGAGGAAAAACTGGACGAGGAAAAAAAGGATGAGAAGAAAGAAGAACCAGAAAAGAAGGAGCCCGAACCCAAACAGAAACCGAAACTCACTGAATCCCTGAAAAAGATGTTAATGTTAAGGAACCAGATGAACCATAGAAGACCTGCATTCCTCCGGCAGGAATGGCACAGATACAGGCGATTGCAGAAAGTGAAATGGAGGGTCCCGAGAGGAACCCATTCGAAGATGCGTCGCCATTATGGTTATCGCCCGAATGTAGTTTCAGTCGGTTACAGAGGCCCGAAGGCAGCAAGAAATCTTCATCCTTCTGGCTTTAAGGAAGTGCTCGTCCATAACCTCAATGAGCTCAAAATGATTGATCCGAAACTTGAGGCCTGCAGGATTGCGAGAACTGTCGGAATGAAAAAGAGAATGGAAATCATGAAAGAAGCGGAAAAGATGGGAATCCGCGTGCTTAACCCTGTGAAGGTGAGAAAATGAACCTGAGAAACCAGAAAAGGATGGCTGCCGAAATCCTGGGTTGTGGAGTCAACCGTATCTGGATTGACCCCAATGCCCTTGATGAACTTGCAAATGCGGTCACAAGGGAGGACATCAGGAATGCAATTGCTGCCGGTGTGATAAAGGCGAAGAAAGTGAAGGGGAATTCAAGGGGTAGAATCAGGTACAGGCAACACCAGAGAGAAAAAGGAAGACGGAGAGGTCAGGGTTCGAGGGAAGGCGCCAAATTTGCAAGAATGCCAAGAAAATTGAGATGGATTCAGACAATCCGTGCAGTTCGTGCCCTCCTGAAAACACTGCGGGACAACAAGAAAATTGACAGAAAGGATTATAGGAAACTTTATTATCAGGCGAAGGGTGGCGTGTTCAAGAGCAAGGCCCATCTCCGCATGCAGTTAAAAGCCCAGGGTATTCTGAAGGAGTGATACCATGCACCGCACATACAGGGTTCAGATGAGAAGAAAAAGGGAAGGCAAAACCGATTACAGGTTCCGTCTAAAGATGCTTAGGTCTGGAATGCCTAGAGCAGTAGTTCGAAAAACAAACAGGAATGTCATAGTCCAGGTATCTGAGTTTGACCTGAAAGGTGACAGAGTAATTGTATCTGCCAGTGGATTTGAATTGAAGAAAAAGTTTGGATTTCAGGGAAACACCGACACCACCCCTGCGAGTTATCTTGCAGGTTATCTTGCTGGCAAAAAAGCCCTTAAAAACAATGTTGCTAAGGCAGTTCTGGATATCGGGTTTCACTCGCCTACAAAGGGTGCAAGGGTATTTGCCGTATTAAAGGGACTTCTGGATGCAGGTATCGAAATTCCGCATCAGGAAGAGAAACTCCCGGATGAAGATCGCCTTCACGGGAAGCATCTCAAAAACTTTGATTCAAACCAGGTAGAGCATATCAAGAAGAAAATTGATGATGGAGGTGCAGTATGACGGTTGACTGGATTCCGAAGACGCGGCTCGGGAAGCTCGTGAAGGAAGGCAAGATCAAGACGATGAGCGAAGCCCTTGCTACCAAGCTCCCCCTCCGTGAACCGGAAATTGTTGACATTCTACTGCCAGAACTTGCAGAGGAAGTCCTTGATGTGAACATGGTGCAGAGGATGACGGACTCCGGCAGAAGGGTGAAATTTGCAATCACCGTAGTTGTGGGTAACGGTGACGGTTTCGTGGGGCTTGGAAGAACCAAGAGCAAGGAAGTGGGGCCCGGGATAAAGCAGGCAGTGAACAATGCGAAGCTTAACCTGATTGAAATAAAGCGTGGGTGCGGTTCCTGGGAATGTGGTTGCGGAAAACCCCATACGCTCCCGTTTCTTGTGAAGGGTAAGAGTGGAAGTGTTGAAGTAATGCTCAAGCCAGCCCCTCGGGGTGTGGCTCTTGCGGTAGGCGATGTGGCGAAACCCATACTCAAGTTCGCAGGGGTGGAGGATGCCTGGGGCTTCACGAAGGGGCATTCAAAGACCACTGTGAATTTTGCATATGCGGTATTCAATGCGCTCGCCGCGACCTCAAAATACAAGGTTACAGAGGATGTGGCAAGAAGGTTGAAGATTGTGAGCGGCGCCGTGGGTTACACAACAATCAAGGAAGAACTTGAAGAAAAAGCATTGAAGGAAGAAAAGAGCAGAGCCAGGAGGCGGGAATGATGCTGTATGCGGTGATAAGGGTTAAAGGCGTGGGTAAAACCAAAGGAGATATAAAGGACACTCTCAGGCTGCTCCATCTCACCAGGGCGAATCACTGTGTGATTGTCCCAGACACACCTTCATACCGCGGGATGCTTCAGATGGTGAAAGATTATGTTACATGGGGCGAAATCGGTGCAGAGACCCTCGCAAAGATGATACTGATCAAAGGAAGGATCGAGGGTAACCGTAAGATTACGGACGAATATGTGCGAGCCAACACAAAATACCAGTCGATCTATGCCCTCGCCCAGGCAGTAATAAACGGGGAATTCAGGTACAATGAACTCAGGGCAGTGAAACCCCTGTTCAGGCTAAATCCTCCTGTCGGGGGCTATCGTTCCGTGAAGCGTGTGGTCAAAGATGGTGGTGCGCTGGGGTACAGGGGGAAGGAAATCGAAAAGTTGATTGAAAAAATGCTCGCGGTAGATGTGCAGAAGAAGGGAAAGAAGGAGGAATGAATATGCCGAGCCGAACCTATAAGTTCAGGGGACACAGGACGCATGGTAGGGGATATAAGTCAGGAAGAGGCGCTGGAATTAGGGGTGGCAAGGGAAATGCTGGCTTGCACAAGCACAAATTCATGGCTGTGAATAAGTATCGCCCGTTCCACTTCGGGAGGCATGGATTCAAACGCCCACTGGAGACAGAGGAAGAAACAAAAACGATTAACCTTCAGGATATCGAGGAAAATTTCGAAAACTGGGTTGCTGAGGGTAAGATCAAGGAGGAAAATGGAGTGTTTATAGCTGACCTGAGAGCAATGGGAATTGATAAATTGCTTGGTGAGGGAAGAATAACAAGGAAATTGCGGGTTATCGTAGACGCATGCTCCAAACAGGCAGCAGAGAAATTGCAGGCAGCGGGCGGTGAGGTCCAGCAGTAGAGGTGTAAGGGATGGCAGAAGAGGAGAAAATTCCGAGAAACTACAATGTCGCTGTGCCATGTGCATTCTTCTTCGTGCTTTCGATTGTGATTTACTACTATGCACTCCACCCGGAGACACTTGCACTCATCTTCTTCGGCATTATGATGGCTTTTCTGTGGGCATTTGTCTTTCTGGGATGGTCGTACGCTGGAGAAAAAAGCAAGCTCTATGGACTAAAGGTGATTACTGATAGATTACCTGCAGTTAAGAAGCCAGATGGGCATGTCGTCTTCAAGAAGAAGATGATGTGGGTCGCGATTATCCTGATACTCTACTTCATAATGACAAATGTGATGCTCTTCGGGCTTGACCAGAAGAAAACCATAGACCTCTTCGCTTCCTGGCGTGTGATCATGGCTGGTGCCCAGGGTTCGCTGATGCATCTGGGAATTGGCCCGATTGTCACCGGTTCAATCATAATGCAGCTTTTCACAGGAGCAAAGATAATTTCCCTTGACCTATCAAAGAGCGAGGACAAGGCGGTTTATCAGTCAACCCAGAAACTTATTGTTATTGTGATGATTTTTGTGGAGGCAATTCCGCAGGTGTATGGATATCTTACCCCTGCAAATTCTCTTGTAGAAACGTTAAATGCTTTGTCTCCTGGTAATGGACAGACCCTCTCACAGACAATAATTGTTGTGCAGCTCATTATCGGAAGCTATCTGGTGTTTCTTATGGATGAAGTAGTTTCGAAGTGGGGTATTGGGAGCGGTATTAGTTTGTTTATTGCCGCAGGTGTGGCTCAGGCGATATTTACAGGCACATTAAACTGGATGCCAGTATCTTCAACAGAAGCTCTTTCTCTCTCTAATCCACCTGCTGGCACAATCCCAAAGACGGTTTACATGCTCCAGAACATGAGTGCAGGTGAGCTTGCAAACGGTGGTTTTGAGCAGATATTTTTAGCTCATCCAAATCCCGTGATCGCGTTGATTGGAACTATAATCATCTTCTTCGTAGTGGCTTATGTGGAGTCAACGAGGCTTGAATTACCTCTAGCACATGGAAGGGCAAGGGGGGCAAGGGGACGCTATCCGATCAGGCTGATGTATTCCTCAAACATCCCCGTGATCCTGATGTCCGCGCTGCTCGCCAACATTGCAATGTTTTCGATGCTGCTCTGGAGTCACCCGACGCTGAGCCAGATCCCTTACATAGGACACCAGTGGTGGATCGGGGCCTATCCTACGCCGGAGCAGGCGGAGCAGATGGGCATTTCCCCCTCTACACCGATATCGGGCGGGGCATACTATCTCTCAACAATTGTTGGATTGCATGAGTGGCTCCTGCCCCTGTTTAATCCCCAGCGGTATGAGGTATATATGCGGGGGCATACCTACTGGCAGGTGCTTGCCCATGTGGTGGTGTTCTTCAGCGCAATGGTGATAGGTTCAATTTTCTTCGCAAAATTCTGGATTGAAACCACGAACATGAACTCAAAGGCTGTTGCGGAGCAGATAGAGAGGCAGGGAATGCAGATACCTGGCTTCAGAAGGGACCCGAGAATTCTGGAGAGGGTGCTTGACCGCTACATCCCGTATGTGACAATCTTCAGTGGTGCGACTGTGGGTGCACTTGCAGCGACTGCGGATATGATAGGAACCGTGGGGAATGCTTCGGGTACTGGTGTGCTGCTTACAGTGGGTATCATGATCAACCTATATGAAGCAATGGCAAGGGAACAGTTGATGGAGATGCATCCGCTGCTCAGGGGCTTCTTCGGTGAATAGCAATGGCTGAAACCAAACCTCTCTTCAATTTTTCCCAGTTCTTCCTTATTTTCATGGTGATGTTAACAATAATGATTTTCATTGACCCAGAAATGCGCAATGGTTTTGGGATGCTCGTGGGACTTGTGCTTTATCCTGTTGTCGGTTTCGGTGGCAAGTTCCCAGTGCTAAGTTTATTCTTTGTGGGGATTCTGCTCACCCTTTTCACCACACTCATTCGAGAGAAATACATGGACTGGGTGAAGATGGCAAGGTTTCAGAAGTACATGGAGGCCTACAACAAGGCATTCAGGGAAGCGTTCCGCTCAAACAACACCTCAAAGATGAAGAAACTGCAGGAGATCCAGCCCAAAATCATGGAGATGAACTACGAAAACATGAAAGGGCAGCTGAAGATGATGGCATTCACAATGTTCTTCATAATTGTCACCTTTGCCTGGGTTTCGTTCTTCGTTTATGAGGAGATTGCTGACAAGTATATTTCAGTTCCATGGGCTTACAATGTTTCGTTGCTGGATGCAACAGTTTTACCGCACTGGATTCTGCTTTACTCCCTGCTTGCAATTCCATTTAGCACGGTATTCGGGAGAATAATCAAGCACTATCGGTTTAAGAAATTTCTGGCAAAGGCAGGAGCATGATAATAACTGTAAGTGGACCACCTGGAAGCGGGAAAAGCACGCTTGCGAGAGCGCTGGCTGAGAAACTCGGTTATAGATATTTTTATGCCGGTGAGATATTCAGGAAGGAGGCCGCGGAGCGGGGGTTGACCCTGGAAGAGTTTGGAAAACTTGCAGAGGAGAACTGGGATGTGGACAGAACACTGGACGCAAAACTTGTTGAGGAAATCCAGAAGGCCGAGAACACGGTTTTTGACGCGAGACTGGCAGGTGTGCTCGCCACCGTGAACGGGATTCCGGCGTTTAAAATTTATGTTACAGCAAGTGCTGATGAGCGAGCGAGGAGGATTGCAGGGAGAGAAGGGCGTGAAGTCAACGCGGTGATGGAAGAGATGCTCGCAAGGGAGAAGAGCGAGGCGAAGAGGTATGCTGCCATTTATGGCTACGATTACACCAGGCGGGAGGTTTACGATATTTACATAGACAGCACAAAGATGAGCGCGGAGAATGTGCTGGATGTTGTTTTGCGTGAATTAGACAAACGCCGAATTTAAATTCGTTATTTAGAGATGGGCGTATGGTTAAGTTTATAAACCAAAACTCCATTGCCTCCTACTGTAGGCAGATGCCTGCGGGAGGACGAAAACATGAAAGTATGGAAAAATAAGAAAGGAGTATCTCCTGTGATTGCGACCATCCTGATGGTGGCAATTACAGTGGTGCTAGCGGCAGTGCTCTATGTGATGGTGATGGGCATGATGACCGGGCCCGGGACAGTGCAGCAGCCCCTCGGTATCTATGCGAAGTACATGAATGCACAGAGAGTGCAGATAACAGTGAACAGTGCACCGCCAAACTGCCTCTACAATGGCTCTATTGTGTCGATTCTCAATGGCACGACGGGCGTCCCAACGACACTGAACTCAATCACGGTCTACAGAGGTCCTACGACAGTGGCTACAGGGACGACTGGGGCATTAACATCCGCGGGTGGGTCCAGCTGGGCTGCCGGTGATGTGATAATCATCACCCTGTCGGGCACAAACTATGTCTCGGTTGGAGACACCGTGCAGATAACGGGCAATGGCTTCAGCACCAGCACCGCGACCATAACTACATAGAGACAGAAAACCTTTTTCCTCAATTTTTTATGTTCGGATTTTAGTTTTTATTTTGGTTCATTTTTCTTTTTTATTGTCACGGGTCCCAGTAATGTTTGTCTCCAGCAAGATGTTTCCAGCAAGTTTATATCCTGCAGCAGGACTGCTGAATAGTAACACAAATGCCGAAGTTAACTTCGCCATTTACCTAATGGACATAGGTTAAGTTTATAAATCAAAACCCTATCTCTCCTAACTGTAGGCAGATGCCTACGGGAGGACGAAAAGATGAAGGTACGGGAAAACAAGAAAGGAGTGTCGCCTGTGATTGCGACCATCCTGATGGTGGCAATTACAGTGGTGCTAGCGGCAGTGCTCTATGTGATGGTGATGGGCATGATGACCGGGCCCGGGACAGTGCAGCAGCCCCTCGGTATCTACGCAAAATACATGAATTCACAGAGAGTGCAGATAACAGTGAACAGTGCACCACCAAATTGTCTCTACAATGGCTCTACTGTGACGATTCTCAATGGCACCACTGGCGTCCCGACAACGCTGAACTCAATCACGGTCTACAGGGGTGCTACGACAGTGGCTACAGGGACGACTGGGGCATTAACATCCGCGGGTGGGTCCAGCTGGGCTGCCGGTGATGTGATAATGATCACCCTGTCGGGCACAAACTATGTCTCTGTGGGAGACAAGGTTCAGATAACAGGCACTGGCTTCAGCACCAGCACCGCAACCGTAACTACATAGAGACAGAAAACCTTTTCCCTTTAATTTTTATGTTTGAATTTATGAAGTTCCGTCACGGAGTTTCCCCAGTGATTGCGACTGTTTTGTTAGTTATAATTACCGTGGTTTTGAGCGTAACCCTCTATGTGATGCTTGCCCACTCTTTTTCCCTACCTGGTGGTAGTCAGACCACACCAATGGGACTGGACGCGACTATGGATGTTTACGGGAATGTGACCGTGAGAATTGTTTCAGCGCCGCATGAGGCAAGGATAAACGGGAGCGTGGTGAGCGTTATTTCAGCAACCCAGGGGACTCCTATTAACTTCAATGCCACTCTCTACTCTGGTGGCACGGTGTGCGGGAACTACTCTGCATCAAGTGGCTGGAGTGATGTGAAAACCGATTTTTACACAGCAGGGATGATAATCCTAATCCAGAAAAATTCACAGATGGCGAAGGGAGACACTGTGCAGATATCGGGAACAGGTTTTGCCCTGAGCAGCTGTACCATAAGATGAGTGGCTCACAGCACAGCGAAACCCTTATTTATTTGCAAGCGATTTTGTAGTGGAAGCAAGATGTGATAGCATGAGCGCCAATAAGGAAGATGAGATGTCTGCAAGGGCAGATTTCCAGAAGATACCAGGTATTACGGAGGGAGAAATAGAATCTCTGCTGAAAGCTGGCTACAGAACGATGGATGACCTCAGGAAAGCCAAACTTTCGGAGCTCGCAAAGGTTGCAGGACTGGAGCTCAACACAGCAATCAGAATAAAGAAATACATAGAGGTGAGCGAAAACAGGAAGGCAGGTGAGAATGGAGGGGATAAAATCGAAAGGGGGCAGGAGGAGGAGGGTAAGGAGGATAGGGAGAAGATAAACAATCTGAAGGATACAGGGATGGAACTCGAGAAGGAGCTACAGGAAATTGAAAAGGAACTGGAAGAAGTGTTCAAAACAGAAGAAAGGGCAAAAGCGGAGAAAGGTGCAGAGGAAACAGATGTGATTGTGATTGAAAAGAAGGTTAAGTTATCAGAGATAAGGGAAAAACCGAAGATTCGACCAGTCGCAAAGCCGGTGAAAAAAAGCCGGTTCTACACGGGGTTTGCGTATGGGGTAGTAGTTATTCTTATATTTTCCTCTTTGTTTGTCATCTGGTATGCCCTTCAGCCACAAGGGAGGATAAAAATTGATGGCAACATTGATGACTGGGAGGGAATTGTAAAATATGCGGATACAGAAACCGCACAAAATCCTGACATAAACCTGAACGAGTACAGTGTGTACTATGAAAATGACCGGGTTTACTTCTACGGAAGGGTCTCCGGTAGTTTGTTCAACGGTGCCAATGATGGGTATGATGCACTCGTGATTTTCGTGGATGCTGACGGCAACCCGAACACCGGTTACAAGATAGAGAACCTGGGTGCCGATGCAAAAATCGAGGTGACTGGCTACGGCGGCGAAATCCGCTCTGCCTCGGTTTCAAGGTTCATCGAACAGAGCGTATCTGCAAGGCCAGAACTGAACTACAGTGCGTGGGAGAATACAGGTGAAGTAAGGGCCGAGAAGACAGACAGGATAGTCGAGGGTTATGCGAAGGTAGATGGCCTGGAGAATCCCGTGAGCTTGGTGGTGATGCGGCATTACGAGGGTTCAACCTATGCGG
>JAOAJK010000019.1 GCA_026414225.1 Thermoplasmata archaeon
GTTTGTGATAGATTTTGGAAGTGCAAAACCGAGTAGGTGCTCTTCGAAGGAAGAAATCATTGAGAGCATAAAGACCTTCCTAACGCAAACTCAAAACCAAAAACAAACCAACATCCTCGTATTTATGCGGGACCACATCCAAACGGAACCTGAGATACAAGCAGCACCTTCTTCCAGCAAAAAGTGAAATCCCATGCCAACTGAATTCCTCTTCATGGAATTCTTCCAGCCTTTCGCCCAGTATAGAAACCCGTTCACCTTTTACTACGCTCAGACATATCCGTTGCCACCAAAATCCACGATCATAGGAATGCTGCAGAGTGCACTCGGGGACTGGTACGGGAGTAACCTTGGCACAGATAGATGGTGGAATTTGAAGGTCAGTGTTCATGGTGGTTTTGAAAGCGTATTTTGGAATTATCAGAGCTTAATTAAAGGAACTGTCGAACTGAAGGGTGCGAAATTGATGAACCAGGGTTTACCTTTATACGGCGGAGGTATTACCTCTCAAAGAACGCCCGTACACCAGCAAGAATTATTCAACGGACATCTCTATATCTTCATAAAGGGCGATTCTCAACTATTGGATGATATCAAGGAAGCAATTGAGCACCCCAAAAAAGTGCTTTGCCTGGGACGAAGCGAGGACGTTGTTTTTCTCCGTAATTGTGAATTTACGCAAGCTTCCAAAAAAAATAAAGTAAAAAAAAGCCTTTGGTTGACATACCCCACATATCTCCTGAAAGAGCATCTCCCTATTCAGAATCAGAAATATCCTGTTTTTTCAGTTCCGGTCAAAGTTTTGTTTAAAAATGGCAATGAAAATGTCACAAGTAAAGCTGAAATCACCAAAAACACCAAGAGAGAGGTTGTTTTTAATACTGTTGTGTTCACCGGAACAGACTATGTGGTCTATTTAAACAACAGGGAAATTGATGTAGAGGTTTTTGATATCAAAGGAAAGAATTTTAAGATTCCTACGAAAGCCGGGTGGTTGTAATGGGAGCCCAATATACTAATTATTTAAGAGCGAAGGACTGGCGTTCTGATAGACCATTGCTAAGGGAGCATTTGATCGACACACTTGAGCAGGTGAAAAACCTCTACGAATTCCTTCAAAAAAATCCAAATCTTAAAAATGTAATGACAGAAGAAGATTTTAAACGTCTTGCTAAGGCCGCTTTCCTCCACGATCTTGGGAAGATAAATTATAATTTTCAGAAAAAAGTTTTTAACAAAGAAGAGCGCGAGCATTGGTCAAAGCTTGCAGACTTACTTGATGAAAGCCAAATGAAAAATGAGATAAGACACGAAATTCTTTCCGTAGTGTGGAGCCTGTTCCTAATTTCACCTGAAGAGGACACTATCCGTACGGCTATTCTGCTTCACCATTACAATCCTCATTATCTAGAAAAAAAAGACCTGATGGAGCTTATTTATCACTATGGTGAGGAACTTAAGACATATACTGACTTTCTGTGGAGCCACAAGGATGAAATAAAAAGCATCCTAACTTCGCTCATCCAAGAGGTCAAGAAACATTTTGCGAACTGCATGCCAATAACGTCTGCAATTGCAGAAATTGAAAACATAGACTGGGATTTCAAGAATCTCAAAGAACTTAAAGAGGGCATAGAAAAACACGCCGACGACCTCTCAAATCTCGGAGAGTTTTATGAGATTTCAAATGACGCGCCAGATTACAATTTCTTTCTCTTCCTTGGCTGTTTGAGACGGTGTGATTATGCCGCTAGTGGTAATGTAAATGTCGAAGAACTTGTTAACTTGGGTCAACAGATTTACTTCCAACTCGATCAAAGAATCAAGAAAAAGTTAGGATTTGAAGAGAGTAAAATCACTTGGCAAGAGGAGGTCTTGAAAAAAGAGGATGGGGACAATCTCGTCCTCATTGCCCCCACAGGTTCTGGAAAAACCGAGTTTGCTCTTCTCTGGGCCAAAAACCGAAGAAAAAAATTAGTGTATACGCTTCCATTAAGAGTCGCCCTGAATGATATATACTCTAGATTTACGGAGAGCTACGCCCTTAAGGATTACACACGGATATTGCACTCTACATCGTTTATTGAATATCTTAAAGAGGAAAAGGATGCAAGAGGTCTAAACATTGACACAAAACAGACAACAGCAAAACTTTTCTCTTCACCGCTAATTCTCACAACACCAGACCAGGTTTTTCTCACATCCCTCAAATATTACGGCTTTGACAAACTGATAAGCATCTATCCCCTTTCTGCGATTGTTCTAGATGAAATTCAGGCGTACGATCCCGAAATGGCTGCAATTATTATCCAGACATTGGATACAGTTAGGCAATTAAGGGGGAATGTTTTAGTCATCACTGCTACTTTTCCGCCGTATTTCGAAAAGTATTTAAATAAATTTAAAATAATAGATTTGAGCCTTATCCGAATAACCAACAGTATCAAAAATTACGCCACGAAAAGGCACAGGATTGAGTTGATAGACAAAATGCTTTTTGAGGATCACACCGAAAATGATGAAGGTACTTCTTCCAAAAGAAGCGAGTGGAACATAGATAAAGACTCTTTAGAAGAAATAAGGAAAATAATAGAGAAAAACCAAAATAAAAATATACTTATTGTTGTTAACAATGTTAAAAAAGCAATTGAACTGTATAAAAAAATTGATGAAGAGAAATTTGGAGAAACATATCTCCTTCATTCCCGCATCCTTGAAAAGGAGAAGCGAGAAAGAATAAAGAAAGTGAAAGATTGCTTGGAGAACAAAAAAAAGGTTATCCTTGTGGCTACACAGATTGTGGAAGCTTCCGTAGATGTTGATTTTGATATCCTCATTACAGAGATTTCCCCAATTGATAGCCAGATTCAGAGATGGGGCAGAGTGTATAGAAACAGGCCATCTGACTACCCAGAGAACACGCCAAACATATACATCTTTACGGTACAGGATAGAGGAACAAACGCAATATATGACACAAGAGTTATTGAAAAAACAAAGGAAGTATTGAAAGACTATTGTGATAGGTCGCTTGCTTATACGGATGAAAGAAAGATTTTGTCCAGCGTCTTTCAGGAAAAATCTGAAGAAAGCAAGACTCTTAAAGACATCTATGAGGAAGAGATAGATAAAAACCTTGAGTGGCTTAAATACTATTCTGCTGAGAAGAGGAGTGAAGCCCAGCGAATTTTCAGAAGGATTGCCGGATTACAGGTGGTCGTTCCACAAATTATGCTTAGAGCCGATAATGATGTAGTTAGAGCCCTTGGGAAGATTATTTTAGATCGGGGAGTTAATGAAAAATGGAAGGACAGAAGATGGGAAGACATCTGTGAAAAGATAAAGGAAGATACTGGTAAAATTGTAGGTGAGTGGGAATTAAAGAGCTTTCTTTATGAGTACTCAACAAACCTTCCGGTATATTACATTGAAAAAAATAGATTTAAACTGACTGTTGGTGAATTCAAAGGATTCCATGTTTTGTACATCAGTGAGGCTTTAGTGGACGATTGCATAAAATTTGGCATAGACACAGCTCTAAAAGAGATAGAGTCCATGGAGCTAAATGAAACGCTGATAACATAAGCCTGCGTTGTCTTACATTTTCCGCAACCACTCATCTATGTCCTTTGCGGCCCGCTTTCCAGCACCCATCGCGCTGATAACGGTTGCGGAGCCGGTAACCGCATCGCCGCCAGCCCACACCCTGTCCTTCTTGGTCCTCCCGGTCTTCTCATCGGTCACGAGGGTCCCGTGCTTCGTGGTCTCAAGCCCTGGCGTTGTGGACGAAACCAGCGGATTCGGGCTTGTCCCGAGGGCCACGATCACCGCATCAACCTCCATGATGAACTCGCTCCCTGGCTTCGGAACCGGCCTCCTCCTGCCGGAAGCATCCGGCTCGCCCAGCGTCATCTCGTAGCACTCCATCGCCTTGACCCACCCCTTCTCGTCCCCGATGAACCGCTTCGGATTTGTCAGGAACTTGAAGATGATGCCCTCCTCCTCGGCATTCTCAACCTCCTCGGCCCTTGCCGGCATCTCCGTCTTGGAGCGCCTGTACACGATGTAAACCTCCTCGTACCCAATCCGCTTCGCGCACCTTGCCGCATCCATCGCCACATTTCCACCGCCAATAACTGCCACCCGCTTCCCCTTCTTCACTGGTGTATCATACTCCGGGAACAGGTAGGCCTTCATCAGATTCACCCTTGTCAGAAACTCGTTCGCGGAATAGATTCCGTTCAGATTCTCTCCCGGGATGTTCAGGAACATTGGCAAGCCCGCACCTGTGCCGAGAAACACCGCATCATACTTCTGCAGGAGCTCATCCACCGTGACCATCCTGCCGATCACGGTATCCAGCCTTATCTCAACCCCGAGCGAGGCCACATAATCCACCTCTTCCTGCACGATCTGCTTCGGCAACCTGAATTCCGGAATCCCGTACATCAAAACCCCGCCCGCATAATGCAGCGCATCGAAAATTGTCACCCTATGCCCCATCTTTGCGAGGTCTGCAGCACAGGTCAAACCCGCCGGGCCCGAGCCCACAACCGCAACCTTCTTCCCTGTTGGCGGGGCAATCTCGTCCTTCGGCACCTGGTCAGGATGGGCCCTTGCCCAGTCCGCCACAAACCTTTCCAGCGCTCCAATTGCAACCGGGGCATTCTTCTTTGCCAGCGTGCACACAATCTCGCACTGCTTCTCCTGCGGACAGACCCTCCCACATATCCCTGGCAGTGCGTTCGTCTTCTTCATTATCCGGACTGCCTCCACAAAGTTCCTTTCCTTGATCGCCTTGATGAAACCTGGAATATCGTTGTTCACTGGGCACCCGTCGATGCACGGATGTCTGGGACACTGGAGGCACCGCTCCGCCTCCTTCACAGCCAGGTCTTCATTGTAACCCAGTGCCACCTCGTTGAAGTTCTTCACCCTTTCCTCAGGTTTCTGCTTCGGAAGTGGCGTCCTGTTCAGATTCAGCTTTGCCATTTTACTGCACCCCCTTCAACCGGTTTTCCCAGAGCTGGAGCGAAAGTTTCTCCTCTTCCAGATAAACTCTCTGCCTCGCCATGAACTCATCCCAGTCCACGAGATGGGCATCGAAATCGGGCCCGTGCACGCACGCAAACTTTGTCTCGGTGCCAACCGTGACCCTGCAGCACCCGCACATACCCGTCCCGTCCACCATGATCGGGTTCAAGCTGGCCACCGTCTTCACATTGAACGGTTTGGTTGTCAGTGCACAGAACTTCATCATTATCGCGGGGCCTACAGCAAACACAAGATCGACCTTCTCCCGCTGCAGCACCTCCTTCAGCGGCTCGGTGACCACACCCTTCCGCCTGTAAGACCCGTCATCGGTGGTCACAATCACCTCATCGCTCACGGTCCTGACCTTATCCTCCCAGAAAAGCAGGTCCTTGGTCCTTGCACCCATCACGGTAATGACCTTGTTCCCCGCATTCTTCATTGCCCTTGCAACGGGATAAGCGGGTGCAACACCAACGCCGCCGGCCACGCAGACCACCGTGCCAAACTTCTCCGCATGCGTGGGTGTCCCGAGCGGCCCTATCAAGTCCGGCACGCAATCCCCCGCCTTCAGGAGGCCCATCTGCCTCGTGGTCTTGCCCACCTGCATGAATACCAGTGTGATCGTACCCTTACCCCTGTCCCAGTCCGCGAGTGTCAGCGGAATTCGCTCCCCCTTATCATGAATCCTGACCATGACAAACTGTCCGGCTTTTGCACGCTCGGCAATCAGCGGCGCAGTTACTTCCCACAGGTCTATGTTCTGTGCAAGCCGTTCCTTCCTCACAATCTGAAACTTACACTCGGGCCATAGCGGCTCCTTGCTGCAACTGCAGCCATGTTTCCCATGTTCGTGCATTTAAATCCACCTCTGCAATCCGGGGGAACTTCATCAGAAATAAATATTTTTGGATTGTTCTCAGCCTTTCTGCCTTAACTCCGCGTATTTTCTCTCCCCTCTCTCCACCTTCCGCCGCCCCTCCCCTTCCCTTCCGAGGGCAATCTCGGCCTTTCCGAGGTTGATCAGCGCAGGGGCTTCAAGCATCTCCAGGTTTAATTTCTCTGCGATTTCCAGGGCTCTCGCTGCGAGTTCCGCAGCCCTCCCGGCATCCTGTTCGAGCATGATGTGGGCCAGATTGACAGCCGCAAACCCGTGGTTTATAATCTCTCCCGCCGCTTCCGTCTCGGCCAAAACCTCCTGAAGTAATCTAGACGCCTTCCCTACCTCGCCCACATTGACCTCAGAGATAGCCAGATTTATCCTGATCTTATTCTTGATTGCTCCATCTGCGGTGGATCCAATCGCACGCTCAAAGTATCCGATCGCCCCTTCATAGTCCCCCTTATCCATCAGAATGTTTCCGATCTCGGCAAGAGTTATGCCCTGCTCGGCCCCTGCAGCAAGGGCATCCAGAAACACCTCCATCGCCCTCTCCACCTCACCCATTCCAGCATAAGCCCTGCCTTTCACGAGCAGAAACTTGGGATGCCCGAACTTCGTGTAACCTTTCCCTGCAATCTCCACGGCCCTTGCAAAATCGGTGCCCATATTGTAAGCCCTTGAAAGAATGTAAGCCCGCTCCATCTCCCAGTATCTCGGGAGTTTATCAGTGATCCCGGAAAGAATTTCAATTGCCCTCTTCCATTCCCCTTTCCGGACCGAAACTTCAGCCTCCATGCACTCAATCTCAGC
The DNA here is from genome assembly GCA_026414225.1 of Thermoplasmata archaeon. GTDB lineage: Archaea > Thermoplasmatota > Thermoplasmata > Lutacidiplasmatales > SKW197 > SKW197. The sequence continues at coordinate 6,725 of JAOAJK010000019.1, forward strand.
CCTACCCAGCTTCCTCAGTTTCCCGACCACATGCTCGAGGAACCCGGTCTCGAACATTTCCAGAACCTCGGGAAACCGCTCTATCAAGTATGCAGCCAGAATCTCATGATTTTCAGTTGCAACCAGCACGCGCATACCTGCTTTCAAACCCGTGGTCCCGCCGGTAGTCTCAATCATTTTCCAGATTTCCCTTCCGGTTTCCTGCTTCTCGGGAACGCTCAAACCGTTAACGATAAAATCCTGCAGGACGGGTTGTACATGGCACGAATTCTCGACCCAGTAAACCAGACCTTTCCTCTCGAGTGCAATCACGGTCGCGGCTCCCGCCCGCTCCCAGAAACCAGGAATCTCACCTGCAAAAGCCAGCATTTGAAGGGTATGCCGCTCCCGCTCGCTCAACCTCGAGAACACCTCGTCGAACAGATATTTCCAGTTTGCTGCTGTACCCCCTTTCGCAAGCAGCAACATCATCAGCGGGTGCCCGCCTGCCTTCTCGTAAATCTCACCTCTCAACTCCGGTTCGCTGACGCCCGCTTTCACAAGCAGCAACTCGCCGGCGGTTCTATCGAGGGGCGGGAGCAGGACTTCAACCACCTCCCCGGCGACCACAGCGCGTTCCGTGTAAAACCCAGCTCTCTCCCTTGCACCCGCAACAATCTTCACCTCTCCTCCAAAAATCACCTGGAGTTCATCCTGAAGCGGGCTGAGATGCTGGAGATTGTCTATGCATAACAAAATTCCCTTCATCTCCTCCATTGCGAGCGCCCTGGCTTCGGGCGTATAACCGTTTCTCTGAAGATTTTTTTTCAAACGGAATCTGCCCTTTTTTGCGAGCCCGTTTGCAATTGCGGTGTAGAACTCGCAGGCCGAATTGACCGGCTGTGTAAAATCCAGATAAGGCGCGGAGTGTAACTGCGAGATGTGGAGAAGAAGATGGGTTTTTCCGATGCCTGGTAAACCGTAAATTACGAGCAATTTCCCCTTCCCGCCAGCAACGAATTCATTCACTTTCTTTATCTCTGCCTCTCTCCCAAAAACCTCGACGGTTCTGCTCCCCACAGCCTTCTCTGGTTTTCCTGCGACCCTCTCCATCAAATTTTCCAGGTCCTCAAATGCTTCCGGTATCTCCGCCCTGATTTTCTCAATCAGCGGCCCCGCAGCTTCCTTCCCCTTCTCCGTAAGAAAATACACATTCTTTCTCCTGAAACCCCGGTTCACATGTGCCAGCTTTGAATAGACCTGCCCTGCATCCCGCATTTCCTTGAGCACCGCGGATACATGGGCCCTGGGCGCACGGACCGTCTCCGCAATTCCCTCCTGCGAAACCGCATTCGGAACCTCAAAATCATTCTCATACCTCGAATAGAGATAAAGCTGGACAAGAATCCGCTCCCGCGTCACGAGATTCATTTTTTACCTCTCTGGGTGCTATCAATGTGCTTTTCCACATACCTGTAGTATTCCTCATCTTCTTCCTCAGGCCCATAAATTCCAAACACCATCCCCCTCCATTTCAGTCCCCAGCCAGCATAGTGATAAATCACAAGCACCAGCAGAAACATTGTAAAACCCGCGAGAAGGGCTGGCACCGGGTGATACCAGATGAAGAAGCCCCCGGCCCCCGTGACAATCCCCACCATGAGTGCAAACCAGAGCACCGCCCGGTCCGTTCGTTTGTCAAGCATTGGCACACCTATGGATTGGCATCAAAGTATTCCTGGAGCTCCTCAACCACGAGGCCCAGCAACTCCTCGAGCGACTTGCTTTTTAATGTGGAGACCTGGCCATTGCTGTACTCCACCCTTGCCCTGAATTCCCGTTCCTTCGTGAATTCCACCCTTACGATGATCTCTTCCACTGTTCCGAACCTCCGAGATGATAGATAAAAAAACAGTATTTAAAGGATATTGATGCCGCCCAAAAACCAATATACTCTCTCACCATGGAGGGAAAGATGGCTGTAAAGACCCAGCGCTATCTTCTCTGGCTTGCCGTTGCAATTGCTGCCGTGGCTCTCTTCACCCAGCTCTTCCCCCATTCTTTCGAACGCCCGGTTGTGCCTGATGAAAGGGCATACTACCAGTGGGCATTGCTCTACTCCGAAGGCAAGTTTGCAGTGCCTGTTGAGCAATGGTACGATGATTTTGCAGTGAGAGAGGTGTATCTCAACGGAACCGGCATTTACCAGATTTCATTAAACTGGTCTGCTGCGGAAACTAACGGAAGGTACCGGCTGGAAGGTAACGCCTCGCCCGGTATCCGTTGCTCCCTTCAGATAAGGTTGTTTGAATTCGGAGAACCGGAGACCCGTCCAAAACTTCTCGTTGAGACAAACACAACTGGAGCGGGGGCTTTCGCGGTCCAGAATCTGATGAAAGGGCTCTATATGCTCGAGGTATCCTGGGTTAACCTTTCGGGGCTACCTCCGGTAAATCTGCTCCACCGTGAAATCGTCCCTCTCGGGGTTCCTGGACCTTACCATTACACGCTCTCCGTGTGCAGTGTGACACGGCTCCAGGGCATCACGGAACTCGTGCTGAAAAACTCTGACATGCTCGGTAACCCTGTTCAAAACGCAACCGTCGTGGCACTTCGAAAGTCGCCCCACGGTCCAGTCCCGGCTACCGCTGCCGAAACAGATTGCAACGGCTGTGCAGCCTTGCATCTCGGCCAGCCCGGAAACTATGTGGTGATTGCAAACAAGAGCGGTGCGGGTAAAGGCGCAATCCATTCGGTTGTTGAACTGGACGGGAGGTTCTATGCCGTGCATCGCTGGCCCCCAGGTTACTCGATGCTCCTTGCGGGTTTCCTCAAACTGGGGATCGGCGCGGGTATCGGCTTGTTTTTCCTTGCTGTGGGTGCCCTTGGAACCTACTTTGCTGGCAGACGGTTGTTTTCGGATGAAACAGGATTCTTCGGTGCGCTGCTCCAGATTTTTTGCGGAACCGGAATCCTGCTCGTGTTTGAGAAGGGAATGGCGGATTATGCTACAATGGCTCTTGGAATTGCGGGTTTTGCGATGCTCGTAGAATCGCTCCATGGCCCTCACAAAATCCAGCTCTCGCTGTGTCTTGCCCTTGCTGGCGGGCTCTGCATGGGATTCAGCGTGCTTGTAAGATACTCCAGTGCAGTGCTCCTGCTTGCACCCCTCGCGGTCTGTCTCCACTTCCTCTGGGGGCCTTCCAGGGCTGGAAGGGGTCATCGCAACCGGGTGGTGGCGGTGCTCAAGTCCGTCCTCCCCTTCATCCTCGGCCTGATGCTTGTCGGCATCTACACAGCAACCTACAATGCGACCTACTTTGGCTCTCCTCTCAACTCAGGCTACCAGTATCCAGCGGGCGCTGTAGTGGTTCAGAGCGATGGTGGAAATTACTCGCTCAGCGTCTCGGAGCCAGAAACTACGATGTTCGGGGCGTATTTTTCACCTTCAATCGCATCGCTTTACAATCTTCCCAACATCCTGCTCTACCTTTTGATGGTGATGCCCGTGGTTTTTCTATTCCCGCTCGGGCTCTGGCTCTACAGAAAAAACCCGAATGCCTGGTGGCTTTTGCTCTATGCTCTCCCGGTGGTAATACTTTACATTCAATTGCCCTGGGTTGCTTCCTGGGAAGACCCGACAAGATGCATCGAGGATACGAGATATTTTCTGCCCGCGCTTCCTGCCATTGCTCTCCTCACTGCCCTGGGAATAACCGAATTGAAGGATGGGTTCATCGGAAAACACACGGTCGCGGTCTCGCTCCCATCGCTCGCAATTTCTGGATTTCTTGCGGGCTACAGCGGAATCGCCCTCGCGCTCTGGAGAACCAAAACCCAGATGGAGGGGGTTGCTACGCAGGTCACTGCAGAGCATCTCTTTCTTCCAGCTGTATTTGCGGGTTTCATAAATCTCGGAGTGATATTGATGGTGTACGGGATTGCAATCCGGAAAATGGGGAGGAGACCAGAAACTAAACAATCGTAGTCGCTATCAGCTTTTCCTCCAGCTTCTTGTAGAAATCGGTTTCGAACCGTATGAATTCCGCATCGTTCTCCGAACGACGAATCCTTACCGCGGCACCGGGTTTCATCTTCACCTCTTCCTGCCCATCAACCACCACAACGCAGGGCTTCTCCGCTGCAGGCAATTTCACCTCCACATTGCTTGTCGCAGGCACAACATAGGGTCTTATCGACATCTTGAAGGGAGCCAGAGGCACGACCACGATGGCCTCCACCCGCGGGTCCACTATCGGGGAGCCAGCACTCATTGCGTAGGAGGTAGAGCCGGTCGGCGTGGAAACGATGATTCCGTCCGCACGCACCTTCTGGATTAAGGTATTGTCCACATAGATTTCAAACGCCCGCATTTTGGAGACCTGCGAGGTGTGAATCACGACCTCGTTCAACGCATCTGGTAGCTTTTTTTCATCTATCCTGCCCGCAATCCGCATCCTCCGTTCGACGAGGTATTTTCCGTCAAGCAATCTGGCAATTCCTTCCTTTATCTCCGATGCCTTTATTTCAGTGAGGAAGCCGAGAACGCCAGCATTAATACCGAATATCTTCGCATTCGTTCTGTGCAGCGCTCTGAGAATCGTGCCATCACCGCCGATGGTGAGGAGAATATCAATCCCTGCCTCCTCAAGTTTCACCCCGACTTTTCCCATTAACTGGGCACATTCGCTGTCGACAACAATGTGCTCCTTCTCGAGCAGCGAATAGACCTGCCTTGCATACTCCAGTGCATTTTTCACCTGCGGATTGAAAAGCAATCCGTACCTCATTCCTTCACCTCCAGCAACCGCTTCATAAATTCAACCCCGTCCCTCTGACCAGCACAGATTACGCTCCTTCTTGCCCGTATATCCACCGGCATCTCGAGTTCTGAGAAACTGTCATCAAGGGCAACTCCGCCTGCCTCTCGCAGCACGAGGGTTCCGGCAGCAATGTCGGTAATTCTGAGATTCCTCTTTTCCACATTGTTTTTCATGAAATAGATATCCGCGTAACCAGCCGCAAGGAGGCACAGTTCGAGGGCTGCAGCCCCGAAGCATCTTGTGCGGTTTCCGCTCCTCGCAATCCTCAGGGCTTCCTCCGACGCATGCTTCCCGATATACACAAGAATGAGGCATTTTTTTTCATTAAACACCCTCGTGAAAATCCGCCTGCCGTTAAGAAATGCGCCCCCGCCCTTTTCAGCCCAGAAAGTATCACCCGTCACAAGATTTCTAACAAGCCCCAGCTGCATTCCACCCAAGCTCTGGCTTCCGTAGGCAAGGGAGAAGGCGTAGAATGGGAGACCGTTCACGGCGTTAATTGTGCCGTCCAGCGGGTCAAGCACGAAGCAATCTTCCGTGCCCCTATCGATGTAACCCGTTTCCTCCGTCAGAACGCTGATACCCTCTGTAGCCAGCACCTTCAAAGCCGTTTCCTCGCAAACCATGTCAATTTTTTCCGTCGGGCTCCCTGATGCCCCGAGGCCCACATCCTTTCCTGCATCGGTATCCAGAATGTGCTGTTTGAATGTCCTGGCCACTTCGTCCGCGGCCCTGAACATCAGCTGTTTTATTTTTTCCATCGGAAGAAGGATATGAGCAAGGGATTTAAACTGTTCGGGACTATCATTGGCTCCGCGTGGATGCTGCAGAGCAATCTATATATCTTCAAACTCAATAGGTTTATTCAATGGACAATTACATCCGTTCGGTGGTGCCCGCTGATAGCTTATTTGAACTGTCTGCCAGTAAGCCAACAAACTACAACATGCGGTGCGTCATCTGCAAGGGCTCGAGGATGCTCTGCGGCAAAGCCAGCTGCCCGATTCTGGTGAGATTCTATGTGAAGAGCAAAACCTTCAAACTGCTCGATTCTAACCAGATCCATGGTTCCACACCGCCTGGAGCATTTATCGGGAGAATGGGCTACCCGTATGTGTATGTTGGGCCCCTCGTCCCCCCCATCACCGGAGATACAGCAATTCTGGATACGCCAGAAATGTGGGGAAACAGGACGATGGAGGATATCGTGGATTTCCGTTTCAAGCTCGTGCGTGGCAAACACTATGTGAAGGTCACGGACATTGAGAAAAACAAGATTGTTTCGCTTACCCGGGAACTGGCACTTGCGGATGCCCCAACGGGCATCGAGGCGAAGTTCACGAAGAAGCCGGGTGGCGACATAGTCCTCGACGATGATGTCCAGCCCTTTGGACCGAGCGCGCCGCTTGAAAAAATTGATGCCGAGAACTACAAGATTGACAGGCGGATTGAGAAGGCGTATTATGATACTGACATGAAGGCGAAGGATGCGGTGCTCGAGACATACCGCTCAGGCGTGCTCGTTTCAAAAATCCAGAGGGCATTCAGTGTCGGGGCTTTCGGGCAAGCCAAATTGCGAAAATTCGTGCCCACCAGGTGGAGCATAACTGCAGTTGACTCAATTCTCGGGCTCGAGTTGCTGAAAAAAACCAAAACCTTACCGCAGATTGGCGAATACCTCGTGTTTGAACACAAGCAGCTGGATAATATCTGGGAAATTCTCATGGTTCCAAGTGAGTGGTGCTACGAACTCATAGAGGCGTGGTATCCTAGAACTGTCTGGAATCCCACGGGCAACACAATCGCAATTTTCTCAAGTGCCGAATTTTTTGAAGGACGGAAGGAGTATGCTGAAATCGGTGGCTGCTACTATGCTGCACGGCTGGCTGTGAACGAAAAATTGCACGAGATGCAGAGACAGGCAGGGGTTGTGATAATGCGTGAAGCCCATCCAGGTTACATAATGCCTGTCGGGGTCTGGAATGTCCGCGAGGCGGTGAGGGCCGCGCTCCGGAACACGCCAGTGCGGTTCAACACGCTCGGGGAGGCGTTAAATTACGCTGGCTCCAAGCTCGCGATTCCGATGAGCCGATGGATAAAGGAAAGTGCTGTGCTCAAGTATCTGATGTTCCAGAAGCGGCTGGATGAGTATGCGGAGAAAACTTAAACCCCGTTTATTGACTGTGTGCACTTTGATGATGGATGGGGACTTGCTGCGATAACAATCCTCGATTCGGCACCTAATGCTTGTACTGGTGATGCTCGCTCTGAGGCAGGTTTTCCATTGATGGTGCAATTATTTTCAGCCACAAACACTCCCCTAACCGAGCATATATCTCTCTCCACAATAGTATTTATCTCTCGTTGTTGTGTCGCGCAATATATTTCAGGCACAAAGATTTGCCGTTACTGGCTTTTCCGTGGAATTTAGACAACCCTGCATTTCCTAACCTACATACTCCCCCGCGGTGTTGACATCATAGCGAAATCATTATTACTTCCATTCACATATTGTCTTATGATGGATACCTCAATTGATCTTGGCAAATTGATCGCCCCCCTAATAAGCACAAGGCTAGCTGTCAAAATAGTTGAGGAAAAGGTGCTTGAGAGCGGCTGCACCAATATTATTATTGACTTCAAAAATGTAGATTTTATCTCAAGGTCTTTTGCGTGTGCAATCGTAAAAATGAAAAAAAATTTTGAGGAACAGAAGAGAACTGTTAATTTTCTTAACATGAATAAAGATGTAGAACAAATGATTAAAATAGCAGAAGAACACATATCAAACCCGCCTAAGAAAGAGAACCTATCCATAATTGAAGATGACAATCTACTTAAATTGGCTAAATCGTGATTAAATGAGAGAAATCACCGTGTCAGCACCCGAATCTGATATTCTCCTAGAGCATCTTCGGAGTTTCGTTTCTACTTTTCTTCAAGTTGTGCCTTCTTCGTGTGTGAAATTTGACTTACGAAAATGTAATCGGATACCTCCGCTACTTGCATTACCCCTCGCCGCACATATTTCAAGAACGGGTAGCGTGTGGATGGAACCTCAATCGGACAGAGTAAAAGGGTATCTATATGCTATCGGGTTTCCCAGTGGGGCGGGCATGGGTCAACAGGGGAAGAGTTATTTTCCGATAGCGGTCCTGGAGACCTATCAAAATTTAGAAGATTTTGAGAAAAAGCAAAAGTTATTCCTGGACTTGATTTGTGAAAAAGTGCCTGAAGGTTATAAGAATCCGGTGAAATATTCATTTTCGGAATTGACCACAAATGTGGTGGAACATAGCAAATCCGAGAAAGAATATCTCTTTGCCCAATATTATCCAAAGAAGAAGTTCATGGACATTTGTATCCTAGATACTGGGAGAGGAATCGCACAAACTTATAAGGAGGAGAATAAGTGGGAGCTCTCTGATAAGGATGCAATCACAAAAGCAGTGGAGGGATATTCAACTACAAAAAATCTAGAAGGAGAGAGAGGATGTGGGCTGAGGCACTCTATTAAAATTGTTTGTGAAGGACTTGAGGGGGAATTTATCCTTGTGTCAGGAAGCGCAATCCTTTATTCAGAAAAAGCAGAAAAAAAGCTATTTAGTGTCTCCAATTTTTACTGGCAAGGGGTGGTAGTCCTCTTCAGAATCCCAACGCGGGAAGCGAAGCAATTTAACCTCTATGATTTTATTAAATAATGTTTTTGCAAGGGTTCCTTACATTTATGTGCGACTTTAACTCAGAAAATTCGAAAATGTCAGTAAAAACCCTGAAAATATAGGCAAGCTTGTCAAGAGTTTCTATAATGTAGTAATTGAAAAATCAAACTCTGGTGAAATAAATTTAGAGGGGATTAATACGGACCTCCACAAATTTCTATCAGATGTTGTAAGAACAGAGCCCTCTATCATTGTCGTGATTGATGAGATAACTCCCGCGGTACAGGAGGTGTGCCTGAAGGAGAGGTACGATTTGTGCGAGTTCAAAAAATATTGCAGTTTCACAGGCAAAACTGTTTTTCTTTTTGATGCTCCGCAGTCCGCCTATCCAGAGGCTACACATATGGATCGAAGAGATGAAGAACTCAACGAGAGAAAACAGACAAAACCAAGAAGCAAATACGCCCATTTTGGGGAAGAAAAATTACTTGGGATTCTAGAACTACTTGAAGATGCATATAAAAGAGGAGTTTCGCAGGAAATAGATGTCACAAAACTCTCTGAAATAGGCGAGAGGACACCTGAGAACTGGGTCGGTTCAGTAAGATTCTAGAAGCAGATGAAGCCAGGAGATATTCCCGAAGGCACCAGTGCTTTTCTGAAACCTCTAGTGATACTTCTTACTGGTAAAGCCCCAGAAAAGTTTGGGGATACAAAATTCAAAGTGAGGACACGATTTGAGAATGGTAAAATTCTTCTCCGAGTTGAAAAAGAGTAAGGGAGGGTTTTAGGATTTGTCTCCCCACAAACCCTTATATCCCCTACCTCCATTTCCTCTCTGATGCCCAAGCTCACACCGATAATGGAGCAGTATTTCCGCATCAAAAGCCAGTATAAGGATGCTCTCCTCTTTTACCGCATCGGCGATTTTTACGAAACCTTCGACGAGGACGCAAAGATTGTGTCTAGGGAACTGGAGATTGTGCTCACCTCGAGGCAGAAGGACGAGGAAGGAAACAGAATCCCGCTCGCTGGGGTGCCCTACCATGCCCTTGAACCATACCTGGCAAAGCTTGTGAAGAAGGGATACACGGTCGCAATCTGCGAACAGGTTGAGGATCCGAAGCTGGCAAAGGGGATTGTGAAACGCGAAGTCGTGAGAGTTGTAACGCCAGGTACCGCGCTCGAAACCAACATTCTCGACGCAAAGGCAAACAACTACATCTGCAGCATCTACCTGGGCGATGGCAGTGCCGCAATGGCGCTTGCGGACCTCTCAACCGGAGAATTCTACCTGCTCCATTTCGAAGAGAATGAAGAACTCCAGAACATAAAGAATGAGCTGCTCCGTTACCTCCCCGCTGAGTGCATTTTACCGGATTTCCTCCCCGAACTCCGGGCCAAAATTTCGGACTTGAAGATAAATGCGGTGTCCAAGCAAATTCGCTTCCCTGAAAAGGAAGAGGCACTGAAAATCCTCAATACCCAGTTCGGGACCGTGGACCTCATGGATTTGGAGACCCTTGCTGCAGGCGCCCTTCTCAAATACCTCTCAGAAACCCAGAAAACAGCAAAGCTCCCGTTCAGCAGCATCATAAAAATCAACAGGCAGAAAACAATGATTCTAGATTCCACAACCCTCAGAAATCTCGAGATTGTGAGGAACATAAGGGATGGCACGGCAAAGGGAACTGTGCTTGATGCACTGGATGCAACCGTAACAGCAATCGGCTCGAGAATGCTGAAAAAATTCCTGCTTGCCCCGTTGCTCGACCTGCAGGAAATTGAGGCGCGGCTGGATGCTGTCGAATTCTTTGTTAAAAATTCGTTCAAGAGGTATGAGCTGCGGGAACTGCTCAAACCGGTTCAAGACCTCGAACGGATCACAACGAGGATTTCCTGCAACCGCTGCAATCCCAGGGACCTCATAGGACTGAAAAACACGCTCAAGATTCTCCCGAAAATTCAGACGCTCTTCGGAACCGAAAATCTGCCTGAGATTCTGCAAAAAACCGCGGGAAATTTGCTGCCGATGGATGAAATTGTGGATATGATCGAGCGGGGAATCGTTGATGAACCGCCAGTTCTTGTGAAGGAGGGGGGTATCATAAAACCAGGTTTTTCAAAGGAGGTTGACGATATAAGGGCTGCGGTCTCGAGCAGCAAGCAATGGATTGCCGAGCTGGAGGCAAGGGAACGGGAGAGAACTGGAATAAAAAACCTGAGAATTGGATACAATTCTGTGTTCGGCTACTACATCGAGGTAACGAAGTCGTATCTTTCAAAGGTGCCAGAGGATTACATCAGGAAACAGACGCTTGCGAATGCGGAGCGGTTTATAACCCGGGAGTTGAAGGAGAAGGAATCCCTGATTCTAAACGCTGACGAAAGATTGAAGGCCCTGGAATACCAGCTTTTCGAGGAAATCCGTGCAAAAATCAGCGAGAAAACGGATGACTTGCTCAAAATCGCCGGTGCCCTTGCAACCCTCGATGTGTTTGCCGCGCTTGCCGAGGTAGCTGTCAACTACAAATATACAAGGCCGAAATGGAACCAGGACAGGGAGATTTACATCAGGGATCTACGGCATGCTGTGGTCGAACGCACACTCCCCGAGTTTATCCCGAACGATGTGAACATCACCGAAAAAAACCGCACAATCATAATCACTGGCCCTAACATGGCAGGCAAGTCCACATACATGCGCCAGATTGCAGTTGCAATGCTGATGGCCCAGATTGGGTCGTTTATTCCTGCCAGTTATGCCAGCCTTTCGACCGTTGATAGAATTTTCACGAGGGTAGGCGCCTACGATGACCTGGCAATGGGACAGAGTACCTTCATGGTCGAGATGCTGGAAGTCGCGAACATTCTGAAGAACGCAACCCGCGATTCACTTATTATCCTGGACGAAATTGGGAGAGGAACGAGCACCTTCGATGGAATGAGCCTAGCCTGGGCCGTGCTTGAATACATCCACACGAAGATAAAGGCGAGAACTTTGTTTGCAACTCACTACCACCAGGTGACTGAAATTGCCGACCTCTACCAGGGGATTCAAAATGTGCACATCGCGGTGAAGGAGGTGGGCGGAGAAGTTGCCTTCCTGCGAAAGGTTGTCCCGGGTGCAACGGACAGAAGCTACGGAATTTATGTGGCAAAAATTGCCGGTGTGCCCGAGCAGGTTATTGGCAAGGCAAGGGAGATTTTGAAGAAAATGGAGGAGGTGGAACTGAGCGTCCAGAATCCGGAGAAAGTGAAGAAACGGCAACCGAGATATACCCAGATGCTGCTCATCGACACGCCCCCACCGAAACATCCGGCACTGGTTGAGCTTGAAAAGATAGATATAAATACGCTCACACCGGTGGAAGCGTTCAATATCCTGGTGAAACTCAAGAAGATGTCCAATGGTTAGTTTGCTGTTCTCCTATAAAAACCCCGTCTGTGATTTCACATTTTGATTTCAATTTTTATCATCATTTGCGAATACTGGCAAAATTTTTTATCGTATTATCTAGCATCTTTCGGTTTCCACATTTCAAACCGTGAAAATATGCGAAATATATATACGATATGTTTTCTATGTATAGGTGAGAAACATGGTCTTAAAAAGGAAAGTATTTGGGACGGGAATGGGGCTTTTCGCACTATTCCGGTGCTCCGTAGCAAATATGCCTAAAGCGAGTGCGGGCTCCGACGACGCTGATACCAGAGGGTGTTATGGAAACGATAATGCAAAACCAGACCACTTTGCGAAATGGGCCGGACATTTGCCAGATGCGGATGTAAACGCAGATATTGTATACTTTTCAGGACATGGGGCTACCCTCAATGGTCAACCAAGGGTTGTGTTTAATGTAAACGCCTCTGGTGGAGACCGGGATAAAGATGTAGAACCTGATGAGGATTTTTGGGGTTACAATGAATATGGAATGGGTTACTTTCTCTGCTTGCGAAGTTCTGGGACCCAACGCCCAGACAGCAATTTCCAGCTGGGGAGATAACATCTTGTACAGGGGTTTTCATGTAATTAACGGTTTTCAGGGAGCCGCAAACAACTACCGGTACTGGTCAGTAGAGAACTGGGGACCCTCTAGAGGAGAGAGATATGCCTCCTACCTGTATGGGGGGAGCATATTTAAGAGGGGCAGGCAAGTCCTGGGAGAACGCAACTGTAGACGATGGCTGGTATGCAAGGTATTATAGGTCACCCAACCCGTACACAATATATGCAGCGTCACTGTATGCGTGTTTGGAATACTGGGTGGATGGTACACTAGTGGGCACTGACTACTACTGGTGGGAAGATGTTGATCAACCCAGGAGAGATCCGATCTCAAAAACACAGGGCAATGTCAGGTGGTATGTCTATATTCAGTACTACAGCTGGTGGGTGGATTGTAGACACGATTATTAGCAGGAGGAGGTATAAAAATGAAGAGAATGGTTTTAATTTTTGTGTGCGGTGTGCTCATTATAGCCGCGGGCGTATGTTTTGTGGTTGTAGAGATTTTCAAAAAACCGTTCCAGAACAAACCTACTGTGGAATTCGTTGAAGCCCCATATACGGGTATTGGGGAGTCTAAGGAGAGATACAACGAAACAGAGATATATCTCGGGAATTGGGTAAATGGAAGCAGTGAAAAATGGGAAAGTTATCTCAACATCTACAGGGCGACACGGTTTGTGTCCATCAATACCACGACCGCACTAAGCGAAGCAAAGAAATATGGAGTTACAGGGAACAATATTACGAAAGAACTTGATTACTGGGCAGTATGTGGTCCTGAAGGACGCGTTAGATTTGCGGTCCCAATGTCCAACATAAACGCCGAAGAGATCTCTCCGTTCGGTGTGATTGTAGAGTGCGGTTCAGATTCGCATTTTCCAGGCCATGATTTCATTTCTGACGAGGAAACAATTAGAATTGCATGGGATTTTGTGAACACAACAATCCTTAACACACTGCCTCACCTCCGAGATCACCTTTCTCTGAAATTCGAGATAATAGGGTACAGCAATGTATCTGGAGGACCTTATCCGCCATACACAGTTTCCAAAACAGTGATATTTTCTTTATATTACAGGAACTACTGGCTTGGGAATTTGATAGATGTGTCTATAAATCATACGGGTGGCATCTTCAGATACACTGCACCTACGGACTTTGCACTGACCCCGGAAAAGCAAATCTATGCGGGAACGCCCCAGGATATCCTCAATTACTACAGAGCCAATGGAATAAATGTGGGTAAGGATGTGAACGCAAGTTCTGTGACGAAAGTGGTGCTTGAAAAGATTGAAATCTCCTACAAACCAGATACCGAGAATCAGACCCTCAAAAATCCGTTTGAGAGATATGTGCCATACTACTACCTGAAGTACACGATTTACACCCAGAATGGGGCTACCACCGTGCTTTATGGCTCGCTCTACATAAAAAACTCTTCCTGAACTTCCTTTTTTCTATGATTTTTTTAAGCCAGTAGCTTTTCTATACGATGCAAAGGCAGAGTCCCTGCTTTCTTTTCTCACCGAAAAGGAAATGTCAATTGATTTGGGGATGAAAAATAATCATGCATAAATTCGTAAATTTCTACGATGCCTCCGTGGAAAGAACCATATAGAACAAACACATGTTTTTTCACGGTTTGAATTTTCAGAGAAAATTTATGTTGATGTTCTGGACATGAAACACATAAATTATGCCAGCATTTTCAGGCATGAATTATTCTGGTTGGGATTGAGTCGGAAAAACGGAAACAACACCACAAACCAGAATGTAGGGTATCCTGTTGAATTCGTGAGACCTGGCTATGTCGGTGGCTATTATTACAACGGCCCGAACATGAGTTTTGATGCAGGGCTAGAAAACACTTTGATTACCTGGTCAAAGGAGACACATACGCATTGCATTTTACACAACAAAGGATGTGATTACGGTTTTGCCGCTCCGTGGGTGATTGTTGTGCCCACAACAAACACATTATCAACGAAGACGCCTCTGTTGTAGGTTGCATCCGCGCAGTGGAACGCGCTTGTTTCGCTTCCTGTTGCATTTGTGAACACCCGGATTCGCAGGATAATCGTGTTGCCCGCAAATCCACTCAAATCGCAGTTCAATCTTACCAGCGTGAATGAAGGCACCCAGTCATACGCTGAAACTGTGTTCGCATCTGTAGCCCTTACGAATGTCCAGTTCGTTTTGTAGAGCGTTCCCCTGACGCCCGAATACCTCTGCGGAAACTCTCCACCCGTCGCGTCTCCCGTAACTCCATAGTATCCACGTGTCTCCACATTTGTCAAATCTCTACCACTATACCCCCACCCAATCCGCACACCGTATGTGATCGAGTACCAGGTCTCCCCGTTGTCTTTGCTCACCTCTATCCGAACGCCATCAGGGGGCATGCCCGCACCGTCGTTGATGTTGAACTTGAAGAACGCTATGAGGGTTGCCCTGTATGCCCTCGTTAAATCAATCGGTATGGTGTAGAGTGAGGAGTCAACACCGAGGGGCAGATACCCGGATGCCTGGTTGTAGTACCAGTACCTGTTGCTCCCGAGGTAGCCACCACCAGGATTGTACACATACTGCCAGTAGTCCGTTGGAATCCCGCTCACCTTTATCTGCACATCGTCTATGTACCAGCCCATATCGGCTGTCCAGTTTGGTGGGATCTGCCCCCCGTACTGTGCAAACACAAAAACCACACGGACAGATGTGAAGTTACCCATGTACCTGCTCAGATCGGCTTCTATCTTCTCCCAGCCATAGGTTCCTCCAGCGCTCTTGCCATTGAAGCACCAGTACGGCAGACGCCCGTATCGATCTATCAACCCTGTAGTGCCGTCAAGCCCACCCGCGGTAGTGTCGTTCCCTACAGATTCAAATTTCAAATTTCCTCCGTAGGGCTGTTTCGGTTGAATGTAAACCCTGTGGGCTCCATCCCATCTCCAGGTGGACTCTCCGGCAAATCTACCCCAGAGGTAGATGAAGCCCCCGTTCGTCCCTTCCGTGATTGAATACCTTGTGTAGAAGGAAAGGGTGGCATTTGATGTGCTGCTTATGTTCATCTCAGGGGTTACAAGGAAGCGGTACCTCTTGTATGGCAGCGTGTAGTTTAGTCCCGGCATCCCTGAACTCTGCGGATTACCACAGACCACACGGAATTCGTCAAAGTACGCATACTCCGTAGTGCTTGTCCCTGTATCGTACATCAAAATTCTGATGTAGATGCTCTGACCCTTGTATCTTGTGATGTCAAAGGAGAACGGGGCCCACCTGTCATCTGCATTGGTTGTTTCGTTCAGGGGTGTGAAGCAGTGATAAGGTGCAACCCTTGTCCATGGTCCTGTTGTGCTGGTAGATACTTCAATCGTCCAGTTGTTTTTCGGAACATACACGGGATTACCTGGCGTTCCCACATTCGTCCATGCCAAGCTGTAGTTTGAATACACCGCCACTATCGCCCAGTCGATATCTGCGGGAATGGTCACGGGGGATGCCGTGCGGATGGAGTCATTTCCGGCTGTGCTATCTCCGGAGTACCTCAAACTGTAGGTGCCCTTGTATCTCTGCACATTGCTCTGTGCCCATGTGCCCACCATACTGCCAGTATCCCAAATGCCAGGCCAGCCCTCGAATCCATCATAAGCGAGAACCGTGGTGTTAACAGCATTCGGTGAAAACTGTGCCCTTTTGTCAGGCACCGGTGGAGGTGCCCTTATGTCCCCGGGTGCACCTATGGATGCCATTATTGCTGCGAAAATTCCACTTAGCTGCGAGGATTGCGAGGCATAGAAATACCCATCATAGCTCAGATTTGAAAACTTTGCTGCAGAGGTGCTTGCAATTCTCCAGAGCCAGTACTCAGGTGTTGCCGCCTCCTGCCCGTAGTGAATCGTGTCGAGTTTCCCGAGCGATGGATGCTCAAAATGGGTAACCCCGAGACCGACAGTAAATACTGGCACCCTTACCCAGGGGTCTGAAGAATTGTAGGTCTCAATCAAACCCCACCTCGTTTTGTCTGCGTTTGAAAACACGACTGGGAACCAGTTCTCATAAGTAGTAAAATCTGCAGATAATGTGATTTCACCATCAACTGTCAGATCACCAAGATACCATGCCCTCCAGGGTCCAAAGAATTCGCTTCCGCCGTCTGGACCCCTGTTACCGCCCAAATCGGTTTCACCCACCTTTGCACCCGAGCCCCTGTACTTGCCCCAGTCCATACCATCTGAGAGCACGATAACGCTTGGAATTATTCCATTTGCAAAATCAAAGGTTTTGTTGTAGTATCTGGCGTAGGCAATTCCAGACCCGATTGCATCCCAGATTGGCGTGTCATACCGAACATTAAGAATGGGTGTCATCCCCAAGGTAGAATTCGTGAGATAGTTCACAATTGTCTGCTTCGTTGCAGATGTAGCCAAGCTTCTTGCCACCCAGATGCGCACCGCCTCATTGTCACCGTTGTCTGACTTCAGGTCTGAATTATATCTGCTACTGGAAACACCCATGTCATCAAAAACCACCTGGTCGAGATTCTGATTCCTATCTCCAAAACCAATCACCGTGATGTAATCTCTATCGGTCAGATATCCAAGTATTGAGTTATTTACGGCGTCCACCAGGTCCTGCCATTTTGTCCTTCCATCACCATCAGGGTCCTCTGCCATTGAGCCCGAGTTGTCAAGCACGAGGAAAATGTCAAGCGGAGGTCTCTCTCCCGTCACACCAGCTATATTCGGCACCTCCGGCATCCAGTAGGCGGTAGGTGGTGTGTGGGCTGCCCCCTTCGTGTAGTTGAGCACTGTAGCGTTGTTCGTGAGATAGATGCCGTTACCATTGAGCGTCAGTCCAGATCTATTTATGCTCCCGCTCAAGTTCCAGTCCCAGTCCCCGATCACCCTCGTGCTCACATCCCTTCTTGCAAGGAAATCGAGTGGGGTTTCCCCATTGATGTTTAGCAATGTGGCATCGTGGTTCCAGTTGTCCGCCGTTCGCTCCGGCACCTCCATATCATCGTAGAAGAAGAAGACCTGGATTCTCTGGCTTGCGTTGTTATTTGCCCGGATGTACTCGTTAGAAGCATAAATCTCATCCGGATCTGCCAATACTCTGATGACCTCATACCCTGCGAATAATGGCACCCACATTACCTCAGATATTGCCTTGCCATTGGAAACATAACCAGTTGCGTTGACTGTGCTTGGCGGGACATTCACATTCCTTGCTCCTATAACTGTATCCCCATCGAGGAACCTTATTGTCACGGACGCACTGAGACCCCCGAGGTTTGTGATATTGATCTTGAGAAGGTATGTAGCCCCGAGCTGGGGATTCAGGTCGCGGAGGTATATGTATGGCCTTGAGTGTGTAGCCGCATAGATGTCTGGTGCCGTTATTTTTATTTCTGGCTTTGCGTCTATTCTTCCGCACCAGTGCATTATGCTCAGAATGATTTCTGCAATCATGGTTCTATTTGCAGTGTATGCTGGATTGATTGAGAGGAAGGCGGAGTGCCAGCCAGCCGGATCAAGCACTGCTGTCCCCAAGACATTGTCAGTGATTCTATCCCAGTGATTAATGGCATCGCTCCAGAACAATGGCAGAGCTCTTTCAGTTCTGTTGTAGGCCCTTGCAGAATAACCTGTAAAGGAGGTGTTACTCAAAACAAATTCCAGTCCATTTGTTATCGGACTTTCTCGCACCCCGTAAATTGTATTGTTGGGACCGTAACTTACTCCGGCCCCAGTATTATTTGCCCCGAGAATGTTCCGCATGAATGCCGTGTTTGCAACTGTAGAATCGTTGAGAATATTGGTGCCGATAATTATAACCGAATGCTGGCGGGGGTTGTCCGTAAGATAGTAGTTCTGGAGGAGGTTTATGTCGGTAGATGTAAGGGTATTGTAGCCGGAGCCGTTGTAAGATGTCCCAGTAATCCAGATTACACAGTTGTATTTGTTTATGTTATATGCGGAGTTATTTCTATCCGCGCCTCGCGGTACTACCTGCAGGTCCATATCCCGTCCTGTTGTATAACCCAGATACTGCATTGCATTGGTGATTTCGTTCGAAGTATCTGGTAAACTCCCGCCATTGTTTGCGGAACCATCATCATCCACAACAAGCATCGTGTAAATCACATTCACCTGGTTCAGAAGAAGGGTATTGTTGTAAACATTGTTCTTCTCATTTGTCTCCGGGATTTTGTTGTAGGGGTCAACCATGACCTGGAGCACAAAAATGCCAACGATGCTCGGAGTCCATGTGAAATTAACGGTTTTTGAATCTCCGAACGGATTAAGTGCAATTGTTTGCCCACTTATCGGCCAAATTCTCTCGACCTCAACTCCGTAGGCATAGATAATCATCTGGACTTCCACATCACTGTGGCCTGTGTCCCCGTTGTTGCGCACCACGGCACTAACATTGAGGGTCTCACGATATCTTGGTGTGAGGGTGGAGATTTCCTGGCTTGAAATGGCAAGGTCATCACCAGTTCGAGCATTAATTCCTGATAGCCAGTTAATGATTAAATAAGCCAGCACCGCATGGTCCCCTGTATACTTGAGTGCACCGAACTCCATGGAAAGGACTACGACCCTGCTTTCGTAAGCCCCAACTGTCCGCTTGAACTGGCTTCCAAATTTCAATGCCCCGGTCTGGTTAACTAACAGGGGGGGTGTGCCTGCAGGGAGTGAGAGCGTTCTAGTTACAGTAAATCCCAGAGCGTTTATATCAGGATTAACACCGGTTAGGTTTATCCACCCAGTTCCGTAGTTCGTCCCATAAATTTTGGATGGAAGGGAAGTGGCGGGTAACACCCCTGTGATTCCGAGGTATGTATTTAAAAAGCTCCCGGATATGTTTTCTAGAATGTTTGCCCCGGTAAGCCAGAGCTTGCCGCCATTGTCAAGGAATCTCTGGAGGTTTGTGATGTCTGCCGCCATAAGCGTGTTGTTCGTAAGACCACCCTCCCAGATTACCACATCATAGTTCCTCATTTGGTAGAGCGCAGGTCCAGTATCGTAGCCAGGTCCTGGGGAGTTCGGGTTAACGGTTGTGGCCGTGAAGTTTACATTGATTGCGTGAAGCGCTGCAATAAAATTCGCACCCATATCATTCTTGCTCCCGATGCCTGCCTCATCGTCATCAACGAGAAGAACCCTGGGCATAACGACAACCGAAATATTTCTTCCTGTACCTGTGAGATTACCTGGCATCACACCTGTGATTGATACCCCAATTATGTGAGCACCACCGGGCTGGGCTACCCATGTGATGAAAATCTCGGTTTCTCCGTAGCCGGGAACAGAGATTGTCTGGGTGTCTATGATAGTGGTTGCATTTGTGGCTAGGATTGTATCTGTCGTGGTGATGTTTGCGGTGGAGGCAGGGGTGCTCTGCAGATTTTTTATGACTGCAGAAATTATTACCGTTTCACCTCTCGTGGGCGAGGAGGGGTTGAGTGTTATCTGGTTTACTACAAGGTTCGGCAACGGGACCTCAACGGCTGAAACGACCACGGTCATAGAAAACTTGCGAATGGTCGTGTGTGCCTGGGCATCCGTGGCATTGATGGTGTATGTGTATGTGCCAGCCCCGACAAATGTTGTCAGTCCTGCAGTTTCAAATCTCGACCCCGATACCTTGCTCAGTTTCACAATGCTGAGGTTCAGACGGGTAAGGTCTGCATATACTGAATCCGGGTTGAGGTCGGAATCATAAATATCCGCCCAGATTCTGAAGGTATTCCCAGCCACGACAGGGTTTGGGGAACTTCCAGATGCCTGAATCAATGGAGGGTACCAAATATTGTTCACAATTATGAGCTTCTGCCAGAAGAGCAGGTTCTTAACCGTGTTTATCACCTGGACCGTTAGATTCTGTGGAATTGTAAACAGCGTAGTGGATTTCCACTTCCACATCATGCCAAGTTCCCAGTACTGCCCAGTGATACCTCCATCCGCCGGTGTGAGATAGAACCTTGTCCCATTCTCCGTTTCTATAACTATTCTAATCTGGCTCGTTGGATTTGTCTCGCCAGCAACTTGAGTTAAGTTTATATTGGAATAGTAACCAGTACCCGCACTCTCATACCAAACCTCCGCGTTGAATTCAGTGTTGACCCTGGGTTGTGGTGTGGGAAATGTTTGCACCCAGGCAAAAACAGTCGAGAAAAGGACCACTGTAATCACGAGTACTAGGAAGGTGCCGATGACACTGCTTACCCCTTTCACGGCCTTGCGCATCGCTCACCACCTCCAGGTAGTCCGTGAATTATTGAATTACCAATCACAAACACATCGTCCACGAACACGCCCCTGTTATAGCTAGCACTTGCGTAGTGGATTGCATCGGTCTCGCTCCCTGTTGCATTTGTGAACACCCGGATTCGCAGGATAATCGTGTTGCCCGCAAACCCGCTCAAATCGCAGTTCAATCTTACCAGCGTGAATGAAGGCACCCAGTCATACGCTGAAACTGTGTTCGCATTTGTAGCCCTTACGAATGTCCAGTTCGTTTTGTATAGCGTTCCCCTGACGCCCGAATACCTCTGCGGAAACTCTCCACCCATCGCGTCTCCCGTAACTCCATAGTAACTCCGATTCTCCAGTGTATTCAGCTCCCTGCCTGTATACCCCCACCCAATTCGCACACCGTATGTGATCGAGTACCAGGTCTCACCGTTGTCCCTGCTCACCTCTATCCGAACGCCATCAGGGGGCATGCCTGCACCATCGTTGATGTTGAACTTGAAGAACGCTATGAGGGTTGCCCTGTATGCCCTGTCTCTTATACACATCT
>JAOAJK010000001.1:0-10518 GCA_026414225.1 Thermoplasmata archaeon
ATCTTAGATATTTTGACGAGTTGTCTCCAGAAGGAAAGTACCTAATAATGGCTATAGGCATTGCAGAGAAAGGAGATATTGGGATAGTAGAATCTAACGAACTTATAGATATTGCTGACGAATATGCTAATGGGGGTCTCAAGGTATTATATTCATGGTACAATGAACCACCTGGGAAAAACGCCTTTATTCCTTTGTTTGAAGAAAAGGTAAGGGAATTGTATAAAAATATTTTAAAAACTATAAACGAGGGTGAAAAAACCTAATAAAAAATCAATCTACATTTTCCCAATTTCCCTCCTCACCCTCTCTGCCCACATCTTATTTCCGACCTTTTCGAAGAAACCGAGCGATTCCTGGAGCATCTCCCTGTCCTTCCGCAATTTCCCGAGGTGAAACAGCGTCTGGTAGTAAGCGGTGTCTTTCTTTCCCATACCCTCATAAAATTCCAGGGCTTTCTTCAAATCATCCTCGCACCCGTGGAGATTCCCGCTTATTATCAGCGCCCACGCCTCCAGTTCCTTCAGTCCTGCCGCACCCGCAATTTTTCTTCCTTCAGCCAGTTTTTTCTCAGATTCGGCGACTTCGTTCCTCTCCAGATGCACTTCGGCCATTGCAAGCAACCCGCACCCCATCAGGTACTGGCCTCCCACACTCCTGCAAATCTCAAAACTCTTGCTGTAGGCCTCCATTGCCTTATCGTAATCCCCCATGTCATGGTAAACATTCCCGAGGTTGTACCACGCACCTGCCATGCCCCATACATCCCCTATTTTCTCGGTAATCTCGATGCTCTTCAGACGAAGTTCGAGGGTTTTCTCGTAATCGCCACGGATGTAATACACGGTGCCCATGTTGTTGTACAGAAACGCAATTCCCCTCAGGTCTCCCAGCCGCTCGAAAATTCCGAAACTTTTCCGGTAGAACTCGAGGGCCTTCTCATAATCCCCGAGTGCAGAGTAAGTGCCTCCAAAGTTGTTATAGGCAATCGCCATTCCGAACACATCCCCGCACTTTTCCCAGAGCAACAAGCTCCTCTGATAGAACTCGAGGGCTTTCTCATACTCACCTTTATTTGAGTAAATGTTTCCGATGTCACCGTAAGCGTAAGCAATTCCGCGCGTGTCCCCGAGCTTTTCGAACAGGGCAAGGGATTTCTGACTGTACTCCAGTGCCTTTTCAAACTCCCCCTTATAAAAGGCAATGGAACTCATTGCCCTCAGGGTTGTAGCAATATCCCTTTCATTCGTGAACACCCTGAGTGCCATTTCGTGAAGTTCCCTGGCTGCATCGAATTCGCATTTTCTTTCGTGGAGTGTGCTCTTTGTAAGCCACAATCTTGCAGTTTCGATTTTGGTATGCTCATCCGCCAGCGCCAGACCTTTCTCAATCTCCTCCTGTGCATTCCTGTAATCTCCCTTTCTGAGATAAATCTGTGCCCTTCTCCTGTAGCCCCTGCAGGCATCTGCCCTCTGGGAAATTACCGTATTTGCAATAATGCAGTTAAGAAACTTCAATGCCTCGTCATATCTCCCGCAGATTTCCAGCACATCTGCAAGTTCCTCCCATATCTGGATTTTAAGTATCGCCTCCTTCTCCCCCAGGGCCTCCAGTGCACCCATATAAAATCGCACCGCCTCCTCGTTCGCGAACTTCTTCCGCGCCAGCTTTCCGGCCGTGATCCCGTATTCCACCACCTTCCGCGTGTTGCCGCACTTCTGGTAGTGATAAAACACCTCGGGAAGCACGAGAACATTCCCCGCAAGATATTCCTTTTCGTACTCCCCCGCGAGCATTTCATGATAAATTTTCCGGAGCTCCACCGACATCTCGGTGTACAGGACCTCCCGTATTTTGGAGTGCTCAAACTTGTACTTCTCCTTCAAGCTCTTGATCAGACGATGCTTTCTTTCGATTGCGTTGAGCAGTTTTACCAGCTTCAGCCGTGATGCCTCTGTGATTTTCACCAGAATTTCCGATGTGAAGACCTCACCAACGGCACTGGCAGCATCTGCAATCTCCCGCTCCTCTTTTTCCAATGCTTCAATCCGCCGGAGAATCATGTCATAAACCCTTGACGGAATTTGGAGACCAGCGATATCTTCCACCGCAAGTTTTTCATGGAGGAAACCCGCTGCCTGGAGCGATTTCAGAATCTCTATCGTGAAAAGGGCATTTCCCTCGGTTTCCGAGTAAATTCTCCGCGAGAACTCTTTCTTAATCCTCTCAATTTTTCTGGCATCCTCGCCAAGCACTGTCTCTATCAACCCCTCGCAACCCCTTTCATCGAACCGCTTAAGCTCAATTTTTTCCACAAGACCTTCGAATTGCATTTTCTGCAGGGTATCTACGAGCGGGTGCAAAGCCCCGTCATACCTTGAAACCGTTTCCTCGGTCCGGTACGCCCCGAGTATTAGCACCTTCGCCTTTTTCGTATTTCTCGCCAGGTAATGAATGAGGTTGAGGGTAGAAGGGTCAGCCCAGTGGAGGTCATCAAAAAAGAGTATCAGGGGCTCCCTTTCTGCCGTCCGCTGGATCCACCGGAGCACATTTTCAAATATGTTCACCTGACGGATTTTAGCATCGTCGGTGTAAGCTACACCATCATACTTTCCTGACTGAAGCAACGGCTTCAAAAATTCCATCATAGAAGATACCTCATCCAGGTTGCCCTCCCATTTTTCGAGAATGGTCCCAAATTTTTCCTCAATTTTCTGGATGATTTCGAGCATCTCTCCAATCAGGAACTCGTTTTCTCTTCCGGTAAGCACAGCCACCAGGTCAAACAGTTTCCCTGGCACCTTCAGAATGTTGAAGCTTCCATATCCCATCCAGCTGACCTCGTCCTTTATTTTTCCATTTGCGGAGGTTTGCTGGAGGGTATCCTTCACGAAGTTTCCAACCGCGCTCACCATGCCAGCGAAAATGTACGGGTCGATTCCCTCCTTCCTTTCACAGTTTACAATCACAAGGCCGTTCTTCGTAATTGCGTAAACGCATTCAACCCTCGGCGGTTTCTCAGCAAGAACCAGATGCTCCATCCCGTCTTCCTTCAGCATCTCGATGACTGGAAAGAAAGGGGCAAGATTTTCTGCAAGACACTGGGTGCGGATTACCCTGCAGTTCTCTCCTCCCATAAACTCCTCTATCAGCCGGGTTTTTCCAACGCCACTCTCGCCCTCTACAAAAACGGTTTGCCCCCTACCCTCCCTCACACCACTCATTCTGGATTTGAGGAACCCGAGTTCCAATTCCCTTCCAACGAACTTCACATTGCTGCTGACTTCCATCATTCCTGTTAACCCTGGAAAGTATTTATCTGTTTGGGAGAAGTTTGACCGGCTTGGAAAGGTGCCGCCTGCTGCATACCGCTGGCTCGTACCAGCCCTCGAGGGATTTTCGCTCTATCCAGTCCCACACTGCCTCGTCGCGCCCCTTCTTCACATGGCATCTCTTGCACACGAACCCCGCATCCCTTCCCATGGACTTCATCCGTTTTCCACACACGGGGCACTGGGGATTTGCCTGTTTGTTCCGGACTGCCTTCGCCTCCACAACATGGAGCTTTTCCACATTCACGGTTCGCGGAATTTCGCGGACCGCCCCGAATACCTCAACCACATCACCGGTTGCAAGTTTTCTTCCGATAATTGTGAATTCCTTCGATGGTTCGTAAATCGTACAGTCAATTTCTCCGCTTCTGTCCCTCACTCTGAAAATCACATGTCCTCCCCTGATCACTTCTGGCTCCGAGCATACCCTTCCCCTAATCCGCACGCAGTTTCCAGGTCTGCAATCTCCAATCCTTTTTTTCACGATGTGGTCATCGGTTGCCTGGTTGGTGAGAAAAATGCACCATCGCTCGATTTCCTCGCCTGGCTTTATCGTCCGCATCGCATCAATCAGTTCGTCAGGAACCGTTGCTCTGATTCCAAAGAGAATGGGGCACGGGGAATGCGGTGCGATTGCAATCCTTGAATTTTCATAATCGTAATTGTTGAAGGTGCTCCTGAACCTGGCATCCATCGCTTTCACGGACGCTTCGTCAATTCTTCTCTCGGTGCCCCAGTTTTCCTCTTTTCTGTAGGCAAGAATTTCGTAGGTGCAGCGGTACGGCCGCCAGGCAATCGCACAGAACGCCCCGATAATTCCCCTTCCGTTCTTGTAGCCCTTCCAGATTCCATCCATTGCCGCAATTTCCCTTTCCACTTCCTCCTTAGACAGGATTTCACGGACACCCCTGATGTAAAACCTGTAATCAGGTCTTTTTCTCAGAAACACCACACCTGGATTTGTGTTTTCCTCCTCGAACCTTGCCCTTGTTTCAACCAGAGCGGTAACATCTTCGATTATTTTTCTTTCAATTTCTGGGCTGGGACTTTCCCCGGTTTCCCTCGCACTGAACGCCACACCTCCATACTCACCGCAGACCCATTTTTTGCCTGAGCCGATGCCCGCCGCAATCGAGAGGGCAGCATTGCCCCTTGTTTTCCAGGGCACAGAAGGGTTCAGCCGGACCAACCTCGGGTAACCGATCACGGAAAGCCCATGTTTTTCGATAATCCTGACAACCTCTGTCATGAGGTAAGTGGTGCACATTCCACCGATTGCATCAGTATCATCAATTCCGATGTATAGCATCGAACGACGATACGCAAGGAGATATTAAGGGTTTCACGGGTTCCAATCTAAAACCTTTTTACTTTCCGCTGTTTCCTTGTTTCCATGAAAATCCGTGCGGAGTGTGTTCCGTGCCTTCTGGGCAGAGTTCTCTACGAAACCAATCTCGTAGCTCCGGAGAAGGGGCTTGAGGTGATGGCAGACGCATGTGCAATTCTCGGAAGAAGGATAAACCCGGAGTGTGTTTCCAGCGAGGTCGCAACTGAGGTTCATGCCGCTGCATACCGCAGGGTTGGTCCAGACCCCTACAGGGAACTCAAGAACAACGCAAACAGAACGGTTCTGGAAATGCTCCCAGCAATCCTTGAGAGGGCGGAAAAAGAAGAGGACAGGTTCAGATTTCTCACATTGTGTGCAATTGCAGCCAACACCCTTGATTTCGGAATAAAGGGTGGTTTGAGGGATGTGGACACCTTGAAAACGAGATTCTGGGATATCGTAGGGCTTGGGCTGGGAGTTGACCACACGGATAAAATTAAGAACTTGATTCCTGGTGGAAAGTTGCTTTATTTCACAGACAATTGTGGCGAGATCGTGCTGGACCGCACGCTAATTGCGGAAATTCGAAAAATGAAACCGGAATACATCGGTGTTGTGGTGAAAGGCGTTCCCGTGCTTTCAGACGCCACGATGGAGGACGCTCTGGAACTGAGGTTTGATGAACTGGTTGACGAAATCCTGACCACGAATGGGTTTGCGGTGGGTGTGAATGTCCATGATTTCGGCGGAAAACTTGAGGCGAGGTTGAGAACCGCAACCCTGGTAATTGCGAAGGGAATGGCAAACTTTGAGGCCCTTTCAGAAACCCGAATAAAACCCATTGCTTACCTGCTCCGTGCAAAATGTCCTCCAGTGGCAGAGAGCATCGGGGCAAGGGTTGGAGATAATGTGGCTAAACTCATAGAATAAACTTTTTCACTCCTTCACATCATCCAGTGTTTTCTCTATATATCCTCGCGGATGTAATTTTTGCCTCAGCGGTTTTATCAATGGATCTTCTTCCAGAATTGCAACCGTTTCCTTCAGAGGAATGTTGAGTTCCACCTGCTTGGTTCTTCCCTTCCGACCGGATGACTGGACATAGGCAGAAACCAGCCCGAGTTCGTCCATGTTCGTGAGAAACTCCGTGATCCGTCTCGGTGAGAGCTGATTCATTCCCTGAATTTTCGCCAGATTCCCGTAGGTTCCGTATACAGAGCCGGTGGTGATAGATTCCTTCCGGAGGGAGAGAAGACACACCGCATACAGTGTGAGCTTTTCATGGTCTCTCAATTTCTGGATGGTCTCCTTTATCACATCCTTCTCTATCGAATTTTTGGCTTCGTAAATGTGTCTTTCCTCAATTCTTTCAGCCCCATCGGACTCGCAGATTTCGGCTGCGGTTCGCAGAATTCGAAGTGCCCGTCTGGCATCGCCAGATTCCTTCGCAGCGATTGCGGCGCAGAGGGCAATTTCATTTTCCCTGTATTTGCCTTCAATGAATGCCTGCTTTGCCCTGTCCTCCAGAATGGTCTTCAACTGGTCTCCTGTATAGGGATTGAATGTGAGGGTGACTCCAGCAAGACGGCTCTTCACCCGTTGCTCAAAATTCTCGCACAACCTGAGGTCATTGGAGATGCCCACAAACCCTATCTTTGCGTTGGTGCATTCGCACTGAAGCGTGAGCAGGGTATGCAACGGGTCATCCCCGCTCTTCTTCACTAGGCGGTCAATTTCATCCAGTGCAAGGATTATTACCCGTTCCTTCTGGTTCAAGTTTTCCTTCACCTTGTCCAGAACTGCCTGGAATGGCCAGCCGGTGCTCGGAATTTTTGCTTTATCCTCATCCGTAAAAAAGTTTCCAAGATACTGGAAAAGAGCATAGGCAGTATCCATTGTGGAGCAGTTGATGTAAACAAACGAAATTGGCTTGTTATCTTCCTTCCCGATCTTTTCCAGATTGGTGCCCACATGCTTGAGGACCGCGGTTTTCCCGGTACCGCTTGGCCCGTAGACCATGAGTGTGTTGGGTGCTTCGCCATCCACACACGGACGGAGCACGGAGAGCACTTTTTTTATTTCATTACTCCTGTGATGTAGTTTACTGGGAAGATACTTCTCTTCAAAGAACTCCCGTCCATTGGGTTTGAAAATTCTGTTTCGCCCGGATAATTGTTTCCTGAATTCCTCTAAGTCAGAAGATTCCTGCTCTACATATTTTTCCAGGTTCAAATCTGGCATGGGAACTCCTCCGCACAATGTAACGCAATGCCGCTCCGATTATTTATAATTTCTCATTCCCTTTCCCTGATGAGAAGCTTGGTCGTGATTTCAACAAGTGGATGATGCACATCCGTAATTATCTTTATATCCTCTAGTTTGTGGACACCTTTGTTCCTCGCAGTTTTCTCGAGTCCAAGTTCAGTGTTGAGCGGGAATTCAAGCACTATTGCTTTGAAGAATTTAAGGCCCATTGTTTTGGCTGCAAGCGCCCGATGGTGCCCGTCCACAAGGATGTATGTGCCTGGCTTTTTAATCACGAGCAGGGGCTCGGCAAGTCCCTTCTCAATCTCGTATCTTCTGCCTTCCAGTTCATCCTGGAAAACCTCCCACTGGGTTGGCACAAGCTGGTCTATGGGTACGCTCGTCCGTGTTACAGAAATATTCAGCCCATACCTGTTTTCCAGCATTGCTTTCAGGGTCTGCAATTTTGTGGGGGTCGCCCTGTCGAAGTGGGAGCGTAATACATCCAGATTTGAGATTATTCCTACAAGGGTTCCATTCTCGTCAACCACAGGTAAATCCCTCAGCGAATACCTGAATAGAATTCTAGCCGCATCATCAATGCCCATTTCCGGTGTGGCCGTGTAAGTTCCCTTCCTTATAACTTCTCCGATCTTTCTGTCCATCGCATCAATGTTTTTGAGCAATTCCTTGACGCTCACAAAACCCGCGAGCTTTTTATTTCTCTCAGTAACCGGGAAACCGTGATGTCTGGACTTTATCACCTTCTCGATTGTTTCCCGCACGGTGTTGTCCGTATAAACAAACTCCACATCCGTGACCATGTAATCCTTTACTTTCTGCACAGGTCTCCCATGGCATACATTTAGAAAAAGGTTATCATGATTTTGGAGTTCTGATGGTCCTATCCGTAGCAACCCTCAATATGATAGTCCCTCTTGTTTCTGGGGATGTCGAAGGTCTCGGCTGCAGCTAGAAGGGTAGCACGGATGATGAGGTCAGAGGGAATTACCTCGAATCTTTCTCCCTCGGTCTCCAGAGTTCTGCACTCCTCATCACCGCATGCCCCGCAGCACTGGCTGTGCCCCACATTTGCATTTAAGTAACTTTCCAGTGGCTCGCCGTTTATCAGAATCTGATTTGAGGAAAGGGGCTGCCGTTTGAAAGTTTCGGGGGTTATGGTCTCTTTTACCAGCTGGACTTCTATACCCAGATGGGATAGGGCTTCCTTGAGGGCAGAAAATGCCTCATCAAGCTCCTTCTCGGTGGCCGCACATCTCTCGCAGGTTTTTTCTTCCACAACTAGACGTCTCCAGCAAATCACAATCTTTTTGGGAGTGTCCTTCGTCGATTGGCGGCGTTCAGCCCCTTTTTCTTTCTGGTTTCCGTGGCAATGGCAGCCCATGATTACACCCGAGGTAAAAAAGCAACTAGATATTTAAACATTCGGCGTGCAAGGATTGGAATTCCTGTGGAAGGCTGTTGGAAGTACCATTTCTTGGAAGAATTCTTCGTCGTTTCAGAGCGTCTCTACCTTCTCACTACCACGGCACATTTAAATATTCCAAAGGGGATATTGGGACTGCATGAGAGGGTCTTATGCATCGCAAACGCTCAAAGGGGTTGATTAGGGGTTTCTATCGTTCGAAAAACGGGGCTGCGGATTTTTACGAGGAGATACCGACGGTTATAATTGCGATCACAGCCATCACCCTGTTTTTTCTCGCTGCTACTGTTGCCTACGCCAACTACCAGGCAAATTATGTGAGGATAGATTATCAGGTAAAGTGCAACAAGTTTCTCAGGGACATCAGGGCCTGGGAAAACCTCACCTACAACAACATGGAAGGCCTGTTCGATTGCAGGAAGGTGGCAACCTACACGCTGGACAATATCACGAGGGCTTTCCAGCCCGATTTTGATTTTGAGATTAACATCACGGACACGAGTCCGTATTACTGGAAGTATAACCGCACGGTGAAAACCGGGAACATTCCAACCACGGCATCGCTCCAGTATGGTGTGTATGTAATCTCGAGCGGGATCGCAATCTTCGTGACCGAGGAAGAAATTCATGAAGGCAAGCTTACCGTGACTATCTGGAGGTGAGAAAATGAGAGGATGGAATAGAAAAGGCCAGAGCAGTTTGTTTGATATGGTTTTCTTCATCCCGCTGCTCATTCTTGCTGGCTTGATTCTGAGTTTTTCAACCGTGAAAATCTACGAGAACACGGTCAAGGATGATGAGAAAATAGTGGTGGTTGCAGAGACCCTCGAGAACCTTCTAAGGGTAACCATAGACAAAGCCACATACACCGCGTCCGGTGCCACAATCCTGCTCGAGGACCAGAGTGTGCTCGAGCTCCTGTTTGAAGACCTTTATCTGCGGGATAAGGGCGTGGCAAATGTGAACAGCATCGTGCAGGGGATAGAGGCAAAAATCAACGCAACCGTGCGAACCGTCGTTTCGCCCGAATACCACTACAACCTCTCTGCCTCTTACAAGAATGTGAACATCTGGGTTTCGGATTACGGTGCAAGTCCCCAGATTAAGTATACTGCCACAGAATACTTCAAGATGCCCTACGAGCCAGCAAATGTGATGAAGGTAACTCTCGAAATCTGGCTCCGTTAAGGGGGTGAGAAAAATGAAAAAAGAAATAAGGAAGATAAGAAAAAATGAGCGTGGAAGGGTCCCGTTTGCTCTCGTGGCGATAGTGATTCTCTCGCTCGCGACCGTGAGCACGCTTTACATTGCGGAAATAGACAAGGAACGCTCGGAACATGCGATAGAGCATTACCAGGCGGACACAAATGTAATAGCAAGGGCATGTGGGGATGAGTTGGAGACGGTGGCATACTACATTCTAATGCGTGTGATTGCGGACATGAACAACCAGCACAACCCGCCCCTTGACCAGATAAACAAGCGCCTGCAGGACAACTTCACCAGTTATGTGAACACCTACTACAAGCCGAAGCGGATGGACAACTACTGGATAAATGTGACGGAGCAGCATGTTTACTTCATCATGGACATCTTCAATGTGAACGATTCAATTGACATCTCAAACCAGAGCAGGCCGGAGTTCCTGATGTACGCTTCACCTGGCAGCAATGAGATTGACATGACCGTGAACACCATGCTGAGCCAGACAAAGAAAACAGCGTATCCGAGGGTTGCGGGGAATGTGACCCTCGAGATGAAGGATGTGCGGGCCAACTACATCTTCACGAAGACGATGGAGTTTGACAAGAATCTTTACTCGGCCCTGCCAATGATGCGGAATGCTTATGACTACCTCTCGAGAACATCATTCGGGGACTTCGGGGAGCTTGGAAGATTAACAAAATTCATCCTGACTACAATTGCCCAGTACCGTGTGCTGCTCGGTTATGCGGGCGGCGGTTACGGAATTTACACTTACCCGAAGGAGCAGGTGCTCACCCAAGACGATGCGAAGATTGCGGTGAACCTTGCGATGCTGTTGCTCTCAGCTAGATACTTCAGGGACTATGATAGAGAGTCAGCTGCCCAGCTAGGTGTCAGTGCCCTCTTCGACAGCTGGGTGAAGAACGGCACCGTGGACGCTGCAGACATCTGGGGATTGTACA
>JAOAJK010000001.1:10885-268610 GCA_026414225.1 Thermoplasmata archaeon
CTGGTATGTGCATGCGTATGGAGTGCCTGACACGAGGGACCTGATTCTCGGTGAGTCAGGTGCACCCAATCTGGATGCCCAGCCCTACAAAGTTGAGACCTGGGATGACTTCAGCAGTATCGGGAACATGCTCTACCAGTACTATCTAGTGAAAGAATCGTTGATCAAGAAGCACGCAAGGAGCGGGACCCCCTACTACGACACACTCTATGACATCCTGGAGGCACTGAACAGAACGATGAAAAAACTTTCCTCCAGCGTCGATGACAGGAACAACAAGGGATTCATGGACTACATGGCGTACGACATTTCGAAGCGGCACAATCTGGAAGCCACCAACCTGCAGGTCGACCCGAGCGACAGAACCACAATCCTGCTCAACCAATCCGACTATCTGATTAACACGGGGGCAATCAAGCAGGGAATAAATGACATGGCATCGTATGCAAGTTCCTTCAGTGTGAGGGACAACTGGTGGAGATACGGTGCCTACCACAGGGAACAGACCAATCCCCAAACTGGCTATCTGTACGCTGTCACCCAGGAAACGGTTGACCTCTGGTACGAAATGGTCGTGAACCTTGTGATGAGCGCTTTGAAGGACTTTGACCCGTATCCCTCAAGGGGCTTCCCCCCAACAGTTCAGAGAAGTGACTGGTACAACCCTGAAGGGGCTTTCAAGTTCAAGAACGACCTGCTTAAAGATGCGTTCATGAGGGTGTGCATCAGCTATGCGGACCCGAGACGGATGGCATGGGTGGATGAGGCATGGGAAGGCGTGACCCCGTGCTGCGACATCCCGAAGATGATAATTCTTGCCCAGGTGAATGCAGAATGGACAGATCAGGCAATCTGGAACAGCATCATGAACGATATCCGCCAGGCAGTTGTGAACACTGTCGGAGAAAACGGACTGCTTACAGATATAACAATAGACATGAAAAAATACCTCGACGAGGTGACAGACACACATGCCTACCAGGAAAATTACTATGTGTTTATCAGGGAGAGAATCGGAAAGCTTTTCATCGGACTGCCTGGAGAGGATGAATGCAGGGTGATGGACCTGCTTGACGAGGGCGGCTGGGTAGAGAACATAATGCAGACCACGCTGAACCACATCCGGGACAATGCCGACCTGAGCAACATCGTGCTATTCGAGCAGACCAACTACAGGATGGTCTACGATTTCTGGGAAAACAATCTGACCACAGCAGCCCAGAACGGGAGCATCCTCCACGAGGAGCTGCGGGTGAAGCAGACCCCGACCGTGCTCTCACCAGGTTCAGGCATAAATGTCCAGATTACAATTCCAACCAAGGGAGTGCACTATGTGGATGCGCAGGATACGGAACACAACATGGGCGATGCCCCCTTCACCACCCAGTGGGATGTCACCATAACTGGCAGCGTCAGGGTTACCGTAAATGCGTTGCGTTACTCGTTGCTGAAGGGCTCGAGCCACATCCAGACAATTTACAACAACACGGTGACAATCGACATGAGTTTTCCAGTCGTGGTTTACTCCGGCTGGAATCTCGAGTCGAGATGGCGTGCCTACGACATTGACTATCCGATGACCCGGGGCTATTTTGGAATTCCACCGAAGGACGATTCATTTGACCCCTGGTTCATCAGCAAGCCGTTTGTGGAACTGGTAGAGGGGATGAAGGATGCGGCTGACTGGGTGATGGACAGGGACATGCGGATGAACCTCCTGCTGATGAACTATCTGGATGAGGGCGTGGAACAGGAAGTCCATCTCTCAAAGATAATTTCAGATGTGCTCAAGACGAACTCAATTCTGCTGAGGGATGCCGCCAATTCCGGCTACCTGTCCCAGCTTGACCAGCGGTTCAATGCGGTCTATTCAGCAGGCAGGGTGAGCACCTACAACATCAAGTTCTACGGGTTCGATGCCACATTCAGGAGCGGGTCAAAGGTCCTGGACTACAAGAGCAAGTACTTTACAA
Source organism: Thermoplasmata archaeon (assembly GCA_026414225.1). Classification (GTDB taxonomy): domain Archaea; phylum Thermoplasmatota; class Thermoplasmata; order Lutacidiplasmatales; family SKW197; genus SKW197. The sequence continues at coordinate 12,859 of JAOAJK010000001.1, forward strand.
CGAAGATTGACTACGCAAATCTGAAGAATGAACTGAAGTACACTACCTCTGACTTTGATTTCAACGACACGAGCGAGCCGAAGTCAGGCACATTTGGGAAATACAGTTTAACGGCCCGCAACACCTACTTCGGCAAAAAATTCACGAGCCAGATTGAGGTGCCGAGTGGAAAGCCAACGATTGCGGAGTGGACCACGACCGCAAACGGCATCTATGTGCCCTATCTGCACCAGACAATCCAGCTGAAGGTCGGTGCGATTGTGATCGGCACTTCCTCGATGCCATCCAGCGTTGCCAGTGCCTTCTCAAACAACATGCAGTATTTCAAGCCCAACATGGAAGACCTGTGCGTGTTCCTGAAATACTCGCTCGGGGATGTATATTCCAAGTGCGTCAATGACCTGGCAAGCAGGCAGGGCTTCGGAATCTTCTTCGAGTACTCCCTCGGAGGTAAAACCTACAGGCAGGAGTATGCAGTCAGTTACTTCCCGGGACAGGGCTGGACAACAGATTACATAAAGACCTACCTGGTGAGTACAATCAACCACATACGCCAGATAGTGTATAACCTCGGAAATCCCGAGATTCCCACAGCCCTCTACTCCTCCTATCCAACGAATGTCGGGAATGCGATGAAGGTGATTAACCACTGGAAGAACTATGACTATCTAGGTGACGCAAGAACTGAGAGTACGCTCAATGCCCATGCCTCGCTACTCGGTGCTGTCGGTGCAGGAATAGACAACGGGATTGTAAGGATTGAGTTCGAGGTGATTGGTACAGACAACTGGATTGTAGCAGGGATTACCGAGAATACAAGTTCAGTCCCCCCACCACCACCGCCACCTCCTCCTCCACCTCCCCCTCCCCCGCCGCCACCTGGTGGTCGCCTAAATGGAATTGATGTTTCCCACTGGCAGGGGGCGATAAACTGGGGTTCTGTCCGGGCTGCGGGCTACTATTTTGCATTCGCAAAGGCCACGGAAGGGACTGGCTACACGGATCCGACATTCAGCACCAACATGCGGAATGCAAAGGCAGCAGGAATTTACATTGGGGCTTACCACTACGCGCATCCGGATAGGAATTCTGCAATCGCAGAGGCGGACCATTTTGTGAGTGTAATCCTGCCGTACATCACTGCTGGCTACATGGTACCTGCCCTTGACCTCGAGGAGGGCTATTCCATAGGAAAGACAGCACTTTCCCAGTGGGTCAACACATTCATGAACCGCGTGAAGGCGAGGACTGGTGTAACCCCCGTAATTTATACAAGTGCAAATTACGCAAGGAACTACCTTGACTCCTCTGTGACGGTCTGGCCACTCTGGATCGCCCACTGGACCTACAATCCGAATACCTCTCCGAGCACAGGTGTCTGGAGTACCTGGTACTTCTGGCAGTACAGTGATAGGGGCAGCGTTCCAGGCATCTCCGGGAATGTTGACCTTGATGTTTTTAACGGGGATCTGGCGGCACTTGAAGCCAGTTTTGTGATCCGCTGATTCTCTTTTATTTTTTTCAAGAAAACGGTACACCATGATGCACCCCGATTTACCGAGGTAAGCACCTGAGAAGTTTTATATGTGCCTAAACCAATTATGTAAGCAGAAAGGAGGTGCAACCATGAAAAGAATGAACATAAATGGAATAAAAATAAGAAAAATTCGAAAGTTGACTGCAATCGTAGCAATAACAAGCTGTGCCATGCTAATAGGGCTCGTTTTCCTCCATTCTTTCGGCGGGGGAACGAACGGCAGTGGGTTTGAAGACCGTCAGACCGCAGTCCCAGAAGGGACAGTTAACGAAGAATTGAGGGGAACCAAGGTTGGATCAAAGGGAGTTTGGGTCTGGGGCACCGATGTGGCCAATGTTGGTGCATCGGCCCTTGCTTCGGAATTCGCCAAACATGGAATCAGTGATGTATTTGTGTTGATAAAAGGTACTTCCGGAGATTATAGATTTGACAAATTAGATGCAATGTTTGATAAATGTCATGGATATGGAATCAGAGTGCATGCGTGGGTGATATGCTTCTGCGATGACTCCTGGGGCGGGTGGGTCAACCCGAGTTCCGACACCTACAGGGCCTACCTCAAAAACAACATCTTTATTCCCCTCGCAAAGTACCACAGATTTGACGGTGTGGTCCTTGATTGCATAAGGTATCCAGGTACCGCCTACGGAAACACATATCCAATAACTTCCTTCTGCAAAGAGGTTACTGATATTATCAAGTCCTATAGATCTAATGCCCTAATGGGCGCCGCAGTAATGCCTGAGATGGCCGCAAATGCCTACTATTATGGCCAGGACTATACCCAGATGGCCCAGCATCTGGATGTGCTTATGCCGATGGCATACACCCACAACTATCACACGCAGCCCTCATGGGTCGGGACTGTGACCCAATATGTACGGCAGAAAGCCCTGCAGGGCAATTCAAACTGCAAGGTATGGACCGCAATTCAATCGCTTGATGATAACGGGCAATTCATGAGCACCACTGAACTCCAGGCGTGCATAAACTATGCCATTTCCGGGGGTGCGGCAGGTATTAACTTCTTCAAATACCCGATAACCTCCAAGCAGTATCAGATACTTGATATGTACCCGGTAGATACCACACCTCCTCCACCCGATAATACCAAGGTTGGGTCAAAGGGAGTTTGGGTCTGGGGCACCGATGTGGCCAATGTGGGAGCACCAACCCTCGCTTCCGAGTTTGCCAAGCATGGAATCAGCGATGTATTTGTGCTGATAAAGGGGGTTTCGGGGGCTTATAGATTTGACCGTCTGGATGCAATGTATGAAAAGTGCCACGCAAATGGAATCCGGGTGCATGCATGGGTGGTGTGCTTCCTGGATGAGTCAGCTGGGGGCTGGGTTAATCCGTATTCTGAGACCTACAGGGCCTATCTTAAAAATGAGGTGATTACTCCCCTTGCGAAGGACCATAAATTTGATGGGGTTGTGCTGGATTATATCAGGTACTCAGGAACTGCCTATGGGAGCCCCTACCCGATCACATCTTTCTGCAGGGAAGTTTCTACTATCGTCAAATCTTACAAGCCCAGCGCACTTGTAGGTGCTACGGTAGAGCCGGGAATGGATACGAATGCATATGTGTATGGTCAGGATTATGCACAGATGTCCCAGTATCTGGATGTGCTGATACCCCTGACTTACACCCATAAATATTCTCAGCAACCATCATGGGTGGCTACGGTAGTCCGGTATGTGTGCCAGAATGCCCACACGGTAAATCCAAACTGCAGGGTATGGGCCGCCGTCCAGTCCCTTGACGATAACGGGAACTACATGAGCAACACCGAACTCCAGGCATGCATAAGCTATGCCCTCTCTGGAGGTGCCGCAGGCATCAACTTCTTCAGATACCCGATAACCTCGGCGCAGTATCAGATTATAGATAGGTATTCCGTAGATAACTCCCCGCCGAGTCCCTCCTCATTGACAAAGCAAGAGGCATTCGAGGCCTGCATTGAACTCGCAAATTACATTGACGAACACTATAGGACCCCGAAGTATGTAACCACGACCAAGGGAAACATTCCGATGCCCCAGATGCTCTACATCTCCTCGAAACTTGTGTATGACCTCTCCACGGGTTCCCCGAATTCGAGCTACCATCTCATCACCTGCGACTACGCACCGAACCCCTTCGGGGAGGCATATTCTGGCTCCCTTGGACGGAACGAGTATGTTGACATGGCATACAGGGTGTATGGATTCATTGAGAAGAACGGTGCAGCCCCCAATTACGCAAATACTCCTGTAGGAAAAATAAGAATGTGGGAAATCCTCTACATAAATGCAAGGGTTGTGAGATGGTATTACTACAATGGGCTGCTGCCCTCCCTTGCCTATGTGAAACCAGTGCCAGGTTTCAGGGCGGATGCAAACTCCCAGTACACTGGGGCTACTGCGAACTGTCAAGCAACGAATGGGCAGGTCATCAACTTCGCAATGAGTATCATATGCACTTACTCCAATAAAGCCAACAACGGAACGCTCAGTGCCAATGACGCTATGTATCTTGCGGGAGAGGCAATCTATTCATGGGTGAGGGACAACAAGGGATATGCGTTCTATTACAACACCAGATATGGGGCTTACAGGGCGATTTTTGAGGCGAGTGCGATTAACTGCTGCGACCACGCCAACGCCGAAAATGCGCTCGCGAGAGCTGTCGGAATTCCTGCCCTCTACCGTCATGCCTACTGCCAGTTCTCGAGTGGTGCCTACGGACATGTCTGGGGGTATTTCTACATCAATGGCAAGGGGTGGATAAACGCAGACCCGGTCAAGAAGAGCGGAGGATACTTTGGGTATCGCTACCCAATCATAAACGACTGGGGAACATACTATACCCTTCCGTTCGTGATAGAAAATTAAAATATTTTTTTTTCAAACTATTTGTTTTGTGCTTATTTTTTCCATTTCAATTCTTGTCTTCTCGGCCCATACCCTATTGTCAATTCGTTCAAAAAACTGGAGGGCTTGTGCGAGCAAATCTCTATCACCGGTAAACCTGCCAAGCTCGAACAGGGTTCGGTAATAATAATAATCGCGTCTCCCGATTCCCTCACATATCACAAGAACCTGCTTCAGAGCTTCAATAGCACTCTTTCCTTCCCCTTTCGCAGCATAAAATTTCCACTCTGCATATCTCGCGGACGCAACAGTTTCCTTTTCCCCGAATATGAGAGCAACTCCTGAGGCCTCCTCCAGCAACGGAAAAGCTTTTTCCAGGTCCCCCATCTCCGTGTACACTTCTGCAATTCCCAGCATTGCGGTGCATTCGTCGGTTCGTGCACCGACCTGCTTGGCAAGTTCAAGAGATCTCTTAAAGGATTCAAGGGCCTTCTCGTAATCTCCCATTTCGAGGTAGAGACGGCCCAAAAGAGTGCAGGATTTACAGATGCCAGTCACATCACCAATCCTTTCCTTTATGGCCAAGCTCTTTTGATAAAATTCCAGGGCCTTTTCATACTCTCCCTTTTGATAGTAGGTTTCCCCGAGGCTGTTGTAAGATATTGCAATACCCCAGAGGTCTCCAATCCGTTCTTCCAGTGCAAGGCTCTTGTGATGAAACTCCAGGGCCTTTTCATAATCCCCTTTCAGCCGGTGGATTGTCCCGATGTTGTCAGAGGTGGACGCAATACCCCAGAGGTCTCCAATTCTTTCCTTGATTGCCAAGCTCTTTTGATAAAACTCGAGGGCCCTCTCATACTCTCCCCTGTAATCGTAAACTACCCCTATGTTATTGTAGATTTTTGCCATCCCAAACACATCCCCTATCTTCTCATAACCCGCCAACCCTTTGTGATAGAACTCCAGGGCCTTCTCGTACTCTCCCTTGTGGTCGTAAATTATCCCGATATTGTTGTAAACCCCGGCAACCCCCCTCAAATCGTTGATTTTTTCCCGGATTTGTAAGGCCCTCTTGAGATATCCGAGGGCTCTTTCGTATTCTCCGAGGTAGGCATAACAGGTTCCAATTCTATGGAGGGCGTTTGCAGTATCTTTTTCTCCATCCGATTCCCCAAACACAGTGAGCGCCCTCTCCTGCCATTCTATTGCATTCCTGTATTCTCCCTTCCGTTCATACACGTAGGCCTTCGCGCTCCAGACCCTTGCGAGCTCGAATTTGTCTTCGGATTTGCCAAGAAGGCACTCCTCCGCCTTTTCCACATGGACCAATGCATTCTCATAATCTCCTTTGGTGGTGTATATCTCTGCCATCTTCCTGTGGGTCTTTCCTGCTTCAACTGGCTGCTCAGAAACCGTGTAATTAACCCTCGTATTCAGCAATTCCAGCGCATCCTCATATTTTCCTTCTAACTCCAATACCTCGGCAAGTTCCCACAGAATCTCAATTTTTTGCTGTCTCTCCTCAGGACTTTCGCCCAAAGCTTTCAAGGCGTCTCCCAAGAACTCCGATGCTTCTGCATTTGCGAATTTTTTCGCCGCGCTCCTGCCTGCTTTTATAGCGTACTCTGAAAACTTGTTTTTGTTAGCCCCTTCCCTGTAATGACGGGCTAGCGAGGGCCAGAATCTTTCTTCGGTCCCGTGATATTTCTCAATACACTCCCCGGCCTTCAGGTGCATGAGTCTCTTCCGCACGCCCGTCAACTCCTCGTATATTACCTCCTGTATGGTATTGTTCACAAATTTGCACCCCTCCTCAACCTCCTCTGTTTCGACCAAAAAATTTTGGGCTAGGAGCCCCTCGATCGAACTCAATAACTCCTCTTCAGTCAACCCTACAAGTTCCGCCAGCACTTTATATTCGAACACCCTTCCGAGAACCGCACAGATTGACAAAATTCTCCTTGCCTTCTCATCCAGCTTTGATACAAGGAACCTCACAATCTCTTTCACGCTATTCGGGAGTGCCATCTTTTTAATTGCCTCTATCTCCACCGCTCCCGCACTTCTCATCGCAGCCAGAAATTCAACTACAAAGAAAGGATTGCCGGAGGTTCTATCATAAATGTAGTTTGCGGTCTCCTTCGGATGGGCAAACCCAAACTGCTCAACGATCTCCTGTATCTCCTTTTCACCGAAGTTCTCCAGCTTTACCTGGGTGTAAAGCCTCTCAATGTTGATATTCCTCAGCGTTTTTGCAAAAAGAGAGTCGGAGGTTGCATACTCCTCAACATAGGTTGCCACGGCAACCATTCTTTCATTCTGTATATTCCTTACGAGATAATGGAAAAACGCAAGGGTTCCAGAATCGGCAAGATGCAGGTCATCGATTATAAAGAGTAATGGCTGTTTTTTTGCAATCTCAATAAACTGGCGGAGCAAATACTCCAGTATTCTTGTCCTCTCCTTTGTTACCCCATTCGGACTTCGCTCCTCAACTTCCAGGTTCTGAAAGCCGGCAAGTCCGAGTGGGAGGTATCTCTCCTCTTCCTCTCTGACTTTTCTTGCATAACTCTCAAGTGCAGTGAGAACTGGTAGGTAAGCTGGCTCGCTCGTGCCGAGGCACATGGAGGCAAGGACCACAAAGTGCTCCCTTTCACACATTTCTGCAAACTCCTCCGCGAGCCTTGTTTTTCCTGTGCCGATGTCTCCAGCAATCAAAACGGCGCTTCCCCTTCCCTCCTTGCAATCTTCCATTGCCTTCCTTAATACCGCAATCTCTTTTTCTCTATCCACCAGCACGGGTGGAAACTTCCCGGCATCCACGAAGAGAGAATGCTCTCGGGATATATAACGGTTTTTTGGAGTTTCATACCATGATAAATCTACACAGTTTCTCAATGTGCTCTCTATCCAGGTGTTCATCTGGTCTCCAAAATTTTTTACTCCTATGCGCCTCCCTGTGGAGAACGATACATTCCGTGGCCTCTTTGACAAACATTTTCCAGTTTATGCTCCTGCTCGCAGAGATGTAATGGTCAAACAGTTTCAGGGCAATCTCTTCCGGGAGAGAGTTGAGTACAATCCAGAAGTCGTATTTTTCCCTGAAGATTCCCTTCGGGATTTGCTCTGGTCTTTTCAGAGAGATTGCACACCATTCTGCGAATCCCTCATCCAGGTAATCGCATAAAATCTGCTCTGCTACTCTCCTGCACTGGTGGAGATACCCGTGCACATGTTCGTGTAGGATTTCACGCTCGCCCGCCCTCTCATGCACATACACGCCCTGGGCAATTGTTTTACCGTTAGGGAGTAAAAAATCGTCCGGTGTGAAAAACCCGCTCAAAAACAGAAAATTTGGGGTCGGATTCAAAATTTTCCTGTCACCGAGGGTGCACATTGCACAAGTGAGGTCATCGTCCCAGAGACACCTTTCCTGCTTGAGGAAGTTCGGGAAAGCGATGAGGTTCGCGTAGTAAGTAACCATCATCGTGTGCTGGATTTCGTTCCAGGCGTTCACGAATTCAACTGCCATGTCAAAATCATCCAGGGACGCGATGATTCCCGGAATTTTTGCGGTCAAGCACTCCTCGATTTCACTGATTCCTGAATAAAGCATCGCCCTGAAGCCAGGGTTGAAGCAGGTAGTGCCTTCCCTGTGTTCGTGATGCTTTATACACTGTTTCCATGCATCCAGGTATGCGGATAGTTCCGCTATTAGCATTCTGACCAGTGCCTGATTCCGATACACAAATTTGTAGGAGGTCACTTCGGTGAGGAGCGATGCACCTGCATGGACTGTCCGGTAACCCGAATAGTTTCCTGCCTTGAAGAAATCGGAGATGGCAACGCTGAATGGATAGTCAACCGGCTTTCTTGGGAGAATTTTCCTGAACGGAATCCACAACTCGCAGTCGTCATGTATCCGATTCATCAAATCAAAAACCCTATATATCCTGCTTCTATTTTTCCCTTATGCTCAAACTGGGAGTGCTTGCGTCAGGCAGAGGCACGGATTTTCAGAGCCTGATTGATGCACAGAAGCGGAAATTCTTCGCCGCAGAAATAGCGGTCCTGATTTCGAACAATCCGGATGCCTATGCGCTGGAGCGGGCGAGGCAGAACGGGATTCCCGCGTATGTGATTCCGCACAGGGGCAGGAAAAGAGAGGAACACGAGCGGGAAATCACGGAAGTACTTGAAAAGCACGGTGTGGAGCTTGTTGTGCTTGCTGGCTACATGCGGACCCTTACAAATTACTTCATCGATCGCTGGCGAAACAGGATAATCAACATCCATCCTGCCCTCCTGCCTCTGTTCGGTGGACGGGGCTATTACGGAATGAAGGTGCACGAAGCGGTGCTTGCCAGCGGAATGAAGGTTTCTGGCTGCACCGTGCATTTTGTGACAGAGGAGATTGACGGCGGACCCATAATTCTCCAGAAATGCGTCGAGGTGCGGGAGAACGATACTCCCGAAACCCTGGCTGAGCGGGTCCTGGAGAAGGAGCACGAGATTCTGCCACTTGCGGTGAAACTGATTGCAGAAGGAAGGGTAAAGATCCTGGATGGAAAGCGCGTCAGGATAGAGGGGTGGTAAGGATGAGGAAAACAGTGGACCCAACGCCATTTATCGTAAAGGGGATGTTGAGCGAGCGGAAGATCCATTGCTGGATAGGAGAGATTCTGGTGCGGACGAAGGGCGAGATGGATGTGATAGACATAACCGATGAGGTGCGGCGGCGGATTGAAGAGTTTGAATACGGGCTTGTGAATGTGTTTGTGGAAGGTTCAACTGCGGCGATAACCACGATGGAGTATGAAGAGGGACTTGTTAAAGACCTCGGAGACGCCCTCGAGCGGCTTGCACCCTCAGATGCAGATTACAAACACCATCTTCGCTGGAATGATGATAACGGACGTTCCCATGTCCGTGCAGCGATGCTAGGACCTAGCATTACCGTGCCTATCCGGAGATACCAGCTGGTGCTGGGCAGATGGCAGCAGATTGTCCTGGTTGAACTGGATACGCGTCCCCGTGACAGGCGTGTGATAGTGACGGTGATGGGGAAATGAGTGTGCTGGGAGATGTGGCTGAGAAATTGCAAAACGCAAAGAGGGTCGCGGTTCTCACCGGGGCTGGAATCTCCGCAGAGAGCGGAATTGCCACATTCAGGGGGAAGGGAGGACTGTGGGAGCGGTATGATGTCGAAAAACTGGCGACCCCGAGAGGTTTGAAATCGGACCCTGCATACTTCTGGGAATGGTTTGAGGGCAGGAGGCGGGAGATGCTGGGGGCAGAGCCAAACCCAGGCCACAGGGCCCTTGCGGAACTTGAGAAACTTGTTGAGAGTTTCACACTTATTACCCAGAATATTGACAGATTGCATCAGAGGGCCGGGAGCAAAAATGTCCTTGAGCTCCATGGAAACGCATTCACGATTTACTGCCCGAGGGATGGCTGGCGGATGGAAACCTATGAACCACTTCCCTCAATCCCTCCATTCTGCCAGTGCGGTGCCGTGATGCGTCCAGATGTTGTGCTCTTTGAAGAGCCACTGGATGAGGGGACCCTGAGAAGCGCATTTCTTGCGGCTGAGAATGCAGAAGTTTTTATGAGCATCGGCACCTCTGCGGTGGTTTACCCTGCAGCATACCTGCCAGTTGAGGCACAGCGGAATGGCGCGTTCCTCATAGAAATAAATCCCGAAGAAACACCCCTCACAGCCATTGCAGATGCAGTGTTCCAGCAGAAGGCAGGGGAGATTCTGCCGAAAATTGTGGAGAAATTAAGGGGATGACGAGCGGAGTTCTTCCCTCAAAGTCCTTCTTGCCATTTCCAGATCTTCCCTTGTATTCACATTGAAGAACTCGTGCTCCGGGAAAAGCTCGGCTGGTACTGATTCTGCACCCGATGCCAGGATTGCCTCTCCTAGCTTGACACCATCCTCCAGAAACTTCTCCAGATTTTTTCCGACGACGCTGTGGAGTGGCTCGAGAAACCCGTTTTTCCAAACCGGGATTGTAGATGGGGCTAGGGATATCTGCCAGCGAATCGTGTGGGGGTTGAGAAATGGCATGTCCCCTGCAGCCAAAAAAATTCTCCGATGGGCAGCCATCCTCAGACCTGTCAAGATCGCAGCCCTAATGCTGTGTTCCTCCTCGACAACAACCCTCGCACTGCCTGGAACAATCTTCTCCGTTTCGACAACAACCAGAATTTCAGAGAGACCTGCAGAAGCAAGAGAATTCACTACCCTCTCGAGAATTGTTTTTTCCCCGACCAACTGGCTTAGCTTATCTCCCCCGAATCTTTTCCCGTCCCCACCAGCAACCACAACCGCCGAGGCAATCAATTTCTGAGAACTGCCAGAGCGTTGAGCCCTGTGAGGTAGCATGCTCTCTCAGCCCTCTCCTTCAAATCCGCGGGTATTCCCTGCTTTGCCTTTCTCTGGGCATACACGGCACAGACCGCACCGGCCATGAGGCCTTTGATGCTAGCAAGTGTGAACAGGGTGCTTGCTTCCATCTCCATGTTGTAAACATTGAGGTTTGCAAGCGATTCAACCATGTCCGGCTTTCTCAGTGGCCAGTTCACTGCCCTGCCCTGGGCCCCGTAGAATCCAGGGGCGGTTGCGGTGAGACCCACATGGTACCGGTAGCCCAGCTTCCTCGCACTTTCTTCCAGGGCCTGAACCACCTTGTAGTGGGCAACCGCCGGATAACCATCCGGCACGAAATAGAGCGAGGTGTTTTCAAGGCGGACTGCCGCGGTAGAAATCACAAGGTCTCCGAGGTTTATAAACGGCTGGAGGGCCCCGCAGCTCCCGATCCTGATAAGAATGGGGTTTTCCACAATGTTCAGGAGTTCGACCACCGCAATTTCGGTGTTGTCACAGCCAATGCCTGTGGACATCACGGTAACCTCAATTCCGTTCCAGATGCCAGTGTAGGTCACATACTCCCTGTTTGTTGCCTTTACCCTAATTTTCTCAAATTCCTTCGCAACCTTCCCTGCTCTGGCAGGGTCACCGCAAAGCAGAATATTCTCAGCAACCTCCCCTTTTCTCAGTCCGATGTGATACTGCTTTCCTTCCTCGGTTTCCATCGTTTCAGAACTTCGGAGTTTCTTGGCCATAGTTCCACGGATGTGGAATGCTGATGGGATATTTTAAGATTGTTTTTACTCTTTGCAGCCCTGATGGTTTTCCCGCACTCCCCTCACCAGTGCCCTGATTTTTTCCTGGGTTTCGAGGGGTGGCAATACGGTGTTCACAAGGTAAACCTCGGAACTCGAAAACAGTTTCCTGAAGAAGTTCGCCCTCAACCTTGTCTTTCTCTCGTCATTCACGAGTAAATGAGGGTTGCAGAATGAGTGCTGCTGCAGGTAGCCGACACCTTCATCTGGAGTTAGCTTTCTGATGATTTCCTTGTCCTCTGGATCTCTCTTGAGCAGGATGACCATCTTTATTACAGTACTCTCCCGCACATGTTCCTTTCCGAGTAGCCAGCGGATGTCCGCAACCCCCCGGCCCTCCCTGTCCAGGTCCACCTTCTCGACCAGGTAATGATACTCGGGCCATATCTTGCTCAAATCATCCCGTATGTAGCAGTTCTTTTCCGATGTGTAGGCCACGAACTCGTCGCCAAAGTTCCTCACGAAGTGCCAGTCATCGGAGATGAGCTTAACATCCCTCATCTGCAGCAGTCCGAACGCATGGGTCGTCTTCCCGGTGCCAGATGGAGCAATGACGGATACTCCCTTTCCGCTTACATCCAGACAGGCACCGTGGATTGAGTAGATCCCGTGCTCGTCCTCCAGCACATCTCCCGCCACACCGAGAGCGATGCTCTTCACATACCCGTAGTAGCCGACATTGAAAAGAAATGCGGTGTTCGTGTAGGGGTCATACAGCACTCTCTCTGGCTCACCTTCTTTGAATGTATAGTACGCGATCACCCTTCCATGCGACTTTATGAATTCGCTCATGAAATAAAAATTATCCTCCCACATGTCCTTAATCCGTTTTGAGTTTGTGTAGAGTTTGATGCAGATTCCATGCAGATGCGCTTTGCGTTCATAAAGCAGCTTATCCTTCAATTCTTCAAAAATTCTGTCCTTCTCATCTGGAGAAATCAACTCCACCTTGTAGCCCATGGTTTCACCTACTCCATTTTTACAAGCCCTTCTTTATATCTCTGGCAGAGCCCCGCATAAATTTCTTTGAATTGAAGCCAGGTTTTTTTGTATTCGTCGTCAATTTTTCCTATCACCTTTGCAGGCACACCGACTGCAATGCTCTCATCCGGAATTTCCTGGTTATTTTTCACCACCGCCCCTTCGCCGATCACAGCCCACACACCCACCTTTGCAAAATCGCTCACGATGCTGCCCATCCCGATCACTGCGTAATCCCTTACCTCGGCGGTGTGCACAATCGCCCCGTGCCCGACAGTAACATAATTTCCAATTACTGTCTCCATCCCGGGCCTGGCATGAACCACGCAGTTCTCCTGGATTGAGGTGCAACTCCCAATCACAATTCTCCCGTAGTCCCCCTTGATCTTTGCACCGGGAGCAATGAAGCACTTTTCACCCACCTCAACATCTCCGATAATAGTAGCATCACTGGCTATGTAGCTCGAGCCCTTAATTTTTGGCTGCCTTCCCTCAAAAGAATAGAGTGCCATGGTGAAAGGAATTTCATTATGGTAATTAAGTTTTCCCTGCGAATGCCGTAAAATAGATATGTAACGAGGATATACCCCCACAGGAGGACTATGCAGAACTTAAAGATCGGGATTACAGGGCTCCCAGGCGCCGGTAAAACCTCCACCCTGCTCAAGCTGATTGAAAGCCTTGAAAATGAGGGACTGATGGTGGGGGGAATGATTACGGAGCCAATCCTTGAGAAAAATAAGCGAATTGGATTTTACATTGTGAACTGGCTTACCAAAGAGCGTCAGATTTTTGCCCACATCAAAAAAGAATCCAAGATAAAGGTGGGGAGGTACGGGGTCGACATAACGGTTCTTCAGACACTCGGGGTGGAGGCCCTCAGGATGGCACTTGAGAAGGCAGATGTGATTGTAATCGATGAGATTGGAAAAATGGAGGTGGAGAGCAGCAAGGAGTTCATTGACATTGTTAAGGAAATTCTAGATTCCGATAAGCCAGTAATAATCACGCTCCATAAAAAATCAAGGAATCCCCTCCTTCAGGATATAAGGAGGAGGGACGACATAAGAATCCTGGAGGTTACGCCAATCAACAAGAATTTTCTGCCTTTCAGAATAATGAAGCTGTTGAAGGGAGAGACACTGTGAGAGGGCTCTATCTGGAAGAGATCACAGAGGGAAGTACGGTATGCCTTGTTCCGGCCTTCCAGAGAATTAAGGGTCCGGGCAGTTCAAAGATGCCAGTGTTTTACAACCCCAACATGGAATTTGCCCGCGATGTGACGGTGAGCTTGCTTTCTGCAGTACTGGACAAGCGAAGAAAGTTAAAAGTTCTTGATGGAATGGCTGCCACGGGAATAAGGGGCATCAGAGTAAAGAATGAGGTCTCGAAGAGGTTTGAGGTTACCCTCAACGACATAAATCCCCTTGCAGTCAGGTTGATAAAAAAGAATCTAGAATTGAATAATCTTGAAGCGGAGGTAGAATGCAGAAATTTGAACGAAATTCTGGCGTCTTCTGCCTACGATTACATCGATGTTGACCCTTTTGGCAGCCCCGTAGAATACCTTGACCTCGCGGTCCAGAGTATAAAGAGGCATGGGATTATAGGCGTCTCCACCACCGATACCTCCGTGCTATGTGGAACGGTACCGAAAGCGTGCGTGAGAAGATATCTGGCAAGGAGCAGGAACAACTACATGTGCCACGAGGCCGGTCTCAGAATCTTTCTGGGTTATGTGGCAAGAACTGCTGCTAAATTCGACAGGGCGATTAAACCACTCGTGTGCTTCTATGCAGACCATTACTTCCGCATCTTCGTCAGGGTGGAAAATGGTGCGGGAAGGGCCGATGAGTGTCTTGCAAATCTGGGCTACCTTCTGGTGAACGAGAGAAACGGTGAAGTGAGGACGTTGCTCTCTCCGGAGAGAGAAGCAATAGGTCCCCTCTGGCTTGGAAGATTATTTGATGCCGATATCCTGGCTAAAATGGTCGTGAGGGAAAACTTCAACACGGGACGGAGGTTTACCAGGATACTGGAGATATGGCGCGAGGAATGTGACGCGGAGCCGTTCTTTTACGACACCAACGAACTCGGAAAAATTTTTCATCTCTCTCCGCCGCCACTTGAAAAACTCACTTCAGCACTCAGGATGCTTGGCTACAGGACTGTCCGGACCCATATTTCACCTAACGGATTCAGAACCAATGCCACCATTAGCCATATCAAAACAATATACGAAATGCTGAATATGAAATGAGGAAAAAAAAGGTTTAGAATTTTCTGGTTTTCCTTTTTGTGGAGTAGAAAACAACCGGTATTAGTCCAGCGAAAATTGCGAGTGCCGTGATGCCTTCAAATGTGGCATCCGCGGTGATATCCACATGGGTCCCCTGTGTCCCGGTGACTGAAACCCCACTTATGGAGCCACGCAATTCCATA
Source organism: Thermoplasmata archaeon (assembly GCA_026414225.1). Lineage (GTDB taxonomy): Archaea > Thermoplasmatota > Thermoplasmata > Lutacidiplasmatales > SKW197 > SKW197. Next base: position 27,871 of record JAOAJK010000001.1, read on the forward strand.
TCGTACCAGACCTCAACATCGTAATTGCTTCCTTCCTTCACCGCAACCCTGTAATATCCACTTCCAAATGCATCGTAACCTTCGTCCACACCGTTGATTTCCGTGAATGTGGTGCCGAGCACAGTGCCAGCACTGTTCTTCACCACTACGACCCTGTTATCCAGCGGTACATTCGTGGTCGAGTTCACATATCCCCATATCCAGCCACCCGTTTCTATATTGCCGCTGCCTGGTTGTGTGACATTCACGAGCTTGAAGGCGCCTGTTGAGTTCTTGTATTCAACGGTGTTAAGGGTATTCCAGTTTGTCCCGTTCCATTCATAAAACCTCACCCTGAGCACATAGTCATAGGTGGAGAGAGGTGCTACCCCCGTGGAACGCATCACGAGCCAGTGGCTGAATTTACCCGTCTCGTTAGTGACAAAGTATGTGTAGTAACTCTGGTTACGCCAGCCCCAGGCAGCACTTGTGTTCGAAAAGTTACCGTTTGTCCACACCTGGGAGTAGTTGACGCTCGTGCTGCCACCATATATCCAGGCACCCATTCTGTAGGTGGTACTGGCATTGCCCGTGAATGTGAATCGTATTGCAAACGGAATGTTCTCGTCGAGGGTTGCGTAAACTGGATGCACATCGACGGCCCCAGATGCCAGGATGCCCTGGGATGCAGATGCAGAATTCTTTACTGGTGATTGCGACTGGTGGGTTCCAGGTGACGACACTCCGTTAAACAGAACATATGTAAAAATCGCCACAATGAGAAGTAGAATGGCACCCAGCGTGATTAATGTGATTATATCTATCCCGTGCGGTTTTTCTGCACGCAATCTGGTTCTGTGACCATTGACGAGGCCTTTTCTGTTGTAAATGCTTCTATTTCCTGGAACCATTTTTCCACCACTCCTCTCTAAAGACCTTGTGGGATATATTCTTTGCTGTAAGAAGTATGACAGCAAGCTACCATGCTGTGTTGCGTAAATTTGAATAACACATTTTACCGTAACGCAATGCAAGAGGATCGAGGCCTTCCAGCCAGGAAGAACACAGGCCGCAGTGTATCATGTTCATCCTTATTTTTCCTCCTTCCTACACTCGGCAAATAGTCCAGCAATAACTTACGCAACACAGCAAGCTACCAAGAAACTTTAAATATTGGCTGATTTTTGTGAGCACAGTTTCGGAGGAATACCATGCCCAAGGAAGAAACGCAGACCAAGAAACCCGTTCCAAAAAAGGTTAAAGATAAGTGGAAGGCGAAGCAGGAATACAGGATTCTTGCTCCAGAAATGTTCGGTGGTATCGAAATAGGTAAGAGCGTGGCAGATGAACCAGGAAAAATGCTCGGCAGAACCCAGGAAGTTTCTGCCCAGGACCTTACTGGAAATATCGCAAAATCCCATATCAAACTTTTCTTCAAAGTTAGTGAGGTCAGAGGCACTGATGCCCACACGGAATTCGTGGGGCATGACATGACTTCCGACTATATCAGGAGATTGACCAGGAGACGAAGAACCAAAATCGAGGGTTCCTACCGTCTCACAACTAAGGACAACGCACTCATTGCCATTAAGCCAGTGAGTATCGCTGAAAAGCACCTCCAGTCAAGACAGGAGGCAACGATAAGGCACAAGATCGAAGAAACGCTGAAAAAAGTTGTGAGTGAGAAAACTTTGAGTGAGGTTGTGAAGGACATAATCTCTGGTGAGCTGAGTAATGTTCTGGCAAAGTCCTGCAAGGTAGTTTACCCGCTCAAGAAAATTGAAATAAAGAAGAGTGTGGTGCTCAAAAAATCTGCAGGGGTTCCCGCGGAGCCAGAGAAAAAAGAACCGATTGAAGAGGAAATTGTTGAGGAGAAGAAGGAGTAGCGTCGGGGTGGCTCAGCCTGGTGGAGCATCGGACTCATAGGGTAATTTCTTTCAGATAAAAACCTGCCGGAGAAATCCGGGGGTCACGGGTTCAAATCCCGTCCCCGACACTCATTTAAAGGCAAGTTTAGCAGGGGTGATTTTACATCTCCCTAAACCTGTGGAGATTCCTGCCCGAAATATGGGTGCGAAAATCAGGAAATTCGCGAAAGCAGTAGAGAGCCCTCATTTTCTGAATTTCATCGTGAACAGGTATTTCAGGTTCTTTGTGCCATCCTTCCAGGAACTGAGTTTCACTTCCCCCTTCCTCACCCTGTACTCTATCGGGATTTCGACACATCTGGCACATTTTCTGAATGCCTCGACCTTGATTTCCTCAGAGAACGGCATTCCATCGCTCTCAACCCTCAACTTTTTCAGTATCTCCTTTCTGAAAATCCACATTCCCGACTGCGAGTCCTTTATTTTCACACCGAAGAGAAGATTGCATGTCAATGTGAGAATCTTATTTCCCAGTCGATGTTTGAAAGACATAACGCCCGGCTTCAGGGTGCTCAATCTATCGCATGTGATGAAATCCAGGTCTTCCTTAAGGAGCAGGTTTACAAACTCTGGGATTTTTTCGGCTGGGTAGGTTGAGTCACCATCTAGGGTTGCTATTATATCCCCTGACGCCTTCTCAAATCCTGTTTTGTATGCTCTCCCATAACCCCTCCTGGGTTCATCAATCACCACAGCTCCCCTTTCCCTCGCAATATCACGGGTCCTGTCCTTTGAATTTGTGTCAACGATCAAAATCTCGTAATCCAGCGGGTTTTTCGTGAAAATTGAAACATTTGCAGCTGCGAAAGCATCCTTGATTGTCTGTATCACACCACCAATCGATGCCTCCTCATTCATCGTGGGAATAATTACGGAGACCTTCATGTTTCTCCCGAATTCCTACACAATGATAAACATTTTCTTTCGAGTGCCAGACAATCCAGCCACATCCCTTAAATACCCTTTTTCGTTCTCAGATACCATGCGGGATTATCCAATAAAGCCAGGCAACTACAAAAACATCGAAGGGGACAAACTTCTAACCCTCGTGAAAGAAATTTTTGGAAATGCCACACTGGAGGGAAATCTGATAAAGGCAAGTTACGGGGCATTGAAGGAATTGAGAGTGTTTGCGAAGGACAAAAAGACCCTCTGTGTGGAGACCGTGATGGAGAGAAATGTGAGTGACATCGTGGCTGAAGACACGAGAAAGAAGTACAATCTGTTCCTCGAGAAAGCTACTGGTTACACGGCAAAGGAGCGAATGAAGAAACTCCAGAAAGAAGCGAGCAAAGAAACAGATTAAAAACAAAAAAAGAGGGAAAAATTTTTGGGATGCTAAGCCACGGCTTTCACCGACTCTGGTTCCGAAAACTCCACGATGTCTTCCTCACCCAGCCCCAGATACTCCCTTGCCTCGTCCTCCATTTCTTCAAGCTGGTAGATGAGGGGCTGGAGTTCTGCGGTGTCCTCACCAAGTTCGTTGAGCTCGCGCACAAGAAGCTTAGCATCGCTTATCGTGTGGCTTTTCATCCAGTCCTTTACCGGCTTCGGAATTGAATTCAGAATCCTTCCGTTTATGTGTTTTTGGGTCATTTTCCCACCCCTTGTCTGCTTTTTGTCTGCTATTTATTGTATAGTGTCGGACATATATAAGATTTTCGGTGAGATATTTTTATTTAATATATTTTAATAAATATGAATAAATAAAAACTGAGATAGAGTTGTTCTGCACTGGAGAAACACATTCTTAGGGGAGAAAATTGGCTACATCTACAGCCAAATTTGTGTTAATTGTATCTGTTCAAATAATGCACAAAATTTTATATAATATTTCTCTATCCCAATGATGGTGATGTCATGAAGTTGAAGCAGATAGGTATGTTCGGAATTGTGCTTGCCACAATTCTGATTGGGGCAGGGATTGCGACCGCTGACAACAACACAACTGGGACGACCACATCAGACCTCGCATGGCTGTGGGCAATACTCGGTGGCTTGCTCCAGTTGATAATAGGCATAGCGCTTGCGATCGCGTCGATATATCTCGGACTGAATGTGCTCTCAAGACTGATGCCGAAGATTAACATCTGGGAAGAAGTCAAGAAAGGGAACTACGCAGTCGGCATTGTCTGTGCAGGTGTTGTGATTGCTTACACCCAGGTAATCACGAGCGGAATAAGAGGCATGACAACCGCAATCACAACAAACCCGAGCCTGCTGGGTTTTGTGGCTGCGCTGATATCCGTGCTGATCGGCATTTTGCTGGCATCCCTGGGAATAACCCTTGCCTTCAAGGCACTGGACAAGCTCACAAAGAACATTGACGAGACCGAGGAACTCAACAAGAAGAACCTGGCAGTTGGCATTCTGATTGCCGGTATTCTCTATGGTGTCTCCTCGATGATCTCAGCCGCCGTTTCTGGCATCGGTGGGGCAGTGGCCGCAGCAATGGGCGCCGGCAACATCCCATTGTAAAATTTTATATACTCCCTTTTTATTTTTATTTTATGAAACCATCAAAAGTGTTGCTGGTCCTGGCAGTAATGTTTTTTGTGGGCTCGGTATCTGCTGTAGGCGCTCCAGTGATCCCCTACAATCAGTATGGGCTGGCGTACAAGGGTGGTACCCTCCTACCCCAAAATTCCGCAATAAAGGCGTGGATTGATGGGGTAAACTATGGGAATACTAGTGTTAACGCTACGGGTTTTTATGACCTCATAGTGCCTGGTGATAATATTACGGTAATCAATGGGACCACCGTGAACCCAGTTAAGGAGGGTGGAGTTGACAACGATCTGATTTATTTCACCTATGAAGAAAATGGTAGCATTTATTTTGCAAATCAGACAGCACTCTATGTAAATGGCAGCAGTGTCGAAAAAAATCTCACATTCTATGCGACCACCCAGAAAGCGCTAATCAATGAGGTTGTTGCTGAACCCGGAGATGGAGGCAATGACTATGTCTATCTCTATTTCCCAGACATTGCTGGTGTGAGTTTGCAGAACTGGAAACTTGAGAAATGTGGGAATGGTAGTTACTCTGCATGGAGTGCAACTCTATCCAGCTTAACTACCCAGGTCTATCCCACAGGGAGCAACTACCTTTATGTCGATCTTGGAGGAAACATTTTGTCAGGTAACGGAGGCAGCCTTAAACTTCTCTGGTATTCCTCCGCTTCCACAACCTGGCTCTGCATAGACAGGGTGGAATGGAATGCCACCGTAGGTGGTACCCACACCTATTCTCCGAGCAACACAGTCATGCCGGACGCCACAGGTGCGACCACATCAGGTATGGCTATAAAACGGATTGGAACACCACCAGTGGACACGGATGACTGTGCTGTGGACTTCATCGTAACAAGTGCTACAGGACGCCCGCCGGTAATCCAGGAACACGTCGTTCTAATGCTTCCTATCTTCCCTGCAATCCTGATCACTGTTCTCGCCACATTCAGAAGAAGGGGATAACATCATGCGAAATTATGGGGAACTCACGAGTGATGAGGTTGCATCCATAAACAAGGAAAAAACCGTTGTCTTTCTCCCGGTCGGGGCTGTCGAAGCGCATGGGCCCCATCTTCCCCTCCTCACAGATTTTTACCAAGCAGAGAAGGTGTGTATTGAGCTTGCCAAGAGATATAACGGGCTTCTGGCACCTCCCGTTTACTACGGGAACTGCAGCAGCACCAGAAACTTCTCCGGCACAATTTCAATCTCTACCGATACTCTTCAATCCCTTATCTATGATATTCTGTATGAATTTGTGGGAAATGGTTTCAGAAATTTTGTGGTGATTACAGGGCACGCTGGAAGCGGTCACATGCAGGCTATCGGCGAGGCGTGCAAAAGGATTGTGTCACTGGAAGGTGAGGATGTTAGGATAATGATGCTCTCTGACTACGATATTGCTTACGAACTTAGGGGCACCAAATTTCCACAGGATGATGGACACGGGGGACTCATAGAAACTGCCAGAATGCTCTCAACGAGACCGGAACTTGTGAAGATGGAAAAAGCTGTAACAGGATACAACAGGATTCCCAAATTCATGGTTCTAAGGAATCCTGAGGATTACTGGGATGGGTTTACCGGGGAGCCACAGAAAGCAACACCCGAGCTTGGAAGGGAAATTGATGGCTACATAATTGAGAAGCTGAGTGAATTGATAAAGAAAAACTTCGATCTTTAAACCACAATAACTCTCCCATCAACGACTTCCACACGCACAAGGGTTTTTATTTTTATGCCGCACTCTTTTTCCACCTTTTTCCTTCCCTCTCCTTTGTCCACAACTACCACTGCATCTGTCACAATGCCACCCATTGCCCTTATTGCCTTGATTATTGCTGTCAGAGTGGAGCCCGTGCTTATCACATTATCAAGCAGAAATACCCTATCCCCCGCCTTTATGTCGTTCACATACATATTTGACTTGGAGTAGCCAGTTATTTGCGTAAGCGACCCCTCACCTTCAAGTCCATACTTCTTTTTTCTTATTATCACGAAGGGTTTCCGAGTTTTCAGTGAAACCGCAGTGGCTATGTGAATTCCCATCGCTTCAGGTGTAGCAATCAGGTCAAAATCAGGTTCAGCTGTGTCAATGACTGCATCTCTCACTTCCTCAATCAGTTCCGGATTAAGCCGCGGGACTCCGTCTGTAAACGGATTTACGAAATAGTTATACTCCCCAAACCTGGTTATCCTTGCTTCCTGGAGGCTCCGTTTAAGCAGTTTGAGTTCCATGCTCATAAATTAAAAGGTGGGATATATAATTTACACCCCAAAGGAAATAAAGATAGGAAGGGAGATAGAACCCCGTGATGTTAGTTCAATCCGTTACAATCTCAAATACTCCGTTATCAAATATCAGCGGGAAGTAGCCCCTGTCATGGTTGGTCTTTCTCATTTTAACAACGCCGAGGAAGAGATTCACAGAGTTTCCAGATTTTTCTGTTGCCAGGTGGATAATTCCGTCTGACAGGAAGTCCTCAATTCCGTACAGCCCGAACACCTGCTTATCCGTGGGCATTTCAGATATCAGGAGAGCGGTGAGGCCAAGGTCCCTGACCTTCTCAAAGAAGGAGAACAGGTCGCTTCTAGGATTTTTGAAGTCGGTGAGGGAGTACAAAGCTGCAAGGGAGTCCAGCACCATGATCTCGCATCCGAACATGTTTTTATATGCCTTCAGCGCATTTATCAGGGAGCCAAGCCAATCAATCTCCTTCTGCTCGCCCTGCTGCACACCCATATCCTTTCGCACTTTTGCCAGGTCCACGACTATCAGATTCTCCGAAACATAGTCGGTAAAGCCAAGCTTTTGCATGTGTTCTAGCAAGCTTTCCCTGCTCTGTTCCAGGGTGATATACATCCCCTTCATTCCTTTCTTTGCCGAGTGGTATAGCACACTGTAGGTGAATGAGGATTTCATCGTCCCTGCATGTCCACACACCAGCACAATGTACCTCTTTGGTATTCCGCCTTCCATTCTTTCGTCAAGTCCCTTTATGTATGTTGGTATCCTATCATCCATGTTCATTTTCTTTCCTCCTTTCTTCGGCTTAGCGTGATTGCTAGGAGAGCGATTGCGGCAATATTGGCGATAACCAGAACAATCCCTGTTTCGACTACCGGTGGGCCAGGAATTGTATAAACCACGAAAACTGCGTTTGAGGTGCCCACGATGGCATCATCAGAGAGTCCATTGGAATTGAGGTCGCACTGGGCTGCTGGCAGACCGTAAATCGTACCAAACATTACTGGACCCATTATCATTGCCTCCTCCCCGTAGGTGCTGTTGATTACCGTGTACCACATTGTAGTACCAGCAGTGCCGTTAAGAGCATAGCTGTAACTCAGCGTAGCGTTTTCGGTGGTCTGTGCACTCACAAACATTCCGATATCGTTCTTTCCATCTCCACTGATGTCGCCTTCCATCATGAGTTCTACATCAACTGAAGTATTCGTATAAGGTGTCATCTGAACTTTATGGGTTACCTGGTAAATCACCGTCCCTGTGGTTCCCGAGACTGCAGTCAGCAGGATATTTTCGTAGCCTCCACTGTTGCCAGTAGATTCAGCAAACGCAAAATCTGGCTTCCCATCTGCATTGAGGTCTGCGAACTGGGCGAAACTTGGTACCATTATTGCCCAGAAATTGAAGCCTGGCGGGCAGGTGTAATTCCAGAGCATATTTCCGCTGGTGCTGTTATACATGGTAATTGCGGATTCATTTGTGCTAGATAGTGGATTTAGAACGGTGTATACTTCCTTGAAGGTGTCACCAGTAATATCTGCCGGATACAGAAACGCAAGCGTCATTGTCTCGTTAATTCCCTTTTTCCATATAGTAGCATTGGACTTCACATTCACCAATGTAAGATTGGCAGCTGACTTTGGCGTGAGGTTTAAAAACGAACTGAAATCGAATGGTGCAAGAAGAAGGTCTGCTACATTATCACCAGTGAAATCGGCAAAGTTCTGAATGTTGAGGATGCCCGAGAAACCCCCTAAACCCAGCATAGACATCAGCGAGTTTACTGGCATTCCAGAAAATATGACTGAAATATCATGGTTCATTTTCGAAGCGATAGTGCCGTTATTACCATACAAAACTTCAGTAAAGTTGCCAGCAATAACCGGGCTAAAACCACTCAGCCCTATGCTCACCTTTGAAAGGGCCACATCATTTAGGCCATCACCCGTGAAGTCATAAATCCTGAAATCAAGTACGAAACCGGAAGTAAGGTCCTTTCGTTCCCACACCAGATTTTGATTCTGGCAGTCAATCACAGAAATCTCAGAATTATTGAAGGTCAAGGTGATGATTGTCATGTTCAAACCAGAGGAAACGATAAAAATGTCGGGCTTGTTATTTCCAGAAACATCCTCACTTGCAGTTACCAGGTAGGGATTCGTGGGGTCCATCAGAAAATTCACAGGACCTCTGTCTATCGGATTTGACCAGATTGAGTTTCCAGTAACCGGGTCAATCGCATACACTCTCAGATAATTCTCGTAGTAGGTGTAGGTAAACAGGGACTTAGCGACTGAATGATTCATAACCAGCAACAATTCCCCGATTCCATCCTGTGGCATCTTAATATCAATTGTTTTCTGGAGATAGTAGTAGAAGTCCACATTTCTCGCATTAAACACATTCGTCCGGAGGACACTCCCCGTTTTCCCAGATATGATGTGCAGACGGACATGGGTGGTGTTGACCGTATCATTTGTAACTGCAATATCCTTAACTCCATCGTTGTTTGTGTCGTCAATGAGCAGAATTTGGTCCCTTCCCTCTGTAAAATTCTTTATCGGCACCCAGCCCCATATCTGGGTTGAATTGTTGAACGCAATTTTCCCAGTACCTGAAAATGCACCGAAATACAGCGTCCTGCCCGTCTCATTTACCAACGCAAGGACGATATCTGCCTTGCCATCGCCACTAGCATCATTGATAAGCATTCCCTCTTTGATGGAGAGGGTAGCATTTTCATAGTACCACAGTCCTTCCACATTCCCTACGAAGCCAGCGCTGTAGGAGGGTTTTACGGCACTGGTCCCGAGTGCACACAGCACTATGCACACAACCACAAATGAAGATACTATGGCTGCCCTCATATTTATCCCACTCCCTAAATTAACAAATACTATATAAACCTTCTCAGTATTACGAAATATCGGTGAACCCATGGCAGAAAAACAGAGTTTAATCCTCCAGGTTGCAGAAGCGCTTCAGCAGGATATAGGGCTGGGGAGGGCCAGAATAGACACAGAAACCCGTTTGCGACTGGGGGTCAAGCCCGGTGATATAATTGAAATTACTGGGAAAAAAACCACCGCTGCAAAGGTATTCAAGATCCTCCAGGAGGATGAGGGAAAAGGGAAGATAAGAATTGACAGCTTGATCCGAAAAAATGCAGGTGTTTCTATAAATGACCGTGTTGTGGTTTCAAAGGCGACGCCTGGAGTTGCTAGGAAGATTACCCTCGCACCCTACAATATCAATCTCCGGTATCCAGAAGGTATTGAATACATTGCGCTGAAAGCTCTTGTTGACAGACCACTAACAAAAGGAGATTTTATAACCATACCAGGAATGGCACTGAAGAGTGGTTCTCTCATATTTGTGGTAACCCATACGGACCCGAAGGGACTGGTTATTGCCACCGATGAAACAACCATAAAAGTTGAAGAGGAAGCGGTACGGGAGGAGGAGGCAAGGGGCGTGGGAGTTGCTTACGAGGACATAGGAGGACTGAAGGAACAGCTTCAGAGGGTGAAGGAGACAGTGGAACTTCCGTTAAAGCATCCAGAACTGTTTGAAAGATTGGGCATCACGCCACCGAAAGGGGTTCTACTTTACGGCCCCCCGGGGACCGGCAAGACCCTGATTGCAAAGGCGGTTGCCAATGAGGCCAATGCAAACTTTTTCGCAATCCAGGGACCGGAGATAATGAGCAAGTTTTATGGGGGGAGCGAAGAGAGGTTACGGGATATCTTTGAAAAAGCAAAGGAGAAAGCCCCCTCAATTATTTTCATAGATGAAATTGATTCAATTGCTCCCCGAAGGGATGAAGTTCAGGGAGATGTAGAGCGAAGAGTTGTGGCCCAGCTGCTCACCCTGATGGACGGTCTCTCATCTAGAGGAAATGTGATTGTGATCGCTGCAACGAATAGGGAGGATGCCGTTGACCCGGCCCTCCGACGCCCTGGTAGATTTGATAGGGAGATAGAGATAGGGGTTCCCACAGCTGAAGGAAGGAAGGAAATCCTTCAGATTCATACCAGGGACATGCCGCTCGAGGGCACTGATGAGGAGAAGGATAAACTCCTAACTGAGCTCGCAGCCATAACCCATGGTTTTGTGGGTGCGGACCTTGCTGCCCTTGCTAGGGAGGCGGCGATGAATGCACTGAGGAGATATTTGCCCGAAATAAATCCTGATGAGCCAGTGCCACCACCTCTCCTTGAAAAAATGCGGGTGAAAAGAGAGGACTTCATGAATGCCCTTAAAGTTGTGGAACCCTCTGCCCTGAGGGACATATCAGTAGAGGTTCCGAATGTCAGATGGGAAATGATTGGGGGATTGGAGGATGTGAAGATTCAGGTGAAGGAGCTTGTAGAACTTCCCCTGAAGAACCCTGAGGCCTACCAACGGATGGGAATCGAGCCGTTGAGAGGCCTGCTTCTGTATGGACCCCCAGGAACAGGCAAGACCCTGATTGCTAAGGCAGTAGCCACCGAAAGTGAGGCAAATTTTATCTCGATCAAAGGTCCAGAGTTAATTTCTAAATGGGTTGGCGAGAGCGAGAAAGCAATAAGGGAAATTTTCAAGAAGGCAAGGCAGGTAGCCCCATGCATAATTTTCTTTGATGAAATCGACGCAATAGCCCCGATGCGTGGATTTCACGGAGATTCTGGTGTGACGGAGCGGATGGTGAACCAGCTTCTTACATCGATGGATGGAATTGAGAAGATGCAGGGAGTTATTGTGATAGGCGCTACAAATAGACCCGACATACTGGACCCTGCACTTCTCAGAACGGGTAGGTTTGACAGACTGGTGTATGTGCCTCCTCCGGATGAAAAAACACGGCTCGCGATTTTGAAGATACATACCTCGAAAATGCCCTTGAGAAATGTGAATCTGGAGGAGATTGCAAAACGGCTTGATATGTACAGCGGTGCAGATATTGCTGGTGTGGTGCGGGAGGCTGCCCTAATTGCCCTACGAAAAAATATCAACGCAGATGTGGTTACGAAAGAGGACTTTGAGGAGGCAATCGCAAACTCCAAGCCCTCCCTCTCAGCTGAGCATATAAAATTTTATGAAGAATTCCATAAGAAGATAAAGGTTTCAGAAAGTAAGGACAAGGAAATTGTCTACTACAGATGAGTTCGATGAACGAAAAAGAAAAAGTGAGAAAAAGATACGACAGGTGGAGCAGGGTTTACGATGCCTTTGACCTCGGAGGGGTTACTTATGAGAAGCGATTTGCCGCAGATGCACTGGGGCTCAAGGGCACCGAGAAGGTTCTAGATTTTGGAACCGGAACTGGAGCAATCCTTCCATATGTTGCTGGAAAACTTAAAACCGGGAAGGTATATGCCGTGGATTTCTCGGAGAAAATGCTGGAGCGAGCAAGAACCAGGGTGAGAAAGACAGGTATTCAGGACAGGGTGGAAATTCTCAGGGACGACTGCGAAAATCTAAGTTTTCCATCGGATTTCTTTGACTGCGCGATTGCCACCTTCGCATTTACTTCATTACCCCATCCCCAGAAGGGAGCAATGGAACTCGCGAGGGTGCTGAAGCCAAGTGGCAGATTTGCTGTGCTTGAAACGGGAAAACCGAAGAAATGGTATCTACTTCCGTATTACTGGCTCATAAAACCTGTGGCGAGAGTTTTCGGGTATACCTATATCGATAGAAATGTGCCAGAGTACCTGGTGAATGCGGGACTGGAAATTCTTGCAATCTACAGGTTCGGACTTACATATTGTATTAAGGGTAGAAAGAGAGAAGTAGAAAAACATTAACTTATGACAATTAACTACTCCCAGTGAGTGTGGTAGTGTGCGGGTATTGTGCAAATCAAACTTAAATACTCACACATAAATCCGCTGCCTGGTGATGAGTGCATGCAAAAATTTTTTTTCACTGCAGCCCTTGCTGTAGTATTAGCAGCGATACTGCTCTCTGGACAGTGTAGTGTGTTGCGAACGAATCTGGGTGCAAGTACGGACATCCATCGAATTACCACGGTTGGCGGGACCTGGGACAAATACCACTCCTACAATTCGACAAACAGCCTTACCCTTGAACTCTTCAATTTATCTGCCCAACATCCAGACATCATGAAAGTTGTGAGTATCGGGAAAACCTGGAAAGGGAGAGATATATGGGCGGTCAAGATATCCAGCAATGTGAATGTGGAGGACCCTACCAAACCCGAGGTGATTTTCGACGGGAATCATCATGCCCGAGAATGGCTTACCGTTGAGGTTTGCATGTACATAATCCACAAATTCGTGGATGAATACGGTACCAACTCTACAATAACCAATCTTGTAAATACAAGGCAGATATGGGTTGTGCCGACTCTCAATCCAGATGGTAGGGTGTACGATGGCGGCGGAAATGACGGAATTGACCCGTCGAATGTCAAAAACTGGCGCAAGAACTTGCGGGATAACAACAACAATGGACAGATAGACAGTTATGACGGAGTTGATTTGAACCGGAACTATGAGATTGGCTTCGGTATCGGCTCGAGTTCGAGCATGAGCTCAGAAACCTACATGGGCCCGACACCGTTCTCAGAAAAGGAAACCCAGGCATACAGGGACTTTCTCAGCAAACATCATTTTATCACGGGAATAACCTACCACTCCTATGCCCAGCTCATTCTCTATCCCTGGGCATACACCTCGACAGATACAAGCCACCACTCCTATTTTACTGCCGCTGCAAATAAAATCAAGAGCTTGATAAAAAACACTGCGGGCTCCTCCTACTCCTGGCAGGCGGGACAGCCCCCTGAAATTCTCTATGCTGCTGGGGGTTCCTCATTTGATTATCTCTATGCCTGTTACGAAACCTTCCAGTTTGGAATTGAACTCTACCCCTCTCAATCCGACTCAATTTCAGATGGTTTTCATCCTCCCACCTCCAAAATCCTGCCAGCATGTAACGACCAGATTGAAGCTGCAGTTTACATGGTAGAATCCGCACAGAACCCCTACCATGTGCTCGGTTTGAGTGATGACATAGGGATTCTGAAGATAGAACCATTCACAAACATGTCCAGTTATGAAGGTGGGACCCATTCGATACTTGCGTATGTAGTCAATTCCGGGAAAAATGCTCAGAGCGGCTTTGATGTCAGGTTAAACATCACAAAACGAAATGGAAGCACCAGTACCCTGGTGTACACCAACACCACAACCCTAGGAAATTCTCTGAGCCAGAACCAGACAGCAATTCTATCATGGAACTATAATTTCAATGAACAGGGAACCTACAATATAAAGGTGGAAACCCTCAAATCGGATGGTTATTCTGCAAACAACAAAAAGGAAATTACGGTTAACATTACCTCAACTGGGGGGAGCGATACTACACCGCCAGTGATTTCAAACGTTGGAGCGAGTAGCATAACTGCAAACTCCGCAACAGTCAGCTGGACAACCGATGAAGCAAGCTCGAGCGTTGTGGAGTATGGTACCACTACCGCCTACGGACAGACCGCGACTGGTGCAAGCGGCGTCACCTCTCACTCAGTAACCCTCTCCGGATTAACCGCCTCAACAACCTACTACTACAGGGTGAAGTCAACTGATGCTGCGGGTAACACCGCAACAAGCTCTGCCTACTCATTCACAACCCCTGCCGCAAGTGATACCACGCCACCAGTAATCTCGAATGTGGCTGTTACGGGAATAACTGCAAACTCCGCAACAATCACCTGGACGACTGATGAGGCAAGCACGAGCGTTGTGGAGTATGGCACCACTACCTCCTACGGACAGACAGCAACTGGCTCTGGCGGCGTCACCTCCCACTCCGTGACCCTCTCCGGATTAACCGCCACAACAACCTATCATTACAGAGTAAAATCAACTGATTCTGCGGGTAATCTGGCAACTAGCTCGGACTACACCTTCACTACTGCAGCTAACTCCACGGATGTGATTGTGTTAACGGACGGTGTTGCGGTAACTGGCTCGCTCGGTGCGGCAAAGGATGCAAAGTATTACTTGCTTGATGTTGGTCTGGGAAAGACCCTGTTGAGGATTGAGCTTACGGGACCAAGCGGCACTGACTTTGACCTCTATGCAAAACTAGGGGCGAAACCAACCACTTCGATCTACGATGCCAGAAGCATCGGGTCTACCTCCGCTGAAACAATCAATGTAACCAACCCTTCCGCAGGCAGCTGGTACTTCATGGTTTACTCCTATTCCGGCTCCGGAACCTTCACAATTAAAGCTACGACTACAACTGGAACAACAAACACAACACCGCTGACAGATGGTGTGCCTGCCACCGACTACCTGTCAGGCACAGGTAAAGGGAAAAATTATAGTATAAATGTGCCGGCCGGTAAAAAGCAACTGAAAATTGAAATGAGTGGCCCGAGCGGGACTGATTTTGACATATATGTTAAATTCGGAACTACTGCATCAAGAACGAACTATGACTACAAGAGCACATCCAGTTCGTCAACTGAAAGTGTCGGAATCACAGACCCCTCTAACGGAACATGGTACATCTATGTCTATTCGTACTCTGGCTCTGGAAATTTCACAATCAAGGCAACACTGTATGACACGGGCACACAGGACCTCTCAGAACTTATCAGCGGGGAGGCAAAAAGTGCCACGATCAGCACATGCGGTGAAAAACTCTATTTCCACATTGCAGTACCTTCTAGCATCTCCTCCCTCACCATAGAACTGGTGGGCCCAGCCAATGCTGACTTTGACCTCTATGTGCGGCTCAACTCAAATCCTTCCACCTCTGCCTATGACTATCGCTCTGTGAGTTCTGGCTCCACAGAAACCATTAGCATCAGGAATCCCTCTGCTGGCACATGGTACATAATGATTTACGCCTACTCCGGCACAGGAACCTTTGAAATCAGAGCCACAATCAGTCCGTGAGTGAGAGGGTAAAGCAGCAAGCTCACTCTTTGCCACCCTTCTCCAGGATACGGGCTACCCCTGCTGCCCTTGCAATTTCGATGGCAGCAAGCACTCTACCCTCTAACTTTTTCAGCTCTTTGGCCATGTGCTTCTCCCTTGCAACTTCAACTTTTTTGAATCCGCCCACCTTGTTCACAAGCCCATCCCAGGCAATTTCGAAATCCTCTGGCGCCTTTACATCGAGTTTTTTCTTTCTCAACCGCTTGATCCGAAAACTCTGGAAAATCAGGTCCCGCGTGTGTACAGTATTGCAATATAGTTCTGTAAACTCAACTTCAGGGATGTCCAGCGGATAAATGGGGATTTCATTGTCCGTGCAGTAAGCTACAATGGTTTCGAAAGCAGGTGGGGGAAAACCCACATCGCCAAATGCAGCCAGCTTCTCAGCATATATCTCTTCAATCGTGGAGAGGGCTGGAAGTTCGAATCCTTTTTTTATGTATTCTTTCAGGCCATCCAGTTCATCGCTGGAGATTCCTATTCCTACCGTATCCGGTTGAAATTTCTGAATGTACTTATTTACCTTTTCTGACTCCGAGACCAGCCCTTTGACAATGCCCAGCATGTGGATTTCCGGAGAGAGGTGAAAAACCTTCATCTACTCCTCATCCCTCTCCATTATCATCCGCAGAATTTCCTCTTCCTCTTTCACTCTCAACAGATCTTCGGTATCGAGCACCGGGATTCCCCGCACGCTTGCCCTTGTTCTCTTCCGTTTCACAAAAATCACGGACTTCTTTCCAGTTGCCCTGACTATGCTGTGGATAGCTTCAATGTCCTTCTCAATTCTATCAAATCTGTCAATCCAGGTGAGGAACAGGAACTCCCTTTTCCTTGTGATTGCATCGAACGGGCAGTTTCGCAGATTCATCACCTCGCATCCCATTTTTCGCAAGTGGGAAAGCACCCTTTTCTTTAAATCATCGGTGAGTAGAACATCCTCTGCAAGCGAGAGGTTTACCTCGTAGGTTTCTGGCTTTGTGAGGTCTATCGGCTTTATCAACTCGGTGTTGAATATTTCTTCCAGGGAGAGAGCAATTTCTATCGTAGCATTCATGTTTTCCTCATAAAGCTGGATGGCTTTTCTGGAAACCCCTAAACTATCTGCAAGAGCCCCGAGTGAGTACCCATACATTTCCCGCAGTTCCTTCAGCTTGGCTGAATCTATTTTCACATACAATCCACCAGGTGCCGAGAACACATATGGAGGGATGCCCTCCAGAAAATAATCTTTTAATGTCAAGAGGGACACTATCGGAATTTTAAACCTAGAATAAACCACACCCTGTTCTAACTTCCCTCCTCCGTAGTGGTCTCCTATTACCAACGGAGTCCCGGCTAGCTGGTTGGCGAGGAGCTTCATTGTCTCGCCATCCTTCTTATCCAGAGCATCAATGTTCTCGAGAACCTTTATAATTAGCAAGGTCTGGTCCCTCCTTGCAATAATGTCTATGGATACACGCCTCATTTTAACTGCCTGGCTGAGATAAAAGCCTGCAGTACCCAGAATATCCCTTGCATTTTTTTCAAGTATCTCCTTCTTCATCTATACTATATTAGTTTGTGGGAATATTTAAATGTGACTATGGCGCAGGGCCGTAAACCTCAAATATCCCCGGTTCCATATATATTATCGGTGATAACAGATGATAGTAAAGTTCGTGGACATAAACGAATCCCCCATACCAAAGAAAATAGAACTAAAAGAGGACATAAAATACACGCCAAAAATAATTATTGTCTGCAAGTAAAACTACTCGCTGCTACTCATTTTTTTCAAAGCCCTTCGATACCTTCCATATCTATCTTCAGGTGAGAATCTGAAGGGATGGGGAGAGACAGTCGGGGCATGACATCTAGAACAGTGGTCCTTCAGCGTATATTCGCCGCAAACTTTGCATTTTTTAATGTATGAACTCATTTCTCTTCCTCTCTCTTAAACTCCCCTGTACCTCCCGCGTCCTTTATATAAGAGAGGCAGGTTTTCACTCCCTTCTCGAGGATCTTTTCCGCAGATTTAAAATCTTTGGCTTTAACCGTGACAAGGTATCTGGGCGCTCCGAGATACTGTACATTTATGCTATCCGGTTCAGTTTCAATCATTTTCATCAATGCATTTTTTATTTGAAGAATCCCATCGGAGCCATTGTGCCTGAGTTCCACAATTCCACTTATCTCAGCTGAAGTTGGAACGATGTTCTCTCTGGCAACCTTGGTAAATACCTCCACCCATTCCCCATCAAAACCAGCGCTTTTCAGTGCCTTCCTTTTTCGCACGGCCTCTTCCATTGCAGGATAGATGCCGCCGTATTTCTCGATCAGTTTTCTTCCGAATTGTTTCATTGCATCATCTACACTCATTCCCAGCTTTTCCGCAACGATTTCAAACAGTTTCAATCCCCTCTTCTCATTTCGCCAGTGCTTTATCTTTTCCCTCTTTTCATGCTCCGTCACATACTTCAGTGAGAGGTCTATCATCTTTTTCTCTCTATCCACTCTTATGACCTTGGCTACGACCTTCTGCTCCTCCCTTACAAAATCCCTGATGAATTTCACCCAGCCGGTAGATACCTCCTGGATCGGGATGTAGCCCTGCAAACCCCCATATTCATCCAGTGCCACATAGGCGCCGTGGTTCTCCACCTTCACAACGGTGGCAATCACAAGCTCTCCATCCTCTGGAAAAATTTCATCTTCTTCCTCAGTCATGGTTTTCTCCCTAACCAACGATTTCAACAATCTCTCCACGAATTTCCGCCTTGCCACCTGCCGGCTTTGCGATCGTGGCGCCACAAATCTCACATTTCACCATTGTGGCTGCATGTAAAAATACAATCTGTTCGTTACTGCAGTCCTTACATTTGACCTTTGCAAATTTTCCTTTTTTAGCATGGGGCATGGTCCTCACTTCTCCTTTTCAATCAATTCGAATTTTTTGGCCCTTTTACCTGGCTTCTGATGGGCCTTCTTGCATTTCTTGCATACATACTTCAGTGCGACCCGTTTTGTGGGTTTTTCTCTACCCTCTGGCTTGGGTCTAGGAAAGCCACCATAGCCCCTCGTTGCCCTCCTGAAACGTCTCTGTCCCCATCGCAGTTCGCTTCTATTTCTTTTCTTTACCTTCTCTACATCGTGTTCGGTGTGGGTCTTGCAGTAGGGGCAGTAAGTCATGATACTTCTGGGAAGTTTCATACAAGTCACCTTCTATTCACAAAATGCAGGGGATATATAAAAATATGGTAGACGTCCACCCAAATGCCTTTATATACACCTTTTCCCTCTACCGTACCATGGTGAGGAACAAAGCAGCAATGGGTGTGGGAATTGCTGGAGGAGTTTGCCTGCTACTGGCAGGTGTGGGTGGTGTAGCTTATCTAGGCACCGTGAGGGATATCATCCTTCAGGTGATTAATAACGAAGCCATTGCCCTGATTTTTTCCATCCTGATCGCGATAGCGGCACTTGGAGGTATAGCGGTGATAATCGGGGCTGTGCTGATTGGCATAGAGCACCCGAAAATAGGGAAGCTGTTTGTCTGGCTCGGCACAGGACTTGGAATTATTTCGCTTATCTTTGGCATAATCTCAATTTCGGGAGAGATGAGTGCAGTCACAATCGGTCCGACTACGCTTGCAATTGTTGGCACGGTTCTAGCAATGGTTTGCAAATACCTGGCAAAATAACTTACCGCCCCTTTTTCTTCTTTTTCCTCTCCTTTTTTGGTTTTATACCCATCGCAAGGTCGGCATACTTCAATGCCAGGTCATATTTCTCCTGTTTCAGATACAGGTAGGAGCGGTTTGCAAGGGCTTCCTTATAACCTGGCCTAAGAGTCGTTGCACGGATGTAACATTTCTCCGCCTCCCTGAACTTCCGGTTCAGTAAATAGAGGTTTCCAAGATTGTTCCAAAGTTCTGGCAACGAGGGATTCACCCTTACACCATTCGCATAGCATTTGATTGCATGGGCATCCTCCCCCTTTGCATGGAGGATGTTTCCGTAGAGCAGCCAGGAAATTGCATTGTTTGGGTCTACATCCACAGCATGATAGATTTCAAACTCTGCATCCTCATACCTCTCCAGCTTGTAAAATGCATACGCCTTCAGCAGTTTCAGCTCGCCAAAATTCGGGAATACATCTTTTGCAATCCGAATCATCTTTGGCTCGCCCAAGGTTTCCCCCTTTGCCTCGAGCATTTGCCTTGCATAATCCAAAGCATTTTTTTCTGCGCGGAGGCAGTATCGCATAGCCAGCATATAATTCTGATGCGCCATGCTTTCATAAGCATTTTTTAAGTCAAACTCAACCCAGGTATCCACCAGATTCCGCTTTCCCAAGATTTTCCTGTAATCCAGGAGCAAATTTACTCCCACAACTCCCAGCAGGTAGAAATCGATAAAACCGAAGTGAAGGTAACCGCTGTAGGTCATTATTGCCGGTGGGGGGGCACCTCCTCCCATGTTGATAAGCATATGCTTGAATGTGATTCCTCCGCCCACAAGGGCTGCAAAGAGGAAAAGGGTGGAAAGAAAATTCATCTTGTAATTCTCAGCGGAGGGAGATTTCTTGAGGGAATAACCCACCAGTGCGGCCCCGGCCACGCAGAATCCTATGTAAAGCCCGAGGCGAAGCATCCAGTCACGGATCACAATAATGTAAAAATTTTCGCATAGAGGAATGAAGTAGAGCAGGAAAACGCCGACCGTAGTTATGACCAGGAATTGCCTTTCATGTTTTTCCTTGACTCTTATCTCTTTCCTTCCAGCAACCACCGCAACCACGAACACTCCACCGAGGAACAGGGTGTAAATAATCGCAAAGCTGTCTATGTTGAGCAGGAAAAAGTTGTTTGGAGTATAAAAAATGTAGAGAAAGCCGAGAACATAACCCAGCAGGAAAATGAGGAAGGAGTAAGCTGTAAGGGAAACAAGAAAATTCATATCCGGTGAGATGATTTTTTTCCTGTATCTTTCCCTGAAGGGTTTCCTTGAAAGGAACCTATCTACGGCGGTGGGAGCTGTATTGATTGCGGTGTCGTCAAATTCCATCTTTCTTATGAAATTTCGCTGGTGCTCATTCAGTTCCTTCTGCTCCGCAATCACTTCTGGCAGCGGAAGGTCCTCCAGGCGAAATTCCGATTTTTTCTCCTCTTTCTGGGGCTCCTGCGGTGGCTGTTCCACCCCCGGCGTTTCAGTAACTACCCCCTTTTCACCCGGTTCTGGTGTGCCCGCAGAAACTCCCTCTGCCATCTGCACCTGGTTTTCCTCCTTTTCCAGAACCCTTGCATCCGGCTGGGAGAGTTCAGCGGCTGGCTCCTGCTCTTCAGGGATTATCACGCCGCAACCTGGGCACTCGTTCCCTTTTATTTTTGTTCCGCAGATAGGACATTCTTTCTTAGCCATTTTCTCCTCCATATTAGTGCTGGCATTACAGCAACAAGAATGATGCCAAAAGTGATCAGCGAACTTTCAGATGCATTCTGCCCCCCAGGAGTACCCGTGTCAGTCCATCCGTACCATGAACCCCCATCTGGGTAACGGATGTAGGATACCCCCGATTGGGTAGAAGGGATCTGAACACTATCTACCGTAGTAGTACCAGTTTTTAATGCAACAATCGAATCAGTTGTCACATCTATGTACACCACATAATAGGTGGCAGCGGTGTGGACCGTAATTCTCACAACAGAAGAACTGTCGTCAGGATAGTAAACAACGACCCGATAGTTGTAGAGATCGGTACCTGACGGATTATAAATTTCTACCCAGTTATTGGAAACTTCGTTTATGTAAGGTGGGGCTCTCGTCCCCAAAAATTCCCCGTTCTCGTTGAGCATTGTGTCAGAAAAATCAAACTCCTTTTTCCAGTTTGTCATGTAAAACAGCACATTCACCTCCCTCGGAAGCACGGTGGCAAGCATGATTTCCATTCTGTAGGCATCCGGAACTGCAAGTATTGTTGCATTCATCACCTGCCAGAGGCCGTCTCCTGCACCTCTCGCAATCCCCTTAAAGCCATATAACACTGCACTTTTCACTTTTCCACCACTTCCCAGAATTTCAATTTTGTATTCAGCACCGATCGGTCCTACAATATAGCCAGAACCAGCGTATTTATCCGCATCGATGTAAATTATGCACACATCTTCAGTCCCTGGAATTGTGGTATTTATCTCGGGAATCTCAACCACATGTCCTGGCTCCACATAACTTTCATTTCTTCTTTCAAAGTCGTGGAGGACCACAGCACCGCCCAGCATCCTTCCATAAGTGCTGAGGTAGAAAAACGCCCTGTTTTCCGCTGAATGCATTCCAAATCCAGCAATATCCACATTTCTGGAAGTTCCTTCCTTTTCATTCCCGCTTCCAGGCGTGGGCTTTCCTGCACCAGCCCGCACATCGTTATCCCTGTCACCGTACCTCGGAATTCCTTCCCAGTCAGCAAATCCTCCGTCCACAGTGAGGTTATGCTCCCGTTCAAGAATGTAGGAGAAGAAAGGTGCAACGGGATAAACCGTGACCTCGCTCTCGGCTGCCTCCACATCTAAAACTTCAAAGCAGAGAGTGGCTTTGGAGCCATTTAGCGGCTCCACAACCAGGGTAAAATTTCTCGCGGTTTCACGCTCGAGCTGGAGATCGACAGGAAAAACCACACTCCCGCACTGCACAACACCACTTACATCCTTACCATCAAAAGAAAGCCAGTAATTGCAATCCTCAGCAGATCCTGTGCTTCCATTCACAACATTAAAAACAATTTTTTTCAGATGGGCATTGGCACCTGTCTGCCATACTGTAAGATTCATGAAAGGAGTTTTTTCTGTGAGGACCTCAGGGGCAACGATCCTCTGATACACCTCGGTGACCCCTTTCGGATTCACGAACCTTGGTGAGGCCTCCTCCGCAATCGCGTCAGTATACACAAACTGGAGGGCAGCACCTGCGCCCAGAGATCTGGAAGCCACAAAGACCCCTTCAACTGCCTTTCCATCCTTGCCCAGAGCACATTTGAGGTCGTAGGGACCAAATCTCTGGTTGCCCGAGATTATGTAGTAAACCGAAGAGAAAAGCATCCCACCCCAGCCAGTTAGTTCTATCTCATATCCCGTGCCTGCAGCAACCACGCTGCCGCTCTCGAATCTTCCGCCCGTTTCTGGATTTCCATCATCATCCACGAAGCCCACAACGCACTCCGCCCTTTCGCTGAAGAAAGTGGATTTTGTAAAACCAATTGTGAAATAGAGTTTACCTTCAAATGCGTAGGAGGCCGTAGTGGTAATGTTCCTTCCATTCCACTTTCCGTAAAGGATAACCTGGTGCGCAGTGATAAGTTTCTGCCAGTCGCTGAAATCGCCATCAATGACCACAGGGGGTTTGGGAAGGATAAAGAACCCGAGCAGGGGGACGAGGAATAGGAGGAGAGCCAGCAGGGCAGTCATCCTTTTTCTCAATGCCCTCCCAATTTCTTTCTGTTTTTCCCGCTTCAGCTTTTCACCATAAGCCAGTGCCCTCCCGTTTATCAAGCCCCTTCCATTTATCAGGCCCTTGCCATTTATCAGGCCCGTCTTCAAAAGCAGTTTTCTGCCATTCACGAGTCCCTGGCTGAGCAGAACTTCCCGCGGAGTTTTTCCTCTTCCATTCACCTTTCCATTCACAAGTCCCTTCCCGTTTATCAGGGGCTGAGAGAGGAACCTTTTACCATTCACGAGCCCGTACCTCAACCCTTCTTTATCCGTAACATCAACGCCAGGTGTCTCCTTCCCCTTCTCAATTCTTTTCCCGAATCTCTCAAAAACAATTTCAGGAGCGACAAATGGACCATTGTACCGGTCAATTCTAATTATTAAATTCTCCCCTGCAATTTCAGCAGAGAGAATTCCATCCGGCAAACTCTCAATTTCCGGCGGAATCCTCGTGCATGTGTGGAGGGCAACTGCCCTCGCATTTGAAACTTTTATGCATGTGGTTGTGAAAAATTTGGTTGCAGTGTCAGGGTCGTATTTCTGGACACTTTCATCAAGGAAATCAAAGACCGCGAGAATTTTTGGGAAAGCTGCAACTGTCTCCAGCCCTTTTGTGATGCCCATTCCAAAATTTGCAATGTCGCCATCACACACTATCCTTCCATCTTTTTCCTCAATTCCAACAACTTTACGGGTCTGCTGTGTGTGCCAGTCAACAAACACAATGGTCTTTCCTATCCGTTTTTCCACATCAGGGATGTCCAGCTTAAGAAAATCGATCCATTTCTCAACCGGAATGCGGGTGCAGGTAAGCACCAGCGCTCCCTCGGTTTTAAGGAATCTGGAGCAAAGGTCTAGATAAAGGGGAAAAAGGCACTCATGGTCAGGTGCAACCAGAAGAAAATTTGCGCCTCTATCCACTGCCCCAATCATCTCTCCGAATTTACCTGGGATCTCTACAGAGTCGCTGAATGCCCCGAAATAAATCTCGTTCAGCACAGGACTGTAATCAGGTCTCCCCCTGTATTTCTCGTAAATTTCTCCGCAGATTTTCGAAGTAATTGCCCTTGCCTCGGGCTCTGCATAACTGAAAATTTTGAAAAACCTGGAAAATGCCTCTGCTAGAATCTTTCTCGCATGTTCGGTGCTAATCTTGCTTGTGTCTATAATTACCCTTCCTACCTTGGCTTCCGCATGAAAGCCAGGATTCTTTTCGACCAGCTCACTGAAAATTTCTCCGAGTTCTTCGCAGAGTTTCCAGTCATTTGTTTCGGAAATCTTCGTAAAAACCAGAGCATAGATTTCGGAAACAGGATCGGCCGCAGATCTCTCCTCTTTAACTAAAAGTGGTTCCGGCACATACTTCTTGAACTCATCTAGAATTGCATTGATGCTTGCAACAAATTTTTTCCTCGCAGTTACACCGTGAACCGTGGTAATTACCTCTGCAGCCATCAGAAGGACTTCACCCAATGCTTTTACTGCTTCCTCGGTGTCCTCCACAGGATACCTTATAACAAGGTCCTTTGTAATGACAAGATTGGAGAGAACCGGGTGCTTCTTTGCAGCTTTCCTCACGCCTATCCTAAGCATGTCTATGTGAATGAGATTTCTGTGTTCCCGCAGAATCTCCTGGACTGTTCTCCTAAACTCCTCCAGCGTCAGACCACCTTCTCACTTGCACCTATCTCCAGTCCTCTGTCCCCGATTATAAACGGGTGTTTTGCAGTATCGTGCTTCGTAAAGCGCATCTTCCTTATCAATATTGTCCTCCTCAATGTGCCCTTTATCTCCTCCAGTCCCAGCACAATAAACGAATCGCAAACAAATTGCTCGACGCCGAACCTGGTATAGGGACCATTTTCTATGCTTTCCGTGGTCAGAATTGTAGTAACCCTCTTCTTCTTCAGAAATCTGGTGAACACAAACAGATGTTCCCTGAATTCCTCAATACTCCTATAATGGAGCCCTATGGCCGTGATGGAATCGATCACAAGGCGTTTTATCCCCTGCCTCTCAAGAAAATCCTCCAGAAATTTCTGGAGCTTGGGAAAATCAAGCTGGATTTCCTCACCGCCAATCTCGCCGAGGTCTATCAGCCAGAGTTTATCCATGTCTTGTGGGTTCATTCCGAAACCGGAAATTGCCTGGAGATAATCCTCCTTCGGGGCTTCGACAGTGATCACAGCGGCGGGTTCGTTCAGGAATCTCGCACCGAAAAATGCATACTGGGCACTGAAAAGGGTTTTCCCGCTACCAGCCACTCCAGAAACAAGGCTGACCGTGCCTTCAACAAAACCCCCGTCCGTGAGCACATCAAAACCCGGAATCCCGGATTTCACTCTCTGCATTTTATCATCTCCTCAAGCCGCTTGATGACTTCTTTCTTTGTGAGATATTCCAGCACCTCCCTGCTCAGGTTTTTCACAGCATGGTTCAGCACGACCTCCGCGGCGGTGCTTCCCACCCTGGACTTTATCAGGAGAATCAATTCGTAGGGGTTTCTCGTGGCTGTATTAAGTTGCTGGCTGAAGAGGGATGCGTAGGATTGAAATAAAGCGTCTGCCAGGGCTTCGAGTTTCTCATTCTCCAGCGAGAGGATTTCCAGATTGAGGAGAAGCACCACCTGTTTCTTCGCAAGGGAGTAAACCTCTGTTTTCCTTATGTGCTTCCGCTTAATCTCCTCCTGAACTATGCCCTTCTCTGCAAGCTTTTTCAGATATTTTTTTGCTGTGGCTATGTGAATGTCAAGGGCACGGGCTACATCCGTGGCTGTGCTCTCACCGTTGGAGTAAAGATTTTCAAGGATTCGGACAACCAGCGGTTCGCTGAACAGCTTTGCCATCTCCACAAATTCCCTGAACTTTTCCGTCATAACTTCACACACTGTGAAATTTGCGGGGTATGAGTCCCCGAGTTAGAGGAGGGAGGAGGTATTTATAGATATATTTTTCCAATTAGATTTATTGAATGTGAAGTTAGACATCCCGCGGTATCTGAGAATCCCCAGAAAGGGCTACACAAATAATTAAAAACCCTAATATACCCAGAAACTTTTCCACGATTGATGAGGAAGCCAAAACTATCGATTGCAGAAGAGCTTGCAAAAAAACAGAAGGAAATTTCGGTGGCTGAGTTCTTCGAAAAGAACCGCCAGATTCTGGGTTTTGACAATCCAAACCGCGCATTGTTAACTGCGGTAAAGGAGGCGGTTGATAATTCACTGGATGCCTGTGAGGAAGCCGGGATTTTGCCTGAAATTACCGTGAGAATATCGAAAA
Source organism: Thermoplasmata archaeon (assembly GCA_026414225.1). GTDB lineage: Archaea > Thermoplasmatota > Thermoplasmata > Lutacidiplasmatales > SKW197 > SKW197. The sequence goes on from JAOAJK010000001.1 coordinate 54,240, forward strand.
AAACAGAGGAGGTTTACAATCTTATAGTTGAGGATAACGGTCCAGGCATCGTAAAGAAACAGATTCCAAATGTGTTTGCGAGGCTTCTTTATGGTTCCAGATTCCACGCGATGAGGCAGAGCAGGGGACAGCAGGGAATCGGTATCTCCGCTGCGGTGCTCTATGCCCAGCTTACCACTGGGAAACCCGCAAAGGTAATGTCAAAGGTTGCGGAGGAAGATGCCGCCCATGTTATGGAACTGAAAATTGATACGAAGCAGAATCTTCCAGAGATCCTGACGAAGGATATGGTTATCTGGGACAGGGAGCATGGAACAAGCGTGGAACTGGAGATGAAGGGGCGATACTTCCGGGGGAGGCAGTCAGTGATGGAGTATCTCAGAAATACAGCGATTGTGAATCCCCATGCAAAAATCACGCTCATTGAACCAGATGGGAATATGGTAGTGTTCGAGAGGGCAAGCCAGGAGATGCCGCCGCAGGCAAAGGAAATTAAAGTTCATCCGTACGGGCTCGAGGTGGGCATCCTCTCAAAGATTGTGAAGGAGACCGAGAAAAAAACCATGATGGAATTTCTAGTTTCTGAGTTTTCCTCCGTAAGCAAGCGGGTGGCGGAGGAGGTGCTTGCAAAGACCGGAATTTCTGGTGAGCGCGAGGTCAAAACCCTCACCCAAGAAGAGATGGAGGCGCTGATTGCCGCTTTTGGAAAGGTGAAATTGATGCCACCCTCTTCAGAGTGTCTCTCACCAATAGGGGAAAAACTGATAAGGAAAGGATTGAAAAATGTGCTCGGCACCCTGAGACCCGCATTTTACGCGCCCCCAGTGACCAGACCTCCAGCCGTTTATCAGGGCAATCCGTTCATCGTGGAGGTGGGAATGGTTTACGGCGGTGAGATTCCCGCGGACCAGCCAGTACAGATTTTGCGGTTTGCAAACAGGGTGCCCCTGCTCTTCCAGCAGGGCTCATGCGTCTGCACCCTTGCGGTTGAGAGGGTTGACTGGCGACGGTATGGTCTCGAGCAGAGAGGCGGTAAAGGGCTACCCGTGGGACCGGCAATAATTCTGATTCATGTTTGTTCCACGAAGGTGCCGTTTACATCCGAGGCAAAAGAGGCGATTGCAGACATTCCAGAAATAAGCAGGGAGATTGAACTTGCATTGATGCAGTGCGGAAGAAGGTTGAAGACCCACCTGAGCAAAAGTGCCAGGAAGCAGAAATCAATGGAAAAGTTCCGTATAATCAGGGAAATTCTGCCCAGAATTGCGGAAAAGAGTGCGAGGATGCTTGGAAAACCAGTGCCTCCGCTGGAGCCGGTTATAACGAAGATAATGGATGTAGTCCATGTAGAAGAAAATTTTGTTTCAAAAGGCGGTGAGGCAGAGATAAAGTTAACGGTGACAAACTACATGAGCCAGCCAAAGACATTCAGTGTTTACACTGAAATTGAAGAGGGCAAACTTATTCCTGAGAGTGCAGAACCGAAAATCAGCGAGAACATGGAGAATGTGAAGATCGGATGGCTGATAAAGGCACTTCCTCCTGCCAGGTCAACGGAAATAAGGTTCCGTGTGACAGATGTAAGCGAGGACTTCGAGGGCTTCGACTATTTTATCTCAGGGATTGATGCGGTGCATGTGCTCGGGGCTGAAGCCCTGCCCGGGGACTGGGACATAAAAATGGATTTCATGCCCGTTGATGTGGAGGTTGTCGAGGAGGAAGAGGAGGGAGAACAGGAAGAGCCAGTGGAGGACGAAGAGGAGAGCTAGGCGATCGAATGATGGCTTCTGCGTCCTGGTAGGAGGCGAGGGATGAAGAGCAAGGTGATTGCGGCTAGCAGATGAATGGGGAAAGTGGAGGTCTCACTCACAGGGCCCGAAAGAGGATACCAGTCGCTTGCTCCAGCACCACCATCTATGGGGTAAGCACTTTGTGTGCCCCAGCCATTTCCATCCCAGTTACTCCAGTAGTTACCACCCTTTATTGTGCCGAAGGAGAATGACCAGGAGTTATTACCGGCATCATCATATGCCTGGCACTTGCCGGAAACCCCTTTCCCAGCGCCGTTGTTATTAATGAAGTTATTATAAAGAACCTGGTTACCTGTAGAATTCTCCTCTATGTAAACCCCATAGCCAGTGTTGTTGATAATTGTATTATAAAGAATTGTGTTGTTGTTTGAGCCACAAAGCCAGATACCCTGAAGAACCGTGTCGGAAACGTTGTTATCCATGACCTGGGTATCGCAGGTCTGGTAAAGCAAAATGCCCCAGGCACCGTTGCCTGTAACCAGATTTTTCTCCACGGTATTGTTTGCTGAAGTGTCAAGGCGGACTCCATATACATTGGACTTGATGGTATTACCATAGAGTGTGCAGTTTGTGGAATCTCTGATTATCACCGCGTAGCTGCTAGAGGAAATTGTGTTGGCGGTTATGGAAATTTTCTCCGAGTTTCCCACTCCCAGTGAGATGTAGCAGGCCGAAACATTGTTGGAGTCCACAGAACCATTTGTCAGGTTAGTGAGAAGAATTCCGCAGCCATACGGTGATTCCGATGTGGCCGTGGTATTTTTCAGCGTGCAGTTTCGTACTGCGAAATACGAAGAGGTATTTTCAATCCAGATGCAATAAGTTCCGCCATTAGCATCAATCTCCCAGCCCTCAATTACATAGGGGTCACTTTGGGTGCCGGAACCCGATACCACACCGTTAACCGATGTAAATTCACCGTTTCCTTTGATGTGGATAGGAGAATGGGGTGATAGATTAGTCCCGGCGCCTACAGTTTTTTCTGGCTCCTCGAGATTGTTCGCCTGCCCCGAGCAAACCAAAGTCATGAGAATGAGTAATACGGACAAGGCGCTGAGCACACTGACGCAATGGAACTGGACTGTTTCTTTCATTTCAACTGCCTCCAGTGTCTCTAATTAGGGAGAATTGAATAAACATATATAACCTTGCTTGTGACGAAGTGCTGGGTTAAAAATCACTGAAGATAACAAACAGCGGAAAAATTCAAGCTTAGGACTTCCGATGCCCTCCATTTTAGAAACTTTTATCTTCATGTAAATTTATATGTAAACTGTGTCAGACAGTGAAGAATTGCCTCCTGTGGAAAAATGGATAGAAGCCCAGAATTTCACAACAACGAAGGACATCCCAGTGCCTCCATTACTTTCAGACCAGGTTATCGGCCAGGACGAGGCAGTGGATGTGGTGAAGAAGGCAGCAATTCAAAAAAGACATGTGCTGCTTATAGGGGAACCAGGCACTGGTAAGTCGATGCTGGCTCGCTCAATGGTTGATTTTTTGCCACGGGAAGAGCTCGAGGATGTGCTGGTTTACCACAACCAGGCAGACCCCAATGAGCCAGTTATTCGCACCGTTCCAGCAGGCAAGGGAAAAGAAATTGTGCAGCATGCGAAGAGGGAGGCGGAGGAGAAGAAAGCCCAGAAAGGACTGTTTTTCATCCTTATCATAGCTGTGGTAATCATTGTGGCGGTATTTCTTTCCTTCAAAACCACCAGTGTTTATGACAATGCCACTGGGACTACGAAGACGGAGTGGAGCTTTGACCCCATCGTTCTATTTGCAGGAATTGTAGCCGTGGCAATGCTCATAATCGCGTTGCGGTTGATAACCCCGAGAACCGAAAATATTCACATCCCCAAGCTTCTGGTTTCTCATAGCCCCGGAGACAAACCCCCGTTCATAGACGGCACGGGCGCACATGCAGGTGCCCTGCTTGGCGATGTGAGACATGACCCATTCCAGTCGGGTGGACTTGAGACCCCTCCACACGAGAGGGTGGAAGCCGGTGCAATCCACAAAGCCCACAAAGGAGTGCTATTCATTGATGAAATCAACATGTTGAGAATGGAGAGCCAGCACTCACTACTCTCCGCAATGCAGGAAAAGAAGTTCTCAATAGTGGGACAGAGCGAACGCTCGGCAGGTGCACTTGTGAAAACAGAGCCCGTCCCCTGCGATTTTGTGCTGGTGGCAGCGGGCAATGTGGATGCAGTTCAGGGAATGCACCCTGCCCTCCGTTCAAGGATAAGGGGCTACGGTTACGAGATTTACATGAACAATGTGATGCCGGACACTGATGAAAACAGGAAGAAACTGATAAGGTTCGTTGCCCAGGAAGTGGTGAAGGACGGTAAGATTCCCCACTTTGATAAATCCGCTGTATGCGAGATAATAAGGGAGGCCCAGAGAAGGGCAGGGAGAAAGGGACAGCTCACTCTGCGCCTCAGAGAACTCGGTGGACTTGTGAGAGTCGCAGGGGACATTGCGAAGGCAGAGAATGCAATCTCGGTCAGTGCAAAACATGTACTTCTTGCCAAATCCAAATCCAAGAGCGTTGAACAGCAGATTGCTGACAAATACATTGAAAAGAAGAAGGAATACAGAACATTCAGGGTCTCTGGCTCGGCGGTTGGTGTCGTCAACGGGCTTGCAGCCATCGGTGCCGATACTTCAATGGCAGAATACTCTGGTGTGGTTCTTCCAATTGTAGCCGAGGTCACTCCAGCCCACACGAAGTATGGGGGAAAAATCATTGCAACAGGGAAGCTGGGGGAAATTGCAAAGGAGGCAGTCCAGAATGTTGCGGCACTGATAAAAAAGTATACTGGCGAGGACATCTCCAACCATGACATCCACATCCAGTTCATTGGTACCTACGAAGGCGTAGAAGGAGATTCAGCATCCGTTTCGGTTGCTACCGCAGTAATTTCTGCCCTTGCAGGTGTTGAAGTGCTGCAGGATGTGGCAATGACCGGCTCGCTGGATGTAAGGGGAAATGTGCTGCCTGTTGGTGGAATTACCGCAAAAATCGAGGCGGCGGCGGAGGCAGGGATAAGGAAGGTGATAATCCCGAATGAGAACCTGAGGGATGTGCTGATTGATGACAAATACAGGAATAAGATAGAAATTATCCCTGCAACCACACTCGGGGACGTGCTCAAGGCCGCTCTTGTCGGTCCGAGAAAGGAGTCCCTGCTTAAAAAATTGATGAGTTATGTGTCTGAAACACCCTTAACTTCGATTTCCCAGCCAAAAGAAAACCTCAACAGAGGTGTTTAGTTTGGTGAAATCAAAGAAAACGCATAAGAAAGGGAACGATAAACCTGGTAAAACTTCGCGGAAGTACAAGTTAGAGGATTCCCTTATGTCGTCAGGGCAACTGGAGTGTTACCTGTTCAACGACTCGCTTGACCCGATGCTGGATGATGGAACATGTGAGCATTGCAGATATTTTCTGACGACCAGATGCCCGCATGTGGATGAATTTTTAGAGGAAGTTGAGGACATGGAGCCAGAACTATGAGAGGATTGTTCATCGGCAGATTTCAGCCCCTCCATCTCGGACATGTTAAGGTTGTAAATTTTGTTCTGAACAGATGTGATGAACTCATCCTGGGAATTGGCAGTGCCCAGTATAGCCACACTCCTGAAAATCCGTTCAGTGCCGGTGAACGATTTGAGATGCTCATGGCCGTATTCAGGGACAAAATGGAAGCCACGAAAATCTTCATTGTCCCGATTCCAGATGTGCACAATCATAACCTCTGGGTCCCGCATGTCGAGTCCTTGGTGCCCGGATTTGATGTGGTCTTTGCCAGTAATCCGCTCACCGAGCTGCTCTTCTCGAGGAGGGGATACAGAGTGGAACCTGTGCCAGTGTATGATAGGGCAACATTTTCTTCGAGCGAGGTCCGTAGGCGGATGGTCACTGGGGAAAACTGGGAGGAACTGGTTCCCGAAGAAGTTGTTGAGCAGATTAAAAAGATAGAGGGAGTTAGGCGCGTAAAGGCCCTGTGTGAATGGCATGCTGGTGATAGAAGAAGTAAGTGAACTGTTAAAGCGAAAAAAATTGAAGATTGCAGTTGCAGAATCATGCACAGGCGGCGCTATTTCGGATGCGTTTACAAACATATCTGGAGCATCACAATTTTTTGTTGCAGGTATCGTGGCTTACTCCAGAATCGCAAAGGAGGAATTGCTTGGAGTAGCACCAGGAACACTGGAGAAGTATGGCGCAGTGAGTGCCGAAGTGGCAACGGAAATGTGCCTGAATATAAAAAAACTTACTGGGGCAGACATAGGGGTTTCCACAACCGGTTACGCTTCTGGCGGTGGGGGGATTCCGGAAGCGAAAGTGGGGCTGGCGTATGTAGGCATTGCAACTGGGGCATTGCATGTGTTTGAGAAAAGGTTTACAGGCAAGAGGACAGAAGTAAAGGCGGCAATAACGGACTACACGCTTGAAAAATTACTGGAAATAATTAAAAAAGAGTTTTAGGTAAAAGGTTTTACCTCACGATCGCTCCGCAGTACGGACACACCACAAACTCGGCACTTATCTCCTTTCCACACTTCGGACAGAGTTTGCCGGCAGGTTTCTCAGGTGTGGGTTCGACCGCTTCAGGTCGTTTAATCACTTTCTTCGGCGGAACAGGAGATGTCGGCACAGGTGGCTGCTGGGTCGGTGGCGGTGACGGTGGCGTGGATTTCAGAACCACTGGCTTTGCGGGTGGTGGTGCATAGGCGGGTGCTGGCGGTCTTTCAGGTCTTGGTGCCGGTGGTTGAGTTGGCGGTGCATACACCTGCGCTTGCGGTGGCTGGTAGGCGGGGGTGTACTCTGGCTGCTGTGGTGGTCTGTATCTTTCTTCTGGCTGTGGGGGCGTGTAAACTTCCTGTTGTTGTGAAGGTAGGCCTCTCTGAACTGGAGCTGGAGCCACAATCGCAGTGCCACATCTGTAGCACACTCTAGCCCCTCTCTCGTTCACCGCTCCGCAGCTCGGGCATTTTGTGGTTTCCCTCTTTGTGGCCTCCTCCTTGTGGAGCCACTGATTGTAGGTCATGTAAGATGGCTGGGTTCTCCACCATCTCCAGAATGCTGTCTCCGAGAAGCTGCCACCCATTTCCCGCTTCGCCTGGGCCCTGTATTTGTCCACATATGCTTCGTACTGCTGGCGCATTGTCTTCTCATAACTTGAGGCCTCTACCTTCTTACCCGAGAAGACAGTACCGCATTCTGGGCAGGTCTTCGTGCTTGCAGGTATCCAGGCACCACATTCGCTGCATCTAACGGTACTGGTCTCAAATTCAGCGCCGCACTTCGGACATTTGGTTGCATTCTCCGGAATCGGGGCACCGCATTCGCCGCATTCACCGAGTTTCCCGATACCTGCCCTGGATATCAGGATGAATGCAATTATCACCACTACCACAATGATGACTATAATCACGATGAGCCACAGCATCATGGACGAGATTCCGGGACCTTGGGCTCCTCCCACAACGCTGACACCTGCTACGGGGTATCTCAGTTCACTCACTTCATCTCCAGATACCACCACGGTCAGCGTGTATGTTCCTGACTTATCAAATCTGACAGGTATGGTAAACAGCCCAGAACCATCGGTTGCAAAGGTACCCGGATAATTCCCGACTAAGTTTCCGCCAGTATCTGTGACACTCAGCTGAACCTGCAATTTGGACATGTCCATCGGCACAGGGGTGCTGATTCGCCCGGTAATTACATAGTCCTGGTTCACATCGTAGCTCGTGGAAATGTATGGAGGAGCTTCCCAGTTGATAATCAACCTTTCGACAAAGATTGAGTTGGAGGCATTCATCAGGGTGTTGTTTACCTTTGCGTAAATCGTGTGGTTCAGGTTGAGTTTCTGGACACTTACTATCCATCTATATTCGCATACTACGGTGCTAACACCAGGAACCTTTGAAACGGTTACCTTACCGATGTAGTTTGATTTTGTAAGCCCATCGAGATAGAAATCCACATTAACCTCGGAAGAATCAATGTCGCCAGCGTTCGTGATATTTACCCTGATAATCACAGTGGTGCCCGGCTGAACAGAATTAATTAAATTGTTTTCCTCATCATAGAACCAGACCTTGGTTTCCATGGACAATCTCGGGGCATATTTCACATAGGTGCTGGTTTTCATTTCCTCGGTAATGGCACCCTCTGTAGAGGATGTTATCTGTACGCTAACATTTCTTGTGCCACCATATCCGACAGGCAGATACCAGTCCACGGAGGCAATTGAAGTGGACTTCGCATTGATCCTGGGGAGGGTCTTTGTGCCGATTGTATCACTGTCCGTTTTGAAGACCACAACCACATTGGAGGCGAATCCGTTTCCGTCGTTGTAAATTTCCACGGAAATCGTAGTGGAACGGTTCTCCGCTGGCTCGGGTGAAAAACTGAAGGTATTGAGGTTGATCAGGAGGTTCGGATAGGTAATTATCACAGATTTGGTAGCGCTGTTATCTCCCTTGTCGGCGTCGGATTCCGAAGGAGACGATGAAACGATGGCTGCCGTGATTGTGTAGGCAGTGCCTGTTGATGGTTTCCAGGACACACTCGCATCCCTGCTCTCCCCAATTGGAATTGTTGAAATCGTGTCCGTTCCAATTATTCCCGCTTCTGTTTTGAACTGGACTGAGACGCTGGATGCAATGCCATCACCGTTGTTCCTGATTGTTGCCCGTATCTCTGCGGTTTGATTCACATTGACGCTTTCAGATGGAGCTCCTCCGACCAGCACGAACAGGTACTCGATTACAAGAGAGGGTCTTCCAGCAATGCTGAAAATTGCAGAATAATTATTGTCATTTTCATCCATTTCCGAGACAAGATTATCCGGGTCAGCTATTGCGGTAATCGAAACCTGCCCGGAGTAGTCAAATGTGTAGGGATAAACAAAGTTCTGGCTTCCTCCCTGCATTACATCTGCAGGTGCAGCATCGCCTATCTCAATCCCGTTCACGAGGAATCTTACAGTCACTCCCTTTGCTGTAGCAAGCCCCGAGTTCTCCACCCTTGCTGTGAGGTTCACCATATCTCCCTTTAAGGGCTGGGAAGGCGAGGTGAATACGCTCGTTATCTTGAGATTGGGAAGGTCTATCGAAATCCCGACGGGCGATGTAGTGTACACATTATCATTTCCTACCATATCTGGATATGCTGGAAGGGTTATTATTCCGGTGCCCCTCTTCGTGCCCAGATAGGTGCAGTTTGCAACATAGGAGCCGATGAATAAGCTGTTTGGTAGGGTGGTTACATTTATGTAGTCCGAGGCAACTGGATAGGTGATTATCCCCTGGGCGTTGGATCTGTTGGTAATTCCGTTGGCCGTTAGATACATTTTAATCATCGGGTGGGCGTTCAAATCGTTTGCCCGGGATGCGACCGTGTACTGGATCATTGAGGAGGCGGGGGTGTATTCCAGCGAGACAAGCTGTGCATTCGATATCGGCATCTTGTTCTGGTCATACACAGGGATTCTTGCCCACCGATACACAAATACCTGGCTACTGTTGTATGTGATGATTGCAGGTGCATACTTCTGTCCATGGCCGTTTGCATCCACCGGCGGGGTCTCTTCCTCGTCGAATCTCACATTCAGCAATTCCAGTGATGCACTGTTGTAAAGCACAAGCTTGTTGGAAGTGCCCACAGACAGGGCTGTGGTGTCCCAGTCAATTGAAATGTTTGAGTTTATCACTGTCATCTGGGTTGTCCCAGAAAGCGTCATGTTGAATTCGTAGCCAGGTCTAACAATCACATCAAATCTTGTGATCGTTATATTCCCTGTATTGCCATTGTGTGTGAACCTGAATCGCAGATTCGTGAGACCGCTTAGCGTTGTAACTGCGAGGGGTACCACTTCACTTGCCTGGCTATCATTTTGTGGAGTAAGGGGTAGGTTCTGCCAGGAACTGCCGCCATTGTAAGATACCTGGAAGCTGTTGGTGCCATTGTAGTCAGGTGTGGTCGTATATTCCACCTGGAGGGAGACCCTGCTAAGTTTATCATAGGTTATTTCAGAAACATCCAGCTGGGATATGGTCATGGTTTGAGAGGGTTGCAACTCTATGTATCCGGGAAAGTCCTTAGGCGTAAGCTGGAAATCCACAATGTTTACATTTTCATAATATTTCTCGATGATTGAGTCAGCAACATAGATTTTAGAGTTTAGAGCAGAGATTATCGGCGCGTCATCATTATCGTCAATCTTTGCCACCTCATTCTGCCACACCGAAGGCATCTCCGAGAGCCCCGTAATCTGTGAACTGTTCATGTAAACCTCAGAGTTTACGAGATAAAGGTAGCCTGGAAATGCAAGTTTAGAATTTTTCATCACAATCTTGCCACCATCGGAAGAGAGGTTGAATTTAAGGTAGGGGTTCACCATCTTCGTAGATACGGATATTGTGCTATTCTCAAGATAAAGGATTCCTCCAGAGTTAATTTTGAGGAAATACTTCTTCGGCAAGGTTACAGGATAAAGTCCACCATCCTGCAGAAACTGAATCTCTATGTTTTTCACGGTCAGATTTCCGCCTGAGTTGATGGTAATGTTACCGTCCATTCCAAGAATTCCACTCGGCGCTGTAGACCTGTCCAGAATGACCGTGGTGTCAACGACCAAATCATTTGCTGCCTTGATGGTATTGTTCGTTCCGAAGAACGGTGCAGCACTGGTAACTGATATTGGGATCGACACCAGCATTGCCATGCACACTGCCCAAACCATTTGCCCGGTTTTGTTTTTTGAAATTCTGTTCATAATTTATCATCCCTCTCGATTTCGTTTTTGTTATTATCCTACATAGAGATTTTGTATATATACCTATTGGCATAACTTCAGTGGCGACGCCTTCGGCCCTCGGATCCGATACAAACTGACCCCCATAAACCTTCCCCTTGCTGATTTCTCGACATGCATCCGTAAAATCTATTATGTAGGAAAGATTGTAGAAGGTGAGGGATAATTTGGGCAAAGCACTGGTCAACAGAGAGAAGGAAATGGGAATAATCCTGGAAGCCCTGAAAAATGCAAGAGAAGGCAGAGGCAGGACATTGATAATCTCAGGGGAAACTGGGATAGGTAAAACACGACTCCTAGAAGAGCTGAGAAGCAGATGTAATGCTGCAAATATGGAAGTTTACTGGGGAAGCGGCATTGATGAGAATGCAATGCCCTACCATCCATTTCTCACCCTTATCCAGAAAAACAGAGATGTGATTGAAGAATTGCGCACCAATGCACCACCGGCGATCTCTCTTCTCCTCGGGGAACAAGTGAAGCCCCCTGCTTCTGGCGAGATTGATTTCACAATGGAAAGTAGACGGCTGAGGGAATTGATTTTCAGAATGATTAAGATGAGGGCGGCGAGCAACACCATAGTCCTTCTTTTTGACGACATCCAGTGGTTCGACCCATCCTCAATAGCACTCCTTCACTACCTGGCGAGAAACATTTCAGACATTTCCGTGCTGATATGCTGCTCCTACAATACAGAAGAAATTAAGGAGAGCAAAACCAGCAAGCTGTTATCTGAACTCCGTCAGATGAACATAGAGCGAATTATTGACACGATAGAACTCAAGCCACTTTCACCGGAAGATGTACACAATTTCATCAAGACAATGACCGAGAAAGAGCCGAGAAAGGATGTGGCTAAAAAGGTATTTGAAAAGACAGATGGCAACCCGTTGTTTATCGAGGAAATTATAAAGGCATATGGCGAGAAAATCGTGCATCGAAGCTTTGCGATAGATGAGGAGGAAACCGAAATCCCTCAGACAGTAAAGTACATCATTACCAGAAAAATGGAGAGAATGTCTCCGGAAAAGAAAAAGATCCTCACATTTGCAAGTGTTTTCGGCAGAGAGTTTTACTTCTCAGTCATCCAGAAGCTATGCGAGATGAGCGAAGAGAGCGTTCTGGAAAACCTCGAAGAACTGATCGACGAGGGAGTGCTTTTTGAAAAGGGATATGAGGAAATTTTCTGCTTCAGACATAACCTGATGCGGGAAGTAATTTACTCTTCAATGAATACTGTGCGAAGAAAGCAGATCCATGCCAAGATTGCAGCGGAGCTTTCAGCCAACAAAACGATGAAAAACACTGGAGAGATCGCGAAGCACTATTACCTGGCCGGGAATTACAGGGAAGCATTTAACTTCGCAAAGGAGGCAGGGGAAAATTTTGCAAAGCTGTATGCCTCCGAGGAATCATTATTTTATCTGGACATTGCAATGAAATCGCTCGAAAAGTTGAACGATGGAAATCTGAACAACCTCCTGGAAGTGCTGAAAAATGCCACCGAAATTTCATTCCAGGCAGGAAAGTACATGGATACCATCACCTATCTCCAGCGAATAGAAGAAATAGCCCAGGAAGAAAATGATAAGGACCTGCTTCTTGAGACCACTATAAAAATGGGTGAGGCATACTTCAGGATCGGTGCATATGAGGAGGCCCTCTTCAGGTTCGAGGACGCCATCGGAAAAGTGGGTTCTAATGAAATTCTGAGGGGAAAGATTTTTAAAGGAATTTCGGAGGTTTACAGGGAAAAGGGAAAACTCGATTATGCAATAGAATATGCCGAGCATGCAATAGAGATTGCCAGGAAACACAATGAAATGAAGTTACTCGGTGATGGATACATGGATCTGGCTCTGGGATACTACCGAAAGGGGTCTTTCGAGGAGGCAATTGAGAACATCGAGAAATCGGTTGTTGTTAGGAAAGAGATAAAAGACGAAAGAGGCCTGATGAGTGCGGTTAACAACCTCGGTGCAATTCACCTGGAAAGAGGGAATTATGAGGATGCTTTGAGATGCTTTGAAGAATATGGAAAATTTGCAGAAAAAACAGGCGACCTCTGGGGTGTAGCGATAGCCCAGAACAATCTCGGAGTGCTTTGGAGTGAAAAAGGAGACCTCAAGAAATCCCTGAGACATTACGAAAACTCTGTACACGCATACCAGAGAGTGGGTGATGAGAACGGAATTGCAGTCACCAAAATGAACATCGGAATTATCTACCACTATCTAGGAGAGTACGACACGGCAATAGAATATTACACGCAGTGTCTGAGATACGCTGAGAGCCAGAAAGATATGATAACCGAACAGATGGTCCAGGACAATATAGGGTGGGTCTATCTTGAGAAGGAGAGTTACGACGAGGCACTGGTGGCGTTTGAGAGGGCATTAGACCTTGCCCAGCGCATCGGTGCAAGAAAGGAAATTTCCTCCTCAAAGATCGGAATTGCCCATACCTACTCAGCCCTCACCTTCTACGGAAAAGCAATAGAGTATGCAGAAGATGCCCTTGAAATTGCAAAGGAGCTGAAAACCAGCGTGGATGAAGCAAGGGCATACAGGGCGCTTGGTGTAATCTACACCGAGATGAATGATTTCCAGAAGGCGAGACAGTATCTGGAGCGGAGTTATAAGATTGCAAGGGATGTGGGCAATCTGATGCGGATAATAGAGGTGCACGAATCCCTGCTGGACTTAAGCATAAAAATGAACGACAGGGTTGAAACTCTGAGAATTTTCGAAGCATTGAAGGGAATATACAACCAGATAGGGGCCCAGAAAAAACTTGAAAGGGTAAACTGGAAGGTCCAGAGGACGGAGGCACGCGGATGAGAATTCCGATAACACTGCTAGTTCTTCTTGTTTTACTCATAAATACTCCCACCAATGTGTCTGATGCACAGCTTAACGATGTCACTTCCACAATTTTAACTGGTTATGTCTACGATGGTTTTGGAAATGGTATAAAGGATGCCACAGTGAGCGCGCTGGAATACACGAAAGGCACAGAAGAGACAACCACAACGGATGCAAATGGATTGTTCCAGTTCTTGGAAATGGAAGCGGATAAATTGTACTTCATAAGGATAAGCGCAAATGGTTATTATCATCAGAGCAAACATGATTGTGAGCCCGGCAAATCCTATACATTCGTGCTTGAACGGTCCGCTGGTGTCGTTGGGAGAATTACAAGTGAGGAGGGAGAACCAGTGAAAAATGCTACCCTTTCCCTTTTAAACCCGAAATTCGGTGTAGAACTCTATGCTCAATCCGATGAGAGCGGTGCATTCAGATTCACATCCTCAGATTTTGAAAAACAGCTTTACCAGGGTGATGGCTATGAGATTTATGCGTCTGCCGAGGGCTATGTTTCATCGCTTCTTGATACAAATCTCACTGTAACCAAAGGGATAGATACCTTTGTGAACTTTACCCTCAACAAATCGGGAGTTATTTCTGGGACCGTGCGGGGCAGCACAGGAGAAAGGGTAACCAGTGCAAGGGTGTATGCATTCGGACAGAATGGTTCACCTGTCTGCACGGATTTAACCGATGAAAATGGCGAGTATGTTCTCAACACCGATTTGACACCAGAGAACTACAAAATACAGGTATCTCCACCCGAAGACCCGAACGGTTCCTGGCTTAATAGCCAGATGCTGAATGTTTCAATAGCGGTTCCTGGTGGTGTGGTCAACAATGTGAATTTCAACCTGGACCCCGCGGCAATCCTCAAAGGAAATGTTTCTGACGAGCACGGAGCATTGGAAAATGCAATGGTGACCATCAGCAGCCAGGACGGAAAATTTGCCTACGGCGTATCTGATGCCAGTGGATCTTTCTCAATTTCTTCCCCTGCCCTTACAGCGGGCACATACACGGTTAGAGCGGAATGTCCCCATCACCTCTGGGCGGAGAAAACAGTGGTCCTCGCTGAAGGTGCCGTTTCCTGGGTTGACCTCAATCTCTCAAAATCCCGTTCTGTGTCTGGTTATCTCAGAACCGTATCAGGTCTTCCGCTCTTCGGCAGTGTTGAAATTTTTAACGCAGGTGGGGACAGCATCGAGAAGGCCTACACAAACCAGGACGGCTACTACAAACTGGACACAAATTTGATTGGGGGCATTTACAGGATTGAGGGTTGTGCACCAGGTTATATTGGAACGAGCAGGACCATCGATTTGAGCACCGAATTTCAAGTTGAAAACCTCAACTTTACCCTTACCGAGGCAGGAAAGGCCGTGGTGAATCTCACAGATTATGCGGGCTCACAGGTAGTCAATGCGATGGGGTATTTAATCTGCAAATCAGGGGATTCCTACACGGTTTGTGAAACAGGGTCTTCCGGCGCCAACGGCACCATCGTTTTTGGTGATGGCTGGCAAAATTTAGCTGAAGGCACCTACAGCTTGCTTGTGAGAAATGCACCCGGATGCGAGGAGAGATTTTTTGAGAATCTGATTTCGGTGCAACATGGGACTACAAAATGGTATTCTGTAGTTCTGAACAGAAGTGCAGAGGTTTGCGGTCATGCCTATTACAGAAAAGTTACTGAGCCACTTGAGGACGTCCAGATTGAATTTACCCATCCTATCATTTCCAGTCCATTCAGTACTTCGGTTGTAGCATGGACAGACACCGATGGGTATTTTCATGTTATGACTGGGCTATCCGATGGAGATTACAACATCGCTGCCCGTCATCATTTCTACGGCTCTGCAGCCCAGAATGTAACCCTTTCTTCGGGACAAAAAACAGAAGTGAACATTTTCTTCGGAACTACCAGTGGCACGGGAGGCATTCTGGGTGTGGTGAAGGAAAAAGATGGGAATGAATTAAGTGGAGTTACGGTGAGTGTTTATAACGGAACAAGGAAAATAAAGAGCGGAACTACCAATGAAAGTGGCTACTTTTTCCTACCAGACATTCCGGAGGGAAACTACAGGGTTATATTCACAAAGACGGGCTATACCACGCTTGAACTCTCAGCCATTGCTGTCGTATCCGAGGAAAACACGGATATGGGGACAGTTGAAATGGAAAAGTACATTCCTCCCCCCGGCAACATAACTGGATATGTGGTTGACACCAGCGGAAATCCTGTGCCTGGGGCAAGTATCATTGTCGAGGGGACAGGAACTTCTGTAATTTCAGATTCAATGGGTGAATTTGAAGTGATAGGTCTAAAGGAAGGGGTTTACTCGCTCCTCATCTCCTGTGCGGGCTATAAGGACGCAAGAGAAACTGTGAGCGTGACCTCTGGCAACAACACCACGGTATGGATCCAGCTTGAAAAAGAAGTCCCGGTCAAGACAACCCCTGATTTCACCACAATCCAGATTACCCTCACACTCGCGGCTATACTTCTTCTCACCGCCAAAATCAGGAGGAAGAAACTGGGATAATTATTCTGTGATGATTGGAGTCGTCACAAACTTTCCGTCTCGCACTATCAGTGCCTTGTATCCATGATGAACTTTCGTGTGTCTCATCTTCACAATCCTGATTCTCAGCGATACATCGCTTTCACCGAGGGAGGTAAATTTGAGCTGAATTATTCCATCTGCCAGGTAGTCCTCCCTGTAAAGTCCAAATGCACTCTCCTCGCTTACCGCCTCACAGATGAGCAGTACAGTAACACCCAATTCCCTGAGGAAACCAAAGAAATGGAAAAGTTCGTTTCTCGGATTTGTGAAGGCAACTAGAGAGTAAAGGGCTGTGAGCGAATCAATTGCCACAACCTCGAAATGCTCGTCCCTCACCCTCCTGAAGATATATTCCTTCAAAATTTTTAGCCAGTCCCTTGCCTCATCCGCTTCTTGGTGCTCAAGCCGTAGCTTCGCAACATCAACGATAAACAACTTCCTTTCGTCAATGGGAGCAAGACCAAGGTTCTCCATCGTAGCGAGCAAACTCTCCTTGCTTTCTTCAACTGAGATGTAGAGGGATTTCATGTTGTGAGCAACCGCATTATGAAACATCACATTCAACACGAGCGAGGACTTCATGGTACCAGGGGTGCCTGTAATCAGGATTATATGCCCCTTCGGTAGACCTCCACTCAGATCCTCATCCAATCCTTCCACGAAGGTTTTTATTCTGTCCAAGCCATCACCTATGCAATCCGTATGCTCATCATAGATATATATCTTATGGAAACCCACTTTTCTCGTATCAAAAAAGAGAAAAGTGAAATCTGGAAAAGAGCTTACAAAAAAAATTTTGAAAGGGGTTCACAGTATGGCTTTCCTTCTACCTACTACAACCACGGCACACCCAACGAAAAACAGTATGACGAAGACTGGACCACTTTCCAGAACACTGCCTACACTGATGAAGTGAGGTGCTGCCGCATTCCCGTGTGTCGCTAGATTCCCTGCAAGGTCAGAGGCTTCAATGTAGTAATCCACACCTGGTGAGACCACGACACTTGCCGGGATGGTAGCAGTATAGTTATTACCTGTTGTTTTGGTCATTGTCATCACGAGGTATGTTGCATCGGTGTGTTTTTTGTAGTATAACCTAGCATAACCTATCCCATAGGTATCTGTTATCGTTGCATTTATCTGCACGGCCTGTCCACTAGGTGCGCTTGTCACTGGAGTATGGATGATTGTAGGTGCGGTAGTATCAACTGTGAATGTAATGCTGGCATAATCCCCCCAGTATCCGTTCGCATCCTTTGCATGCACATATACGGTGTGCACCCCACCAGAGAGTGCGCTGGTGTTTATATTGGCATAACAAGATTCGACTGGCGAGTTGTATGAGCCGTCAACAGCAGACAGTTTTGTGCCTGCACCAGAAGCACCGATGCTATCTATGAAGTATTCGCAGTCAGCAATGTTGGAGTAACCGGTCAGCGAATCATCTGCGATTCCAGTAAGGTTAATCTGAGCACTGCCAGGAATGTATGTACGGTTCAGATTGAGGGCGTAGGTGATGGGTGGTAGCGTGTCCGTTGCTGTTGTGTTCACCTTTGCCAGGAAGATGTCCATGTTTCCGTATGCGCTCATCGAATGATAGGTAATGTAAACAGTTGTACCTACTGCAACTCCATCGGTCCAGCCCTTGTTGTAAGCATCTGCGGTTATGTTTTTGTAGGTAACGCTGCCGAAGTTGTTTGAGCTGTAGAATGTACGAATGTTTGGCTTGTTGTAGGCATTGGAGCTTTCCGTGTAGACCACCCAGACATTGGTTCCGTCGTTGGTAATCGCAGGTCTTCGGGAGTAACCAGTGCTTCCACCGAATGGTCCGAGGGTCCCGGACCATGCAGAACCGTATGCGGTGAAATAGCCAAGATAAATCTGGTAAATTCCGCTGTTTGTGGAACGATTGGTGTACCAGGCAATCCATATCTTGCCATCTGGTCCAATGCCTGCGCCTGCCACCCTATCATCCCCTGCACCCTGAGTCCCTTCAACAAGGGTATGTGCAGTCCATGTGGTTGAGCCCGAGGGTACTGTTCTGTAGTAAATGTTTCTGTAGTTAGTCCCTCCATCGTTCTGGTAATAGACAAGCCATAGCCGTCCAGTAGTGTCGACAGCCGCATCCTCTATGAACTGGTTTCCAGTCACTGTAGAACCTCCAACTGCCGCGGCGGTGCTCCATGTCCCTTGGTTTACGCTCCTACGCTGGTAGATGTCGCACTGTGAACCATCGTAATACTCAAAGAAGCACCAGGTCGCAGTGCCCTGGGCCACGACCTTTGCAGTTCTCACGAAACCACTTGAGCTAGCGGTGTACATTAAGGTCTGCACGAATTTGGTTCCATCAAATCTGGCAGTGTAAACACTCAATCCATTTACCCATCCCACTATAGGTCTTCCGTTGCTCTCTATCGCTATTGAAGGCTCCTCACAGCTGCCGTTTGTTGAGCTCACAATATACTCAGTCCAGGTTGTACCCCCATCGGACGAGTTTCTTGCGTAAATGTTTCCACCGCCGTCAAGGGATTTGTAGGCAATCCATACTGTGCTTCCGTTAACAGCAATTGCTGGCTGGTACTGTCCACTCAGATTTGTTGTCACCTGGATTGGGTAAGGCAGTCCACTGGCAAGCACATCAACTGTGTAATTGAGTTTTGCCTTGACGGAAGAGTTCCCTGCAGAAATGCCCGTCACAAGCACGGAATATGTACCCGCACCCGTGCTGCTGAGTACCGTCATCTGCATCGTTACCGTTCTGTTGTCTCCAGATGCCATTACAAGATTACTGGTTGAAAGAGAAACTGTTATTCCGGGAGGACTCTGCGTGCTCAGGCTCACCGTGTCTGCGTTAGTACCATAGTTTATTACACTGAACTGGACCACGGAGGTGCTTCCAGGCACAAGTCGGTAGGCGCTCTGACCGATATAGTTCATTCCGATTCTATAGTTGTCTCTGGGTCCGAAATCAGCAGAGGCCACGAGGGCAAAGGGCTGGGGCTGCTGGGTAACGGAATAACCGATGACCTGGACGGTATATGTCCCAGCGGCAGGGTTTGGAATATATATTTCCTCCACCACATTCCTTCTATCCCAAGAAGTCGTGGTTTCTGCAGAAACCCCATTTACAAAGTAGTTCCCGTGATATTCTTTGCCATCAGGTGTTACAATTTTCAAATCAAGGTCATTCACCAACGCATAACTTGCAGTTGTGCTACCCTGATAATCAGTCCATGTGAGCGTAAGTTTAAGCGGCACATTTGCAGAAGAAACATTCAATGTGGTATTCCAGGTCTGTCCGCTTGAGGTAAAATTATAGGGGCTATCGAAGAATATATTGGATTTTGGTGCTGTTGGATAGATGGCTTCCTTCAGATTCACCCTCCCCCAGCCCTGCTCGTTGCTCGGGTATTTGTAACCCATGTCCACCGCACCATTTATCTGGGTTGCCCTTATCAATGCACTGCTCGGTGTAATCCCGACCACATCGGTGTAATACTGTCTTACAATTGCACTTGAGCCGGCTGTGATCGGAGTTGCCATCGAAGTGCCACCCATGTACTCGTACTCTGGCTTTCCATCGCCGTTCGTGTCAAGCACGGCCCCCCAGCCCCAGTTCTCGTTAGAGGTTCCAGAGCCCTGGGTGGATGCCGCCGAAACAACGGAAATTATCCATGTGCCAGGTGCCGAAATATCTGGTTTTATTCTCCCGTCGGTGCACGGCCCACGGCTTGAAAAGTCCACCATTGCATTCGGGTCCATTCCATCAGAACCCATCTCTGGCCTCAGGTTCATCGAGGCCCCTACTGCAAGCAGGTTCTTTGCGGTTGCTGGACTACCAACGGTACTTGCACCGGGGCCATCATTTCCATTCGCAAAATGAATGGTCAGATCCTTGTAGGTCCATCCAAGCTGGTCAATGTTCCGAGAATCCGTGGTGTATGCTCCACTCGCCGCAGCCCCAATACTCGTGGATGTGATTCTTGCGCCCTGGTTATAAAGGTACTGCAAATCGTTGTAGTAGTTCATGTTGCCTGAAATTCCACCAGAGGTAGTGCCACATGCACGGAATGCCAGCTTTGCCTCCGGTGCGATACCGGCATAGCCCAGCAAATAGTTACGGTCATTCACATTGCCCCCATAATATTCCTCTGAAAGATAGCCATTTCCCATCACTGAACCCGCTACATGGGTTCCATGACCATCCTCATCGTCTGCATCCACGCCAGAGACTGCAGTGAGACTCACAACCCTTTGTCCCAGGGGTCCTAGCCGGAAATCGCCGCGGAGAGTTCCCGTGTTTCCGGTATCGAGCCCCGTATCGAGCACACCTACAACCTGGTTCGTGCCCATTAAACCTACGCCGAGGCTTGTGTTATTCGCATCCCAGGCAGGTCTTGCCATTATTATTTCTCCTGCAACATCGTTCATTATCTTCTGCTCGAGTTTCCTATCCACTAGATAAACTTCAGGCCACTTCAAAAGGATGCGGAAAAGGTTGGGCGTTACTTTTGCAGAAATAAGAGCAGTAAGTTTCCCATCTCCTTCTCTGTGCACCATAACATCTTCCGCACCAGAAACCAGAAGTTTCTCAACTACCGTTCTCCACTCCACATCGGGATAAACTTCTATCCAGATGTCGGTGGTTTCTTTTGGAAGTTCTTTTAGGAGATACGAGAGTTTGTATGCTGGTTGATAAATTACGATTCCGCCAACAAATTCCATTGACCGCACACCGTCCAACGCCTCACCAGGAATTTTAGCCACGAAAGCATTGTGGGGAAGATAATCATAAACAATGCAACCTTTTTCCCGCAGGGAAGAAAGCCATGTCTGTTTCACGGAGGCCTTCATCTGGATAATGTAGTAATCATATCCAGTCGTATCGGAGAGCGAAAGGTCTGGAGGGAGTGATGGTGGATTCTTGATATTAAATTCCGCCCAGTTCAATGCAATGGTATCAGGGCTGCTCTGGCTGATTGTATAACTTCTGGCAAGTTCTCCCACAATCCCCAATGGGATCTCCACCAAGTAAAAACCCTCGTATTCCTCAATTATCTTGCCATCTGCTGCCCCTACAATGGTTTCGATGTCTGGTGCCTTTTCTATCAAAATCTTTGTTTTTTCAACACAGGTTTCTGCCTTTAGACTTGGAGGTATTGCTGCAATCAGAGCCCATACAACAACAAGGGATACAAAAATCCCGATTTCATCTTTCATGGCGATCACGGGGAGCATAATCTATTTTCGGCTATATAAATATATTTACTTACTACAGCTTACAGCTGCCCGATGTCTCTATCCACAGGAGGTTTGGAAGATGCTGCTGGGGGCTGGGTCTGTGCCACCTCCTTGTCAACAGCCCTTTCTGCCGCTCTACTCTCCTTCTTCTCAGTCTTCTCCTCCACTTTCTGCTTCCCCGTCTCTGCTCTCGGAAGAATTATCTGTCGCCCGCACTTTGGGCATGTACCATAGGTTTTCGCACACAGGAGGCAAACGGGGGCCCCGCAGTCGTGCAGAATATCCGCCAGCCCGTTGCAAATCATGCACCGCTCCACACCCTTTCTTCCCGCAGGCAGGTATTCCGAGTTGGAGTCCCCGGCGGGAGTTTTCTCGACAATTTCGCTGACTTCAACAACTGGAGTGCTGACCTTCCCATCACTGAAGGATTTAAGATGATGCAGGAGAATCTTCGCCTTAAAAATTCCAGTATTCAAGTCCTTCGCAAGGTTGAACAACGTTCTCTTCTCTGGCGGAATCTTCATCGCTTCCCTTGCAAGTGATTCGATTTCAGGGGTGAACTCATATTTAGAAGCATCCAGCTCCTCCACCGCCATGATGAAGCCCATGATTTTTTTTGCCTTCTGGACAGTGATGTTCGGGTGATTCACAACAATATCTGACAGCATTATGCCATTTCTAGCAATCCCATCAGGGTTCTTTTCCAAGCAAACTCTGAGAATTTCGGTAGTCTCCTTATCTAGTGTCTCTATTTCCCCCTTCGAGAGGGTTGATAGTTCTATGTTTTCGAATGAAGAAAGGTAGGTAGCCACATGATCCAGCATGTTAAACGGAATCTTGCACTCCACAAACATGTCCCTTTTCGTTAGCCGCCGTTTCACCTGATACTCGTATTCAAGCACTTTTCTTGCATGGCTCTCAATATTTTTCTCAATCATCCGAATCTGGGCGGTCTTTCTACCCTCAAACGCAGGTGCAAACTCCCTGTCAATTTCAAGGGCCCGCTCAAAACATCTAAGCGCATCCTCATACCTTTCCATCTTTATCAGGCACAGTCCTTTAGCATTCCACACATATTTGTTTTCTGGGTCAAGTCCTATGAGACGGTCATAGTCAGAAATCGCCTCATTAAATCTTCCAAGCTTTTCAAGCAGCATTGCACGATTCTGTATCGCCTCCTTGAAATCCGGGTTAAGCTGGATTACCTTTGTATAATTATCCACCGCTTCCGGAAGATTTTCCTTCGAAGCATAGATTTCCGCAAGAGCCATGTAAACCGCCGGGGCCCTGCTATCAATCTGGAGCGCCTTCTCATAACACTCAATTGCTTCGTTCACCAGTCCCGTCTTGAAATTAGCACGGCCCATCAAATACCAGGTCTCCCAGTCCGCTTTCCCAGTGCGCACTACCTTTTCGAAAGCATCCTTGGCAGCTGTAAAATCATCACGGAGCATGTAGAGATTTCCGAGTGCTTTCCAGCCCTCTATGTTATCTGGCATTATCGCAATCGCATTTCTGAATCTCTCGATTGCCTCCTCCACCTTCCCGTTTTCCTGGAGCACCCTTCCGAGTTTCAAAGATGCTTCAGCATTCTCACCGGCTTTCACTGCCTGTTCGTAGCATAGAATTGCCTCGTCTCGCTTCCCGACCTTCAGAAGTGCATCGCCCTTGTATTCCCATGCTCTGGTGTTCTCCCCATCAATTTTAAGCACACCGTCATAGTATCCTATTGCCTCAGAGGGCTTGTTCATCTCGAGCAGAATTTTTGCTGCATCAAAGTAGGGCCCTACATCATTTGGCTCAAGGGCAATCGCTTCTCTGACCGCAGCCAGCGCCTCTTCCAGCCGTCCAAAATCCCATAACAGCTTCGTTTTGTCGAGCCAGCAACTCCTGTTCTGCGGATTTTTCATGAGAATCCTGTTACATACCCTGAGCGCCTCCTCCTTCTCATTCCTCAGCACATGGAGCTGTTTCTTGAGAGTTAGGAGGTCCATATCATCGGGCAACTTCTCAAGCCCTGTTTCTATTTCCCTCCTCGCTTCGTCGTATCTACCGAGAGAGAGCAGGCACTCAATCTTATCTTTCAGTGTCTTGATATCGTCAGGGGCAAGTTCCATTATTTTGTTACAGTAGTCTATCACATCTTCTGTTCGTTTCAGGGTAAGAAGTACATCCTTTATCTGCCTGAGAAGTTCGACATTCTGAGGTGCGCGGTTCATTGCCCCCATGAGAGATACCAAGCCCTCTTCCAGCCTCCCCACCTTTATCTGCGACTGCCCCTTGCGGAGCAGAATCCGGACATCATCGGGTCTCAGGGCCGCAGCCAGTGTGTAATACTCAACTGCCTCGGCATCCCTTGCAAGCTTCGTCATTACTTCGCCCATCTGGTATAGGATTTCTGGGTCGTTCTGATCAATATTTCTGGCTTTTTCAAAATTGGAAAGAGCTTCCTCATACCTCCCTATCTGCATAAATGCCAGTCCCTTGCCCATGTAGTACTCCTTCTTATCCGGGCTGAGCTTTATTGCCTCGCTGAAGCTCTTTGCGGCTTCCTCGAACATCTCCATTTCCAGTTCTGCTCTTCCCTTCATGTACCACGCATTTGGATTACTGGGGGACGCTGTGACCGCCTTCTTGGTTAGTTCCAGTGCCTTATCAAAATCACCAGTCTGGATCAGAATCCGAGTTCTGGCGATTGCGGCTTCGGTATATTCCGGGCGCATCTCCAGCACTTTTTCAAACGCAACCAGAGCGTCTTTGAGATATCTCTCCCTTTCATAGTTTTGGGCATTTACCGCCAGCTGTTCTGCCGAGAGTCCGAGGTCCATCAATGTCTCGAGTTCCGTGGGGTCTGACTGGAGTATCTGCTTGGATACCGTATATACCTCGGAAAATCTACCCAGTTCCTTCAGAATTTCCTTTATCCTCCTCTGGACGCTCATGTCATTGGGCACAATCCTGAGATAATCCTGGTAGGATCTGAGTGCATCCTCGCTCCTCTTCAGTGAATCGAGTGCCGAGGCCTTTTCAAGCAGTGCCTCCTTATCCTCAGGCATGATTGCCAAAAATCTGTTACAGTAATCCACCACAAGTTCAAATCTCTGGAGGGTTCTCGCAAGTCCCCGGAGGGTCTGCAATATCTGGAGATTTGATGGGTCATGTTCCAGAGCCATTGCATAAGAGTTCAGGGCCTCCTCCGTTTTTCCGAGATTCAGGTAAGCAAAGCCCCGGTCAAGCATCGCCTGAATATTGTTGGGAATCAATCTCAGAATTTCACTTGCGCTGTTGATTACTATCTCATGCTTCCCCATCTGTTTAGCGATGTTCTTTTTATGGACCCACCATTCGGACTCATCTGGGTAGGCGGTAGTAAGGGTCTCGTAAACTTCCAGTGCCTCATCTAGACGACCCAAGGTGAGCAGAATCTCTCCTTTCATGCAGAGTGCACTGCGGTCCGTTCTGTCTATTTCCAGCACCTTATTGTATTCCTCCAGTGCTTCTGCGATTCTTCCAAGTTTCTTGAGGATGTTTGCCTTAACCGTGAGAAACTCCTTTGTGGGTTTTATTTTTATCGCATTTTCAAGCATTGCAAGGGCATCATTATCCTTCCCCATTGCAACAAGAACATTTGCTTTCTGATACCACGCCTCACAGTCGTTGAAGTCAAGCTCAATGATTCTATCGAAGCATCCAATTGCTTCCTCATATCTCTTCAAATTTGCGAGGGTGATGCCTTTCTGAAGCAAAATCCTTTTATTGTCAGGCAGGAGCTTCAAAATCCTGTCAAAATAAAACACATTCAATGGGTCAAGTTCCTGAACTTTGAGGTAGCATTGCACGGCTTCGTCCGTTCTTCCCAGAATTCTATAGGCATCCCCTTTGCTCGTCCAGATTGACTTATCCTTCGGGTAAATTTCAAGGGCACGGTCGTAAGCTACAAGGGCTTCTTCTAGATTCTTACCGGTAACGGTCAAGATGAGGGCTTTGTGGTACCATGCCATTCCGTTTTTCGGGTTAAGGCGGATTGCCTGTTCAAAACACGATTCGCTTGCGTCATACTGGTTCAGCACATAAAGCTCATATCCAAGGTCATTGAAAAAACTTGAAAAATTCTCGGCATATTTTTCAAAAGATTTTGCATTTTGCATCACATACCTAAAAATCTCAAGATATTTCTTAACCAACTCGGACTGGGGGGTTCTCTGTGCCTGGGACTTCACCTCCTTAAACATCTCCGTTGCCTTTTTCAGCACTTTTTTTTCCTTATCCATCAGTTCGTCAAGAAACCCCATCTCGGTTCACCTCACGATTGACTGGAACATCGGATCATCCTTCAATGGCTCGAAAACCTTTTCTGACCTCGCCCGTTCCTTAAATTCCTCGTTGAGAACGGCTGCCTGCTTCAGAAATGCTTTCGCTTTGTTATAATCTCCATTGATTGCCTCCAGAACGCTCTTTAGATACCATGCCTCCCCTTCCTTTGGTCTTCTCTTCAGCACCTCATTCAGGGCTTGTGTTCCCTTTTCATAATCCCGCATCTGGCAGTAGATTGCACCGATTGCAAGGTAAACATCTGGATCCTCCGGATTAAGCTTCGCTGATACTGTGAACGAATTCAAAGCTTCCTTTACCTTTCCCAGTTTTGCAAGTCCAATCCCGTTGTAGTACCACAGCACATCGTCGGTCGTGTGCACGGGGAGAATCAGCTCCATCAATTCGCCCATGTCTGCATACCTCTCCACTTCCAGCAACTTGTCAAGGATTATCAGAATTTTTTCCTTGTCATCCAAATTCTCAGAGACGAATCGTTTGATTTCTTCGACCGGTGGAGATTCCTTCGTGTACGGGGATTCAAGTATATGAGCGAGTTCCTTTGAAATCTCGGGTTCCGTTGGAGGTGTTGGTTGAGGCACTGCCTGCTCCGGCAGCTCTTCAATTTTAACTGTCTTCAGCTCAATGGGCTTCAGTTCTCTTGCTAGTTCCTCGGGTTTGGGTGTTGCCTTCGCGAGGGTGGGAAGTTCCTCAGGCACTGCCATAACCCCTTTCCCTTCCCTCGTAGGTAGGAGCTCCAGTTCCTCCTCATTTTCCTCTGTTTCTTGAGGTACCTGTTGCTGAACTTCTGGATATTCCGGCTGCGGCTGAACCTGGTCTACCGGTTGCTGGGTCTGTGGACCAATTTCGGCCTCTCTTGCCCCTGCAATTCTCTTTAAGTTCTCAGCTTCATCAGGTTTCAATGTTACAACAGCATCATAATATTCCATTTTCGGATTCATCTCAAAAAGAAGCTTGTAAATTTCCACCGCTTCATCAACTTTCCCCTGTTTTGCAAAAACCGCAGCTTTTCCTTCCAGTGCCTGCATGTCATTGGGGTTTATTTTGAGGATTCTGTCATAGTTCGCTAGATTGTTCGGCTCTACCTTTATTAAGTTCCTGTAGGCAAGAATCGCATCTTCATTTTTACCCAACACCCTGTAAGCATCACCAAGGTTTCTCCATGCAGTCACATTCTTCGGGTCAAGCTTGACCGCCTCCGAGTAACATATAACTGCATAGTTTGCAGTGCCCGGGTTAGCAAAGTGAATACTGCCCTTGAACAACCATGCATGCACATTCTTCGGGTCAAGCTGGAGAGCTTTCTCAAGAGCTTCAATTGCGCGCTCTACCTCATCCAGAGCATAGAGTCCCCTTCCCACCTCGGTGAGCAGGGTAGAGTAATCCTTTTTGTATTTCTTTACTTCCTCTACATACTTATTGTATGTTCTGAGGGCGGCTCTGAATTCATTTGCTGCCTGGTCCGGCTTTCCGGCTCTCTGATACTTCTTTGCAGTTTCCACTATCTCACGGATTTCATCTAGAAGTTTCTTTTCAGGGTCACCGCCAAACAGAGGGGGGCTCATGACTGCATTCGCTCCTTCGATGATTAGGATGTTATAGGTGAGAATTATTAATACCTTTTGTATGCCCAAAGAGAAAATTTTGCTAGTGAATCCTTCGCTTGTTTATACAAGTGCCAGGACCAGTGCAAGGGTGGCAAGCAGAACCTCCAGCCCCAGAAACGCCATGGTGATATCCTGTTCCTTCAATCTACCTCTCCCAATCAAAAAGTGAATAATGCTTTTTGGTTTTCCTCTCCAGGTAATAAATCCTTCCCTGTCAACCACACCAAAGACCTCGGTCTTGCCCCTAAATCTTAACTTGAACAGAAACTCACAGATGTGTGGAATGAAGAGAATTATCAGGGACAGCCAGAAACCTCCGTAAATGAAAAGCAGGGGAACAAGTGTGCCTGTAATGAAGGTTCCTGAGTTGCCTGGAAAAACCTGAGAAGGGTACCAGTTGAATAGCAGAAGGATTCCAGCAATGAGAAGGCAGAGGAGGGCAGCAGAACCCATTACCATGTTATTCACCAGGAACGCAAGGGATGCGAGCGTTCCGAGCTGGACTACACCGATGCCTGGGCTCAAGCCATCGTAGCCAGAAATTATGTTAAATGCATTTGAAAAGAACGATGTGATGAAAGGGAGGAGAAATACAAAAGGAACTACAGCAAGTATCCAGGGTGGAGATACGGTCCAGTTTCCACTAACACAGTAAACTATAAGAGGAATAGATGGTAACATCATCAGGGGAACCTTTACCCAGATTCCAGTCCCTTTTATATCATCGATCAAACCTATGAAGCCAGCAATCAGAATAGCAAGTCCAAGTGAAATGCCGAAATTTCCAAGTAATGTTGCCAGGATGCAGGTGATTGCTGGGAGCAAAAATATTCCTCCCCCTGTTGGGACTGCTTTTCTCTCTGGCTTATTCCTGTCAACACGGAGGAGTTCTGGAAATTTTCTAGCATTTCTAATGTAAACACCGAGGAGAAATGGGGTGCTGAAGGTCAATCCGAGACATAGTGCAAACAGAAATTCCATGGTGGTGTATATGGAAGGGGATTTATAAATATAGCCGTCAGGATTTGCATTGGTCCATATCCTCATTTATAACTTTAAACCTTCTGGCGAATTTAAATCCCGGTTTTATAAATCTGGACAATACCATTATCATAAACCTTCACGAACGGAGGGTTGCTAAACTTTTCCTCCACCTCCACAGGTATCGGTTTTGCTTGCTCGAGTGGGCTCATCGCACAGCCAGTTTTCATGTCTTCGGTGAGGAGAACATAATTTACGGGTCTCTCTTTGTGCGGTGCCTTCGCACTGGCAAGCTCTTCTAATGTGAG
Organism: Thermoplasmata archaeon; assembly: GCA_026414225.1. GTDB lineage: Archaea > Thermoplasmatota > Thermoplasmata > Lutacidiplasmatales > SKW197 > SKW197. The sequence continues at coordinate 82,794 of JAOAJK010000001.1, forward strand.
ATTCAGGTCTGTGTTGAAGAAGGTCTGGGGTGTGGTATCCCATGTGGCATACATACCGCCAAATCCAAAAATCATCGAACTCATCCTGTGGTCTGATGCGTAAACGCCAGGGGCAAGCCGTGTCCAGAGTGCACCCTCAAACTCCCCCGTGCTTGTACCCTCCTGGAAACCAGCCATTGTAGCTTTATCGGGGTAAACAGAAGGCACTGCGAGGAGGCAAAGAACCCCAATGAAAACCGCGAAAATTTTTCTTGCATTCCCGAGGATTCTGTACATATATGAAGCCCCGGCACCTGCACACACGGATAGCGGGAGAAGCAGATACTCGATGTGTCGGTAGGGAATAAGCACCTCCGGGACCATGAAAACGCCTGCAAGCAGGGACAGGGTCACGCCACCAAGGAGACCGAACAGTGCAATCCCTGATGGAAAAATGTCAGCAAGCTTTGAACCGACTGTTGCGAATGAATATAGAACCATGAGAGGAAGGAAAAGGAGAAGCATTTCCGGCGTTAGAGTAATTGTTGTGCCAGGAATCTGGACAAATACAAGAGGGACGAATATTATGAGGATCACCATGATGCATGCTAAAACTCGTAGTAATGCGGCTTTAAAACTTAGAAATTTCCCTCTATAAGCAAAGATTTTTTTGAGGAATCTCTTCCGGAGGAGGAGGTAAAGTAGGGGAAAAATGCCGGTGCCAGCGATTGCTACATATTCTGGTTCAGCTCCGAGCAACCCCACTTTAACAATAAACTCATTGAAGGCACCTCCCGCAAATACCCATAAATAGATGAAAACCAGGTAAGCAAAGAGGACGAGCAAAACATCAAGCTTCAGATACTCTCTCTGGTTTCTCAGATACTGGTGCATTAGAAACGCCGTACAGAGCAGGGAAAGGAATAGGAGGAATGCGGAGAGATGGTGGGTGATCGCGATTGCCGGCATACCCAGAAAGGCAATCGCATAGAATTTTTTATCCTCCCTTGTCTTGAGAAATGCTAGGAAAATAAAAACCAGAAGCATGTTGCCAATTGCACCAGGCATCGGATGAGATGTCGGAAACACATAGGGCATCGAAACAGAGAGGAGAATTGCTGCAAGAAGCCCTGCACCTGTTTTTCCGAAGATTTTTCTTCCAGTCAGGAACACAAAAATCGCACCAAATGAGGCAATAACGGGTGCAAGAATTCTAACAGTATCAAAGATTGTTATTCCCGTGGATACTGTGAAACTCCCAGATACTATGAACATGCCCTGAAAATAGGGGTAACCAAACCCCCAGCCCTCATAATCTGTCGTAATGTGTCCCTGGTCCACAAGCCGATGGGTAAGAAAATAGTACTCCCCTGTATCTGAACCCCAGATTAGGTGCTGCGTGAGTGGAAATAGATGCACACAGAGAGAGAAGAGGAAGAGAAACACCAGCAACGCTGCCTCAGACCTTTTCATTGGAAGGGAAATCCTGCAGGGGAATATAAGGTTTTCAGAAGCCCCTCATCTCCACAATTTTTTCATCAATCTCTCTGACCATTCTCTGCTGTTTCAGCCAGAACTCTGGCTTCCTCGTTTCCACAAGTTCCTCAACACTTTTCCCCCTCTGCTCCACCCATGTATAGTATTTGAGATTGAACCACCGCTTTCTCCTCTGGAAGGTTGCTTCCTCTATCCAGTCAAGCTTGGGATTGAAAACGGTTTGATGTACAGCCCTTGCACTTGCCTTGTCTATTTTGCCGAAGTTTTTCCGCATGTCCGCAAGCACAGAATAATACCTGTCAATCGAATCCGTTGCAACCGTGAAGATTACCTCGTCTTCATCCATCTCGTAGTACTTTGCGGTCTTTATTGCCCCGATGATGTTGCAGATACCGGAGATACCAAAAAGTGTGGACATAAATTCAATGGTTTTCTTTGGAATCCTGAGTTCGGTGCTGAGATATTCCATACCTCCAGGTTCGCTCACAAGCTGCAGCCCGCGTTTGCACTCAATATCATCCACGCACATGATTGCATCCATCATCATCACATTATGGATCCATGTGACATGCTTGTCTCCGATGCCCTGGATGTCATGGCCGCCGAAACCATTCAGGAAGATTGTAGGACACTGAATTGGTTCGAGCCCTATGGTTTTCGCTTCGTAAAACTCCTGCTTTATTCGCTCACCTGCGGCGATCGTGCCTCCAGAACCCATCGCCGAAACAAAGGCACTAACCCTTCCGTTTCCGATGCCCCTTTCCTTTAGCTCCTTCACCACACGTAAAATCGTGTTGCCTGTCACATAGTAGTGGAAGCGATAGTTTCCAAATTCTGCAAACTGGTTGAGCACGCGAACCTTTTTGTCCTTTCTCGCAAGCTCATCAGCCTTATCATATATCTCCTTTACATTGCTTTCGCATCCCGGCGTTTTGATATACTCTGCCCCATACCTCTTTATCAGCTCAAACCGTTCCTTTGACATCAACTCTGGCAGAATAACGATTGATTGATATCCCATTCTCGGGCCCACATATGCCCCGCCAATACCATAATTTCCCGTTGAAGGCCAGACGAGCTTATGTATTCCCGGTTCTATCTCACGGTGCACCTGTTTCTCGATTGCGCAGGAGTAAGTGGCACCAACTTTGTGGCTACCTGTAGGAAATTCCTTCCCATAGAGAATTACAATGGTCGTCTTCGTGCCGGTCAGTTGCTTCGGCAGCATAAAATAGTAGGGTTCATTGTGTTCATTAACCCATGTTATGTTGTATAGATTTATTGGATTCAAGGCATCCTTTTTTTTCTTCGCTTCAATCGCATTTTTCCTTATGGTTCCTTTTATCTTCGCCGGGTTTAGCATCTCCTCAAATGTAGGGCCGAAAACCATCTGCTTTACCATCCGTTTCACCGTTGAGGGGAATACCTGCTCAGATTAAAAACCTTTTCAAACTTCTCAGTGTGACAAGTTCCTCATATTCAACTGCAAGCTTATCTGCAATTTCTCTGGGAAGCCCCCGTTTTCGCAACCGTTTCCTGAACCTGTAGGTAGCCCATCTTCTTTTATGGCCAAGTTTCAAATACCAAAAAAGGAGGCGGAAGAGTAAAACTGGCAGGCGCACCGCTGTCGTGAGTATTATCTTCACTGCCGAACTCACTTTTCCTCCTCCCTCTCCTTTCTCACCTTCTCCTTTATCTTCTCCTTCACCGCCTTCTCAATTTCCTCGCCGATTTCGTCCTCCTTCCCCTCTTTAATCAGTTTCCCTATGGCTCCTGCAATGTTCAAATTTGCCATGTAGTCCTTTGTCAGTTCATACGCCTGGCTCTTGTCCATCCCTGCTTCAACGAGCGACTTGTAGAAAGTAGCCACCGCTTCTGCATACTTCTTCGACTGTTCCTTGCCGTAAAGCACATCTGTGAGCGCGTTCAGCAATGCAGGCACTTTCTCCGAAACCACTGCAAGGACTCTTTCCAGTTCCTCAACATCCTTTTCTCTATCCATCTCAATCTGGATTTTCTTCTCCTTCTGTTCATTTTGTTCGGACATTTTTATCACCATTCCTCCAAACGCTGTGCAACTATTTAACTAAACCGAGCAATTTTAGCCACTTGTTGACCAATTCAGTAGAAACCCTGTATCTGCTGCCTCTCCCCTCCACCTTTTCCACCGCACCAATTTCCTCCAGTTTTTTTATTTTGGTCCGCACAGTGGCCCTTGAACCCTTTCCCCTTCTCTTCCTCAATTCGTCTGCTATTTCCGAGATGTTTGCCTCCCTCTTTTCGAAAAGCACCGCAACAATTTCTCCTGCTATCGGGTCTTTTAAATCAGGTAAAAGAATTTCAGGGGTAACTTTACCGTGCTGGAGATAAAGTTTCAGTAGCGTGAGATAGTTTGCTGCGAGGGTATTTGTCTGGGCAATGGCTTCAGCACTCATCTTGTAAGGGTTTAGCAGGGAGGCAACCAGTTTTTCCAGTTCTTCAATTCTCTTTGTGAGATATCGGATTTCTTCTTTCAGATTTTCTGCCACATTTTGGAAAATACCAGGAGGATATTAAGGGTATCTGTTATAGACGCGACGAGAGAAACACTATTTCCACGCTGGATTTTTTGGCAGCTAGCACAAAGGTTATCTACTGCTTTCCCATTATTCCCAAACATATGCATGCCGATGCAATTAAATGCGTAAATCTTTCCAGGGATTTCAGAAGCAAGGGCAAAACGGTCCACGCTCTCAAAAATGTAAACTTAACCGTTAAGAAGGGCGAACTCTTTGGGTTGCTCGGACCCAATGGTGCGGGAAAGACCACATTGATAAAAATTCTAACGACCCTGCTTCTCCCGACATCTGGTAGGGCGTATGTTTACGGGTATGATGTAGAGAAGGAGTTCCGGAAAATTAGGCCAATCATAAACATGGTAGCTGGCGGTGAAACCTCTGGCTATGGCTTGCTCACGGTTTTTGAAAACCTCTGGATGTTCTCACAGTTTTACGGAATTCCAAACAAGACCGCAACAGAGAGAATAAATTCTATGCTGGCACGCCTGCGTATCCAGGAACTTGCAAAAAGAAAGGTTAGAGCCCTTTCAACAGGCGAGAGGCAGAAGGTGAATATCATCCGGGGCTTCATGACCGAACCGCTGATAGTTTTCCTTGATGAGCCAACACTTGGCCTGGATGTCGAAACTGCGAGGATGATAAGAAAATTTGTCAAGGAATGGATTGCTGAAAACAAAGAGAGAACGGTGCTGCTGACAACCCATTACATGATGGAGGCAGACGAACTCTGCGACAGGATTGCAATAATTGATAGGGGGAAGATAATTGCACTGGATTCTCCTGCGGAACTCAAAAAGCTCGTGAAATCAGATGTTTCAATAAACTTGGAGATAAAACCGGCAATAAAACTTGACTGGCTTAGCAGGATTGACGGCATCGTAGGGCACACTGCAGCCCACCAGGACGGCAAGGTAAAGCTGAGATTGGTGGCAAAGGATGATGCTGTTGTGGGGGAGGTGGTTTCAGGGATATACAAGGAAAACGGAAAGATTGTCTCGCTCCACAAGGATGAGCCAACGCTTGAGGATGTATTTCTGAAACTTACTGGCAGGGGGCTGGAATGAATACGGTATTGCTGAATCTCCGTGCCATCCGTGGGAGGGCATATCCAAGAATCGTGGGTTTAATCCGTGAGCCTTCATGGATATTCTGGGAAACGGTACTTCCCCTGCTGAGCATCTCAGCATTCATCTATGTTTACAGAAGTTTGAATGCCCCTCCAATGTACGAGGGTTTTGTGGTGCTTGGCGGTGTTATGACCACATACTGGCTGAATGTTCTGTGGAGCATGGCCGCTCAGCTATACTGGGAAAAGGAGACCGCAAATCTCCAGCTCTATCTTGCAGCCCCCATGTCAAAGATGTCAATCCTCGCAGGAATGGCCTTCGGTGCCATCATCTCCACCACTCTGAGAGCAACAACCATCCTTTTGTTGGGAATCTTTGTTTTCCATGTGAAGTTTGTAATTTCATCCCCGCTCTTGCTCCTCCTCGTTTTTGTGGTAGCACTGCTTGCTCTCTACGGAATGGGCATGCTATTTGCATCACTCTACCTGATGTGGGGTAGAGAGGCCTGGTATCTGAACAATCTCTTCCAGGAACCAGTTTACTTTCTTTCGGGGCAGTATTTTCCTGTAAAAGCCCTCGGAACTTTTCTAGCGGCGGCGGCATCAATCATCCCGCTTACACTAGGGCTTGATGCGATGCGACAGATACTGTTTCCGGAGAGCATCCCGTGGGGTTTTCTGAACCCCTGGATTGAACTGGGAATTCTTTCAGTACTCACGGTTATCTTCCTCGTTGCTGCAAAATACGCTCTGGATAGAATAGAGTATCTCGGTAAGACCAAGGGCACCCTTACCATGAGGTGGCAATGATGAATGTGAAAAATGAACTCAAGGCGGCAATGTGGCTCGAGTTCCAGATTGAGTCAAACTGGACTTCCCCGCTCATCTTTGCCATCTACAACATTCTAAAGCCGGTGGGTGCGGCTCTGGTGCTTGTCGCGATGTTTTATGTGGTTGTAGGTGCGTGGACAGGCAACAGTTTGGCGTTCATGTATGTGGGCAATGCGTTCTACATGATTCTCGCCCAGACGCTTTTCTCGATCGGCTGGATTGTCCATGACGATAGGGAGCACTATTCCACACTTCGCTATCTCTACATCTCTCCAACACCCTACTTCAGGTATCTGGTCGGAAGAAGTATTACCCGTTATTCCCTTTCCATTGTGCCGATGTGCGTTCTCCTTCTCCTCGGACTGGCGCTTAAGATAGAATACAGGTTCAATCTCTTGCTTCTCACCTTTGCCTTGATTCTTGGCTTTGTGTTTATCGTTGGCACTGCGTTGCTTATCAGCGGCATCAATTTGCTTACGGCTAGGCACGGGGGGGCAATTGGCGAAGCTTTTGCGGGAATCTTCTATCTGGCAAGCGGGGTTGTATTTCCAGTGGCTTTGTTACCTGGATGGGCACAGCAGATTGCCCTGGTATTCCCTACAACCTACTGGTTTTCAATCATCAGGATCGCGGTGCTTGGCTACGAGAGCGATAAGTTCATGGGGGGTTTCTCTGTCCCAGACCTCTGCCTCTACCTCACCACCCTTTCATTTGTTTATTTCTTTCTCGCTTACCTTCTGTTCAGGTTCGCAGATACTTTGGCGAGGAAGCTCGGCATTCTGGACATGAGCACCACATACTGAAGATCCCGCACGAATATACGGGAGAGTTCAAGAACTTCGAGTGGGGGGAAGCACAGCGGAAAAATCCCCTGAAGGAGGATATTGTCCACGAGATTATCCACTCTGAAAGCCTTCCCTCAACTTCCACCTACGGATGCCTCGGATGGTGAGTGGAAATCTTTATATTTTAGAAGTATCTATACCTAAACGGTGAGCAAATGGCAATCGGCTTCGTATTAATAAGCACGGCACCGGCAAAGGAACACGATGTGTACAACGAGTTACTGAAAGTGAAAGAGATAGTGGAACTGCACCCTCTATTCGGAGAATATGACCTGATTGCAAAGGTAGAGGCAGAGGACTTCAATGTTCTAGGTCAGGTAGTTGTGGACAAAATCAGGTCTATTCCAGGTGTGATAGATACAAAGACCCTGACAGGGATAAAGTTCTGAGACGCTGGTGAAAGAATGAACATGGGCTGGCTGGAATACCTAACAGTGTTTCTGCTGACAATGGGCTTAATCATGTTGCTTGCAGGGATATTTACGGCCTATTTCGGCACTGGTAGAAGCAGGGCAATCGGCGCAATTCTCCTGGTGCTTGGTCTCGTGATCGGAATATTCGGGGGCTTCTACTACTACAAAATGAACCCAGGACATCTCCTTGAACTAATCAAGAGTGCCCTTCTGCTGCTCCTTTCCGCGATAGGTGGCGCGGTGGTCGCTGTTGTGGTGTTTCTGGCAGCAATAATGAAGGCATGAACTTTCAGCGCAAACCTTTTTCGCTAATTTTTATAATTTTGTTTCGTAAGGATGGTGATGGAAATGGTCGATGTGTGTGTGATTGCAGGTAGCATTTCAGATATAGAAGTGATAAAGAAATGTGTTTCCATTCTGAAGGAACTGGAAATATCACACGAGGTTCACATTGCCTCCGCCCACAAATCCCCAGAACTTGTTGAGCAAATTGTTGGGAACTCCAGTGCAAAGGTGTTCATAGCAATTGCAGGTCTCTCGGCAGCTCTTCCAGGTGTTGTGGCATCGAAAACCCTCAAGCCGGTGATTGGCGTTCCGTGCAGCGGGAAAATCTCGCTAGATGCAATTTTATCCGTGGTACAGATGCCCCCCGGAATGCCAGTAGGATGCGTTTCCCTCGATGGAGGGGCAAACGCTGCACTCCTTGCAGCAAGAATTCTCGCCCTAAACAATGAAAAAATTGCAGAAAGATTAGAGGAATACCGCGATAAATTGGTTGAGGAAATGAAGAAACAGGATAAAAAAATTGAAGAAGAATTAAATCATTGACTCTATGTCAACTGGACTCTCGACAGGTTTTAGGGGTTCTGTTGTGAGAGTGTATCTTACATTTGTACCCCTCAGGGCCCTGTGGAGACGCTCTGTAATTTCCAGGAACTCGCCGTCATTGTGGTAGTCAATCATAAAGTCGTGATGGCCCTGGACTATCTGGAATCCCAAGCTCGTCATTATCCTGATGATTTCTGCTGGCGATGCTCCTTCGCTCGAAAATTCAAATCGCACATAGGTCCTTCTGGTTTCCGTGCCTTTGACATATATTTTGATCATATTCCTCACTTAAAGTGCTATACCTGTGGTTGTATATTAATATAACGGTGGAAGGGTGAGAAGAGAAACTCCAGAGCATTGTTAATAGCGTCTAAAGTGGCACAATACCCCAAAAGTTTTATATACCCAAATCACCATTTAATCTGTGGTGATAAAAAAATGAGGCGGTTTAAAGTAAGCAGGAAAGGTGCACTAGAGGGACTTCCGCTGTACCTGATCATCATGGTGATCATCGCAGCGGTGGGCATTGCCATCCTCGTGGGCTGGATGTACATGGTGAAGAAGCCGGAGCTGGACCACATCTCGATTGAGGTTACAGACATGACAATCGGAAATACATACGACTTCAACATCACTGCCTACGATGTGAACGGCAAGACACTTGAGGGCGTTGAAATCCATCTAGAAGGTTGTGGTGTGGATGTGAAGAAGCTCACCGACAAGAATGGACAGGCACAGTTCTCTGTCACTCCGACGCTACCCCAAAATGTGCATACTGGCGAGATCAAAGTGACTGCCAAGTACACAGGCACTACAATGAAAATCGTCCAGGGAATCATAACGGTGCACGACTGAAAACCTATTAACACTTTTTTAATTTTTTGTGAATATGTTTGTGAAGAATAATAAAGCACTGGAAGGTTTACCTCTACAGCTGACGATAATTGCGGTTGTCCTTGGCATATCTATCCCCTTGATTTTTGGCGCATTCTTCTCCTATGACAGGTTCAACACGGAGCAGCAACTCAGAAATGAATTAAATATTCTGGCTAATGCTGCAAAGAAGGTGTACCTGGGAACGGTGAACAGTTCAGATAGCGTCACGCTCCACATCAACGAGGGGTTTTTCACGAAAATAGAGTACATTAAAATCGGGGCTCCGGTAACCCAGACCACAAATACGACCACAATCGTATATCGGCTTACCAGCGTAGGAGAGGGAAAAATTGTAATCACGAACCCAAACATCAAGATGTGTTCAGACAAAAACGATACCTTCACGCTGGGGAGAGGCCTTCACAATCTGATTCTCACATGCAAATACAGTTCCACAACGGGAATTTATGTGGAAATTACAGAGGCCGCCTAACGGTAAATTCTGTAGTCAATTTCCGGGAAGAGGTTGTGTCTAAACTCCAGGTCTGAAAGAAATCTCTCATCTACCGTACCCGAGATTATCTGGTAATAGAGATTTGTGAAATTTGTGATGTGTTCCCTGAACCGCTTCACCGCATACTCTACATCAGTGCCTGTATGCATTATGAATGGCCAGTCGGAGGACTGGGCGAGGAGCAACTCTCTCGCACACTGGTTGAGGGCACGGTGCAGCAATCCGTCTGGGTTCTCAAACCTTCTTGCAAGCTCACTCATTCTTTCACCTGCCTTGTGGAGGTGCCTGTAAATCCAGTCATTGCTGCCATTGAGCCACACCTCGCAGTAGCCCTTCCATCCCCAGCTTGAGAAGTTCACCTCGACAACTTGGTTTTCAGGATATTCTTTCAGATACTCACTCGGTGTTATGGTTTTGATTGTTTGCTGGTCGTAATGAATCTTTTTGAAGAGAAAATAGAGAAAGTCAATCCCTTCATTCCACCAGTGCCCATAAAGTTCAGCATCGTACGGAGCGACAATAATCGGCTTTCTGTCCATCAAGGAATACAGATACTCTACCTGCTTTTCCCTGCACCACATGAAGTGACCGGCATGCTCCGCTGCCTTATCAAGTGCCCTCTCCGGCACATAGGGTTCCTTGTGCACCCCCGGTCCCGTGATTCTGTAGTACTTGATGCCTACAAAGCATCTTTTTCCATCTCTATGAAGATAGGGTTTTATGTACTCATACTCCAGATCCCAGCCCACATCCCTGTAAAACTCCCGATAGTTGTAATCTCCGGGGTATCCTTCCTTTGCACTCCAGACCTGTTTCGAACTCTCAACATCCCTTCCGAAAGCGGCGACACCAGATGGGCAGTAAACGGGTGCATAAACACTGTATCTCGGCCTGGGTTTTCCGAAAAGCAAACCATGGGTATCCACAAAGAAATACCTGATACCAAAATCCTTCAGGAATTCATCGTGTCCTGGCATATATCCACACTCAGGTAACCATATGCCCCGTGGTGCTTTCTCAAAGACCCGCTTATAGTTCTGGACCGCAACTCCAATCTGGGCACGAACACATTCTGGATTTACTGCCAGTAATGGCAAGAAACCATGGGTAGCTCCTACTGTAATAATTTCGAGCACTCCCTGCTCCTGGAAATGTTTGAAGCCCCTGTTCAGGTCTCTTCCATAAGCCAGATATGTGTCTTTCACCCCTGCAAACCTTTCAAGATACCAGTGTGCAAGTTTGTTAAACTCGGGCTGAAACTGGGTACGCACAATTTCTTTTTTGCAGAGGTCGATCAATCTATCCAATCTTGCCAGGCATCTCTCCTGTAACAATCTATCCTCGAACATTGCGGAAAGCGTGGGACTTATTGACATTGTGATCCTGAAATCCACGCCTTCATTCACCAGCGCCTGGTACCTCTGGAGCAGTGGGACATAGGTCTCGGCAACTGCCTCGTAGAACCAGTCCTCTTCAAAAAAATCCTCATACTCTGGATGTCTGACAAACGGAAGATGGGCATGAAGCACGAGATTAAGATAGCCCAGCATCCTCTCTATGCCCTCATCCTTCTCGTGACTTCTATCTTTATCTCCCTCTCCTCCTTACCGTCCCTGGATCTGGCTTTAAGCAGGATTTCTCTCTCACCATCTGGTAAAGCATATCTCAGGGTAAAGGACCCATCCTCCCTTAAAGCCACAGGATACCCGTTGGCGGTAACACTTGCATCTTTCTCAGTTGCTCCATAAACAATCAGTTCTGTATCTGCAATAAACCAGAAACCCCTGCGTTCTTCCATTCCACGGGGCATGCTCCCCCACGAGCCAACGCCAGGGCTTGTGATGTTCGGCACCCTTACCTCTTCCTTGATAATCTGTTCAATTCTCCTAATCACCTCACCAGAACTCCCGAAAAATTCTCCGCTTTTGGCTCTGAGAATCAATTCGAAAATTTCGTTTACCACCATCCATTTTTCATCCGTGAGATGGGTTGGGGCCTCCCTTGGCACTCTCACGATGTTGGAAACGAGGATAGGCACAAAGTTGTCATTCTCATCCTTCAGCCCGAACTCTGCCTGGTATTCTGTATCTGGGTTGGGAATATTTATGTACCAGGATGTCGTATTCCCCACATCTATATCCATACATTTCCTTTTACCCTTCGTGAGTTCATACACCCTGAGGGTTTTTCGGAGCACTCCCAGGGATTTTTCTATTTCAACTGCGAGCTTGATTTTGCTCTGATTTGAAAGGTCCCAGTATGCGAAGACCCATCTTGGATCCCGCACGAGAAGTACAAGTTTGTCTTCTTCATAACTTGCCGGTAATGGCTCTATCACCGCGGGAATCCCTTCGCAGGTTCTTCTTTCAACATGCGATGAAACCTGGATTTCTTCAGTTTTCTTCTCTACGGTTCGAGGTTCCTCCACAATTTTCTTATTCGTGTTCTTGGTATTTTTCTTATTCTTCGTTCTGGGCATAACTATACACCCTTTCCGATGCAGCCAAACAACCGCATTTTTTCCTTCACAGCCGCCTTGACATTTTCCTTGCTCTTCTTCAGAACTTTTCTCGGGTCGACCTCTTCTGGCATCTTCTGGATTGACTCCTTGATTCCGTTCACAAATGCCCTGTTAAGCTCGGTGGCAATGTTGATTTTCCGCACTCCCGCCGCAATTGCATCCCTTATCCCATCATCAGGGATTCCTGTCGCACCATGCAGCACAAGCGGAATGCCCACGAGTTCCTTTATCTTTCTGATTCTAGGTATGTCCAGTTTCGCGGTCCGTGTCAGCATTCTGTGCACATTGCCAACAGCAACAGCCAGCGAATCGCACTTGGTCAGTTCAACAAACCGCCTTGCCTCATCCGGGTCTGTCATCAACGCCTCCACCTCAGAAACTGTGATATGGTCCTCGGTCCCGGCAACCTTCCCGATCTCCGCCTCTACGGGAACACCAACTGGATGAGCTATCTCCACAATTTTTCTGGTGATTTCCACATTCTTTTCAAACGGAAGGGCTGAGCCATCAAACATAAGGGATGTGAAGCCCGCTCTGAGACACCTAACATTCTGCTCGAAGTCGGTTCCGTGGTCAAGGTGGAGCACAACGGGCACCTTCACCTCTTTTGCTGCAGTGGTCACCATTCCCACAATAAATTCAAGTCCAGCATATTTTATTGCCCCCTGGCTTGCCTGTAGGATAACTGGTGCGTTCTCCTCTTCTGCTGCTTCTATTATCGCCTGCACCATCTCGAGGTTATTTGCATTGAATGCCCCGACAGCGTATTTTTCCTCTTCAGCCCTCTGGAATATTTCTCTTGATGTAACCAGCACCATAGTTCTCACCAGATTTTCTTCTCTTTTTGAAGATTATACCCTTTTATTATATAAAGTTTTTTTAAGTCCATTATTGTCCAGGTGGAGCCAGCAACCCGCGAGCAAATCAGAAGAGCCGCTCCATCTGTTCGAACGGCACCGCTTCAGCATAGAGTTTTTCGAAAAGTTCTTTAAAGGGCCTCACCGCCCCCAGATGCTTTATTACTAACGCAACAAAATCTCTCCTCAAGCTGAGCGGGTCTTCGAGTGCAAGCCACACTTCCTTGTCATCAAAGAGGGCAAATTTGCTTGGTACATTTTCAATGAAACGAATGTCTCCTCCTTTTCTGTGTAGGATTTTCACAAGCTGGATTATTTTTGGATTCAATGACTCCGGGTCTGACTGGTAGATTGAACGCACTTTCACACCCTTTTCCAGTGCCTCGAAGGTTGCAAAATACTGGACCTCTGACGGTGCATAAGGAGATTTTTCCAGTGTTAGAATTTCCACTTCCGCGGCCCTCGCAGTGTCTGCATAGCTGGCTGCAATTGCATTTGGGTCCTTGAGCACCCATACATATTCTCCAGTGGGCGCCTCCCTGGCGTACTGTCCACCTATTTCCTTCAGCTTTTCCATCAAAAAGTTCGCAGTAACCTCCCTTCTCGTTATTGTCTCACTGAGCTGCTGCTTCATTGTTTCCAGGTAGCCCTTCAGAGCAATGTCGGGGGAGATTGCGAGGTATTTTGTGACCTTACCCGGATGTGATTGACAGAACCCTTTTCTTTCAAGGGTCATAAGCACATCGTAAACCCTCGTTTTTGGCACCCCAGAAATTTCAGACACCTGTATGGCAGTGATTTCACCCCCTCTTATTAGCCCGAGGTAGGCCTTTGCCTCGTATGGTGAAAGCCCCAATTCTTCAAGTTTAGCCAAATACTCGCTGTAGTCCTCATCTGCCATACATTTCACCAGATGCAGTAACATTAATGCATTGTTAATATATAAACATATCTCAACCGGGGGAAATAATTTTATTTACCCCCTGCCAATCTCCGCATCGGTGTTTCAATGCCAAGCAAGGAAATTGTGAAGAAAAAGGTTGTGGAAAAAAGTGTTCGACTTATCGAGCAAAAGCAGGTAAAGTGCGAGAATGCCGTGTTTGTCGAGGCATTTCCAAGTGTCGGATTAATTGGAAGTATTGTCGGCAATTTTCTGGTAGATAGTTTTAAACTGGAAAGGGTTGCAACTATCGTCTCAGATTATTTTCCGCCTGTAGCAATAGTCCGGAATTCAGTGCCCTCGCACCCTGTAAGGATATACGGAAACGATAGAATCCTCGTATTCCTATCCGAATTTGTGCCAGACCCTTTCCTCACCAAGGAGCTATCTGAGCTTATCCTTGAACTGGCAAAAACCAGAAAATGCTCCATGATTATTTCTCCTGAGGGCGTGGTTTATAACGGGTCATCAGAAGAAAACCATGGTATCTACGGGGTAGGCTCGACACCTAAAATGCGTAAGTTACTGGAGGAACACAACATCACCGCCCTGAGAGACGGGATAATCTCCGGGATTTCAGGAATGCTGCTCGCGGATGGAGAATTGAACGGCATTGATGTGCTCTGCCTCCTGGCTGAAAGCAACCCCAAAATACCTGATGCACGGGCAGCAATCAGAATCGTGCATATCCTGGATGAGTTACTCCCAGACATAGAAATTGATGTTGCTCCCCTCGAAGCCCAGGCAGCAATGTTTGAGAAAATGTTCAAGGAGTCGGTGGAGAAGGCAAGAACAAGCTTAGAGAAACACGAGATTGACTCCTTCCATACAATGTACGGGTGAACCTTATGTTTGAACCTGGGGTTTTTCTTGAGGAAAGTGTGGAAAAAATCAGGGGGGAAGTAGCGGGAAAAGCTGTGATTGCATGCTCGGGAGGTGTGGATAGCACCACAGCCGCCGCAATCGTCTCAAAAGCAATAGGGGACAATCTTCTGGCAGTTTATGTTGATACAGGTTTTATGAGAAAAAACGAAACTCAGAATGTGGAAACTACTTTGAAAAAACTCGGGCTTAACTACAGAATTGTGGATGCGAGAAAAGAGTTCATCTCGGCGCTGAAGGGTGTTGTTGACCCAGAAGCGAAAAGAAAGATTATAGGGGAGAAATTTATCCGTGTTTTTGAGCGTGAAGCCCGGGATTTCGGAGCAGAATATTTAGTGCAGGGAACAATTGCGCCCGACTGGATAGAAAGCGGAGATGGCCTGCGGGACACAATCAAATCCCATCACAATGTGGGAGGATTGCCAGAGGAGATGAACTTAAAGCTGGTGGAGCCCCTGCGTGACCTCTACAAGGATGAGGTGAGAAAGGTGGCGGCCTACCTTGGAATTCCGGTGCATGACCGCCAGCCGTTCCCTGGCCCGGGTCTCGCTATCAGGATTCTTGGAGAGGTGAATGAAGAACGCCTGGAAATTGTGCGGGAGGCATGCGCTATTGTCGAGGAAGAAATAGAGACGGCGGTGAAATCAGGGCAGATTCAGAAGCCCTGGCAGTACTTTGCCGTGCTGCTACCAATCAAAAGTGTCGGGGTTCACGGAGATGTGCGTTCTTATGGTTACACCGTTGCCGTGCGTTCCGTGGAGTCAATCGATGCAATGAGTGCCGAGTATTCAAAGATTCCCCATCATGTTCTTGAGAAAATTTCAATCCGCATCACCAACGAGCTGAAGGAGAAGGTAAACAGGGTGGTCTATGACATTTCCCACAAGCCGCCAGCCACCATAGAATGGGAGTGAAATTTCCCACATCAGCCCATCAGCACTACTCAATGTATCGAAGTGCCTCCGCTGGATGGACCCTCGATGCCTTCACTGCAGCGTAGGATGTGAGAGCAAGCGTGAGGAGATAGGCAAGGGCAACGATAAGAACTATGTTCAATCCTGGAACCATGAAGGGAGCGCTTCCCTCCTCACCGAACGAGCTGAGGTAAACTCCGTACGCCACACCAATTCCCAGCACAACTCCCAGCAGAATTCCGAATAAAGCTACAAATGAAATTTCCACAAGGAAACTGAACATCACCATTTTCTTCTGGAAACCGAGGGCACGGAGCATGCCGATTTCCCTTTTTCTCTCGGTTACTTCCCTCAGGGTGACAATTGAGATGCCAGCAATTCCGACAATTAACCCCAGACCCAGAAAAACCTGCATCAAGTTCATGATATTTGAAGCAATCTTCACAATCATTTCCAGCAGGTCCTTTAGGACAATTGCACGGAACCCGTAGGGCAGAAATTCCTTCTCGAGATTTTTTGCAATCTCGCCCGCTTTCTCTGGCTTGCTGAGAGCGATCGCGAACACTGTCTTGTTTGTAATGTTGAAGGCATTGGCAAGGAAATTCTGGCTCGTGAAAACGCCGGCAATCAGGTTCGTGTTCATGATGCCTATAACTGTCAGATTTGCCTCCTGACCGTACATGTTTCTCACAAAAAGTTTTTCACTCACATTCACAGCCAGACCAGACATTCCATACATCATCCTCTGATTTCTGTTCTCGTCGCTGTAGGCCAGATTTTTGTCAACAACCGCAAGCGAGGGGTCTTTTCTTATTGCCTCCCAGACCTCAGCAGGCGAATTATACCCCGGAGCGAGGGCATGGAATGTGTAGCTATTTTTGGACAGGAAGGTATAGTCCAGACCATAAAGGGGGTAAAGGGTTGCGTTCTCCCTGCTCATGTTCTCCGAGTACACAAACCCATATGTGGTTGAGAAGCTTGCGATGTGCTTAAAATCCGCTGCCGAGAGATTCTGATTTTCAGCAATCATTTCTGTGATGTTGTTAATCGGGTTGTCCTGGTCTGTGAATCCGAATATATCGAAACCCCCAGCGTTGTCCTCGAGTAACTTGTTCACACTCCCCATCTGCATACCAGTAATCATGGCGAGCATGGTCACTGAGAAGATTACAATTGCAAACATGAAAATTGTGGTTGCTGTACGTAACTTCTTTTGCATCGGGTAGAGAATTGCAATTTTCATCACCGCATTCATTCGCTTTGACCTGGTCTTTCTGGTCAGTTTCAGCATGCCACTTAAAATCACACGGGAATTGTAAATCAGAAGCACAACACCAGCAAACACAATATAGATTCCGACACCGATGAATAGGTCAAAGCCAAAACCATCGTCCGCAGGAATGTCAAGGGGGATGAGGAGAAAGATGATGCTGAACAAACTTGCGAGAGTGAGGAAAAGGCGCTCATGTCCATACTTTTGCACTGCAAGGGCCGCAATCCCGAAACTGAGGAAGAAGGGCGCGCTGATAATCGAAAGACCCCTGAACGAGGTCTCAGGAAGCAACGCATTCACTAGGAAAAGGATGCCTATAATCAGAGAGATGCTGCCAAAAATTCTGTAGTTCCGTTCCTTTTTCCCTGTGGCCTCCGGAATGTCCCGTATAGCGGCTACGATGTTCAACTTGCTGATGAGGGTGGCAGCGATAAAAATTGTGAGCATCGTTATCAGAAAGCCCCCAGCGAACGCAAGGAGGAGTGAGATTGGTTCAAAATGGGGCACAATCGTGAAACCAACTATCGCAAGGGAGCTCGCAAATGTGAGGGTGAACAGATAAATCATGAGGTATCCCAAGGCAATTCCAGCAGCACTTCCTACGAGGGCAGAAATCACCGCATACACCATTCCCTCATAAAGAAACATCTGGATGAGCTGGCTCCGTTGCATCCCAACCGCTCTCGCAATCCCGAGTTCAGATTTCCTCTCTTCAGCCAGCAAATAGAAGATAAGAATTATCAGCACGACCCCGGCAGCGATTGTAAAACCATCAAGCATCAGGAAGATGGAGGAAATCATGCTTCCTGCCTCCTCCATATCCTTCAAGCTATCTGCCTTTGATGTGTGCACCTCCAGTCCAACGGTTGCATTCGTAGTTAACTCATCCAGTTTTTGTTTCAGAAACTGGACAAAAACATCGCGCTCTTCCCTGGTCCCGAACTTCCCCTCAATTCTGACAAAATTCACGGAGCCATTGTCCAGAGAGTAAATCTTGAGGGCGGTGGTGTAGTTAAGAACTAATGTGGTATTCCCGACCATGTTTACGGGGGTGCCGGGCAGCTTCTCGACGATGCTCAATTTCACAGTTTCAATCTCCCCAGTGAGCTTCAGCGCCGAAACATCTAGCGTCCCATTTGGAAACGCAGAAAGCATGCCTACCGCCATACACTCCGGATCGTTCAGAGAAAAGTTTGTGAGATTTATCCGTTTCCAGGTGTTATCAAGCGCTCCCAAGGTTCCGTTTTCCACCGCCATTATGTTCAGCGGTAATGGGATTAGAGTCCCATTTGGCATCGTGAAGTTGGTAAATGCAATCTTCAGATTGTAGGGCTGCGGACTAGTGAAATCAGTGTAAAGTCCCTTTACCACTGAAAATCCCTGGTTGGTGTAGTTCTGGATGCTCGTGGTGAAGTTTTCTATAAACTCTCCTGGAAGCATCTCTCGTGTAGATTTTACAGTAACGGGCAGTTGAGATGTGAAGTTCTTCAATATCTCTTTTACCCGTTCAGATGTAGCGTTTATCCTGTAGGCATTTACAAAATCCCCGAACATTGCCCTTGCATCAGTGTAGTTAAAGATTAGCGTGGCATTCAGGAAGTTCCCTCTCCCTTCCGGCACCACGATATCCTTTATTGTGAAATTTCTCGCAGCATGCCTATAATCTGGATAGGCTAAATATTCCACCGTTATGGAAGATGGAAACTGGTTGATCTCCCGTGTCACATTTATGTTGAAGTTGTTGACCACCACGATCTCACCTTCGGCAACATCGCTGAAACTCGTTCCGAAGAGCCCGGTAAAGTTTCCGAAGAGAGCGTCGTTTGCGTTCAGCGAGGTGGTGTTTACTGGCACGGTCATGTTAATCCCAATCACGCTTAAATTCACATATACATTCCTCAGAAATTCTGGCAATGAAAAGTCCATGAAATTTGTACAGATACCTGCGGAAAAGGTGAGATTGGCCCCCGCAAATTCTGCACTCAGATTCTGGGGCGCGTTAAGGAGGAGTGCAGTCGTGTTGTTTGTCTCCACCCATCTCCACAAAGCATCTGCCATCTCATCCAAATAAATTCCTGCATCCTCAGCAGTTATTGTAGAATTGAGCTGCTCCAGCACCTTCTGTTTCACTTCCTCTGAATATATCCAGCTATCCTCCACCCCTCCCTTGTTTGACACAATGATTTTGTTGATTTTTCCCTCCCTCGCGGTGATGTTCTGCAGGGTTTCAAGCCGCAGGAACAGTCCGTTTGAGTTTGCCTTGCCCTCATTCTCGATGATTTCTTTCAGGGTTAAATTCCAGGATTTTCCCTTGTAAAAAACAAGGAGGGTGTCTCCCCTTACCGCCTCCATTTTTTCCGCTGATTTGCGTGTGAGATAACACTCCCAGGCGCCGAGTTCAGACCCGTCCAGGATTTTTCCATCAACACCTTTGAAACTTCCAAATTTTCTATCAAATTCAGGTATGATTCCGACGACTGATAGCGAGGCCTCCCCATAGAGGGTTCTTGCATCTCTAACCGGGAGCGTTTCCTGCAACCTGGGGGCAAGTCCGTCTATCAAACTTTCATTTTTAACGCCCTTTTCGAGATCATCGAACCATCTGTAGGGAATGTAGGTCCTTTCGGGGTCTATCGATGAAATTGAAATTTGTTCGTCGATGAGGTGAAGCTCATCGTAGACGCTCTTTTCGAAGTAGTAGTTGAGCGTATCGCTCATCATCAGCGAGCCAGAAATCATTGCAGTTCCTATCATTAGGCCTGAAACCACGAGGGCAATCTGCAGTTTCCTCCTGAACGCATTCTTCAACCCCAGTTTGAGGAGAATCCTATTCTTGAAACTGGCTGCAAGAAGCAGCGCGATTACAATTGTAAGAACAATAATTACCTGGAGTTCACAGTTCATTGATTCTCACCGTGTCTGGAGGGCACATACTCCCTGATGATTTTTCCGTCCTGCATCTGCACCACCCTGTGAGCATGCTCCCCGACGAAGAGGTCATGTGTGACCAGCACGAAAGTATGGCCCTTTTCCCTGTTCAATTTTACCAGTAAATTTACGATTTCTTTCGTGCTCTGACTATCCAGATTCCCTGTGGGTTCATCCGCCCACACAATTGCCGGGTTGTTCCCAAGTGCCCTTGCGATTGCAACCCTTTGCTGCTGGCCTCCGCTGAGCTGGTTGGGAAGATGTTCAGCCCATTGCTCAAGTCCCACATCCCTCATCGCCCTCAACGCCATCTTCCTTGCTACCTCGGGTTTTTTACCACCAACAAGCATCGGAAGCTCCACATTTTCCACGGCAGTAAGGACAGGAATCAGGTTGTATGCCTGGAAAACAAATCCCATCTTCCTTGCCCGGTAGTCAGTAAGTTCCACATCCGTGAGATTGTCTATTCTCTTCCCGTCAATTTTCACAATCCCCTTGTCAATACCATCAAGCCCTGAAAGACAGTTCAGCAGGGTGGTTTTTCCGCAACCAGATGGCCCCATCACGGAAAGGATTTCGCCCCGCCTTATTTTCAGAGATACCCCGCGGAGTGCATGCACCCTGGTGCTACCGGTGCTGTAAATTTTGTGCAGGTCCTCTGCTTCTACAATATAATCTGCCATCGGGAGACGAACGAGGGGGCGTATATAAGAATTGTCTTAGGGTATGCATTTCCCAGAATATCAAACCACCGCGGGAACTCCTGGCACCCTGGGAAACACCTGCACATCCTCAATATGCTGGCGCCCTGTGAAATACCGGACAAGCCGTTCGATCCCGATCCCTGCACCGGCGGAGGGTTTCAGAAGCCCTTTCCTTGCAATCTCAAGATATGGCCAGAAACTGCTAGGTGAGAGGTTTGACCTCTGGAGTTTTGTCATTATTTTTTCGTACTCGTGTTCCCTTTCTCCACCTGAGAGCACCTCCCCATAACCCTCAGGCATCACGAGGTCGTAGTTGAGGCAATGGCCTGGCCTTGTCTCATCTTCCTTATC
The DNA here is from genome assembly GCA_026414225.1 of Thermoplasmata archaeon. Lineage (GTDB taxonomy): Archaea > Thermoplasmatota > Thermoplasmata > Lutacidiplasmatales > SKW197 > SKW197. Next base: position 103,571 of record JAOAJK010000001.1, read on the forward strand.
GTAGAATTCCCTGGAGATATCCGTTATCCAGAAGGGCTGGGTAGACACCTTGCTTAACTCCCTGTCGCTCCCATAATCTTTCATCACTTCCTCCATCGTATAAACCTTGAACGGACGCTGGAAAACCGGAATCTCCCTTTCAAATCGGTCCCATACGGTTTTCCGCACTTTACTGGCGGTCCTGCACACTGCCTCCTCAACAAGATGCATCACATCACCCATCTTCGCGTGAGCAATCTCGAAATCAAGCTGGGTAAACTCGTAAGCATGATGCCCATCATCGCGCTCGGGTCTTTCAACTCTTATGTTGGGAGAGAGAATGAAAATTCTATCCAGCCCCATGCTAACAGCAATCTGCTTGTGCAGTATCATGCTGTGCATCAACTTCATCTTCTTGCCGTATATTTCAACTTCAGGAGCAGTTATCTGGGTGCTCGAGGGTTCTGGCCAGAGCGGGTCTGTCACAAAACTCAGCATTACTGGTAGCATCCATCTGAACCCGTTCTCCTTGAAACATTCGGTAAGGGTGTGGATTATCTCGGTCTGCACTTCCATGATTTCGCACATCCGCCTTCTTGCCACGATTTCTTCTATGGTTCGTAGTGCCATTTTTTCACCTCAATTTGTCTGCACTGCGCGGGTGTTTATAAGCGTTTTGTTCTATTTTTCGGCAATTGTACGGCATTGTTTGGAAAAACTTAAATATTTTAAGGCATTCTGCCGAACATGGGTGGAATAAAGTTTGACGATGTGGACGCCAGAATCCTACGGATTCTTGTGGAAGACGCAGCGATGCCTGTGACAAAAATTGCAGGAAAAATAGGTTTACCGAGGACAACGGTGCAGGAGAGAATCAACAGGATGAGGGAGCAGGGAATAATCCAGCGATATACCGCTATCGTGAACCACAGGTTACTTGGCAGAGGGACTGCTGCGTTCGTGCTGGTTTCCTTCATGCCGGGCGTTGGTTTTTCTCAGAGGGAGGTAGCGGAAAAAATTGCGAAAATTCCAGGAGTTTATGAAGTCCATCTGATTGCTGGAGAGTGGGATATTCTGCTCAAGGTGCGGGCTGCCACAATAGAGGAGATTGGAAAATTGATTATTGACAGGATAAGGGCGATACCCGGTGTTGCCAGAACTCTCACATGCACTGTTTTTGAAACAGTGGCGGAAAATGAGAGGGGTTTGTGAAGAACGGCAAACTCTACCAAAAACCGTATATATTTTTATGTGTTACTATTAAGTGGTGTAAGAAATGGGTGACAGGTATCAGGAATTATTTTCCCACAGGGCCCAGCAGATGAAAGCATCTGACATAAGGGAACTTTTAAAACTTGTCCAGCAGCATGACATAATCTCTTTTGCGGGGGGCTTACCGAACCCTCAGGCGTTCCCGAATGAAGAAATAAAGAAGATCGCCGTGGATGTTCTGGAGAATGATGCATTCGCCGCACTCCAGTATGGTCCTACGGAGGGGATAAAACCCCTGCGCCAGAAGATTGCGGAGCGGATGGCTAAGAAGGGAATCAATTGCGAAGACATGGAGGTTCTTGTGGTTACAGGAAGCCAGCAGGCACTTGACCTCGTGGCAAAGGTGTTTCTAAACAGGAAGGATATTGTGATTGCGAGTGCACCGAGCTATCTTGCTGGATTGAGTGCATTCTTAAGTTACGAAGGTAAGGTGGAGCAGACCCCGATGGATAGCCAGGGTGTCCTTACCGATGTGCTGCGGGAAAGAATTCATGCGATTCACAGACATGGCGGAAACATAAAGTTCATCTACGCACTCCCCACATTCCACAACCCTGCGGGCGTGACAATGCCAGAGAAGAGAAGAAAGGAAATGCTTGACATAGCAAAGGACTATGACCTCCTCATCGTGGAAGATGACCCGTACAGCGAGCTTAGGTATGTTGGAAACGATATAAAGCCGATAAAGGCGTTTGACGATGAGGGCAGGGTAATATACACCAGCACATTCTCAAAGATTCTCACCCCGGGATTGAGAGTTGGATGGGTCATTGCTGACCCGGAAATCACGAGAAAGCTGACGATTGCAAAGCAGGCAACTGACCTCTGCACAAGCACCTTCAACCAGTACATTGCTTACGAGTACATGGCGAGGGGCTACATTGACAAGCACATTCCGAAGATAAAGGAACTGTACGGAAGAAAGATGAAAATCATGCTGGATGCATTGAAGAAGTACTTTCCGAAGGCAGTGAAGTGGACGGAGCCTGAGGGAGGCATGTTTCTCTGGTGTAGCTTGCCGGACGCCGGGAAGACCGATACGAGGGAAATCCTGAAGGAGGCACTGGTGCAGAAAGTTGCGTTCGTGCCAGGTAACGGGTTCTATGTGGATGGAAGTGGCAAGAACTGCATGCGGTTGAATTTCACCCATCCGAGGGATGAGGATATCCCTGTTGGAGTAAAGCGACTGGCAAAGGTGATTGAGGAAGAGCTTGCAAAGGCGAAGGAATACAAGTTCCTGGATACAGCGCCAATCGGAGTATAACACTCATCACTAAACCAATCCCTTATCCCTCAAACTGGTGAATCCGTTTCCAAGGATAATGTGGTCCAGCAATGTGAGATTTAGCAGCAAGCACCCTTCCTTAATCCTTCTCGTGAGTTTCACATCCTCCTCGCTCGGCTCCGTGTCACCAGAGGGATGGTTGTGGGCGATGATGATTCCCGAGGCTCTCAGCAGCAATGCCTTCGAAAAGATTTCTCTCGGTTCCACAATTGACATGTTGGAGATGCCAACGCTGGTGGTCTCGGCTTTCACAATTCTGTTCTTCCCGTTCAGGAAAACTGTGATGAAATTCTCCTTTGTCTCGTCCACTATGTATCTTCTCGCCACGCATGCCGCCTCGGTAGCACTCTGAATCTGTTCCGGCACATAGTTGCGTTCCTCGGAAAGCCGTCTGGCAAGTTCAAAGGCAGCCGAGAGAATGCAACCCGCAGTGAGTCCCACACCGAACTTTGCAGCAATCTCCTGTGCAGAAAGTTTCGAGAGTTCGAGCACGGTTATTTCTGCTAGGACCCTTCGCGCGATGTCCAGTGCACTTCCCTGCTTGTTTCCTGTTCTTATAAGAATTGCGAGCAGCTCCGTATTGCTCAACTTGTTGGCTCCAAACATCAGCAACCTCTCTCTTGGCCTTTCTGCAGGTGGTAAATCCTTTATCTTTACGGACCACATAATTGCGAATTCTCCCCATATCATTTAAAACCGACCCCTACATGTAGGGCAGAGTTTTGACGGAAAAGATACTGTTACTTCCTGGTCCTGTAGGCAAGAACCACAAGTGCCAGGAGGGGCACGCAGAGCCCAAAAAGCGAGATTATCGCAAGATTAATCGAGACATCCGCGAGGAACCCGCAAACCGGGGAGAGCGGAATAAGAATCGCGGTGTAAATCACACTCATGTAGCTGAGCATAACTCCCCGCTTGTCAGAAGGCACCTCGAGATTCACATAATAAACCAGCAGCGGCAGCGTCAGTCCTGTGGTGAAACTGAACATGATAACTCCTGTAACAGCCAGGAAGCCGGGAGTTACCAGGAGCACGAAGATACTTGCCAGCGGGAGGAACCCGGTTAAAAATAAAACCCTCCTCCCCATTGCCTTTTCAATTTTATGCATTGAAAACGATGCGGACGCCCCCACGAATGTAAATACCAAATAGATTAACCCGATATGGCTCACCGAAAGCCCGATGTAATACATGAACGGCTGTTTCAGAATGATAAAAACACCGTCAAGGGCAGCATAAATCCCGCCGAGAAACAGCAGAAAGTAAAGGTTTCTGTTGGCACGGACAATCTTCACGCTCTCTTTCAGATTCACTATCACATTCTCCCTCCTGATGGCCCTGGGGGGGCAGGGAAGCAGGAATGGCAAAAGTCCGGAAAAAAGAATCAAAACCCCGCTGAGAAGAATTGGAAATTGAAGGGAGTACATGCTACCCAGATAGCCACCTATAAGGGCAGCAATTCCTATGGAAATCTGGGAAATTGCCATTCCATATCCATACATTTTTGAAAATCTGTGCTGGACACCAGCAGTATGCACATAATCGAAGAGCCAGGCAGAATCTCCAACATTCTTCATTGCCACCCCAACGGCCCAGAGCACATACGAGAACACCACGACCCAGAAATGAACCGGGAATGCAAACACGATTATGGCCATTCCGACAAACATCGAGCTCAGCGCCATTATGTAGGTTCTCGGATACCTGTCTGAAAGAAGACCTGCAGGAATCTGAAACACAAACAGGGAAAGCCAGTAGATGGCATCAATGACCCCGACCTGAACCATCGTGTAATCGTGCTGGAGGAGAAAAATAACCCAGATGGGTGAGAACATAAAAATATAGCTGGAAAAAGAATAAATATAATAGATGAACGCTACATCTTTTCTGATTTCCAAAATCTCAGCTTCCGAATTTTTCAGACCTGGCTGTGAGCTGGAGCAGCAACGGTAGTAGATTCTTTCCCAGTATCGTGCCGAGACCACCCCTTGCACACGCAATCTCATCAAAGGTTCTCACGGCATCTTTCCGCACGCCCTCTCCACGGATGGAAAGGGGCACCGCATCGCCAGTGTGGTCCTTAACACTCACCGGCGTCGTATGGTCCGCAGTCAGAGCCATCACATAGTTCTGGTTGGCATTGTTCAGAATGTGCGCAAGAGCCGCATCGATGCGTTCGATGACCTTCACCTTTTCCCCAGCATTTCCATCATGGCCGCAAATGTCAGGTGCCTTGATATTGAGAAAAACAAGGTCATAGTTATCCAGTGCCTTTACAACCGCCTCCGCCTTTGCCATCATGTTCGTGTCCAGCCCTCCAGTTGCACCCTTCACCTCGATTATATCAAGGCCCGCCACCCTGCACACCCCTTTCACAAGGGCAATGCCAGTTATCGCTGCACCCTTTATGTGGTAGAGGTCCCCCACCTTTGGAATATGTGGCACGATACCTGCACCTCTCGGCAGCACGATGTTTGCAGGAGGTAGCCCCGCAGAAACCCTATCCCTGTTCACTGGATGTTCTTTCAAAATTCTATAACTTTCCTTCACAAACTGGTTCACAACCCTCGCCGTCAGTTCTGCCTCTGGTTTTAGCGCTTTTACTTCACTTACCTTCCTGCCCTCACCATGTGGATCGGCATCAGTGATATACGGGCTCAACCCATCACCCCTCAGCACAAGGACAGCCCGATGCTCAACGGACTCCTTGAACAGCACTTTCACACCCTCTATTTCCATCCCATCCAGTGCTTTTGCAATCTCATCGGTTCTCTCCTTGATTCTCCCGGCTCTCCTGTCCTCCACTACCAGATTATCGTCAACGGTGGAAAAGTTGCATCTCAAGGCAACATCCCCGCCCCTGACTTCAAGCCCTACACCCGCTGCCTCGTAGGGTCCCCTGCCAGTGTAAAGCTTATAGGGGTCATAACCCAGAATTGCAAGGTGGGAGGTATCGCTTCCAGCCCTGACGCCGACATCAATCGGGTACATCATTCCGCAGATGCCTTCCCTTGCAATTTTATTCATCGTTGGCTTTTTCGCTACCTGTAGTGGCGTTTTTCCCTTTAACTCCTTCGCTGGTCTATCACCGAGCCCGTCGCAAATCACAATCAGCATTTTTCCTAAATCTGCCATATTATCACCGCCGCAATTATCACCGTGCACCCGATAGAGAGAAGGTTATTTGTGCCTTTTGTTAGCAACCCCCTGTTCTCAAGCAGAGCCCCGAACAGGCTGTCAATATGGCAACCCAGGAATCCGAGTCCAGAAATCAAACCAAGATAGAGGAGGTTAAACTCAATCTCGCCGAAGGCGGCGAGAAACCCGGTGCCAACGACAGCAACGAACAATCCCCCGTTAAATGCCCAGAGTTCGCCCAGCAACGAGATGCCCCCGTTTGTGCCCTGTCTCACCCTCCTGAAATCGGTTATAAGGTAAACCCTGTCAGAAAGAACTCCAATTTCACTTGCAAGGGTGTCCGCTGCAGCGACTGATAACGCGACGAGGTAAAGAAAAACAAGGGTTTCCTGGATTTCCACCGATGCAAAGGAATAGCCAATTCCGAGAAACATGGGCACAAACCCATTTGCAAGCACATTCTTCCAGCCCCGCTCACCCCTTTTTCCCTCCTGAACTCCCAGCACCTTCTTTGTCTCATACTTAAACCTCGTGGCGGCAAAACTGGCCACCAGGAAGAGGAGGAGTAGGGCCAGCCATGGAAGGCTTGCGGCTCCGATGGGGAGGCCGATGAGGAACGCGGTAATTGTGCCTTCAAGGTCGAGCACGTGCTTCCAGTATGCAACGACTCCGATGATTAGACACAGTACAGCGCTCAGGACGATGCTTTCAACAGCCATATTTTTCCCCTTTTCTCCGGCTCAGATCCTCCTTCTGTCAAATCTTCGATTTGGGAAATTCGTGCCCGCATTTCGGACACTTAACATAGCCACAATCCCCGAATGCAGCGGAAGAACAACCTCTGCAGGCAAAACTTCTTCCATAGCTCGTGTCAAACCTAAAACCGCATTTAGGGCAGATAACGAGCATTCCCCTACCTCCCGCTATACTCCCGCGAACTCGAGGGCATTCTTGCACTCACAATTCCTTTCACCCGGAGTCGCGGGCACGCATTCAGCAAGAATTTTCTTTATGCTGGCGATATTTTTCTGCATCGTGGAAATTATTTCGTGAGCGTCAACTGGTTTTTCAGCCCATACATCGTAATCTGTAATCTGGCACAAACTTGCGTAGCACATTTCAAGTTCTCTGGCAAGCTGTGCCTCTGGCACAAGCGTCATCCCGATGATGTCTGCGAAATTTCTGAACATTTTGCTCTCCGCCCTCGTCGAAAACCTCGGTCCCTCGATGCAAACATAGGTTCCTGTCCTGTGGGCTTTTATCCCGAGGTTTTCTGCGGTACTGCACAGAATTCTCCTCAGTTCCTTGCAGAATGGGTCAGCCATCGAAATGTGGTAGGTTCTGCCCCCATCGTAAAAAGAATAATCCCTCTTCTTCGTGAAATCAATGAACTGGTCGGGAACAACTAGATGTCCTGGCTCCATCTCCATTTTCAGGGACCCGACCGTTTGTACAGAATAAATTCTTTCTACACCAGCAGATTTCAATGCCCAGATGTTTGCCCGGTAGTTCACCCTGTGGGCAGGAATCACATGGCCCTTGCCATGCCTTGCTAGAAATGCGACACTCACATTCCCTATTTTTCCAATCTCCACATTCGAAGAGGGAGCCCCATATGGCGTGGAAAGTTTCAGGGTTTCCTCTGGTGAAAAAAGTCCTGACTCATAGAGCCCTGAGCCACCAATTATCCCGATTTTTGCCTTTACCTTCTGCATGGGGCCGGAAACGGGTTGGGGGATTTTAGGTTTTCTCTTTCCTCTCCCCTCCCTGCCCCAGTTCTGTATCACACACAGTTCATGGTGCATTGCCTCACCTGCTGTTTCTCCCGAATGCGGAGTTCAGCAAAGTTTATAATCTGATGTCTAATACAGTGTTCAAATGGTGTTCAAGGCCTATCTGCCCGATGGCAGGATTGTCTGTTCTTCGTGCAAATCAGAAGTGAAACAGAAGGATAACAGGTGTGAGGTCTGCCTCTCGCTGCTGGAAGTGGAGAAAGAGGGGATGGAATGCCCTTACTGCGCGAAGATAGTGGACAGGTATGCTACAATCTGCGAGTATTGTGGTAAGGTGCTCCGCGAGAGCAAGCCCAAGGAAACTGCAGGTCTGGATGAGGAATTTCTCCTGAAGCTGCTTGACCTCGGGAAAAAGGTGGAGAAGGAAAGTCCCGAGGATGTGGAGGAGCGGGCCAAGGCTCTAGAAGTGATAAAAGCTGTTGCGGGTGTGGTGGACGAAACTGCAGAAAGTGCGAAGAAGGAAGAGAAAACCCCCTCAAAGATTCCAGAAATCGAGAAAAAACCAGAGGTCGGGAAAGCGCCTGCGAGAGAGCACGAAGTCGAGACAAAAACCATACTGGTTCCCGATGAATTGAGGACCCGGTTTTCCAGGTTCCTTGAGACCGATATTGTGCAGTTGAAGGAGAAGGTGGATGCACTGCCGGAGGGAACGCTCAAGGATGCATTAGCTACATTTATTGACACGATCGCATCGGTTGCGGAGACGAAGTTAGGGGGGAAGATCGAGAAGGACAAACTTCTGGAGGAAATTGCCTCTCTCCTGACTGAGAATCTGGAATGCATAAATAGTGTGGTAGACCAGTATGTCAATTTTATCAAGATGCAAAACGCCATGGAAGAAACAATGGCCAAAGCCGCCCAGACCCAGGGGGGTAAAATTTCAAAAAAGGACTGGCTTGCCGCCCAGAAACAGGTCCAGGCAGAGCTCTTCAAGGTGAAAAAGGAACTGGACGAGGAAACCGAGAAAAGGGTGAAGAAGGCAACGAAGAAGGCGGAGGAAGAGATTGAGAAATTGAAAAGCCAGCTTACCGAACTTACCAAGGAGAATGAAAGATTGAGGCAGACAGGAGTTTCGGCTGAAGAGACAGAAGAACTGCGGCTACTCCTGAAAACCCTGGATGACCTCCTTGGAGAACTACCAGACGATAAAATCGAGGAGTTTGCCAAGTCTGATAAATTCAAATTATATGAGAAAGTTCTGGATAAGTATAAAGTAGGAGAGGATTGAAAATGGGATTGAGGGATAAAGCCAAGGAAAAACTTGCCGAGATTTCGGAGGGAAAAACCACAGGCCAGCAGGAAGTTCAGCGGGTTCCATTGCCTTCCCAGCCAGCCGTGCAGTCACAGTCCGTCCCCCAGGCGGTGCAGAAGGATACAGGGGAAATGGACAAGCAGAGAATGATTATAGTGAAGATTAAGCAGGAACTGGAGGCGAGGAGGAAAGAGCTGATAGCGAAGGAGGAGGAAATTTCGAGCAGAGAAAAGGAAATCGCAAGCAAGAGCAGTGAGATTGAGGCAAAAACTACCGAATTGAGAAAACTTTACGAGGAGATCGAGCGAAGGAGACGAGAGCTGGAAGAGGAACTGGCAGCGAGGACGAGGGAGGTCGGTGAGAAGGAGGAGAAAATTCTCGCAATGGAGCAGGAGTTGATTGAAAAGATGCGAAAGGTAGAGGAAAAGGAAAGGGCAATCGCGCAGCTTGAGGAAAACCTCAGGACAAGGATGGTCGAAGTTGCCAAGATGGAGGAGAAAACTGCTGCCGCAATCGGTGAAATTGTGACTGAACTCTCGGAACTCGGAATAACTAGGGAGGCATTTGAGGGGCTCATGAAGACCTCCGAAACTGACACAAAAAAATTGCTGATTGTGCTCGACGAATTGCTTGGAGAACTGCCAGATGAGGTGATTGAAAAATTTGCTAAATCCCCGGATTACCGGCTGTATGAGAAAGTGCTGAAAATGTATGGAGTTTAATTCCTCAGATAGGTGGAAATAATGGGACTCAGGGACAAAGCCCGGGCAAAACTGGAAGAGGATACAAAACCCGAAGAGGGGTCCACTGTTGCGCCAGCAAAAGAGGCTGCTGTCAGGGAAGCAGAGCCAGAAAAGATAGAGCCAAAGGTAGAGATAGGAATCTCACCGATTGCTAGGTTGAAGGAGGAAATAGTTGAGAGGGAGAAGAAGGTGGGTGAAAAAGAGAAAATCCTTGCTGAAAAAGAAAAGGAGATTGCTGATAGAGAAAAGGGGCTGGAAGAGGAGAGGAAGAAACTTGTAGAAACTGAAAAGGAACTTGTGAAGAGAGAGGAGGAGCTGAAGACAAGATTTGCAGATTATGAAAATCTGGTTAGAGAGGTCGAGGCGAGGGAGAAGGAGGTTGAGAGAGCCCGCCTTGAAACTGAAAAACTCCGGGAGGAACTGGAAAGGGACAGGCAGGGTATTGAAAGGGCGAAAGAAGAAATAGAGAGAGCGCGCAAAGAGCTGGAGGAGAAGGGAAAGGTAAGTGATGAAGTACTGGAAAAGGAGAAGGATTTGAGAAAGCGGGAGGAAGAGGTTGAAAAAGCGTGGGAGGCAATTGCAAATTCCAGGAAAGAAATTGAAGCGAAGCAGCGGAGCTTTCATCTACGGGAGAAAGAACTGAGTGAGGCATTCAGGTCAATAAAGGAGAAGGAAAAGAATCTCAGGGAGGCTGAACTGAAGATCGAGAAACTTAATGATGACTACACACGGAAACTCGAAGACCTGAAAAAACGGGAGAATGCTGTGGAAAGGAAAGAGCGGGAACTCGAGATTGCAAGGGGAGAATTGGAGGGTTCTTACGGGAAGCTAGAGGAGGAAAAACGCAGGATAAAGGAGATGCAGGAGAAGATAGAGGAGGAGAGAAAATATCTAGATGCTGAAAAGGAAGAGTTAGGGGTTGAAAAAGCCCGTGTGAGCAAGCTGGATGCTGAACTCAGGAAAAGAGAGGAGGCCCTGAAGGCGAAGGAGGAGAGGTTTGAGAAAGAAATGAGTAAATTGGAGGAAAGAGAAAAAGAACTGGATGCAAGAGAAAAAAAGATTGAGGAGATGGAAAAGGAGGTGGGACGGGCTAAGCGGGAGCTGGATGTGAAAACTAAGGCGTTTGAAAGCGAGGCAGAAGAGGTGAGCCAGAAAATGAAAGTTCTCGAAGAGAGAGAGAGAAATTTGAAGAATCTAGAAAATAAAATCGCCCTTGAGAAGGACGAGGTTAACCGTGTATGGAGAAACATAGAGCGCGAAACCGCACGGCTCGAGGCTGAGGATAGAAGGTTGAGGGAACTTTCTGAACGGCTTGAAAAGGATAAACTGGAAATCGATAAGATAAGGAGGGAGTGGGAGGGGAAGGAAGCTGAAATCAATGCAAAATTAAAGGTTATTTCCTCCAAAGAGAACGAAATAAGGGGGCTTGAGAGAAAATATGCAGAGGAGATGGAAAAGCTAACCGCCAAGAGTTCAATGCTTGAGGCCCTGCAGATTGAGTTGAGGCGAAAGGAGGAAGAATTGCACAGAAAGGAGATGCAGCTGGACAGGGAAGCCGAGAATGTGGTTAATGCCCTCAATGAAATAGAGGCAAAGAAGAAGGAACTGGCTAAGGAGTCGGAAAAAATTCACGAAAAGGAACTGGAACTCCAGGAACTTGAAAATCAACTTGCTTCGGAAAGAAAGAGGTACAACGAGGTCATCCAGCGGGAGAAAATGCTCGAGGAGGAGTTTGGAAGAAAAGAAACAGAACTTGAGGAGATAAAGCAATCAGCAATTGCACTGATGAAATATGCAAAAACAATGGAACAACGGAGGAACGAGGAAATTCTGGCGAAGATAAGAGAGGAAAAGGAACATCTAGCCACGGAGAAAGAGGAGCTTGAAACCGACCTGCGGAAGCGGGCGAAGGAACTTGAGGTGAAGGAGAGCCAGATAAGGCAACTCGAGAGGGAACTTGAAGCAAGGCGCAGGGAAGTGACGGAGAAGGACGAGAAACTGGAGGAACTTCGAGCAAAAATTCTCGCCGAAAAGGCAGAACTGGCAGAGGTGTGGAAACGGCTGCAGGCCGAGATGCATAAACTCGCGGATGCAGAGGAGGAGGTGAAGAAGAGGGTAGAGGAAATCCTGCGGAAGGAAAGGAATGAGCTGGTAAGGAAGGAGAAGGAACTTGAAAAGAAGGAGGAAGAGCTTGCAGAAAAGGGGCGGCAGATGGAAAGAGAAATAAAGAAAAAACTGGAAGAAGAAATTGAGGGCTTAAAGGAACGGGAAAAACAGCTTGAGTTGCTTGAAATGAAATTGAAGAAAAAGGAAAAGGAAGGAATGGAATCAGTTGAAGCTATGCTGGGGGCTGAGCGTGAAAAAATTGCAAAACGGGAAAAAGAACTGGAGGAGTACACTGCCCAGTTGATGACACGCGAGAAGGAGTTCGAGAAGATTGAGAGGGAGATCAAGCAGAGGGAGAAGCAGCTTGCTAAGAGGGAGGCAGAGGTTGAGGCGATGATGGAGGAGGTGAAGAGAAAGGAGAGAATGCTCGGTGAGAAGAAGGAGTATGTTGAGAAAATGAAGAAGAGCATCGAAGAATTGCTTAAGTAGGACGGGATATATGGTGATACCATGAAAATCAGGATCAAATATTTTGCTGGCTTACGGGATATTACGGGCAGAGAAAGCGAAACCATCGATGTGAAGGAAAAAACAAGAATTGCAGACATTCTAAAGATGGTTTACAGCAAGTATCCTGATATGAGAAAAACCGCCGAAATAATTGTCGCGAGGAACAGACAGTACGCAGATGAAAATGAACGAGTTGAAGATGGTGATGAGATTGCACTCCTCCCGCCTGTAAGCGGTGGTTGAATGCCGGCTGTCAGGGTGAGCATTGGGAGGAGAAGATTTTCCCTGGAAAAACTTTTGTCGGATGTGCCAGAAACAAGCGGTGCCTGTGTGGTGTTTGTCGGGATTGTCAGGGGCAGGGAGGAGAAGAAGCGAGTGGAAAAACTGGAGTATACTGCTTACACTGAAATGGCACGGACGGAGTTGAGAAGGATATGCGTCGCAATTGCTGAGAAATTTGGAGTTGATGCAATATATGTGCACCACAGAATCGGGACACTTAGACCCAAAGAACCTACGGTTTACATAGCGGTTTTTGGTCCCCACCGGAATGAGAGTTTCATGGCATGCAGGGAAGTACTGGAACTGATAAAGCAAAGGATACCGGTATGGAAGAAGGAATTTGTTGAGGGAGAGAATGGAAGGTGGAAGTAGTTGCAGAAGCCGATAGGAAAGGTTAAATTTGGAGAGAGTATATCTGTTCTACGGGAATAGGTGGAAACATGGTAATACTCCCATTGTCTATAGTGTCAATTTTTATCGCAAAACAGCATGAAGAGAAGGAGATAGAGAAGGCCGCTGAAGCCAAGGAAATGATGGAAAAGATTGAAGCCCGTATGAATGCTGTAAGGGAGAAGGGAATAAAAAATATTGAAAAAATTGAAAAGGTATATTCCACAATAGCCAAGTTTTACAAGCAGGAGGCATATGAAAAGGTGCTGTCAGAGGGCTTGAGACTTCTAAGTGTTATGGAAAAACTCACAGCCAAGGAAGAGAAAAAGGAGGAAGAGGAGAAGAAGGATAAAGCCGAGAGTGAGAAAATCGCAAGGGAAAAGCTGGAGGAGTGCAGGAAGAAATTGGAGGAAATCAAGGAAAGAGGCGTGAAAATCCATCCCAGGATTGAGGAAATGCTCGCTGAAATCGAGAGTAATATCGGTGCTGAGAAGTATGCGGATGCAGAACGGCTTGCTGGCAAACTCCAGAAGATAGAGAGTGTCCTGGTGGAGGAGTATGAGAAAGCGGTAAACTTCGTGAAGGAAATCTCCAAGTTGCTGGAAGAGCGGGAAACGTTGAAAGCTGCATTTGATGAGGATATGGCGCGGGTGCAATCCCTTCTCGGAGAAGGGAATTACAAGGAGGCGGTTAAAGAGTGCACGGAAATTATCGATAGGGTCAAGGCCGCCCAGTACTACATGACTGCGGTTGAGAATGAGGAGAAAAAAATTGAGGCAACTGCGGAGTTATATTATGAGAGAAGGGAAGAAGTCCCATACCTGGATGCAAGGAAAAATATTGCAATCCTCGGTGAGAGTGGAAGGTACGAAGAGGCCCTTGCACTTGCATCCGCGTATTCATACATGCTCCAGTCATACCTCACTGAGGGGAGCCAGGCCCTCGTAGAGTTTGACAATATTTTCAGGAACAGCGACAACTATGTGCAGAGTGCAGTTACCTATTACCAAAGCCAGGTTTCGTATCTGCGGAAAAAAGTGGAAGAGGGAAAAAATCTGGAGATTAACACTGCCGATGCCGAAAACCTGCTGGCAGACGCGGATAAGTTCTTCAGTGAGCGGAAATATGGTGATGCTCTGGATAATGTGTTACTGGCGAAAAGTTACCTCTACAGTGCTACCGAGAACAAACTGAATAGCCTAATTTCAAATGTGGAATCCTTTTTGGCCAGTGAAACTGCAATTTCCCCGGAGGATATGGGGAAATTCAGGGCAAGGGTTGAGGAAGCCAAGGAACTTGTGGGCAGGAAAAGATACTTCGAGGCGAACAAAATCCTTGCAGAGATAAAGGATGAGTTTTTGAAGGTGAGGGATGCAGTGCTCACCACAATGAAAGCCACACTTGAGAAAAAGATTGAAGAGGCAGAGAAGCAGGGTATTGATGTGCCTGGCGTTAAACGTTTGATGTCAATTGCGGAGCGTGAGATTGCAAAGGAAAACTACGCGGCTGCGGTATCTCACTACAAGAATGCAATTGATGGCATTGATGCGGTGGTAATTGTTGAAGTGGAAAAGAAACTGGCGGATGCAGAGAAATTCGCATCATACCTCAGCGATTTGCCTGAAGGCAAATTTGTGGCGAAACTTGGGGAAATCAGAGGCAAAAAGGATGGTGGAAACGCATTTGAATTGCTGAGGGAAACCCTGGAACTTGAGAAAATTTTCGCTGAGGACCTGAACCGCCTTGTAGAAAGCAAGCTCTCCGTTCTCACCCACCTAGAAAATTTAAAGTCCATGCTTAATGTGGAGTATCAGATACCAAAGATAACCTGTACCGGATATTCTGATGCGGAAAATTGCATTAAGGAAGTGGAGAGTTTTATCAAGGACACGAACGAGAAGTTTCGAACAGCATTCGAAAAAGTTGTGGAAGAAGGAAACAGAAAAATGGAGCTGGCAATCCCCGACATGGATATTTCGGTTGAGAAGAACCAGTTCAAGGAAATGTTGAAAGCAATCAACGAAGCGCGATGGGATGTAGCAATCGAACACTACAATCTATTCATTAAAACTCTTGAGAAGAATGTCATCGATTTTGTTAAAAAACGGGTGAGGGAGCACCTGCGTCCCCTGAATGCGGCCGCCCAGCAACTCGGTGTGAAGGGGCTTTCTCCGAAGGACATCGGGAATCTTATAAAAAACATTAACCTAGAAAATGCAAAAGCAACATATTCTGAAATTCTAGAACTGGAAGCCAGCATAGAGAAGGATACAATTGCCCTCCTGAACGATAAATTCACGAAAATCAACGCAAGTGTGGAGATTGCAGAGAGCATAGGATTTGGTGTGGGGGAGATAAAGGGGGAAATGGAGAAGGCAAAGATGGCGATTCAGGAGAAGAGGTTTGCTGAAGCTAACAATGCGCTGGAAGAGATAAAAAAAGTAATAGCATCCTCGCTTGCAGAATTCGTAAATGCGGAGTTGACGGGCTTAAAGTCACTTATTAATTCCGCTGTGGAGAAAAAAATAGATATCGGTGATGTCCACACCTATTTAAACGATGCTGAGAGTTTGATACGAAGAAATAACATAATCAAGGCCCACGAAAAAATCAGAGAAGGGCACGAACAAATTGTTAAAGTTTTTGCGGGGGCTTCCACCAGCATGGAGCAAACCCTCAGGAAATGCATTGCGGCAATGGAACGGCTCGGAATAGAATGGAAGGATATCGATGCAGAATCCCAAACTGTGGGGTCACTTAAGGCAGAGGGAAAATTTTTCGAAATTGTTGAACTGCTCTACAGGTTAATTGACGAAGCAACAGACCGTTTGGCCTCCCAGTGGTTAAATCTTTACAAGTATGCGGAACAACTTGTGTTTTCTATGGAGCGATATGGTCTCGGATTTGGCTACAGGGAACGACTGGAGAACGCGAGGATGCTTGCAAGTACCAACAGAACATACGAAGCCCTAATAGAAATCATAAACCTTCTTGCAGAGAGCGATGAACTGATGAGAGCGGAGGCCCTGAAGATTCTTGAGAAGCTCACCTACCTTGCAGAGACCGGCGGTAAATACGGGATTGTGGTGACATACGATTCCGCGACCCTTGAGAGAATACGGCAGCTTATAGAAGCAAATAGATACTTTAATGCTATAGAGGAGGCGTATCCAGTTTACAGGAGTTACACAAAACTTTTTGAAAAGTATCTTTCAGATATGCTGACTGCTTTCCACGAGGGACTGAAGACCCTACGGACCTTCAACATCGATACCACGCCCTACGCTGAACGCATAGATACCTATCAAAGTTACATAAGTGCCAACGACTGGAAAAATGGTCTTGAGTACGGAACCGAACTCCGCAATGAAATCCAGAATACGATAAAGAAGAAGGTGGAAGAAGTCATCGAAGAGACCGGCGAGAAACTGAGGATGCTGGAAACCCGCGGTGAGGACATCTCCAAAATAAAGTTCATGCAGGAAGTTGCGATCGAGAAGTTGAAGCAGGGAGACATTCAGAAGGCGGTAAGTGCAGCATTTTCCGCAAGGGAAGGTGCCGAAAAGGCCTTCGGTGAAAAATGCATGGCTTTGATCGAATACTGGGATAAGATTATCACAGCCCTCGAAAAGTACAGCCCACAGCCAGACATGCTTGAAAAACTCGGAATGCTCCGAGAAAGAGCCAAGGTAAATCCACAGTCAGCACTGGAAACCGACAGCGACATGCGGAGGATGCTCAAAGAGAAGATGGTGATGAAAAACAGGGAAAACGAAAAGAAACTGGGAGAAGTGAAAAAGGAGTTTGCCAATCTTAAAATGGACTGGGGAAAGATGGAGAATCACCTTAGAATGTTGTCGGCCAAGGAAAACTTCGAAGTTGTGGATATTCAAAATATTATGACATTTGTTGAAGGACTGAATCAGGAAATTAAGATAAAACTGGCTAAAACGATAGTGGAATTTGAAAACCAGTTATCGCTGATCGAAGATTCTGGCAAGAGGGAAGAGATCCGGGCCACGATTGCGAAGTCAAAGGATATGCTTAATGCTGGACAAATTGAAGGAGCAAACACGGAAATTGGAAAGATTGCGGCTGGTGTGAGAAAGGTTATTGAGGACACCATAGAGGCCAGGATGAGTGAAACAGTCAAGATAATTGCTGCATTGAATGTCCTGAACCTTAATTTCCATATTTATGAAAACCGTTATCTTGATGCGAAGGAACATCTGGCAAGAGAGGAATACTCAAAGGCACTTGAAATTCTAGAAAATATAATGGAACAGGGTAACAAGGAAATTGAAGACCACATAGCTGGGATTGAACGGGAGATCACCGATGCAATGGAGATAATGAAAAGGCTGGATATAGATACAGCTGAGATCTCTGAAAAACATGCCCTTCTCAAGCAACATGCAGCCAGCAAGGATTTTGATGCAGTGTCAAAAATATACCCAGAACTGAAGGGGAAGATTATAAAAATGATGGAGGAAAATCTTCTCTCTGCAATTAATCAATGTGACTTGCTGATCGAGTTCGCAGTGGGTATCGGAATCGATGTCTCTCATCCAAAGGAGCTACTGAACAAGGGAAAGATAAGGTTTGCTTCAAAGATGTATGTCCAGGCAAAGAATCTTATCACCAAGGCCCTGTCATCCACTGAGGAAGCGGTGCGACGATATATCGCGAACGAGATAGGTATGATTGCTCCGCAGATTGAGATGCTTGCGCTGCTTGGCATTCCCGCGGAAGAACACAGAAACCTTCTCGAGGAGGCAAAGCGGAAGCTGGATGTTAGAGATTACATGGGCGCCCAATCAATCTCCGTAAAACTCAAAAAACAGGTGGAAGATTTGCTCGAGGAGAACAGTACGAAGTTGTTGGCTGAAATCAGGTCATGCATTGAAAAGGGTGCCCAGATCGGTGCAGAAACCACTCTGTTCGAGCGAATGTACCTTACCGCTCAGGCATTCATAAATGGAAGAAACTATGAAGGACTCGTAAGCCTTGCAAAGGATGCTAAAAATAAGTTTATAGAGGTCACGAATGAGGTCTTTAGAGCCCACATCGAGACATTCGGAAGATGGCTGGATATTCTAGCCATTCACGGAATAAGCGATGAAAATTATGTAGAGATAAGGAACATGGCTAGGAATACATTTGAAGCCGGGAACACCACCGAAGCGGCGAAGATCATAAAAAATGCATTGAACGATATGGAAATCACCGTAAGGGATAGGGTCCTCAAAAGAAAGGAAGAGATTGAAGAGAGAGTCAGCTTTCTCAGAAAATACGGTGTTCAGCTATCACCAGTTGAAGTTGCCATAAAAAATATTGCCACAGATGTGGAGAAGAGGGACTATATTGAGGCAAGGAACCATATTGAGCAAGCCAACAAAGCCCTGAATCAGATTGCAGAAATAAAGGTAAGGGAGTTGCTTTCATCCCTAAAAGGATACATCGGGAAATTGAAAAAATCGAACGTCCCTGTTACGGACAGAAGCAACGAAATTGAGGTACTTCTTACAGCGGGAAAGCATTTTGATGCCATCACAAGATACGAAGAGATTCTTGCCGAGGTTGACAGCAATTATGCCCGCCATATCCTTGAAATTGCGGAAGAAACGGAAGGTTACATAAAGACCTCTGGCAACCTTCTCGCTTCGACCGAAAATTTCATCGAAACGCTGAAGCAGGTGAAGTATCTGGTGGAAACACGGGCATACGACGATGCCTATCAGATAGCCACCCAGGTGAGGTATCATGTAACTGCCCAGATAGAGGGCAGAATCAACGGAGCAATCAACGAAGCTCAGGGATACATTGAGCGTTTCAAGACACTTGGACCAGAAATTTTATCCGCTGCAATTGTGCTCAACAATGCTTCCCTCTCGCTCTCACAGAAGAAATACAGTGAGGCCTACGAACTCGCTACAAGCGCGATCAATAAAATAATGAGCAGCGTTAGGGAATACACCACACGGGAAATAGAGGACTACAAGAGTTTTATTGCGGATTGCGAGAGAATCGGAATTGATGTGACCAAATTCAGAGAAGGCGTGGTCCGTGCAGAAAGGTCGTTGAGGGATAACCGGGTCGTGGAAACCTATTACACGATAAAAGAAACCAAGAAACTCGGCGACGAAAGCATGTCAACCTACCTTGCATCCAGAATCAATGATACGATGGCGAGAATAGATGAGGCAGAACGTTTGGGTGTGGACACCGTTAAGATAATTCATCTGAAAAACCGTGTAGCTGCGGTGCAGCAATCACCGAATGTGCTGGACGCCCTAAGAGAACTTAAGAACATAGAGCAGGATACGACTATTGCTGCAGAGGAAAAAGTTAAGGAGGTTTTTGAATCTATTGATGGATTGTATTCCTACTTCTCAAGGGTAGGTCTTAATCTTTCCGAGGCAGAAGGTCTCCTCAAAATCGCATCCCAAAACATAGCTTCGAAAAATCTGGTGGATGCGATGGCCGTGTTGATTGAGTGTGAGAGTGTCGTGATTGAAACGGTAGAAAAATACATCACATCCGAACTTGCAAAATGGCAAAAATTCCTTGTGTTCCTGATGAAGGTTGTCCCTGAATTTTCTTCGCTGGTGGAGCAAATTAAGAAAGTCCAGGACCTCCTGGTTGTGAAGGATTACAAAAAGGCACATCACATGTTGAATGAACTCAGCAGTGCAATTCTTAAGAATGTGAATGAGAAACTGCTACCTGCGATTGAAGCCAAGCTCCAGGAAGTTGTGGAAGTGAGGAAAATTGGAATTGATGCGTCCAGAGTGGAGGCGATGATAAGGGAGGCGATCGAAAAACTACGGGCTGGCGAGTATCTCAGGGTGAAAGAAATTTTTGAAAATGCATCAGCCCAGTTTGACAAT
Source organism: Thermoplasmata archaeon (assembly GCA_026414225.1). Lineage (GTDB taxonomy): Archaea > Thermoplasmatota > Thermoplasmata > Lutacidiplasmatales > SKW197 > SKW197. Next base: position 123,211 of record JAOAJK010000001.1, read on the forward strand.
ATGCTCGCTGCCCATTCCAACAACGAAATTGAAATCTTTGCAAGGAATCTGGATGTTGCAAAAATGCTGGGCATCGACACCAGCCAGTACAGTGCCCTCCTTCCACAGTTCAAGAGTCAGGTGAGTGGAGGGAAGTACAGAGAGACCTTGTTGCAGATTTCTACGATTCAGAAAGAACTGTATGAGAAGTTGAAATCAGTAATAGAGAAAAACGTTGCAAAATGTATTGAGGAAATGGAGGTTGCCTCTGAACTCAACATCGACTTCAGTGAAGTGAACGCACTCCTTGAATCAGCGGCAATGAAGATTAAGTATATGGACATGATGGCAGCATACCAGATGGTCACTAAAGCAAAGGAAATCATACCGGAAATCGTACGTAGCCAGATTGCGAGGGAAATTGAGTTGCAGCTTGAAAGAGGAAGCCGGCTCCGTGAAAGAGGAATTGATATATCCAAACATGAACACCTTCTACATAAGGCAAAGGAGCGGCTGGGTGCCGGGAAATATTCGGAAGCTAAGTTTCTTATAGTAAGGTACATGAACAGTATTCTCCCAGTTCTGGAAGAAAACTTTGACAAGAGCATTGACTATCTACGGGCAACGATAAACACGGCAAAGGTCATCGGAATAAAGGTAGAAGGAGAGGATGCTCTTTGGGGAGAAATAAAGAAGAGAATTGGAACAGGCGATTACATCGGGGCGAATGAATTAATAGAAGTTTATCAAAGTAACCTTATTGAGAAGATAGAGACCACGGTGAAGGCGGAGCTTCAGAAATTCACAACTCTTCTCGAAATTGCCATCGCATACAAATGTCCCGTAAGCAGTATTGCAGAATCGCACTCCCATACTCAAACCGAGTTTCAGAGTAAAAAGTATGTGAATGCACTTAAGCAGGCAAAACAGAATATTGAACAACTCGAAGAGATCCTGAGAGAACGTGCTGGAATAGAACTGAAAAACCTCGAGGCAGAGATCAAGGAATATGCGTCTCACAATGTTGATACCAGCGTCGCGGAAAAAGTTCTGGATGAAGCGAAGAAACGTCTCGGAGAGAAAAACTATTCCCTGGCATTCGAATCCATAACCCATGCCAGGCACAACCTTGAACAGAACGCAATTGGATTCGAGAAAAAAGTCATAGAGGAAGTCCAGCGGCTCGTGGACAACGCGGTGGAGATGAAAATAAATATTGAACAGGGTAGCGTGCTTTTCAACAATGGTAAAGAACTTTACAATACTGGCAAACTCTTGGAGGCCCTGAGTCCGCTCGTTTCATCACGCGAAAAAATCACTCAGGCAATTAAAAACGAGCTCCGTTCCAGAATTGAAACAATGAACTCCACACTTGAACTCGGGCGGGAGATGAAGATCGATGTCTCCGAGATAGAGCGAAACATCCAGAGTGCCCAGAAATCGCTGCTTATAAACAGCTTTGAAGAAACCCACAGGTTTATAACTGCAGCCACTTCAAAATTCGTTAGCGTGGCTACTGCCGCCCTCGGCACAGAAATCTCCAAGGTAGAGGCGATAATCAACGTGGGTGAGACCATCGGGTGCAATCTCGCACTGAGTCGTAAGGAAATCCTGAAGGCAAAGGAAATGGTGGTGAATAAGGAGTTTGCTGGTGCGAAAAAACATATCGATGAGATTGCTGCAAAAACGAAGAAGACGGTATCTGCCCGTGTGCTGGAAGAGATAAACGGGTCCAAGGCGGTGCTTGGTCTGGCAAAACAATTCCGGATTGAAGTGTCAAAACAGGAAGAGGTGCTTAAAAATGCAGAAGAACTTGTGCGGAAAGAAAGATACCAGGAGGCCTACAATCATGCAATTGAGATAAAGGCATACCTTGTGAACAGCGTGGTCAAATTCCTCAATACAGAAATCTCCTCTGTAAATGGTCTCCTGAATGTTTCTGGTTCAATAGGTGTTCCAGAACTTTCCCCTGCAAGGGAAGACATTGATGAAAGCTTGAAAAAGCTTCATGAAATGGACTTCGAGGGCGCATATGCTAAACTGGATGCTGCAAGAAACCGCATTATCAAGAATGCTACTGAATACCTGAATGCACTCGTGAAGGATGCTGAAAACATTTTAGCAGATGCAAAAAATGTTGAAGCGGTGGTAAGTGAAGAACTTTATGCAGAGATTGAAACTGCAAAGGCGCATATCAATCAACAGCGCTTCAGGGAGGCAAGGGATGTAGCTCTGGGAGTGTATGAAAAAGGGCTGAACATTGCAAAGGATAAGATACAGGAGAGGTTGAACGTGCTTAATTCCCTACTGGATCTCACGAAGAATTTTGGAATCCCAGTAGAAACTGCTCCTGAAACGATGAAGACAATCTCTGAGATGCTGGCAGCAAAGAATTTCAAAGGAGCGAACAAAAAGTGCCTGGAATTGACGAAAAAAGTGAGTGATTTACTCCAGAGTTACTGTGAGACCCAGATACTCAACACGGCCAAGCTTGTGGACCTTGGCGAATCGATAGGGATCAAGATGCTGGAGATAAAACGGTCTGTTGAGGGAACCTGGGGACTTTTGAGGAACAGGCAGTACCTAGATGTTGTGAATCTCACAAACGATGTTCAGACAAAGATTCATGGAATGCTTGATCATTTTCTGATGGATGAGGTGCAGCGAATCCAGAATGATATAAAGTATGCGGAGAGCATCGGTGCAAATGCAGCAAAGGTGAGGGAAATGCTGGAGGGTGCACAGACGAAACACAGAGAAAAGGACTACACTGCAGCCCATCGAGCCCTGGTGGATACCGAGGTGGCGCTTGGGAAAGTGCTGACCAGGCATATAAGTGATTCCGTGAGCGTAGCCCGTCTTACCTATGACATTGGATTGAGAATCGGGGTGGACCTAAATGACATCAACGAAAAGTTCAGACAGATAGAGAACCTCTCCAACGAGAAAAAATTCAGGGAGGCGTATTTTACCGTTGTGGAAACCAGAAAGAACATAATTTCTAGAATTGAAAACTATATGAGTGATGCCCTGAATGATGTAAACCAGAAGATTGAAACTGCCAGCGAACTCGGTGTCGATGTGACCAATGCAAGGGCAATGTTCGAGATTGCAAAAAATACCATCCGGGGAAAAGATTATCTGGAGGCAAAGAAAATTCTGGGTAAAATCGAAGAAAATGTGGACACCCTTTGCAGGAACAACCTGCTTGAAGAGTATGAGCGAATAATGAAGACAGTTGAGGAATTCAAAGCAAAGAATGTGGATGTAAGCGAAGTGGTTTCGGGACTGGAAAGGGTAAAATCACGGATTGATAAAAAGCTGTATGTGGAGGCAAAGCTCGCCCTCGAAACTGTAAGGGCAAAGATAAGAACGATAGAAAGAATCGTGAAGCTCGGAGTTTGAAAGGAATTATATATCGGGATGCGTTATATCCACTCATGTTTCCCTTGATCCCGGTGGGTGTGCTCCTAGTTATCCTGATACTGATAGTGGTATTTGCAATCTATAAGATAATAAAATTCATAATAACGCTGGTAATCCTGGCAGTAATTTTTCTCGCACTCTGGTATTTCGGTTTTCTCTCGTTCTTGGGAATCTAAACTGTTCTGCCTGCTTTCTTTCTCTCTGTAACCAGCTTGTCCTTCTCCTTCTTTGCCCGCTTCTCAAGTTCCCGCATGCAGGTATCGATGCACTCCAGAATATCCCAGCTCGAGTTGCGGGCATAGAACACGCCTCTAGGTGTTGTCAGTCTTGCTGCTGTGGTATAATGTTTCACCTCTCCTGTCCTGTGAATGGTGCTCACATGCACATTCAGCATCCTCGGGGTTAAAAATCTCCCTATTCTTTTGAGACCCTTGCTCACAATGCGGTCGAAGGCATCCATCGTATCATGGTCCTCTTCAAGCCCTGTGATCTGGACATATGTGGTTGGCCTTGCGACAGAACTAGCGACAAATTCAACCACATCTGCAGCGGTCAGAATTCCCACCGGCTTTGAGCTTTCTGTGACAAGGACACTTGAAATTTTGTTCTTTTCCATGAGCTGGATTGCCTCCTTAAGATTACTTTTCGGGTCCACTGTAACTGGAGGGTTCATTATACTCTTTACCTCGATCGCTGTCGCGGGTGTCTGTTTCAGCCAGTCCATTTTTCCCTTCAACCTGTCCCTGCTGAGGGCATTTGCAATATCCTTCAAACCAATTACTCCCACGGCCTTTCCCTTTTTGTCAACCACGGGAATGTTTGTCTCGTCTAGACTTTTTATGAGCTGTCTTGCTTTGTCCAGTGTATCACTTTCAGAGATGCATATCGGTTCTCTGGACATGATGTTTGAAACAGGCACTCCCGCATAGTTTTTCACTTCGGACACCGCGGCTACAAGGTCTCTCCTTGAAATAATTCCTTTGAGTGTGTTCCCCTCAACCACGAGAATTGCCCTGTGTCCGGTAGTATGCATCATTTCTGCGACTTCCTCAATAGTTGCATCTGGAGAAACCTTCGGTGCAGGTAGCATTATGGATTCCATCTTGGTGGTCATTGGCCACTGTCTCCTCTTTATGAATTCTTCGTAGGTGACGACGCCGACTGGCTTATTCTTTTTCATCACTGGTAGAACATGAACATTGTACTTCTTCATAATGCCCAGTGCAGACTCGAGTGTGGCATCTTTTTCAACTGTAATCACTTTTGTGGTCATTAAATCCTTTGCTTTCAGAACTTCTTTTGATTTCTGTGGCATGGTAATCTCCGTCATAGTGGAACAAATCAGGTAATTAAAAACTTTCGTTTGAACCCTGTGCATTGCATTTAAATACACCTACACTGTTATGGGTACAGGATGAGAGAACATGAGGGGCATGCTTCCCAAGGAAATAAGGACTTTCTTCAGGCAGAACTCAGGGAGGTCGTTGCTGATAAAGGGTGCACCGGGCAGTGGAAAAACCACTCTGGCACTTCAGATCCTTGAGGAAACTGTCGATATCAACAGAGGTTTCTACATTTCCACCAGGGTCTCTGATGAAGCTATATTTTCCCAGTTTAAGTGGTTGAAGGAGAAGGAGTGGAGGGACCGCTTGATAGATATTACCAAGGACTTCCTGAGAGAGATTGTGCCGGAAAAACGGGAGCTCCCGGAGAAAAAGGTGGTTAAGGCAAAAGAGATTCTAAGCACCCTGACAGGGGAAACTGAGAAAAGAGGGGTGGAATACCGTAGTAAGCTTTTAGAGTTAATACAGGAAGTGGAAGTGCCTGAAATTGAAAATCTTTACGACCGCATCCAGTCACTTCTTCCAAACCGATGCATGGTGGTCATTGACAGTATAGACGGAATGGGTGAAAAGTATGGAATTCCCTATCTAAAAATCGTGGAAGCCATCCAGAAGGACCTGGTGGAGCAGACAGATGTTAATCTGGTGGTCGTCATTGAGAGTGAGGGTCAAACACCCATAGATTACCTCGTTGATGGCATAATTTCCCTCGGAATGGAGCGGTATGGAATGTCCCAGATACGGGAGATGAGTGTAAAGAAGATGCGCGGGGTGAAAATTGAAAATCCGTACTATCTTTTCACCCTTCTTGATGGCAGGTTTCACGCCCTGGAGGAGGGAAACAAAAAAGAAAAGGTTCACAGATGGACTCCGATTACCCATACGGTCGAGCGGTATTCCACAGGAATGAGGGAGATAGACCGGTTCATCGAGGAAATCCTACCTGGCGAAATAATTTTTATCGAGGGAGAACCAACAGTTCCCGAGTCCAGTATGGTCCCGTTTATTCTTTCACCCGTGGCCAATTTTCTTGCTCAGGGGCACGGGGTGATGCTCATACCGCCAGTTTCAATGACGCTGAAGCATCTCTCGCCAGTAATCCAGGCAGCAGGCGAGAATGTGTCACACCTCAGAATTTTCCTGAAGGTGCACGAGAGCTCGTCGGAGAAACATGTGGTCAAACTGCCTTACAAAAACAGCATGGAGGACTACCAGATCTGGCTCGAAAATTACAATGAACTCCTTAAAAATTCGAAAAAACCATTCCTCCTGGCAGTTGGACTGGATACCCAGGAATCCACCTACAGGCGGGAGGAACTGATGGAGGTGTTGATGCAGGTGGTGGAGCACGCCAGAACAAAACACGACATATTGCTGCTCGCCACCAAATTGAACGGAGAACTAAACAAGCCCGCATCAGCAATCTGCAAGACCCATATACAGCTGCATGAACGCAACGGTCTCACATTCCTCACCGGACACAAGAAGAGAACTGGCACATACTGGGTCCGCAGGGTACCGAGAGAGTGCGTTGATGACATAGAACTGCTTCCAATTCTCTGAAGTTTCTGGTAAAAAGTTTTATATTTTAATTCCATCGCAGGTCTAATGCTCATTCTGAGACCGTTCAGAGACAGCGATGTGGATCGAATTCAGGAAATAGCGTTAAAATCCCTCAGAGAAATTTATGACCCGAACCTGTATTACTCAATCGCATCTAGCTGGAGAGAGGGATTTATCGTAGCAGAAAATAATGGTTCGATTGTTGGGTTTATCGCTGGTACAATTGTCTCGCCCGAGGAAACAAGGGTTTTGATGTTCGCGGTCTCAGAGGGTTACCGCGATAGAGGCATCGGCACCCTACTGTTTACAGAGTTTATCAGACGCTCTGCAATGCTGGGTGCGAGAAGAATTTCGCTTGAGGTCAGAGTTTCAAACCGCAGGGCAATCGATTTCTACACAAGGTTTTCGTTTGTGATTGTTGGACTGCTGCCAGTTTATTACTCCGATGGAGAGGACGGTTACAAGATGATTAAAGTCCTCTGAGAGTTCGGCCTTGCATCCATTCGAGCAGTGGAAGTGCAGCCCCTAGATACATCAACAACCCTGCGCAGATAAAACCCCCCAGAAAAACCCGCATGAAAGCATCGAGGTGTATCACGAAATCGGTGAAGAAGAAACCACATATCACGCCATTTACTCCGATCAGCAACGAGAAGAAAGTAAGGATGAAGCAATAGATTGCTAGCCCCACTGTTCTTATGTCCAATTGTGCGTGCTGCATCCGGTTTTGTCCGATTAAACCATACAGTCCCACACCGAGGAACAACAATAGGCCAGGCACAAAAAACGAGATTAAAATTGCCCTGAGAACATCAATTGTTTCGTTGAATACTGAAAATGAGAATTCCATGCCTATCATGAAGAAAATTGAGAAATAAATAAAGACGATTGCTCCTCCGATGAGCCAGGGCACCACGAGCTGCCTCAGTTTTATCCTCTCTCTTCCAATCATAACTGCTAGAAGCCAGAACGACATCATCACGCCCGTGAATGAAAACACACCGACATTCATACGCTGATCAAAAATTTTTCTTGCCCTTGCCTCTTCAATCACTGAATCGTAGTTCCCGAGACCTTTCCGTGAAATCTCCTCACCAGCACTGAAATTTCCAGCTAGAATCTCAGAGTATGCGGTATTGAGAAATGTGGAGTCCAGCTGGATTTTGCTACCAGTTGTGTCCAGATACGCTTTTGCAAAAAAGTACCGCTGTTTCATCAAAAGGTAGGCATAAACTGCCTGATTTTCCTGACCCTGGTTAAGGCATTCAAAGATAATTTTGCCCTGCGCTAGAGAAGGAATTTTTACCCCAAGGAGGTTTGAGATTGTGGGACATATATCTATCTGGTTTACCTCTCCCTTTGCCTTCTTTATCCCCTTTCCAAAAAATACCGCAAACGATTTCAGAGACAAAATTTCCTCACCACCATGTCCACCTGCGTCCCTGTGTCCGTGGTCTGAGGTGACTATAAGGGTCGTGGTATTCCAGTCCAGCATGCTAGCAATTTCTTTTATGTAACCATCAATCTCCTTAGCCCTGAAAAGATACTCTTCCGAGTTACCGCCATACATATGCCCGGCGGTATCCACACTTAGGAAGTGAATAAGGGTCAGGGCAGGCGGATTTCGGAGCAATCGCAGGGCCGCATTTTTTACCTCAAGGTCCGCAGATACGAAGTCCCCCGAGCCGTGTACAATCTCTCCGCCTGTAATGTTATCCCCGAGAAGGGCCCACCAGTCCGGGCAACCGACCACCGCATTTCCCCTCCCGCCTTCCCTGGTTATTGAGAAGAGATTTTCCGAGTACAGTTTAACGTCGCCCCAGTTCAAGACCTTCCCCGTGATCTCTGGCTTTGCACCCGTGAGCAATGCACTCCACCCGGCATAGGAAAGGGAGGGAATCACCGTCCACGAAACAAAGTCGCTGCCCTCCTCCCGCAAAGAATTGACAAAATTCATTTTGCAGGAGACATCGTACCTGAGCCCATCCACAACCACCAACACGACTTTCTGTGTAACTGGGTTTCCTTGTTCCGTGGTTCCATTCTGATAGGACGGCATGGGCGATTGATAATCTTTGATGGAAAGTCCAGTCCAGAGCGAAAGAAGCAGAAAAATACATCCTGTTAAAAACGAAATTATTGAAAGAAAAATTGGAGAATTTTTCATCCTATCCCTATTTTTCCTCTTTTTCGTGCCACTCTTTAGGTGGCTCTTTGAATTTGGGTTTTGCGTCAGTTTTCCACTCTTCTTTCTTTTTCTTCTCCTTTTCATGCACATGGACTTCTTCATCTTTCTTTGTCATGGAGAAGAAGTAGTAGGTGAGCAGGAGGACTACAATTATCACGATTATTATCCCTGCAACCAGCCACATGTTTTCCTGCGGGGGTTCTTCGGGCACTTCCATCACAAATCTGACTTCCATTGAATCATTCATGATCGCAGAATGGGTCTCGGGGGAAGGTCTCAAACTTTCGTAGACGACTTTCACGGTGTACCAACCCTGGAACACATCGTTGTTGGTCCCGTTTACGCAGGTAATCCGTTCCGAGTACAGAAGGAATACGGCATACCCTGTTGTGTTCGTGTTCACCCTTCCTACCTCATTTTTGCCAGTGGAATCTATAACAATTGCAGTGGCTCCCGCTATTGGAGTGTTGTTTTTGTTAGCCACATATACTGTGAGCCATCTGTAGATCCTCACGCTTGCATTTTCCAGGACAATAACATTCTGAGCTTCAAATTTATCCTTGTCAACCTCCTTGGAGGGATACCATCCGTAAAGCTCAATTGTTGCATTTTCTGTAGCTTTGAGAAGGGGGATTGTACTGTTTACCAACACAACACTAGAATTACTTCCAAAAGTAAGCCCCTTATCAAATGTGCAGTCAAACATCTGGAATGATACCGCTTCCGTAAGGGTGCTCAGCTCGCCTTCATTTCCCCTGATTTTCGAGTTCTTGAGGACCACTTCGTAGGCATGGACCGTTAGATTGGTTGCGTTATAGCCATCCAGCACGAATTTGCCGAGATGGGAAACCGTTAGTTTCGTCATCTTCGCAGAAAACAGGGATTTGGCTGTAAAATTTCCACAGTTGTCTATGGTTACCGTATCTATGTTCACATCGTCAAGCGAGACATTCTGGACATTTTTCAGAACCATACTTGAGATTGATTTTTCGGAGAGGGTGTTGGAGGCACGGAATGTGTCTACCATAGCGATCTCAATGCTGAAAATCTGTGAATCTTCAGCGCTAAACAGGGAACAGGCGGAGATATTAAAGTCCCCCAGTTCTGAGGATTTCAGAATTACCTGGTTCACATGGTCCACATAAAGTCCGTATAACTGTGCATTTTTCACCGTGATTGTATCGCACGAGATTGAATAACTTCCATAGATCTGCAACCTGCCAGAATCATTTATCACAATTTTTGCGTTTTCTTTTATGATAAGGGTAGCATTCTCCGAAACATTAAGGACCCCACCATTTAGAATCAGAGTGGAATTGCCCTCAAGTATCATGGTGACATTGTTTCTGAGGTCCAGTGAGCCAGTGGTGTTTATCTGGAAAAATGCATTATCCTTCACATCGATCAGCAAATAGGAATCGTCATCCATTCTCGCAGAAATGTTGTGGTTGATGTAAGCCCCTGCAGACTCTTCGAGGGACATGCTGAAGTTGATCGGAATTTTTGACTGTGAGAGGTAAAGTTCATGGTCTTTATATACCACGCTGTTCAGAATCCCGCCATCATGTTCCGCAAGGGCATTCGGAATTAACGCCACCGTTATTATAAACCCCAACAGGAGGGGTATGTAAACAGTTTTATTGTTTATCATATATCACACCTGCCCTGACTGCTTTGGCTGTAATATGGTTTGCAATATATTAACCTTTTGATTGGCATCAACTCATGTTCTGGCTGCTGGATATTGCGGCATGGTTGAAATTGAATTAGCGTTAAGATAAAATCCTAAATCTTTTTATATTCCCCACCTATCTCTCAACCATGGATAAAGCCCACTGGTCAGTTCTCACCCTTATTCTGGTATTCGTGATGATTGCCGCAGGGAGCAGTGGAGACGGGGGCACTGACGAGAATCTGAATGTATTCAACCGTTCATCACTTACCGTGGATGCCCATTACCCTGACGCATCGCACTTTGACTTCGTAATCGTGAACAACAACACGATGATATACTACATCGTAAATCTCTCCTCCAATGTGACGGATGCCACCTTTTCTTCCACTGAAAACCATTTTGTGGTTGAGCCAAAGAGCGTGAAGGAGGTGAAGGTCGAGATTAAGCCCTACAAGCGAGTTCCCAAGAAAAATTGCACCATAACCTTCGAAATTCGAAATGCTGTAAATTTGAGCCAGATACATACTTTCGTTTTTCATGTGGAGATAAACTATGTCGGCGTGGTTGCAACGGAGAAGGTCATCGGAATTTTTGAAAATTTTCTGCCATATCCCTTCAACAATGTGTACGGGGTTTTCATCCTGGATATAGTTCTCTGGAGTGTACTCATCATCGTGATATACTACCTCACAGAAACCATAATCGCCAGGATGGTGAAACGCACCAAAACAGACCTTGATGATCGAATTCTGGCAATTGTGAGAAAGCCCTTGCTCGTGTTCTTTATCACCTATGCTATTGTCTCATCCACCGAAATCCTCGATCTCCCGGATGTGTTTTATTTCTACCTTTACAATTTTTACTGGTCTGTGGTGATTCTCCTCTTCGGTTACATGGCATACCGTCTCTGGAAGGATGTGATTGTATACTTTTTCAGCCAGGTAGCCCAGAAGACGGAAACAGAGATTGACGATATTCTCGTGCCGGTATTTGACAAGGTTGGTGGAGCTGTGATTGTGGTCGTGATCCTCATATACTTCGTGAACAGGGTCTTCTCGGTGGATGTCACCCTGCTCGTGGCAAGCATGGGTGTGCTCGGCCTTATAATCGGTTTTGCAGCCCAGGATTCGCTTTCCAACTTTTTCTCGGGTGTTCTCCTGATGCTGGATAGACCGTTCGCGGAAGGGGACATAATCACGCTCGGAGACCCTGACAAGTGGTACCGTGTGGAGAGGATCGGTCTGAGGAGCACAAGATTCTATTCAATTTTCGAAGATGTTATGGTCGTGATTCCGAACAACAAGCTTTCCTCTGAGAGAATAGTAAATATTGTAGAACCAGGAGCCACATTGAGGGGCAGGGTAGATTTCTCTGTCTCCTACGGTTCAGACCCGCAGAAGGTGTTGAAGGTAGCTGAGGAGGTGGCCCTTGCCCATCCCGATGTGGTAAAGGACAAGAAAAACGCCCCGGTGGTGAGGTTCAGGAATTTTGGCAATTCTTCGCTGGATTTTGCAATCTTTTTCTTAGTGAAGGATTACAACCAGAAATACAGGGTTGAGTCTGAGATCCGCACGAATCTGTTTGCACGGTTCAAGAAAGAGGGCATAGAGATTCCGTTCCCGCAGCTCGATGTCCACATAAAAAACGGGAAAGGTGGTTGAAGTGCTGAAAACACCGGTGCTTGTGGTAAACTACAAGATTTACGATGTAAGCTACGGACATAAAGCCCTTGAACTCACGAAGGTGCTTGAAAGAATTGCTGATGAAACCGGGATTGAAATTGCTGCAGCGGTAACCCTTCCTGACATAAGGTTGATTGCCCCAAAAACCAAAATCGCAGTTTTGAGCCAGCATGCCGATGCAATTGAGTTCGGTAGCCACACTGGATTCACACCCCTTGAAAATCTGAAGGATGCTGGCGCTGTGGGCACACTTATTAATCACTCCGAGCACAGATTGAGGCTTGCTGAAATTGAGTTTCTTGTTGAAAAATGCAGGAAACTAGGGATGGTTTCAATTGTATGCACCAACAATGTTGCCACGAGCTGTGCCGCGGCTGCCCTTGAGCCCGACTTCGTGGCGGTTGAGCCCCCAGAGCTTATCGGCGGAGATATTGCGGTCTCCACAGCAAAACCTGAGGTCATTTCTGGGACTGTAGAAAAGGTGAAAAGGGTTTCAAGCAGGGTTAAGGTGCTCTGCGGCGCCGGGGTGAAAACAGGCAAGGATGTGTCTAAGGCGATTGAGCTTGGCTCGGAGGGAATTTTGCTTGCAAGCGGAATAGTGAAGGCGAAGGACTGGGAGAGGGCAACGAGGGACATTGTGTCGGGAATGTTAAAATGAAGCTCAGCGAGTTTGATTTTGCTCTTCCCAAGGAATTGATTGCCCAAGAACCGGCTGAACCGAGGGATAGTGCAAGGTTGCTCTGCGTGTGGAAGCGGAGCGGCAGGATAGAGCACCGCATTTTCAGGGAACTCCCCGAATATTTTGAGATGGGAGATGTGATAGTCCTCAATGACACGAAGGTGATTCCGGCAAAAATTACCGTAACGAAAAGCACTGGGGGTAGGGTAAAACTTCTATTTGTAAAAAAGGTAGGGGATGGAAAATGGGAGGTGCTCGCCTCTGGGAAGCTAAGGGGGGAGAGGTATGAGGTGTTTACTGGTAGGCACAGAATGGAACTTGTGAGGGAGAACAACAGCTGGATATGCGTTTCACCCGAAATTGAGGAAATTCTGAAGACCCATGGAAATATGCCCTTGCCCCCTTACATTAAAAAGGAGATTAAGCATCCTGATGATTACCAGACCGTTTATGCAAGAAAGGAGGGTTCAATTGCTGCTCCGACCGCCGGACTCCACTTTACCGAAGAGTTGCTTAACTGCCTTGAAAACAAGGGTGTGAAAATTGTTTTTCTAACCCTCCATGTAGGCTACGGCACATTTCACATGCCCCAGTGTGAGGAGGTTGAGGCACATAAGATGGAGGAGGAGTGGTATTCTATTACCACCGAGGTGGCTGATGCGGTGAACCTTGCAAGAGAGAGGGGAAAGAAGGTGTGCGGTGTGGGCACCACCACAATGCGTGCCCTTGAAAGTGCATCCAAGAATGGCAAAGTCACTCCCTCATCGGGGGAGACCGAGCTTTTCATCTATCCTGGCTATAAATTCCAGAGCCCTGTAAATGCGTTTATCACGAATTTTCACCTTCCGAAATCCACACCCCTTCTTCTCACTTCAGCCGTCGTTGGAAGGGAGTTTCTGATGGAAATTTACAGGATTGCGGTAGAGCAACGATACAGGTTTTTCAGCTTCGGGGATGCGATGGCTGTGTGGGACATATAAGGAGTATCACCGTTATGTTTATCTATTCATAACGATTTGGGCTTGGCGTGAACGGAAAAAGAACAGCGGTTGCCGCTGTTGCACTGGCTCTTGCTCTCTGTATCTCCGTAATTGCGGTTTTCTGGCAGGTGAGCAGCAATCAGCCCGTCCTTTACCTAGCGACTACAACCTCCCTCCATGATTCCGGATTGCTCTCAAAACTTCTCCCGGAATTTGAAAGAGCCAGCAATACAAGGGTTTATGTGATTGCCGCTGGCACAGGCCAGGCACTGGAGTACGGTAAGCGGGGCGATGCGGACCTGCTCATGGTGCACGCCCCGGAGATAGAGATGGAATTCATGAATGCTGGCCATGGCGTGGAGCGCAAGGAGCTTTTCTACAGCGAATTTGTAATTGTGGGGCCGAAAACAAATCCAGCTGGGATTTCCGCCAATGATACTATCACACTGGCATTCTGGAAAATCTATAACTCGGGTTCAAAATTTGTTTCGAGGGGGGATTTTTCCGGCACAAATCTGAGGGAATTGCAAATCTGGACACAGCTTGGCATTTCTCCGCAGGAATTGAAATCGAGACCCTGGTATCTCAACGGGAGCGGGAGCATGAGTACCGCCCTGATGCTGGCTAATGAGAAAGAGGCCTACACACTGGGCGACCTAGCAACCTGGACATTTATGAAGTTGAAGCTGCGGAATCTTGTGAAATTTGAGGTGGAGAAAACAGGAGAACTGGTAAATGTTTACTCGTTGATAATCACAAAATCCGGCTTTGAGAAAAAGGGTGAACCTGTTGTCAAATTCAAGACCTGGCTCGAAAGCAGGGAAACCCTTTCCGAGATTGAGAATTACACCATAAATTCGGAACAGGTATTCTGGGTGAGGTGGTGAAGGATGTGGGAAAGCGTTTTGGGGGACACAGTTCGCTCCCTTCTTGTTTCCGGTTGTGCCACGCTGCTTGCCTCTGCTGCGGGAATCCCGCTCGGGGTTTATCTTGGACTTAAGAAAATCCGTGGCAAACCAGTGCTCAAAACTGTAATCTACACCTTCTACGGCTTTCCTCCGGTGGTAATGGGATTACTGGTCTACCTTCTCCTTTCCTCGTCCGGAGCACTTGGCTTTCTCCACATGCTCTTCACGGTCCCCGCAATGATTCTGGCGGAGTTCCTGCTTGCGTTTCCGCTCATACTGGGCATTACGATGATGTCTGTCGCCTCCATCCCAAAAGAAGTATCCGATGCAATCAATGTGCTGGGCTGCAGCAGATGGCAGACACTCTATCTGCACCTGCGCGAGGCCAGAAATGGAATTCTCGCGGCCGTGATGGTCGGCTTTGGCTCCGCAATCAGCGAGGTGGGTGCCGCAATGATTGTTGGAGGCAACATCGAGGGCCATACCAGTGTGCTCACAACCTCAATTATGGTGTCAACCAGAACAGGAAATTTCGAGCTGGCACTCTGGCTTTCGCTCGTGCTCCTCCTTCTCTGCCTGGCAGTTTACGCGGTTCTCGCTAAACTGGAGGAGGGAAAATGAGGCTTGCTTGCGCGGAAATTTCGAAGAAATTCGATGGTAAAACCGTGCTTTCTTCCATCTCGTTGAATTTAAGGGAAGGGGAGATTCTTTCTGTGATTGGTCCGAGCGGTTCAGGCAAGACCACGCTCGTGAGGGTCCTTTCAACCCTTGAGAAACCAGATAGAGGGACACTGGCATTGTTCGGGAAAGAAATCAGGTGGGACAGTGAGCTGATTGAGGTGCGGAGGAAAATCGGGTATGTCCAGCAGAAACAGGTCCTGCTTGCTGGCACCGTGTATGACAATATTGCAATTCCTCTTCTGCTCAGAAACCTTGAGGGAGAGAAGGTTGAGAGGAAGGTTGAGAGGATTGCTGACATGCTGGGAATAAGGGGGATTCTGAAGAAAAATGTGCGGATGCTCTCCGGAGGTGAAGCCCAGCGGGTGGCTTTTGCAAGGGGAGTGGTCGGAGAACCAGAACTGCTGTTTCTTGATGAGTTCACTGCCAATCTCGACTACCGAAACGCCGGAATTCTGGAAAATCAGGTGAAGGAGTTCTGCGATGCGGGAGGGAGCGTGCTGATGGTCTCGCATAATTTATTCCAGGTGAGAAGGATGGCAACCAGGGTTGCAATTCTGATTGATGGGAAAATTGTGGAAGAGGGAGAGACAGAAAAGGTCCTGGAAAACCCGCGGACAGAGCTCGGAAACCAGTTTGTGTCAGGGAAGATGCCCTGGTAGTGATGCTAAAGATTGCACCAACCTCAACTACCAAAAAATTAATACCCTGCGGTCATATGCGTGTCTGAGTTGATGCGATGAATAGGAAACAGAAGCTATTTCTCACCACTGTATCTATTATAGTATCCTGCCTCGTAATAGCGGGAGCTTTCATGACTTCAACACGGATGCCCTCGGAAAAGCTGCAGGTCGTGGCCACCTTCTATCCCCTTTACTTCTTTGCATCAGAGATTGGTAAAGAGAAGGTGGAGGTGAGCATGCTCATCCCTGAGAACGCGGAGGTGCATTCCTGGCAACCAGGGATTTCGGATATGCTGAAGATGGAGAAGGCAAGAATTTTCATCTACAACGGTGCAGGACTTGAACCCTGGGTTGCGGACTTTATGGGGGCCGTAAAAAATAAGCCGGTGATTGTGGATACAAGTCAAAACATTTCTCTTGCCCTTTCGCCGCATCTCCAGGAAGTCCTTGCCACAGCATCTGGACTTCTCTCAGGGAACTGTACCGAAATTTCCATTCCATCAGCAGTGCCAGTTCAACCCAGCAACACCACGGCCTACTGTCTTGTCCTGAACCAGAGCAAGAATTCCTCAGCAAGCTTTGGGCTCAACCTCTCACACCCCTGTAAAATTTTAGTTGGTTTTGCAGAAAATCTGGATTTTATTCTAGAAAACACAACCAGGATTTCTCCCGACATAACCCTCAATCAAGCTGAACTTGCTGAACACCCCCCAGTGAGCATAGCGCATCTCTACCATCTGGATGCTGGCACCTACAATGTAACCTTCAACGCCACTTCCGACAGGATGCACCTTGTCCTGCTGGAGTTAGAGGTGGAAGGTGAGGAGCACGAGCACGGGATTTATGATCCGCATATCTGGCTAGATCCACTGCTTGCAAAAGTTCAGGTGAGAAACATCCTGGCTGGTTTTAAAGCCGCAGACCCGCAGAATGCAAGCTTCTACGAGGCAAATGCCGAGGCCTTGCTCAAAAAACTGGATAAACTTCATTCGGATTTTTCCACGGGGCTGAAAAACAGAACCAGGAACGCCATCATCTGCGCCCATCTTGCATTCAACTACCTGGGAAAGCGGTATGGCTTCAACATTTACGCAGCCCTTGGAGTCACGGCGGACAAGGAGCCCTCCCCATCTGAACTAGCACAGCTTGCTGACCTGATTACCACACTCCAGATTCGCTATGTCTTCGTGGAGCCCGGTTACCCGGATAGATACATGCATACCATCGCAAACCAGACAGGTGCCGGTATTCTGGTGCTGGATGCGGTTCATGGCAGGACTGGGGAACACGCAAACATGGACTATTTCCAGATAATGTACGAGAATCTGAAGAACTTGAGGATAGGACTGGGGGTAGTGAATTGAAAGTGGAACCGGTGATTGAGGTTGAAAATCTTGAGGTGAAGAGGGGTGCCAGCACCGTGGTAAGCGAGGCATCCTTCAAAATAGCCAGTGGAGAGTATGTTGGCATTGTCGGACCAAACGGGGGAGGAAAAACCACGCTCGTTGAGGCAGTTCTGGGTCTCCTGCCGAAGACGAAGGGCACGGTCAAAATCTTCGGACGGCCCATTGAGGATTTCGACCAGTGGGAAAGAATTGCGTATGTGCCCCAGCATGCCACGAATTTCGATGAACTGTTTCCGTTAACGGTGAGAGAACTTGTTGCCCAGGGGAGAATTGGGAGGGCGAAAATGGGCAGGAAGCTAAGAAGGGAGGACTGGGAGAAAGTTACGGAGGCAATGGAGTTTCTCGAGATTTCTCATCTTGCAGGTAAGAGAATTGGCAAACTCTCGGGAGGACAGAAGCAGCGTGCATTCATTGCAAGGGCTATCGCTAGAGAACCAGAAATTCTGGTTCTTGATGAGCCAGTTGCAGGTGTGGACCCGAGTGTGCAGGAAAAATTCTACAAATTGCTCAGTGACCTGAACCTCAAGAAGGGGACCACGATAATCTCGGTTTCCCACGACCTCTCGGTGGTGTTCTGCAGGATGTCGCGGGTAATCTGCGTGAACCAGCGCACCTATTCCTGCGAGGTGAACGAGGGGACAGACCCGGAGAAGGTCCTGAGACAGGTATACGGGGAGCACTTCCACTTCGTATTTCACAGGCACGAGTGCAGGGGTGTGTTCGGAAATGAGTGATTTTTCCTCGCTCGCCAGCCTGTTTTCCTACCAGTTCTTCCAGTTTGCAATTCTCGGTGGAATTCTGGCAGGAAGTGCGTGTGCAATGACCGGTGTATTCATCGTGCTGAAAAAGCAGTCGATGCTAGGTGATGGGTTAGCCCATGCCTCTTTCGGTGGCATTGCTCTCGGGCTTTTCCTCGGCCTTTTCCCGTTGCTGACGGCCCTCCTCGTATCTATACTTACAGTGCTGGCAATTTCATATATGCGAAGACAGGGAATTGCACCGTCAGATGCCTCGATTGCGGTCTTCCTTGCACTGGGGTTTGCTACAGGTCTCGTGCTGATAAGCTTGAGCGGGGGTTTCAGCGTCGACCTCTTTTCCTACCTCTTCGGCTCAATTCTCACGATCAACACCACTGACCTGATGATGATAGTTCTGCTGGGGCTGAGCATAATCCTTTTCGTGCTTGTATTTTACAAGGAAATTGTGGTCCTTTGTTTTGATGAAAATTTTGCGAAGCTCTCCGGAATCCCTGTCACGGCCTTCAACCTTGTTTTCGATGTGCTCGTAGCAATCACAATTGTGATTTCAATAAAGATAGTGGGCGTGATTCTTGTATCCGCCCTGATTGTAATCCCGGCACTCTCCGCACTACAGCTGGACCTTTCCTTCAGGAGAACGATGATTGTGAGTGTTGCGATAGCGGCGGTGAGCGTGTTCACTGGAATTATCACTTCAGCAGTTTTCGGTGTTGCCACGAGTGGAATGATTGTCTTCACAGCAGGGGCGATTTTCGTGATTGCTGCTGTATATAAGAAACTGGAGTGAAAGCAAGGACAAACGGGTTTGTGTGGCTTCCTCTCACGGTACCATCTGGGTGAGATTTTCAAGTTCTGGATTTGTTTTACCTTCACGAACAAGAAACATATTCACATCTAGGAGCACTGGTTTCTCGATGAGAAATTCGTCGTAGGTCAGCCTCAAGCTTTCATAGTATTTCTTTGCATGTAATCTATCAGGCGCTGAAAAAAGCACAATCCAATCAAAGTCCCCGTTCACATACATCACATTGATTAACCGAACTCTGTACTTTGCTGGCTCACCCTGTCTTATCCTCCTTATCATCAGAGAGGCGAGTTTTTCACTCATCGGTTTGAGCTTGAGCAGAATTAGATACTGCCCATACCCGAATTTTTCTTCAGCCAGCACTGGAGTATATCCCCAAATTGCTTTTTCTTCTTCAAGCCTCTTTTTCAATCTCCAAACACCCTGTCTGTAGGTCCCAGACCTCCTTGCAATTTCATTGATGCCCCTTGTAGGGTCCCTCAGTAACTCCTGCAGCACAGGATTATGTAACAAATCTTTGTTACCTTCTCGAGGTTTTTGTAGCATATATCTATCACCTTGTTACAGTAATGCGTTACAAAGCTATATTTATGTTGCAGTATATATAGATATCGGAGGTAAGAAAATGAAAGGCAACGGGCGAAATCTTTCTGAAATATATGCGAAGGAATGCTTCGAAAAGATAGTGATTTACCCAGGTGACTACGACGAAGAAAGGATGAAAAAGCTCTACAAGGCGCTGGAGAAACTGCAAATTTCGTTTGACTACGAGGCATATTGAGCGTATCTGACGGTGGTCCTGTGACCCTGAATGCCCTCTCGATGCACGCGGCACCTGGAGAGATTAGAAAAACCCTGGCTTTTTCATCGAGACGAAATCATGAGGACGGAGAACGCATATGGGCACTGGGAAAGCTGTTTAAACCCAGGACCGTTGCAGTGATTGGCGCTAGTGCAAACCCGCTTAAACCAGGTTCTAGAATCTGCGAAAATCTGAGCTCAAACCCGAACATAATTCTCTACCCAGTAAATCCAAAGTACGGAAGTTTGGCCGGGCATAGATGCTATGCCCGCATCTCTGATATACCCGGAAAAATTGACCTCGCAGTAATTTCTGTGCCTGCGAATTTAGTGCAGAATGCCGTTGAAGACTGCATTAAGTCGGGCATCAAGAATTTGCTGATAATCTCCTCGGGTTTCTCAGAGGTCGGCGCTGCTGGGCTGGAAATGGAGAAAAAACTAGAGGAAGTGGTGAGCAAAAATGGAATTCGTGTTCTAGGACCGAATACACTGGGTTATGTCAATACCCATGAAGGAATAGATGTAATTTTCCTAAGCAAGACCGCTTTCCAGAGGCCATTACCTGGGTGCGTCTCCATGATTTCCCAAAGCGGTTCCCTTGCCGTAGATTTCATGGAAGAACTGGCATACCATGGGACCGGGCTTTCATATTTTATAGGCCTGGGTAACAAGATAGATATTACAGAAGTAGAGGCACTGGAATACCTGCGCACAGATTTACACACCCGTGTGGTTGCACTCTACCTCGAAAATCTATCTCGCGGAAATGAATTTTTTGCGGCATGTAAAAATTATCCCCATCCCATAGTTCTGCTCAAGGGGGGAAGGAGCAGTAAGGGTTCGCGGGCAGCGGTGCTTCACACTGGTAGAATGGGCGGAAATTACAAAATATTAAAAGGGGTAATGGAACAGTTGAATCTAGTTCTCGCCTCCGATGAGGTTGAACTCCTCGATTATACCCGTGCCTTTGTATGTCCCTATCCTCCGAATGGAAGAAGGGTGGTTATCATCACAAACGGTGGTGGAAATGGAATAATTGCGGCGGACCTCATTGAAGAGAGATGGAACGAAATGATGGAGGTTGTGGAACTTCCTTCAAGTGTGAAAAGAAAACTTGGGTCCAAGCTTCCCGCATACATTTCCCCGAGCAACCCCGTGGATTTAACCTCTGAAAGCACGAATGAACACTATCTCTCTGTTATTGAAATGCTGGCCGAAGAAAGGATTTGTGATATTCTTCTCTTCGGCATCACCCCGAACGAACATTTGAACGCAAATGTGGTGCGGGGGATTGCAGAAGTATGCAAGAAATATCGGATCCCGGCATTCGGTTATGTAAAATGCCCAAGCTTGCAGATGGGGCTGATAAAGAAATTTGCCAGTGAGAATATCCCCGTGTATCCAAGTGTTTCCCGTGCGGTTAACGCAACTGGCACATTTGCAAAATGGCATTTTGAGAGGTGCAGAGAACATGCTGGAAACCGAGCATGAGGTAAAGCAACTCCTCGAAAACTATGGAATAAAAAGGCCAGAATACTGGATTGTTCCGCAGTCAGAATTTTCAGATATACAGGGAATCCTGCCACCTGAGAAGCGATTTGTTCTCAAGGTGCTTGACGCAAACATAAAGCACAAGAGCGAAATAGGGGCACTGGTCGTAGATGTATCGCGAGATGATGTCGGGCGTGTTCTCGAGAATCTGCGGTGCAGATTTGGAGAGAAACCAGTTCTTATAGAAGAATACATCCCTCACTCCATTGAGTTTATTCTAGGTGCTAAAAAAGATGAGGATTTTGAGGGCGTTGTGGGTTTCGGTGGAGGTGGTTTTTTAACTGAACTTTATGGAGACATTGTATTCAGGAAGATGCCACTCACCAGGGAGGAGATTGTCAAAATGGTCAATTCAACCAGAATTTCGGCTGTTTTTAAGGGTTTCAGAAATCTGAATTACGACTACGAACCGGTTATCAAAGCAGTACTGGGAATCCAGAGGATTTTCGATGAAAAGGGCGCCGTGATATCGGAGCTTGAAATCAATCCCCTGATAATCAGCGATTCAGAACCGGTTGCACTGGACGCTAAAATAATTCTTAACAAGTAGATACATCACTCCACCGATACCTTTATTTCCGATGAAGCCATCCCTTCCTCGGTGATTGAGATGAAAAAAGCGTTGCTGGCTTTAGTCACAGTCCTGCTTGTTTTCTCGATTTTTGGTTCTGGCAAGGGAGAAGTGGTTGTTCCGAAGAATCTGACGCCCCACAGTCCAATCCACATTTCCAGCGATGCCGATTTCAACGCCTCCAATGGTGTAAGCGGGGGCAGTGGAACCGCAGCAGACCCCTACATCATCTCTGACCTCGAAATTGATGCCCAGGGAGGTGCCTTCGGGATATATGTCGAATTCACGAATGCGCATTTCAGAATTGTTAACTGTACGGTTTACAATGCAACAAAATGCGTGATTTCTCCCTACGGCTGTGGAATTGCCTTCAACTCTGTTTCAAATGGAACAATCACCAGCTGCACTGTTTACGCAAATAAATACAACGGCATCTGGGTAAGGGGCTCAACACTTGTGAACATTTCTGGCAATTATGTTCATCACAATACCCAGAACGGGGTACTGATTGCAAATTCCGACGGTATCCTTGTCACGGGCAACAATGTAGTTGACAATGGAGAGGCAGGAATTCTGCTCCAGAACGCCCTGAACATCACAGTCACGAACAATACTCTCAGCAAGAATGATATTCAGATTTCTGGGGATGCAGCAAACTACTGGGCTGCCCACACCATTGACAGCAATCTTGTTAACGGAAAACCCGCGGTCTACATAAAGTCGCAGAGCGGATTGACCTTGAATGCGGACTACGGGCAGATAATTATTGCAAACAGCACATCAATAAATGTGAGCAGCATTACGATCAAAAATGCCTCAATCGCGGTACAAATCGGTTTTTCCAGCGATATCAAAATTACCACTTCCAGATTAACTGAGAACAAACTGTATGGAATCTACACCTACAAATCCACAAATCTAGATATAATGAACTGTACGATAACATCAAACGGAAAACATGGTCTGTTTGCAGATGGTTCCACGGCCCTCGCCATCCACCAGTGTTATGTTGGAGGTAACGGGGAAAATGGAATTCATTTGATGGAAACCCTGGAATCCCGTATTACAGAAAACCAGTTCGTAGCCAATAGCCAGTACGGGGTTTACATCACCTTTGGCTCAATCTCTAACGAAATCCATCACAACGACTTCACTGGAAATAACGGGGCAACGGGGACCTACGACGCTAACCATACCCAGGCATACGACAGCACAGGTGGAAACTCCTGGTGTCCAGATAATTATGGAAACTACTGGGCGGACTGGATGACACCGGATGCGGATAACAATTTTGTGGTGGATTCCCCTTACCAGCTGGATGGAACAGCGGGTGTGAAGGACGATTTTCCGCTTGTGAGCCAGCACAACTTCATCTGGATATACCACACTCCGATTAAGTATGCGGAGGAAAACTCGGAAATCAAGGTGAACGCCGTGGTGCATACAATTGCGGCAGTGTCCGGCGTGGAATTAAAGTACCTTCCTCTCCAGGGCGGACAGTACCTTAGCATCCAGATGAGCCGTGTTTCAGGAAACTCGACCGATGGCACATACGAGGGCACGATTCCAGTCCAGAGTGGCACGGGCTATCTGAAGTATTACATTGCTGCCAGTGTGCCTAGTGCCTCAATGCGGACGCCCGTATATGTTTGCATTGTTGGCGAACTTGTTATGAGCGTCAACCTCTCGCTTTCACATACCCAGATTAGCCCCGGTGGAACAACCACGGTGATGGTCAGTGTGAAAGATGCAAGTACCCAGGCAGTTCTAGGTGGCGCAGAAGTAATCCTGGGAGCGATGAACCTCGCGGGGAGTTTTGACAAGCAAGCTGGTTACACAGACAGTAACGGGATTTTCGTTGCCAACTTCACAGCTGACAGTGGGTCCACAGGGAGCACAGGAAAGATTCTGGCAAATGTGAGTGCCGGTGGATACAAGCCAGGCAGTGCAGAAGTTTCCCTCACTATCACCTCCGCGGCTGGAACTCCGTCCGCACCCACGAATCTTGCGGCTACCCCGGGCGACCAGAAGGTCACTCTCACCTGGCAACCACCCGCAAACGATGGCGGCTCTCCAGTCACGGATTACAAAGTTTACTGGGGCACAATCAGCGGGTCATACACGAACAGCCAGAATACGGGAAATCAGCTTACCTTCACCGTAACTGGATTAACTAACGGACAGACCTACTACTTTGCGGTAAGTGCAATAAATGCGGTGGGAGAAGGTGCAAAGAGCCCCGAGGTGAGCGCGACCCCCACCGGAGGACAACAGCAGTTGTATAACTTAACCGTGACTATTTCACTCTCCAAAACCCAGATTACCGCAGGTAACTCTACTACTGTCACGGTCCTGGTGAAAAATGCAAGCAGCGGAGGTGCTGTGACAAATGCCCTGGTTAGCTTGAGTGCTGATGGCGTGCCTGGAACATTTGAACACCCTAGCGGCTACACAGGCAGTAATGGAGAGTTCATAACGAACTTCACAGCCGGAGATGTTTCAGAGAACACCACAGGGAAAATCGTTGCGAACGCGAGTGCTGGCGGATACAACCCTGCAAGCGTGCAGAAATTCATCACGGTGTACCCTTCCTGGATTTCACTCCATACGATGAATGTGAATGTTGAGGTAAGCAGTGCTGAAGTCAAGGCGGGGGAAACCATTGCGATTACCGTAACAGTTACAGACGAAAACGGTCAGCCCGTTTCTGGGGTGAATGCAAGCATAGAACTGATACCTGTGGCAGGAACACTTGATGCACCTGCAAAAACCACGGATAATTCTGGCCGTGCTACATTTGCATTTACTGGAAAGGCAGACCTGGAAAAGGATACGCTGGTTACAGTTAAGGTGAAGGCGACAAAACCAGGATACTCGGATGCTGAAAAGTCGGCGACAATCTCGGTGAAAAAGAAGGTGGAACCAAAGCCAACACCCGGATTTGAATTCCTGCTCCTCGGGGCTGCAATTGTTACTGGCACGATATACTTTGCCAGGAAGAAGTTACAGTGACAAGCACTTTCACTCACCCCTCCCTTTTACCTTTAAATACCCCCCGAACATTCTTTTAATCATGAGTTTGTTTGACTTCGGACGGAATGACGCCCTGGGAGAAAAGGTGAACCAGCGGACGGTAAAAATCCAGGAAAGAAGCACAAAAAACCTGAGGGCTCCACCACCCGAAATTCCAGAAAAAAAGAAAGTGAGATTTGTGCATCTGGCAGATGTGCATCTGGGTGCGTTCAAGGCCCAGCATGAAGTTCTGAGGGAAGCGTCAGCAAAACTTCTGAGGATGGTCGTTGAGTTCTGTAAAAAATACGATGTGGACTTCATTCTGGTTGCGGGCGACCTCTTTCATGGGAATGTAGTGAAAATCGAAATTCAGAAGGAGTGTGCAGCCATTCTGACAGATGCGGATGAAAGCGGAATCAGAGTTTATGCGGTGTATGGTTCGCACGATGCAAGCCCGACCCATAGCTCATCTGTGGATGTGCTGGCCGCGGCGAAGAGAATTACCCTCGTTGAGGTCATGGCATGGAACGAAAACGAAAAGATCAACCTCCTGCCTGTTGTGGACAGATCTGGTGTCTCTCTGGTAGGAGTTAGTGGAAGAAAACGGGAGATTGAGATAGAATATCTAGATAAGCTGGATTTTGAGACGCTAGAAAAAATCCCAAGGCCGAAGATTTTTATGTTGCATTCCACGGTTGCAGAACTCCGCCCAGAATTTTTAAAAGAAGCGGAGGGAGTTTCCTTTGCCCTCCTGCCGAGAAATTTCGATTACTATGCGTGTGGACATGTGCACATGAGGAGCGTTAATTTTGCGGAGGACTACGGATTGTTCGTGTATCCTGGGCCCCTGTTTGCCTCAAGTGTGAAGGACCTCGAGGAGAATACAGAGAGGTTACCTGGCTTTTATCTCGTTGACTTTGATGAGAAGATAACGGAGGAGAACCTTACATTTGTCGATATCTATTCGCTCCAGGCACTGACGGGCCACAACGGAGAAATCCCGGACATTGTGTTCGCACAGTTTTCCTTCGGAAATACAACTCCAGGGGAGGTCGAAGACCAACTTAAGAACTGGATTGAAAACAGGGATTTGAGAAATTCTGTCGTGTATCTAAAACTTGAGGGAAAACTCGTTGAGGGAAAACGCTCGAAGATACCGTTCGAAGAGATTGCGGGGGAGGGTGTTGCACTGGGAGCACTTGATGTGCTCATAAACAGGGAGGGGCTTGCTGATGCTGAGGTTGACCTGGAGCATGTAGTCCATGGTGAAAGTATCGAGGAAATTGAAAGAAAGGTTGCAGAGGTTTTTTTTCAGGACGCGGAGGAGGCGAATGAGGCAATAAGGTTAATAGGGATTCTCGGGGCTGAGAAGCTCGAGGGAGAAAGCAATGAGGCGTATCACACGAGAATTGAGGAAAATGTGAAGAAAAACCTTGACCTGGGAGGCGGGTGAATGCGAATAAAGAAGATTGTGCTTGAGAACATAAGGAGCTATGTCCATGAGGAAATTGAGTTTGGCAAAGGTCTGAGCTTCTTCGAGGGCGACATCGGGGCAGGAAAGAGCACAATTTTGATGGCAGTAAAATTTGCATTGTTCGGGAAGAGCAGGGGCCTGGAGTATCTACAGCTTCTGAGGGAGGGGGCCAGGGAGGGTTCTGTAAGATTGACATTTCTTGTGGACGGGAAGGAATACATCATATCAAGGGTGTTGCGGAG
The DNA here is from genome assembly GCA_026414225.1 of Thermoplasmata archaeon. Classification (GTDB taxonomy): domain Archaea; phylum Thermoplasmatota; class Thermoplasmata; order Lutacidiplasmatales; family SKW197; genus SKW197. The sequence continues at coordinate 149,615 of JAOAJK010000001.1, forward strand.
GAAAACACCGAGAAAAAAAGGAGAGGTTGTGGAGGTGATTGAACAGGAGAAGGTGGTGATTGAGGATGAAAATACGAAACAGGAACTCGCACCCAGAGACGCAGACGAGAGAATTCTGAAGATTCTCGGAGCCGGTAGAAGGCTGAGAAAGCAAACCTTCTCAAAGATGTATGAGTACGCCCTCTATGTGCCGCAGGAAGAGATGAAGGCGATCCTCGCAGACCTGAAGCAGGACAGAGAGGCAAAGAGGAAAACCATCTCCCATCTTTTTGGTTGCGAGGTTTATGGAGTTGCGAGGGAGAATGCGAATGTGGTCAGAAAGGCGATGGAGAAGGAAATTGAACTTGCAATGGCAAAGCTCGGAGAGAATTGTGTCGAGATAGACAAGAAGGAGCAGGAGCTCGCTCAGGAGCGAAAGGAATTGGAGCAAAAAGGGGCAGAAGCTAGTAGGATTGAAGAAGAAATCGCGGAATTAAATAGGAAAGTCACAGAGCTGAAGGTCCAAGTTGAAACCTTCGAGAAATTACGGAAAGAAAGGGAGGGGCTGGAGGGAAAAAAGAGAGAACTTCGGGTAAAGAAGGAGCAGATTAGCAAAGAGATTGGGAGACACAAGGAAGAGATTGCAGGGTGTCTCGGGGAGATTGAGACGAAAAAGGGGAGACAGGAGGAGCTGAAGCCCCACTACGAGAATTTTGTTTGCCTTTCTAAGAGAGTTGAAGAGGGGAGGATGAAGAAGAAAAAGGTGGAAAAAATTGAGGAGCAGATAAATAAAAAACAGGGAAGTGCCGAGGAAATAAGGAAACAGATTACGGAGCTGGAAGAGAGGATTAAAGGGGCTGACGAAATCAGAAGAAAGCTTGAAAGTTTTGGGGATTTAGAAAAGGATCTGGAAGTTCTAGAACAGGAGAAAGCCGAGAACACCGAGAAAATTTCCGTGCTGAGGACAGAAATTGAGGGGTTGAAGAAGGAAATTGGGGAGAGTGAAAAGGAGAAAGCGGAGATGACTGGGCTTGCGGGTCTCCAGGTGTGTCCGAAGTGCAGGCAGCCGTTAACAAAAGACCACATAGACCGGATGCGCAGGGAAATCGAGGAAAAAGTGGTGGAAAAGACAAAGGCCATAAAAGAGAATGAAGCCATCGCAAGCAGGATAAAGGCAAGACAGGTATTCGTGGAGAACCAGATAAAGGAGAAGAGGAAAATCCTGAAGGAGAAGGAGAAACTCCAGCATTCGCTCGAGGAAATTGAGCGGAAGAGAGCGGAAATGGCAGAAGCGAAAAAGAGGGTTGCGGCGATCGAGGCCGAAATTGAACATCTCAAAAAAGAGGTGGCGGCCACGGGATTTGACAGGCAGCAGTTTGCCGAGATTGAGAGGCAGCACCAGGAACTGAAACCGTTTGATGAAGAGTGGAAAGGCCTCACCGCGGAGATTAGAGAAAAGGAGAAGCAGCTTGAAATTTTAAGTAAAAAATTGGGAGAATATGAGAAAGACTACCAGGATGTTTGCACGGAGCTCGAGGCAGTGGAGGCGAAACTCGAGGAAATTGTGTACGATGAACACGAGGATAAAAAAACCCGTGAAAACTTTACAGAGATATCCAAGGAACTTGCTGCGAAGAAGGAGGGGGTTGCCAGGATTATGGAGCAGATGAAGGAGAAGAAGAAGAGGATTGGAGAGATTGAAAAGGAACTTGAGGAACTGAGAAGAATCAAGGAAAGGATGGAGAAATGCAGGGGTTATGTGGAATGGTTCGAAAAACTGGCGAAGTGCTATGAGGAGATTGAAAAAAATGTGCTTAGAGAGGCAAGATACCTGCTGGAGGAGGAACTCCGCGCTCTCTTCAACGAGTTGATGGAAAACGCAGAGATGGATATTACTTTGGACGAAAATTTTACACCGGAAATCAGTGTCGGTGATGGTTACATCAGGCCCTTCGAAAATCTGAGTGGTGGCGAGGGCACCGCGCTCGCGCTCGCTTACCGTCTGGCATTAAACAGGGTGATTACAAGGAGTTTCTTCGGCGAGAATGCCCTGCTCATCCTCGATGAACCCACGGATGGGTTCTCAAGTGAACAGATAAACTCGCTCAGGGAATTGCTTGGAAGGATAAAGGAGAACTATGCGGATGGCCAGATTTTTGTGGTCTCGCATGAGCAGGAGCTTGAGGGCGTCGCGGATGTGGTTTATGAGGTTACCCAAACTGGCAATGGCACGAAAGTTAAAATGAGGGGTGCCGATGCAAACATCTGAGGACATAAAAGTTTACACTGTAACCGAATTTGCCTCAAAAATAAAAGGGCACATTAAATCGGAGAAGAGTTTCCAGGATGTGTATGTGCGGGGAGAAGTAAGCAATTTCGGTGGGAATGCCCAGCGGGTTTACTTTGATATTAAAGACGAATTTTCAAGAGTGCATGTGGTGATGTTCGACACTTCAGAGGCCCTTTCACAACTTAAGGACGGGCTGAGCGTGGTAGTCCACGGGAAGCTGGATTTCTACCAGCGAGATGGAAAATTGAATTTGATTGCGGATAGCTTTTTTGCTGGTGGCATAGGTGAGGTTTATCTGAGACTTGAGAGGTTGAAGGAGCGGCTGCGGGCCGAGGGGCTTTTCGCACCGGAGGTGAAGAAGCCAGTTCCGAAGTATATTTTCAGGGTCGGAATTGCAACCTCGCTCAAGGGTGCGGCGGTGCATGACATTCTTCACGCCCTCCAGAATGCAAAGGGACTTGAGATATACATTGTGGACACGGTCGTCCAGGGTGAAGGAGCAAAGGACAGTATCGTAAGGTCAATCAGGACCCTGAACTCTCTCGGTGTGGATGTAATTCTGGTTGCAAGGGGAGGGGGAAGCATTGAGGACCTGTGGGCATTCAACGAGGAGGTGGTAGTTAGAGCAATCAGGAATTCAAGGGTGCCGGTGATCACAGGCATCGGGCATGAGACTGACAGAACCCTCGCAGACATGGCCGCAGACAGGGAATTTCCGACACCTTCGTATGCGGGTAAATTTATCTACGAGCAATGGAAAAATGGATGCGATTTCGTCGAAAGAGAGAGGACCGAGCTTACGAATGCGGTTCAATCCTACCTGCAGGAGTTGTATGTTTCGCTGGATTTGATCGCGTCAAAAATCTCAAAGGAGGAATTCCACCGTATTGTTCTGGTTTACAAGACACGGCTGGAGATGCTCTCAACCGGCCTGCGAAATGCGGTCTTTGATTGTGTCCAGTATAAAAAAATGCAGGTGGAGAACGCGGAAACGCTGCTCACCTCACTGAACCCGGAGGCAATTTTGAAGCAGGGGTATGTCTACATTACGAAGGAGGACAGGGTTGTTGTGACGGGTTCAGAACTCGAGAGGGAGGATTGTGTCAAGATTCATTTTACTGATGTGGTTGTGGAGGCAAAGGTGCTTGAAAAAGAGGTGAAAGAATGGAAGCTGGAAAAAGTTTTGAAGAGAAGTTGAAGCGCGTAGAAGAGATAATTGCAAAGATACAGAAGAGAGAGGTGTCGTTGAACGAGATGCTCGCCTACTTTGAGGAAGGTACGAAGATTCTAAAGGAGTGCAGGGAAGAACTGACAGAAGTTGAAAACAGAATAAAGTATTTGATTGACGAGGAAAACCAGGTAAAGGAGATAAAACCGGATGAGGGTCATTGAAGCCGTTGTGGTCACGAAAAATTCGCACATAAATGCTGCAGCGATAGGTGTCTGGTATGAGGGAGAGTTCTATCGATTGCGGGTTTTCGAAAACTCAAACACTTATGCGAACCTCATCAAGGATGAGAATTTTTCAATAAATTTTGTTTCTCCGGAGCAACTTGACATTCTGGTCCGCTGTGCACTCGCCGGGCATAACAATCAGGTGCAGGAACTCGCGGACGATGCTTTTTTGTTCTGGCATGGTGTGCCATATCTCAAAGGGACATTCAGCGTGATTGCAAAGGTGGACCGGAGGGAATTTCTGGTTGTTGAGGACTGGGTGGGGAAGTCAAAGTGCCTTCTGGTCGAGGCAAGTGAGGTTCAGAGGTGTGGGGAATTGAGAGGTACGATTACGAGGGAGGAATTTAATCCCTTGCTAGAATCCGCTGTGCTTGCAACAAAGTATTTTGATGCCAGTGCTGAGGCGAAGGTTGAAATAAGGAGAAGGGTTGAGGCCTTGCTTCCATTAATCGAGGGATTTGAGGAGGAGGTCGGATGGATAAGGGAGATTGTGGAAATTAAGTGAAGATATGAAAAGAAATACTGGAACCCACAGATTACCTAAAAAATATAAAAAATATTATATACACGGACGCGATAAAGCACCGTGGTGAAAATATGAATTTAGAGGGGAGAAAATCCAAATCCCAGATAGTATGGGAAAGGTCTGTAAGCCCACGACGGGTCAATTATGGGACTATAGATGCACATGCAGGTAGGAACAGGTCTGGGGTGAATTTACTGGATAGTAAAGATAGAGGACTGTTCAGAAAGGCTGGAGTGGCTGTTATGATTGCTGTGATTATCGTGAGCTTTCTGGCAGCTTATGGACTCCGGACAAACAATGCGATTGCAATCAAGGTCGATGGAATTTTTGAGGACTGGCAGGGTGTGGCAAAGACCACGAAGGCAAGGGACGGAAATGTGCCAGAAAACATAGATATTGCTGAATATGCAACCGCTGATACGGGTAAAAATGTAGCTTTTTATGCAAAGGTGTATGGAACCATCCTTGCAGGGGATTCTAGATATACAGTGGAAACCAGCACAGCAAGTTCTGTGTACGTGGCAAACCAGAGGGAGACCTCAATTCCGAATGCCAACGGCAGGGATGTGGCATATGTTTTTATCGATACTGACAACAACCCGGAGACAGGATTCAAACCTTCTCCAAATTTTGTAGTCGGTGCAGACAAAGCCATCGAGATTTTTGGGAAGAACGGAAAGATAGAGGCGAGCAGGGTGCTTTCGTTCTCAGGCGCTGTCCAGCAGGAGTGGGCATGGAACATAGGGGAGAGCGTGGCGGCGGCAACGAATGGCAAAGAAATGGAAACAATGACAGGAAAAAATTTGCTGGGAACCGGCGAGAGATACACAGTTTACTTCTACATGATAGACTGGGAGGGGAAGGACTGCAGGGTTGAAAACGCACTGAGGTGTGATGGTGCAGGGTTTTTATTGGCTGAGCATCATCTTGACAGAGCAATTGAGCTAAAGGAAGCAAGTGCGGAAGTGGAAACAAAAGGCACGCCTAGAACTCCAATCTCCATCACAAGCAACAGTGGCTTCACAGCAGGTAACGGTGTCGTTGGTGGAAGTGGAACAGAGATTGACCCCTACATTATTTCTGGCTGGGACATCAATGCGAGCGGGTATGCATATGGAATCTACATTGTGAATACGGACAGGTACTTTGTCATCCGGAACTGCACGGTCTGGGGTGCATCGGTTTCCACCTCAGAGCCGTATGGGGCATCGATTGCCTTCAAAAACTTGAAAAATGGTGGGATTGACAATTGCACGCTAAATACCAGCATGTGTGGACTGTGGCTCAATTATTCTTCGAACATTTTTATAAAAAACACCAATGTTTCCAACAATACTGTTACAGGTGGAAATTATGGGGTGTTTATAAATGCCTCAGCCAACATCACAATCATTAATTCGCTGATATCTTACAATAGGGTGTCTGGAAACAGCCCGGTTGGAGGAACATTCTATAGATACGGCATGTTCATTAACACCTCTCAGAATCTGAGTTTGACCGGAACTACCATAAGATATAACGGTGCCTACAACGGTGTAGGCGCGTCAAAAGGATACGGGCTTTACATGAGCTCTGTGAAAAATTCCACGGTTTCCTCCTGCCAGATCGTTTTTAACTACGGCGATGGTACCTCAGGATATACTGGAGTTGGATACGGGGTGTACCTTACAGGTTCCGAAAATAATTCATTTGAGGCCTCCAATGTCAGCAACAATTCAGGTACCGGATCGGGTGGGTCAGCAACAGGTGAAGGATACGGTTTTTACATTGCCTCGTCTAATAGCACAATCCTGCGGTATAACACGGTTACTGGGAACAGTGCTTCCGCGCCCTGGACTTGCTATGGCTATGGCATCTATGTGGAGGTAAATACAAATCGGACCGAAATGGTGGGTAACAATGTGACCAACAACTATGCCAGTTCTGGGACAACAGGTGCCTATGCGATGGGTTACGGTATCTATCTTTCCTCCAACTATGCGTACATTGCAGACAACAACCTCTCAGAAAACTATGGGAGGACTTCCAATGCGGGAGGACTCGGGTTCGGGCACGGGATTGTTGCCCAGACATCGTATTCTACCATAGTGAATAATACAATCACCGGGAATAATGGACAAGGTTTTACATCTGCCACTGGAAGAGGACGCGGGATTTATCTCTCGGGAAGCCAGAACTTCATCGCCTGCAACAACATTACAGGGAACTGGGGAGGGGTTTCTTACGGGACAGGTGCTGGTTATGGAATCTACGCTTATTCCGCATCCAACAACACGATACAATGGAACACCATCAGGAATAATTACGGCTATGCTGTGTCTGGATATGTGGGTACCAAATCTGGATACGGATACGGGCTTTATTTTGACCAGGCGAACAATAACACAATTGAGAAAAATATAGTAACAGGGTCTAATGCTACTGCATCTACCACGGCAACTGCGTACAACCTTTATCTCTATAACTCAACCGGAAACACGGTATGGATGAACAACATTTCATATGCCTATATCTCAGGAACAACATCCGGTTTAGCGGCAGGTGCCAATCTCTCATATGCGGTGAACAATGTGATTTCGACAAACAATGTTTCACAGGCAGGCTATGGCATCATCCTTTACAATTCAAGCAGCAACATTCTTTCCTATAACCAGATTGCTCTGAACACATACCATGGCATCAGAATCCACATAAACTCAACTGAAAACAGAATTGCCTACAACAATTTCTGGCGAAACAACGGCGCTGGCAAGGGAGTAACTGGGAATGCACAGGCCTACGATGAGAATGCTAGCAATTACTGGCATGATTCCACTGCCATGGAGGGTAACTACTGGAGTAACTGGAACGGTAATGACTGGGGGACTGTAAACGCCTATCCGCTTCAGGGTGGCGCCGGTGCCGCGGACGCCTATCCCATAAGGATTCCCGCCTTACCACCAATGCATGTCGCCGGAAATGGGAACCTCACATTTACCAGGTCCCTGTTTGGCTGGAGTGGCGATGGCAGCAGTGCAAGCTCCCCAGTGATAATAAACAGATACTATTTGAATGCTAACGGAATGAACGCTGGGGCTAGCTATGGCATCTGGATGGATTGTACTGGCCTGTATGTGCGAATGAGCAATCTTACGGTCAGGAATTCTTCGTTATCTGCGAACTTCCCGAGTGGCTCTGGAATTGCGTTTGAAAATGCTACTAACGGGACACTGACTGACTGCAACATAACTGGTTGTAACTACGGGGTGAGCATAAAAAGCTCACAGGGAATCAAACTTACAAGGAACTACATAAGAGGAATCACCATGGTCGGGGTATATCTCTACAGCGCCTGTTATGTAAAAATTGAAAACAACACCGTCGTTGAGAATGCGATGAACGGGGTCTCGCTCTTCGAGGCATCAAACTGGAATGAAATCAAAAACAACACAATCAAACTGAACACATTCAGTGGGATAACCTTCACCGATGCAAATAACAACACGGTAGTTAACAATAACATTTCCCAGAATACCCTGTATGGTATCCATCTCTACGCTTCAAAGGATAATAACATCTCAGCAAATTCCTTCTACAGGAATGCGGAGGAGGCAGTGTACCTCACGGCTGGCTCTACCAGGAATACCCTTGTCCGTAACTATTTTATTGAGAACAACGGGGCAGGCAGAGGGGTGGTAGGCCCATGCCAGGCATACGATGAGGTCGGGGGGAACTACTGGTATGATAACGGTGCCCAAGAAGGCAATTACTGGAGTAACTGGGATGGGAATGGCTGGGGCACAGCAAGTGCCTACCCAATTGATGGCGGTGCAGGTGCAAGTGACTGGTATCCGATACCTGAACTTTCTGCTGGATGTCTGGTGGTGTTATGTTTTGTGATTTTAGGGGTTCTCTCCACTTGGGCAAAGCGGAGGCCTACCAAAGAACAAAACTAACAACCCTCTCAAAGATTATATATACCACCGCACTATACTTGAAACGGGATTACCATGATACCAAGAGTGAAGACATTTGTAAGGGGACTGGACGAGATAATGGACGGTGGCATTCCCGAGGGCAGTGTAGTTCTGCTGCTCGGAAAGCCAGGCACAATGAAATCCTCGATCGCCTATTCCATAATCTACAAAAATGTGGAGGAGGCAGGAAGGAAGGCACTGTATGTGAGCCTGGAACAGAGTGCCTCTAGCCTGATTGAAAACATGGGAGGCATGGGATTTGCACCGCCAGGCGTTGACTCAAATCTGAGTGTGCTTGACCTCGGGTTGCTCCGAAAGAAGATGACCCAGCTTACCCAGCAGGCGTGGATTGAGATTTTCAGAATGTACATCCTCAATCTGAAGAGCAACTTCAATTTTGATCTGCTTGTGATTGACTCGCTGCCCGTGCTGGAAATGCTGGCAAAATTCAAGGAGCCAAGGGACGAACTGTTCCAGTTGTTTGAATGGCTCCGTGACCTGAAGGTAACCACCTTCCTGATACACGAGGAGACAGGCGGCTCAATGAGTTATGGTGAGGATTTCCTCGCAGATGGAATTATCCATCTGGATTTACGTAGGGAAATGAATGCGGTCAATTTGTTCCTCAGCATAATGAAGATGCGGAGAACCAACCACAGGCGAGGTTACTTCCCGCTAATTTTCGAGCACGGAAACTTTGAGATTGTAACCGACTGAACTGGTTAAAACCTTATCCTCTTTCCTTATGCGGGAGTGGTAACTGTGCTTTTGACACGGGAGGAGGAGGCAATACTGGCTGGAGAGCATGGAGAGGTGCCCGAAAGAATGCTCCGCCTTCTGGTGCGTCTTGGCGAAATCTACAAGGCGGACAAAATGATTCCAGTGTCCTCGGCCCAGGTTGCGGGAGTTTCTTACAAATCAATCGGAGACCCGGGGCTTGAATTTCTCGAGGACATTGCGGGCAAGGGTGCCAGGGTTTCAGTATTAACATTCCTCAACCCGGCAGGAATGGACATTGAAAGCTGGAAGGAACTTGGATTTCCAGAGGATTTTGTTGAGAAACAGTTGAGGATCATCGAGGCGTTTAAAAAGATGGGGATCGTAATCTCCGCCACATGCACTCCGTACTTGAGCGGAAATCTCCCGCGGTTCAGGGAGCATGTTGCCTGGTCCGAGTCCTCTGCTGTTTCGTTTGCAAATTCCGTTCTCGGAGCGAGAACCAACAGGGAAGGTGGTCCCTCTGCCCTCGCCGCTGCAATTCTAGGCAGGACGCCAAACTACGGCTTTCATCTGGATGAAAATAGAAAACCGGATATGCATGTTGCGGTAAATGTGGAGCTGAGGACTGACGCTGACTTCGGTGCCCTGGGTTATTTCGTGGGCAAAATTGTGAAGGACAGGGTTCCGTATTTTACTGGAATAAAGCACGCAGGTGTGGATTCCCTCAAAGCCCTGGGTGCAGCAATGGCTGCATCGGGTGCGGTTGCACTGTATCATGCTCACGGGTTGACACCTGAGGCAAAGGACTACTCACCAGAGGGACTCGACACAATCTCATTCGGGGAGAAGGAACTGACGGAAACCTACCAGAATTTGAATTCTGGCGAGGAGCCAGACATACTGATTCTTGGATGCCCCCATTCCTCGCTCAATGAAATAAGAACTGTTGCAATGCTGGTCGAAGGGAAGCGGTTGAGGAAACCGATGTGGGTCTGCACATCCAGGGCTGTGAAGGAACTTGCAATCAGAATGGGGTACGATGAGATAATCCGTTCAGCAGGCGGAAAAATTGTCGCGGATACCTGCACCGTTGTTGCCCCTGTTGAGGAGATGGGTTTTAAAACAATCGCCGTGAACTCAGGAAAGGCAGCCAATTATCTACCGGGTTTCTGCAAGGCAAGGGTGATTTTTGGAGATACAGAAGGGTTGATCAGGAGGGTGATTGAATGATTATGCAGGGCAGGGGAATAAGCCCAGGGATAGTTGAAGGTACTGCGATAGTCTCTAAATCACCACTGAGCTTTTACGGTGGCATAGACCCGAAAACAGGCATCGTGATTGAGAAAGGGCATGAGCTCGAGGGAAAGTGCGTTTCTGGGAAGATTCTTGTGTTCCCCAACGGTAAGGGTTCTACTGTCGGCTCCTATGTGATTTACGGGCTGAAGAAGTACGGGAAAGAGCCGCTTGCAATAATAAACCAGAAGATGGAGACCATTGTTGCAACTGGGGTAATCCTGGCAGGAATTCCAGCTGTGGATTCGGTGGAGATTTCCCGAATAACGGAAGGGGCTGTGCTGAGGGTTGACGGAACAAAGGGGACTGTGGAAATTGTCGAGTGAAGGAATCCCTGATGAGAAAGCGTGCCTTGAGATTCTCAGAAAAGCAGGTTGCTCCCAGGAGGTAATTGCCCACACATTATTCGTGAAGGAAGTGGCTCTGAAAATTGCTGCCAGATGCAAGCAGAATGTGAGAATCGACTTGGTGGTCGCCGGTGCGTTGCTCCATGACATTGGACGGGCGGTTACCCATGGCGTTGCTCATGGAGTGAGGGGTGGAGAAATTGCAAGAAATCTCGGTGTTGATGAGAGGATTGTGCGAATAATCGAGAGGCATGTGGGTGGCGGAATTACCCGCGAAGAGGCCGCCAAGCTTGGACTGGGAAACAGGCCACTGTCTCCAGAGACAATTGAGGAAAAAATTGTATGCATCGCGGATAAGCTCGTTGCCCATGATAGAATTGCAGGGGTTGAGGCAGAGGTGCGGAAGCTGGAGGAGAAGGGTCTCCACACTGCAGCGGAGAGGGTGAGAGCGCTGTACAACGAGGTCGTTGATATCTGTGGCGGTTTAGATCTTTGATTTGCGAGGTAGCAGGATAAGGAAAGTGCAAACCAGCACAATCAGAATGCTGGCGATTTCATGGACTGGAGAGGTTACCTGCACGGAATAAACAGGCGTCTGGGCTATGCTGTTCTTTTCATCGATGGCGGTCATGTAGTAATCCAGTGTGCCCGTAATGCTCTGCGAGGGAATTGTTGCCTGGTAAACGCCATCAGTCGCATTACCTGAGATGCGGGTCATTGTAAGGGCATACCAGGTGCTGCTCCCCACCGGGCGGTAGTAAACCTTTGCCTCTGAAATGTTATAGATGCTTTTTATCTCCGCAACGACTGGAATTGGCTGGTTGATGTAGGCAATGCCGACCGGTGCGTGGGTGATACGAATTGCCGGGGCCTTAGCAACAAGAGGGTAGAAATCCTTTGCACCAGCAGTTCCGTTTACCGTATACGGGTTGTCCACGATTCCATCATGGTTTGCGTCCGGAGATGTCCAGTCATTCCAGAAATTTCCCGCTATGCTCGTGTTCCAGTAATTTGAGGTGCCATTGTCAGCACTCTGTTTAGACGGGAGGCCGTTGGAGATGAAGTTGTTTGTGTGAATTCTGTTGCTGGTTGAGCCCGTGGTTATGTTCACCCCGAAAACTCCGTTGGCTAAAAACTCGTTGGTGGTTATTAAGTTTGTACTGGAAGACTGGACATGGACACCGATGTTATTGTTCGAGAGTGTGTTGGAGGAAATATTGTTGCTGTTTGAGTAGAGCAGGAAGACCCCGTAGTTGTTGTTAATTAAATTATTGCCTGTAATCTGGTTCGTATCGCAGGAGTAGTTGAGGTTGATACCCGCATTGCAGTTCATCGCGGTGTTGCCGGAGATTCTGTTGGAATTACCTCTGTAGAGACGGATACCCGCGGCGCAGTCGGAGGCATTGCAGCCCGCCACGCTGTTCTCATCCGAGTTTGTAAGGCCGATGCCATACCTTGCATTTCCGTTTGCGGTGCAGCCAGAGATTGTATTTCTGTGAGAGTATACACACTGGATTCCGTCTTCTCCGTTCTGGTTTACCTGGCTGTTGAGGATGTAATTGTCATAACTCTGGACAAGATTAATTCCTGCATTCTGATTTGAACTAGCTTTTATTCCGGATAAGGTGTTATTGTTCGAGTTCATGAGAAGAATTCCCGTACCCTGGTTGCTCACCGCAGTGACCGTGTTAAACCTGTTCCAGTTTGAGTTTGTAAGCGCAACCCCGGAAATCCCGTTCTGGCTGGTGTTTGTGGCGTTTATCGTGTTGGCATTGCAGGCGTAGAGCTCAATTCCATAAAAACGGTTGTTTGAAAAATTGCAGTTCTCTATTTTGGTAGATGTGGTGAAGCCAGCAACGAGGGCGGTTGAGGTGCCGGTAATCACCAGATTCTTCACAGAAAAACCAGTGCAGTTTGCAAGAATAATCTGTCCTGCAGAAGGAACCGTGATGCCGTTCGTGTTCGTGAAATAGTAAAGCGATTTTCCGTTCACGCTGTTGGTTGTGGGAATCGTGTGGGTATTCCAGTAATCAATGCTCTCGCCCCTAATTGCAACCCCATCATTCGAAAATGTGTTGCCAGCCAGGGTGCAGCCAATGGAGGAATCAAGGAGAAGGCCGTAGGGGTTGTTTACAATACTGTTGTTGGATACCGTGAAAGCGTCAGAGAGGTAAAGCTGGACCCCTGCATCCGTGGACTGGCTGATGGTGTTGCCAGTAATGGCATTCCCGCTTGAAAACACAGCGTAAATTCCGATTCCGTTGCTTGAAACCGTATTGGTCTCAATTTTTCCATTGATTACATTGTAAAGGTAGATGCCCGCGTTTTTTGTAAACTCCCCGCTGTTCCCGCCTGCATGGTGGATGTAGCAGTTTCTTACAATGAAATAATCTGTCGTATTGCCGATGTAGATTCCAAAACCGTAGCCGGAACCGTTGATTTCCCAGCCATCTATTATGTATGGATTGGCAGCCGAGCCATTGCCTGCAACCACACCGTTCGAGGCGACGAAGCCGCTGTCACCGTTGATTCTAATCGGGGGTCGGAGCGTGAATTTTTCGGCAGCAGCGTTGCTGGAGACGAAAAAAATGGTTCCGAGAACCAGCACGGAGCAACATACCAGCATAATCCCTTTTTGAAGATGCATTTTGCCTCACCACTTGTAGAATGACACCAGGATATATAATGGTTTTTCCCGCTCATCCGGAAGTTACAGAAAAGTATATTAGGAGTTTGCCTAATCTCCATTCATGGCAGCGCCTGTGCCCCTGTGCCAGTACTGTAAAACTCCCCTTCTGTGGCTCAATGAAGCGAACCAGTGGTATTGTCCAAAATGCAGAATCTATCCATTTATCCAGCGAAAGGATGAACTCAGCTCTGTTTTTGACAACATCGGTTCTTCAAACACCTATTACTGCCCCCACTGTGGACAAACAGCCCTGGTGTGGTATCCCCAGTATCAGAGGTGGTACTGCTTCGTGTGCAGGAACTACAAGTGAGAAATCTTACACCGAGCGTAAGAATTCAGTAGTCTGAAGCACATGCATGAGCCAGTGGGTAAGAGCACTATCGTCTGAGGCAGGTAGTTAACCTATGCGAAAAAATTACCTGGATAAATCTTCTCACTTCAGACCGCTGAACTCTTACCCACCGAGCGATAATTTTATCTATTCTCCCATTTATTCTCAATCGTGAAATTGAGATTTCCACAAACCAAAGAGTCATTTATTATCCTGATGGTTGTGATGTTCGGGGCATCTGCATTTATAATTTTCATAATGCCTGCCTTTCTACCTGAAATTTTGCACAATGACTTCTACCCGGTTCTCACAAACATGATGGGAATCTTCGCAATTCTCTCGGCGGTGCTCTTTCTATACTGGGCATACATCACATCTAAAAAAATTAGGGGTCAGAGCAGAGCCGCTGTCCAGCCCGATACCAAGGAGTTGATAGAGAACAACGACCATGGTGAGTTCATTTTTTGCACTGAATGCGAGCTGATAGAAGGAAGAGCAAATATCTGCAAGGGCTGCCCGAAGGCAGGTGGGGGAAAAAATGGATTTTCAGGTAAGAAAACTTTTTGAGTTTAAACCATCAGTAAAATTTTCTATCGTGCTTCTCGGGCTCGGCATAATATTTACCGTGTTTGCCCTTCTGCTGGTAATCACGCCCTACATGCTTCCATCCAGCTCCCTGAATTTAGGTGAGAGAGGCAAGGTGAACATAATTGATTTTCAGAACGAGACAGGAAGAATGCCGGCCGGGGCAAGAGAAATTTATGCATTCGGAGACATAATGTGCCACCAGCACGCTTCCCGTTCCTACTTCCTCAACGGGAACCAGATGCCATTCTGCGCAAGATGCACTGGCATTTTCTTCGGACTTGCAATCGGCACCCTGGTGCTCAGTTTTGTCAGCTTCGATATAAAAATCTGGCTTATCTTCCTACTTCTCGTGCCGATGGGGGTCGACGGTGTTGCCCAGGATTTCCTCACTTTTCTCCATTATGAAAGCACAAACCCGCTCAGGGTTCTAACAGGTTTCCTCGGTGGCATAGCCCTTGCCCTTGCTGTCGGATTCATAGTTCGCTCCATCGCCGAAATATGGAAAATGGAGCAGGAGCTGAAGGTAAGAATATGAAGGCGGTGTTGCTTCTCTCTGGTGGTCTGGACTCTGCGACGGTGCTCGGGATTGCGAAGTCAGAGGGCTATGAAATTCATGCCCTTTCGTTTGTGTACGGACAGCGACATGGGAAAGAACTGGCGTCTGCGGAAAAGCTCTGTAAATATTTCGGTGTGAAAAACCATGTGATAATTAAAATCAATCTTGATGAAATAGGTGGCTCCGCACTCACGGATAGGACTATCGATGTACCTGGTGCGAATGCGGAGAGTGGAAGGGCAATCCCTGTCACCTATGTTCCCGCAAGAAACCTCATTTTTCTCAGCATTGCTGGGGCTTATGCTGAAGTTATTGGAGCATCCACCATTTTTATCGGCGCAAACCAGGTAGATTTCAGTGGGTATCCTGACTGCAGGGAAGAGTTTTTAAAATCATTTGAGGAGACGCTGGCGAAAGGCACGAAGGCAGGAGTGTCTGGAAAAAGAATTAGGGTTGTCGCGCCCTTACTCCTTATGACAAAAGGGGAGATAATAAAGGAGGGAATGCGGCTGGGAGTCCCCTACGAACTCACATGGACCTGCTATAAGGGTGGAGAACTGGCATGTGGACAATGTGAGGCCTGCATACTCCGGTTAAAAGGATTCAGGGATGCTGGTTATGAGGACCCGCTCAAATACGAAACTGGGCAGAAAATGTGATTTTTGCAACAAGGAGGCAGTTGAGTTTGTTCGATACAGCGGGGCCCATCTCTGTAGCCAGCACTTCGCAGAATTTTTTGAACGCCGGGTGAAGCGTGAGATTGCAACCCAAATTGACATTGGAAAGAGAGCTGTGATAGGAGTCGGGCTGTCTGGTGGAAAGGACTCCTCGGTTTGCCTTTACCTGATAAACAAAATTTTTTCAAGGCACAGGGCTGTCCGGATTGTCGCAATCACCGTGAATGAGGGGATTGAAGGTTATAGGGTGGAGACAATCGAAGCGGGGAAACAGCTCTGTAAGACACTTGGAGTGGAACATCACATCGTTTCATTCAAGGAACTCTTCAGCAGAGAGATGGATGAAATTGCGGGAAGGGACAGAAGAAGGGCCTGCACATACTGTGGAGTGCTGCGGAGAAAGGCCCTGAATTTGGCAAGCAAAAAACTCGGTTGCACCGTCCTTGCCACTGGTTTAAATCTGGACGATACCGTGCAATCCATCCTGATGAACTTCACAAGGGGAGATGTGGAAAAACTGGCGAGGATGGCCCCGCATGTGCATGTCCAGCCCGGGCTTGTGCCGAGAATCCTCCCTTTGAGGAGCGTGCCAGAACGGGAGGTCTATCTGTATGCGTTGCTGAGTAAAATCCCTTTCTCCCATGCTGTTTGTCCCTATGCGGACCTTGCATTGCGGAACCAGTACAGGGCCATAATTGAGATTCTGGACAAAGAAAATCCAAGCGTAAAATTCGGAATCCTTAAAAGCCATGACGAAATCCTTCCATTGCTGCGGGAAAAATACCAACAAAAGGAACTCCAGCCCTGCAAAATCTGCGGTGAACCTTCCATACGAGAGATATGCAAGAGTTGTGAATTGCTGGAAGGAAAAGTCAGAGATGAGATGGAGAGCATGTAACTTATATATACCCGAAGTCGGATATATATATGGACATGATGGGAAAAGAACCTCCTGAAATGAGAGAGATTTACAGAATGTACGAGAGGGCACTCTTCTTTTACTCCAATGGAGATTTTCACAATGCAGTCATCACGCTGAAAAATCTCCTGGCTCTCAATCCGGAATTCAAGGAGGCATGGGAGCTTCTGGGAAACTGCTACAAGGCCCTTGGATATACTGATGCTGCCCAGCATTGCTTCCAGCAATCACAAAAACTCTCTTACAGCGGACCTTTTACGTACTACTGTCCCTTCTGCGGCACTGTTGTGGGTGAAAAAGATTCCAGGTGCAGAAGTTGCGGAGTGGGCATCGTTAACACCGAAGAGGAGAAGACAAAACACAGGGGCTTCGTGCTCACGAGAAGCGAGCTGAAGGTCATGGGAAGGGTTGAAATTCCAGAAACTGGAGCCAGGGGCGTTCCCGAAAGCCAGGTTTTTGCAGAACCCCTGACCCGCCCAGCGCCTCCGACACCGCAGGAGTATCCCGTTTACGAGATTCCAGAGACAAATGGTAGAGAGTCACGGCCTCCCTACGAGTTCCCTACCTCCTCCGTGAAAACAGCGGCAAGGCTGGGATTTGCTGATACAAATGGCCTCACATTCGGCAGGAAAAAAATAGCAGGATTTTCGCCGAAGGCGTACATCGTGCCCTTCCTTTTCCTGATGTTCCTTCTGGTTTCTATTTCCTCTGGACTTTATGACCTCAGCACCAAACCCCTGATGAAAGTGGACGGAATTTTCGAAGAGTGGAAGGGAATCGACAAGTCCTTCCAGCTTACCACTCACGCCCATGTAAACCCAAACATAAGAATCAGGGAATTTTCGTTTGCAGAGAAGGAGGAGGCCTACTTCGTTTACATTTCAGTTGAGGGCAGAATCCTGAACGGGAACCAGGACAGGATTGCGGACACTTTTCTTGTTTTTATTGATACTGGGTCTGGGGGTTTCACCATCTCCGGAATAGATGCCGCCTACCATGTGCAGGTCTATGGCTGGAACAACGAGGTTTATTCCACAACCCTCTACAGATACGATGGAACCACTCCATATTCCTGGCAGTGGATCCAGCCCATCTCAGTGCCTGCAGCGGTCTCGGAAAATCAGCTTGAAATTGAAATTAAGAAATCCCTTCTTTCTGGCACCGATTTCAAGATTTTTATTGTCTCCCAGAGTTACGATGGTACCGTTGATATGGCGGATTATCCGGTTGGAAAAAAACCTACCCTTGTCCTTACAACCAGAACCCTACTTCAGGACATCACACAGCCGGGGAATGTGGAGGCAATGGATCTCGAATTCAAAGCTGTTCGCGGGAACTCGGAGATCCGGGAGGTCACCGTGAATGTTGACGGGAACGCAACACCGCCGACAGCCACACTGAAAGGTACCCAGACACTCACCGCAGGGGTTGACGCTGGAGGATACAGGTTCCAGCTGAACCGGGAATTGAGACAGGGAATGTCCGAAAAATTGGTTCTTACAGTCCCCGTCGATGCGAGCATGAGCACAGCCACCATTGGATTTTCAATCAAGGAAGGAGGGGTAAAGACCAATGCGATAGTTGTTCAGTGCGATGCTTCAGATAAATTCCATGCCAGAAAAAGTTATGTGGGTTCAGCCCCCTCCATCACAATAGACGGTGCCTTTGCCGACTGGGTTCCGATATCAAAGAAAGCTGATGCATCAGGGGATGTGTCAGACCCATCAACGGACCTCCAGGAATTTGCAATCGTGAGAACAGAAAATACCCTAGAATTTTACCTGAATGTTGAGAAATTTATTTTTGCAGGCGAGAAAGTTCCTTACAGAAACTACGTGACCGTGGGGGCTGTTTACTCCCCAGATACTGACAGGGATACAATGCCAGATAACTTAGACCCTCTGCCCTCCGACTTCAACAATGACGGAGTGCCAGACAGTCAGACCAATAATGACCTTGACAGTGATGGGGTAAAGGATTACCCATACGGAGAAGATTATTATCTCAACACCACAATTCCAGACACTGCAGAATTCCCACTGGCATACAGGGGCAAATTCGTGAGCGTATACATTGGCCCTGCAACTCCGGCAAAAAGTGAAAACAGGGGACTTGACTGGCTCAAAGTTTACCTTGATACCGATAACAACGGAACCACCGGAATCCCGTGTGCCAGCATCGGCGCAGATTATCTGATTGAGTTTGGGGGGAGGGATGGTAACATTGTGGAGAAAAAAGCATGGCATGCTGAGTATGGGGAATGGAGGGAAACAGGAGAGGAAGTTGGTGGAGCCACAGATTTCTACAGAATAGAATTTGAATTCGGTAAAACCCTTGAATCGAGCCCTGATGTGTATATTGAATTTGCGGATTTCTGGCAGAACAAGGATACTGCCTATTTTGAACATTCATTAACCGAGGTACATAGGGCTGCAGAGTGCACTTCTATGAGTGCAGAACAAAGAAACCTGATCAATCCCCAGGATCCAGAAAGAGCACAGTGCTTCCAAACTCCTCCTGATATTATCCCAATCCCCGATGCCTCGTCTCAACCCAGAGCGCTTGAACCCGTTGATGAGATTCTACCCAAATCTCTCTCATCTTCAACAATCACAGCAGAAACATTGTCTTACTATCTGAATGCTTCGAGGGAAAGACCCGTGAGAAAGGGTTTTGCCATCACGCCCCCTAAATCGGCTCCTGGTGGTGCTGCGGGTTCGGGATGGATTCCTGATGTAAATGTGAGCAAGGCAGCAAACTATCATGCATTTTCCCCAGTGATGGCAACGGACAGCGATAATTACATCTACACCGCTTTCATGTTCTGGAGTACTGCGGTATCTAGATGGGGAATTGGGGTATTTCGCTCCACCGATTCCGGTCTTACCTGGAGTGGTCTATGGTGGTACTTTACAAACTATGATTGTGCTGACCCCTCGTTGGCAATTTCTGGGAGTTCGGGCAGTTATGCTAACAGAATTTATCTTGCATTCACCCTCTACTCATCATCATACATGTTCATAGAGGTTGGCTATGTAGATAAGGCAAATTTTGCAACCTCCACCGCATGGCAGTGGAGACAAATCACCAGCACTTCAGAATACTGGGATATTCCATCCATCACGGTGATGGGAAACTCTGTAAATTCGGTTTACATTGCGGCTAGATGGTGGTACGGGAATTTCGACAGGGACATCCTTGGTTTCCGATCGGACAATGGAGGGACTACGTGGAACGGATATAGTCCACCACTCACCTCCAATTACGCCTACCAGATAAGATACACATACGAAGATTCGGGTGTGGTTTACGGCCCGACCGTTGCATGGGGTACTGGTACCAACCTGTACTGTGCCTACGACGATATGGGGGTCACTGCTGCCCGCTGGGAATTCTGGACAAATGGAAATGCTGAGGGCTGGACCGTGGGAAATCATCTCACCGCATTCAGTGTTTCTGGAGGGATTCTCTCAACAACGGCCACAGGTAGCGACCCGTTCATGTATAGTCCAACTTTAAGCATCCCTGCATCCAGTTATAGATACATTCATCTCTACATGCGTGCTACAGG
The DNA here is from genome assembly GCA_026414225.1 of Thermoplasmata archaeon. GTDB lineage: Archaea > Thermoplasmatota > Thermoplasmata > Lutacidiplasmatales > SKW197 > SKW197. Next base: position 169,512 of record JAOAJK010000001.1, read on the forward strand.
AACTGGCACGACCACAAAGATTTACTTTATCACAAGCACAGATGGTGCATGGAACGAAGCAAAATCTGTAACCCTGAGCGTAACCGACCACTCCAACTATGTGTGGTATACATTCAACATGTCCCAGTGCGCTGGCTGGAGCGGAACAGTAACAAGGTTACGCCTTGACCCGATAGACGCAGGTGCCCAGAGCGGAGATACCTATTCCATAGACATGATTTCCATCCAGTCCCAGCCGCTCAACTCCTTCGTCTGGAAATCAACGGACAATGGGGTCACATGGACTGCAGGTTATGTTTTGAGACCGCCAGGGCCAGATGTGACACCTTCGTTTGCTCCGTATGTAGCTGCGACCCACGGGGGCAACACCGTGGTGGTAGCGAGTGTATATTACAAATCAAGCATGGACTGGGATATCAACATCTCCTACAGCACAGATGCGATGGCTTCTATGTATGTTATGGCATTCAGTACCGAGACCACTACCCAGGCATGGCCAGCGCTATGTTCAGACCCCGTGTATGGATTTTTCCATCTCGCATATTATGATTCGGGAAGTTATTCAACAAGGTATGCAAAGGCATACTACACCACACCAAACTCCTGGAGCGTGCCCTATGCCACAAGCTATGTATCTGATGGAAACACGGGAGACCGGGAATACAGACCCGCCGTCACCTATCAATGGAGGGATGGTGGTGCTGGCTATTATCCCTGCGTCACCTGGGGCGATGCGAGGGGGAGTTACTGGAATGTATACTACTCCACGCCCGGTTCCCGCTGCACGATCACCACATCCCCTGCGGGCTTGCTTGTGGAGGTGGATAGCACCCAGTATACCGCACCTGTCTCGTTTACATGGATTGCCGGGTATAACCATTATCTCTATGCCCCATCACCCCAGGGGAGCGACATTTACGCTCCGAGGTACCTCTTTTCCTCATGGAGCGATGGAGGTGCCCAAGGACACACCATCACAGTGCTCGGATTTGACATGACCATAATCGCTTATTTTCAGACCCAGTACTATCTTAGGGTCATTTCCGTTTATGATAGTCCGACAGGCGAGGGCTGGTACAACGCTGGCAGCTCTGCTACCGCCTCGGTGACCTCCCCTGTCTCTGGTGGTCCTGGCATTCAGTATGCATGCACAGGTTACACGGGAACAGGTTCTGCACCGTCGGGCACAGGCACCAGCGTGTCATTTGCAATCAACGCACCTTCAAGTGTTACCTTCAACTGGAAAACTCAGTATCTCCTCACTGTCTTGACCCAGAATGTCACATCCACCTATCCCTCCTCCCTGCTCGTCAACGGTTCCTTTTACACCACAATCTACGATGGGTTTGCAGCTAACATCTGGCTTGATGCGAATCTCGGCTATCAAATAGGGGTTTCATCTGAGGTCTCCGGCCCTCCAAACACAAGATGGGCTTTTTTCAGGTGGACATCAGGAAGCTCGGCAAACCCTCTTACCGTGAACCTGAATGCGCCTACCCAGATAACTGCGGAATACCTTAAACAGTATTACTGCACTCTCACATTGAATGGACTTTCACCTTCTGCCCCGGCAACCATCAACTATCAGGCCTTCCTCACACCCTACTCTGTTTATTCCTCAGGCACATGGAATGCATGGGTAGACCATGGTTCTACAATTACTGTCTCAAATGAGATATATGTGAGCGGCACCGAGCGATATAGGACCGTTGACCAGTATTCCTTTGTCGCAATAAGCAGTCCAATTTCGAGAACCCTCACTTACAGACATCAGTGGCACTCAACAATCACCCTTGCAGGCACGGATGCAAGCCACACCGTCTGGGCAAACTACACCCTTGACGGAATCTACTATTCACAGTCCGGCGTTTATGGGTCCTGGTCAAACTGGTGCGACCATGGGACCACCCTTTCGTTCAGTGATACTACTACAGGAACACCGCCCTACACCACAACAGATCCGCATTCATGGACCGTTACAAGTGCAATTGTCGCAACCATCCATTACACCACGCCCGTGGAAGAAGGAAGTTCATTCAGTGTTCTGTGCTTGCTCGTTATCCTTTGCTCCCTGCTCTTCTCCACCAGATGGAAACTGTTTTGTTGAAAGCCGGGCACTCTCAATCGCCAGATTCAGCCATCTAACATAGGAGTTCAGGCTGGCTCTCAAACTGCTCAGGTCCCTTGTATGAATTGTAAGGTAAAGTGTGCTCTTTCTGTAGTCGATCTTCAGCTCTGTGCGTGGCTCTGTTTCCCGCCCATCCACTAGCTCCACACCAATGGCTTCCATAACCTGCCTGGCGGTTACTTCGTCAAGCTCAACTGAAATTGTAAGAGAACATTCCCTGGCCTCAGAATTCTTCCTCATCCTCTTCCTCGCTGCCCACCGCTCTGTATCTACTTGGTTCTGGCTCGTCAACTAATCCTTTTTCGATAAGCGAGAGTGCGATATCCTCTATTTTCTCCGGTTCCATCCCCGTAAGCTCCACCAGTTCATCCATAACAACGCCCTCTCTCTTGTAACTCTTTATCATCTCATAGAGGGTGCGTTCCTCGTCTCCAACCTCTGCTTCAAGTTCACTAATTTCAGCCTCAAATTCACTTTCCGCACCCCGACTCTCTTCTGGGGTTTCTTCAACTTCCTCGCCCATCACAATTCTTAGAGCCTCGACCGCCTTTTCCCTGTACCTCGCAATCCTTTCGATGTCAATTCCGTAGTATTTTTTCGCCCTGAACGCTGCCTCGGCTTCACTTCTGGTAAAACCGATTGCCATCAGATTTTCAATGCTTTCTGGCTCCATCTTGGCCAATTCCTCTAGACATTCCAAGCGACGGAGCAGCAATTTTGCGGCTTGAACGAGCCAGTAATGATGCAACTCCTGAGTAGAATTGCAGAGCACTTCTGGCCTGATTGAGATATAGAATCTTGTTTCATCTGGCCTGTAGGTTCTTATCTTCCCTGTGAGAAAAATAACCCTCGGCACATCATTAGGCCCTATACTCTTCACATAATTCACAATCTCGGAACGGAAGTTTGGGGTGAGAACGAAGACCTTGCCCAGGCTATCCCTCACCTCAAATTTCCACATATCCTTTTCACCTATCTGCTTCGGCATACTGATTAGTTTACCAACAAGAAGGACTCGATTCACCCTCAAGCCAGTTGGAGTGATTACATAGTTCGGGATTTTGCTCTGGTCTGAAAAGCTGGTGGCCTCCTCACCCGGAAACTCATTGCCTCTTTCTTCCACTGTGGTTTCATCAATTTCAAAAGAAAAAATTCGGTGGGCAACCTCCCTGCGGGTTGCCTTTTTTACTGTGCGTTGCTGGTCCTCCATATTCATACCTCCATTTCCGAAAGCAAACTCTCCGCTTCTGCCTTGCAATCAATCTGGAGGTTCTGGGCATCCTTCACCAAGAATGTGGTTCCGAACTCCCCGGTGCTTACATTACCCCTGAGATTGAATGCTCTTCCCAGCAACCTCTCGTTAATATCCCAGAGGGCAGGGTTCACCACACCGTTTTTTCCTACCAGTGAAATGTAGTCCCCGACACCCTTTCCAAGCAGTTTTTCGCATACTTCTTGCGGAAAGATCGCAATGATAGCACCGGTACCATCATCCACAACACCTTTGATTCTCAGGTCCGTCCTGCTCTCTTTCACCTTCCCATGGGTTTTGCACATGCCCTTGTCTAGCACCATTCCACAATCAGCGCATCGATACACGAGCCCTGAGGTCTCCTTCACCTCAATCAAAAAACCCTCAATCTGGACATTGGACATAAAGCCCTCTCCTTCCTCATAGATGTCCTCTATCAGCACTTCTTTTGGTGCCAGCAATTGGGTTGCGGGGGGAAGTTTCGAACTGTCCAATCGCTCTACAGTGGTTTTCTCATCGAGCACCACTGAATGCATGTCCTTCCAGATTTTCTTGTATGCCCCGTTAATTTTCACCACCTCGTCCTCCTTCAAATTGAAGTCCTTCCACGCGGTAAAATGCACATGCCCGGTTTCGTCTGCAAGTATCCCTGTGAACAGTATCTTTTCCTCGTCCCCTACTTTCACTGTCTTTTTTTCTACTGAAATCACTCTTGCAGATAGGGTTACAGGAAATCTGACCCCAGGCAAATCCTTTATCTTTACAGGAGTTCCCAACCTGACATTGGGAAGCTGGTCCTCGCTCACGGAAGTTATCTCTGTAACTTCTGATGTGTTTATCTGGGGTTCTCCCTGCCATTCCGTAGTGTAGATATTTTTAAACGATAGCACAGCGCCTTTCTCAATAATGCCCGGGTATTTTTCAGGATTCCACACAACAAAATTAAGCTTCTTTGTGTTGTCGGTAATCAATCCCTTTAGCACCCTCTTTTCGCTTCCGTCCTTCATCTTAAGGGGCCCATCACTTACAAAAAGGATTTTACCCATCACTGACACATTTCTCATCCCTGCTCTCAATCTAGAAAGATTTACAGGTTCTCCACCTATTTCCTTCTGAGGTGCCAGCCTGTTGAGCACCACCTCTCTGATTTCGTTGGGTTGGAGGGAGAGTTTCCCAACTATCTCGTTCACGGTCGCTTCTATCTGTTCTCGGGGCACGTCTTTCATTTCTGGCATCCTGGCGATTTCATCAATCAAGGATGCGATTTTTTCTTTCTGCATCGTTTTCACCTCGTGCCTTTCGGCAACGGAGGAATTTGTGCAGAAGCATATATACTTTTAGGGGAGGGGGGAGTGAAAGTGAAGGAGGCGAGAGCGAGGTTAATATATCCCCTTGGCTATTCAGCACCATGAAGAGTGAAAGTGTTCATGTGAGAGATATTCCCCTTCTCTTCTTCATATTATTAATTATATTCCTACAGGTCCTGCATTCGCCAGTTGAGGGGAGAAATAACGGACCATTGGCAGCAGTTATCGACGGACATGTAGTCAATGCCACCTCGTTTGCTCCTGTATCGGGAGCGAGCATACACATATACCCTGGAAATCTAAGTGCTGAAACGGATTTCAACGGCTCCTTCTCCATCTCTGTTCCCTCCGCAGGAAATTACACCATCAATGCAAGTGCGGACGGCTACATTTCTTCAGAGGAAACCATTTACTGTCCCGAAAATCAGCAAACCCACATAGACATTCTTCTCTTTCCAGTTGGAACTTCCTTTGAAAACGGAACGCTTTTTGGATATGTGGTTGATGGAATGACAGGGTTGCCAGTAACTTCTGCGAACATCTCAATCGTACCGGGAAATCTATCCGCAATAACTGACTTCAGAGGATTCTATGCTGTTTCTGCGAGGGGAAGCACCTATTATACAATCACCGCAAATGCCACTGGCTACTACAACGCTTCGACATTCGTTTTTCTGGAACCAAATGGCTCTACAAATGCATCCTTCTTCCTAACACCGCTGGAGGAAAGATATAGCTGGATATATGGATACATTTACGATGCAAACACCGGGACGAGAATTGCAGATGCATCCGTATCCGTAAGCCCTGGAGGGAACACCACATATTCTGATGGCCAGGGTTATTACAACTTCACGGTCGTGGGCGATGTGACCTATGTAGTACAGGCAATTGCGGATGGGTATCAGACAGGAAGTAAAACCGTTCAGGCCCTGTCTGGCAAAGCTACGAGGGCAGACATTTCTCTGATGCCTGTTTCGTCCGCCACATCCAGAATTGAGGGGTATGTCTATGATGTTTACTCCCTCGCACCAGTACAGTCAGCAATGATTGTAGCAACGCCAGGGAACTTATCTGCGGTCACGAACTCGAGCGGCTACTTCTACCTAGAACTTGCACCCGGTGTGAATTACACGATACGGTGCACCGCAGAGGGTTACATTGAAAATCATACATTTGCTCTACTGGCACCGGATGAGATGAGGCAAATTGTGTTCTATTTGTGTCCTGAGTATGAGAATGGCAGAGTTTATGGAAAAGTTGTGGACATTACAAATCAGATGCCACTGGCCGGTGCCCTTATAGTCGTGGAGCCAGAGGGCGTCAGCACATACACGAATATAAGTGGAGAATACGAATTTCTTCTCAGAAAAGGTTTTGATTACCGGATTTCGGTGAGCCACGACAATTACACATCCCAGACCCACACCTTCTTCCTGAACGATACCGAGCTCCAGCTGAGTTTTTATATGTATCCACGGATTTACAACCTGACGGTGAACATTACTGGTGTGGTTAGAGACCCTGCAGGTAACCCTGTTGAGGGGGCTGAAGTCACATTACGCTCAACCGATGGAATGTTGCTCAAAACCAATTATACTGACTCAAACGGGAACTTTCATTTCTTAAATTTACCCGTAATCCTGAACTATTCCCTCACAATTTCTGCAGATGGTTATGTGAAGAAAGTAATAATGCTGAGAAGTGAGAACTTCACTTCCGACACTTACACCGTGCCCCAGGCACTTACAAAACTTGATCGCGTGCAGACAGAAAGTATGGATTACATGCCCTTCATAATCGCCAGTGTTTTAATAACTGCAGTGGCAACCGCGTTTGTAGTCCTCTATTCCATAATGCGGAGGAGATAATCTGTACCCCATCTTGTGGTTATCCGCTCATTACTCAGCGCTGCATCAGTGTTTACGGATAGCATGGCCTGATGGGGCAGAAGAGTAAACCCATACCCTGTATTTAGGCTTTGGCTTACCGATTCATTTCCTTTTCCTGGTTACACCGATATAGATGCCTGAAACCGTGGAAGAGATGAAGAAAATTATCAGAAGGATACCGTAAAGATAAAACGGGATTTCGCGCTCTGGGTGCTCGCATTCGATGCTCCCTGTGGTCCGGACCTTCAATGGTTCGGAAATGCTCTTCTGTTCAAAGATATCCACCAACACTATTCTCACATAGTAGTCAACATCTGGTGTGAGACCGTAAATTACATGTGTGGTCTCTCCCTGCGTGCAAATGGTGCACAACAATGTCTTGTCTGTGGGTGTGAAGTCCTTCTCAAGCGATAGATGAATTTCAAGGCGCGAGAAATAGCCGTAATCTGTAGGTGGGAAATAAATTCTTACTGATGTGATATTCAGGATTTCATACTTTGTAATCGAAACTTCGGGAAGCACAGGAAGATATGTAGTGTTGGAAACAATGTTGGACTCCGCGGACTGCCATAGGGTGTTGTAGATAATGGTTCCAAAGTAGAATGTGGTATTCATCTTCTCCAATCTTATTTGGAGCGTGGACACCGAAGGGTCGTATATCGTAGTGATGATGGATGCTGATTCGAAAACGGTGCTTATATTTGTGGAAGCATAAACTTCCATTTTCTCAAAAAAGGAGACCCCTGGTTTTTGCCAGTAGATTGTAATTTCGTCCACATTTACCTCTGCCCTCAATATTTCTGGTTTTGTCAGAACTGAAATTATCTGCGAATCGGCATACTCTCCGTAAAACCCAGTACTTCTCACAAAAACGAAGTATGTGGTGCCTGGCTCGAGAGAATCGAAAGTGTATGAAGTTGTAGTATTGTTCAGTTCTACTACGGTCTCTTCACCGAACCCTGGTGTTGAACTGAAATGTACCTCAAATTTTTCACAATTTTTTTGTTCCCAGGAGACGGTAAATCTATCGGAACCCACATCAGATACGGTAGTGTTCACCTGTTCCACTGGCGCTGGGGTTTTATAGGCAACAGAGTTGGAGATAAGGATTTCATCTCCGGTGAACCGCACAACTACAAGGAAAAAGAATTCCTTCCCTAGTTCCAGATTTTCTACACTCTCCTCGGTTTGCTCGCTGTCGTAAATTGTAGAATAAAGGGTTGCTAGCGACGGGGTGAAGTTTGCCACACTAGAACAATGTACCTCATAAATTGCAAAGTCCTCATCATAGCACCTGGACCATCCTAGCGTGACTGTTGTAGGCGTGGTCCCTATGATTGCTAGCTGGACCTCATCCCTGCTGATTTCAAAGATTTTATAGTGGAGATAGCCGTTTTCAATGATTAGAGTATGCAATTTACCCGGTTCTGCAAACACCCCGCATATTTTGCCAAGACCGAGCGGTTGGACGGCAGCAAGCTCCCCTCCTACAACTTTCCCTGCTCTTCCTGTCAAATTGCCGGAAAGGTCGTTTTCGCTCCATGTTACATAAAGTGTTTTTGAGCCGGATTGTGCGATATACACCCTCTCAGTGAAATAGAGGTCCTCCTTGGTAACCTGGGCGGATGTGGAGAGGGACATGATTTCTATCTCCCCGATACTTCCATTCAGTCCAATCTCTCCTCTTCCCAGCATTGCATACAGTGACTGGCCCCTAAACGCCATGAAACCAAGGAAACACTGGTTGTTTACGAATCTCAGATTCACTTCAGAGGCAGCGGTCAAGTTCGTGCCAAGTTTTTCATGCTGCCATGCAGTTCCGTTTGAGTAGTAGTGCTCAATCTCTGAGTAATTTGTGAGAAACACATGGGCGTGTCCGTAAATATCATACCCGCAAGCAGGTTTCCTAGGCTTCTGGGAGTCGAGTGAAAGGGTACCCAGCGTTGTCATCTGGAGATTCCCGTTTTCATCCCTCTCTACGCAAACAAGTGTAGCATTTTCCGTCTGGTTGCCGCAAACGAAAGTCACCATTACCTTTTTTCCAAATGCAGCAATGGACGGAGCGTGGTAGTAGTTGGCAATGTTCCCAATTCTAGTGGTATTTGTAAGAGTGCCGCCCTCAATTACCGAGAAAACAATTCCTTCTTTTTCAGACCATCCTGCGTAAATTGAATTGTTGTGCGACGCGATTGCAGGTGCGGTGGTCTCTTCTGTCAGATTTTCCGGACTTACTGTCCCAGCTGTAATGTTGACGAATGAGATGGATGTGAGATTGATTAGAGATACTGTAACGATTGCACTACCGCCCACCTCTATTTTTCCATATACAGAGAATACTTGATTCCCGTAGCCGTAGAGAGCAGGAAAATCCCCTTCGTAGGCTGCAGCCAGAATAATGTCCTGACTTTCTTCATAACCATTTATGTCATTGGGACTACCCATTTCTATTCCACCTGCCGCTACGGAGACCAGCATCAGCACAATCCCCAGATGCCACAAATCGCTCCACTTCATAAGAGGGAGATTGTTTCCTGCTTTTTATTGTTTTTGCTTCTTGGAATCAAGGTGCATCCGCAGGTGACCCGTAAACATTCCTATCTAGTTTTACTTGTTCACGAGAAGGGTCAATGTTACACCACAGCCCAAACCACCCCAATTTATTTATAATGGTATAGGTATGCAGGGCGGAAAACACACGGAGGGTATATACATGAATATAGAAAGATGGCGAAAAATATTTGGGCTCGGAATAGCGATTGTGATACTTGTATCGGGGTTTGTAATTCTTGCAAGCTCCGGAAGCAGCGAGATACCTGGAAAACGTACATTTGTGATGATGTTACCTGCAAAAGTAGCAAGTGCTAACCAGTGGGTGGAAATTGTTGAGGATTATGGTGAGATGAAGATTGTAAAGATAAGCCAAAGGGAGAAGGCATTCCTCGAAGCTACCGGCGTGGTGCTGATTGACGCTACATACATGAATTACATCGGACTTGACGCTGGCACTTTTGACCCACTTCAAGCTGGAAAATCTGGGGAATTGACTGGGAAATATTTCCTCTGGCAGTTCGGGAAAATGCCGAAGGCGGAGGACCTTGAAAAGTTGACTTCAACTGGTGTAAAGGTGCTCATGTATCTCCCCTATAACACCTATCTTATCTACGGTGATGCGAATGCAGTGAAGGCGGCATCGGCAATTCTCAAACCAAGATGGGTTGGTAACTATGAAACTGCCTACAAGGTACACCCATCGCTCCTCCAGAAAAGTGGAAAATACGGGATTACAATTCAGATTTACCCCGACGAAAATCTGAAGTCCACATTGCGGGAAATTACCAGTCAGGCGGAAAATCTGTTCGCAAGATACGAAAAGCGTGGCTTCTGGATTGTGAAGGCGGAAATTTCACACATGGTATTGAGAAAGATTGTAGCAATCGAAAATGTTCTCTGGGTAGAGCCTTTTGTGATCCCACAGCTCTTTGACGAAGTTGGGGTTGAGATTCATAGCGGGGCTTATGCTGGGGCAGGAGGCTACATTCAGTCACTTGGCTGGCAGGGTGAAGGAGTGGTCGTGGGGCTTGCAGATACCGGACTTGATGATGGAGATTTGACCACGATGCACCCAGACCTTTACGGAAGGGTTGTTGGACTTATTGATTATACCGAGACCTACACCGGAGATGGGGTTGCGGAAGATGCTTACGGACATGGAACCCACTGTGCCGGCATAATTGCAGGCAATGGTGCAACAGGCATAACAGATGAAAATGGGTATCTGTACGGTTATGGGGTTGCCCCGAAAGCCAGTGTAATGATGCAGAGGTTGTTCGATGACTATGGGTACTGGGGCTATTCTTACCCTGTTTCCGTTATGACCAGCGCCGCAGCCAACTACAGTGTGAAGATTCATAGCAATTCGTGGGGCGCCGCAGTTGCCGGTGATTACGATGATTACTCCCAGGACTTCGACTGGGCGGTGAGGGATGCTAACCCGTACAATACGGGAATAGAGCAGATAACCTATGTGTTTGCTGCAGGCAACTCGGGTCCAAGCACCCAGACCGTCGGGAGCCCCGGCACTGCTAAGAATGTTTTAACCGTTGCTGCCTCCGAAATTTACAGGCCAGATCTGGGCAGTTATGGAGATAACCCCGAAGAAATTGCTGGCTTCAGTTCCAGGGGTCCCACTGCTGACGGGAGATGGAAACCAGAAATTACGGGTGTTGGTACCTGGGTGGCTTCTGCCCTCTCCTCATCAGCATCGCCTGGTTGGGGCTGGGGAAACATTAACGAATATTACGAGTGGTGTGGGGGCACGAGCATGGCAACACCCCATGTGGCCGGGGGCGCAGTCCTGTTCTTTGAATACTACTCGAAGACCTTTGGAAAGGATCCGTCGCCAGCACTCGTGAAAGCCGCATTGATAAACGGGGCCGATGATATGCTGGGTGGTCCAAACGGGGGAAGCGCGCCTGTCCCGAACAAGGACGAGGGCTGGGGCAGGATGAACCTTACGAAGGTAATCCAGCCGGATTTCGGTGTGGTTTATGTTGACGGGGACTACAACCTGAAAACAGGTGAAATCTACGAAAAGGATGTGAAGGTGATTGACGCTTCGAAACCTCTGAAGGTGACCATGAGTTACCTGGACATACCGGGAGCGATCTCCGCAAATCCCACGCTTGTAAATGACCTGAACCTAATTGTGATCGCACCTGACAACACAATGTACTATGGCAATGCGTTTGCAAATGGGTGGAGCATGCCTGCCATTGGGAGCCCTGATAACAAAAACAACCTTGAGAATGTGTTTATTAAGCAACCAATGCCTGGCACATACAGAATTATCGTTTCAGCTTTAAATGTGCCCCAGGATGCGGTGAATGGAACACCTGAGATGGACCAGGACTTTGCCCTTGCAGTAAGCGGAAACATTGAGGCAGAGCATCCGGGTACAATCCGGCTTGACAAGGAGTACTACCAGCCAACCGGAACTGTAAAGATCACGGTAGTGGACCAGGACCTCAACACCAATCCCTCCCAGCCAGAAACTGTAAGCGTCAAGATAGAAAGCATGAAGGAACCTTACGGGGAGACAATTATTCTCACCGAAGATGGGGCTAACACAGGAAGATTTACGGGTACAATCCCGATGAGGGTAGGAGTAAGCGCACCAGGTAACGGTTATCTTGAGGTGGGGTTGATTGATAACCTTGTAGCAAGATACATGGACCTGGCACCGATGGGTGAACGCACAGCAAAAGCATTTGTGGACGGTTTCTCCCCCGCAATCTGGGGTGTGGGTGTTACCTCACTGACTTCAAAGAAAGCCACAATAGAATGGATGACTGATGAGCCAGCCACGAGCGTGGTTTATTACTGGGAGGAAGGCAATCCTGTTCCTGTGAAGACACACGGCAAAGCAAGCAACCTGAAGAGAGGATTCTATGACGCTCTTGCAGAGGCCCAGGCAACCCCGGGCAAGGATAAAACATCGCTCAGAAATGAAATGGGGATTAAGGTTGTGCCCTCTGCTACCAGTGTAATTACTATGCCTGGCTATGTAACCCACCACATTGTTGAGTTAAAGAACCTGAAACCAGAAACAAAGTACTTCTTCTATGTGGAGTCAGTTGACCAGGCGGGCAACAGTGCAATGGACAACAACAACTCCAAGAACTACACATTCACCACATCATCACCAGCAACCATTCTCCTGGTAGACGATGACCTCGGGGCGAATTATGAGGTGTACTTTACAAAACCACTCACATTGGCTGGCTACTCCTTCGATGTCTGGGATGTCTATGTGGATGGAAGTCCAGGCATTGACACCCTTAATCAATACGAGGTTGTAATATGGACTACAGGGGACGATTGGTATAGTACCCTCTCGGCCTCCGATGAGGCAAATCTTGGAGAGTATCTTGACGGTGGCGGTAAACTCTTCCTTTCATCCCAAGACTATCTCTATGATGCTGGTCTCACATCATTCGGGATGGACTATCTGCACATTGGAGCGTACGACGATGACTATGGAGCCACATATGTAGTCGGGGTTTCAGGTGACCCGATAAGTGGTGGGCTGGGCACTGTCCGTCTCTTGTACCCGTACTGGGACTTTACAGATCATGTGGAACCAGATGCAACTGCCTTCACAGTGTTCAAAAGCAACTATGGATATCCATGTGCAATCAGGTATGAGGATCCAGATGGCTTCAGGACCGTATTCTTCGGTTTCCCGTTTGAGGCAATTTCCAACCAGAACATAACAAATGGCACTGTGGTCATCGACAGAATCATAAAGTGGCTCAATCCACCCCAGCAGCACGACCTCGTAGCTACATCTTTAGCCACAAACAGGTCATGGTCACAACCAGGTGAAAGTGTAACAATTACCGCCAAAGTCAAGAACAAGGGTTTGCAGGCAGAGACCAACATTGAGGTGAAGTTCTACGCAGATGGAAATGTGATTGATGTGAAGTACATTCCAACGCTTGCACCCGGCAAAGAAACCTCCCTGAACACCTCATTCACCTTCCCTGTTGAGGGGGTTAGACCAATTGCGGTGGAAATAACTCCAGTAACTGGAGAGAACCTTACCGGAAACAACATCAAGCAGGGCAAGGCGTATGTCCGGGTGCCAACCGGTCCAATCAAAATCGGTGTGGTGGACTCGTTTGGGGCCGATAATTCACCCTACATGGTGTGGGCAGAGCTCGAAAACACATGGTACAGGTACAGCAACTACATGTTCGAATTTGATGTGGACTCGCTGAACATTGAAGATATAACACTGGATGACCTCATTGAAACCAATGCGGATGTCCTGTTCATCTCCGATGCCTGGTACAATGGCTATGGCTGGGAATTCACGGATGCCGAAATCCAGGCGATCAAAACCTACGCAATGATGGCCCACGGAATTATTGCGACGAGCGGCACATTCGGAGATAGCGTGCCGAACAACATGAAGCTTGCGGATGCTTTCGGGTTTGACACAACCCATATGGGATACTGGGCAGATACAATTGCTTCTCCATTTACCTTCAGCGACCCTACACATCCACTGTTCAATGACATGACAGCCCCCTACATGCCTGGACTCCTGTATGCCTGCGTTCTCCTCTCCCCGACAAACGCGACAGTCCTTGGTGTCGCTGATACTTATTCCGACTATGCGTACATCACAGAGTACAAATACGCTGCTGCAGAAGCAATCTACTTTGGCCACATTCCTGAGTACGCTGGCGGTGCCAACGCCCAAGATGTGCAACTCGTGGCAAACGCAATAATCTGGGCATACAAAAACACCTCCCGCCTCGCCCATGACCTGTTCCCCACATCTCTGACTTTGCCCGACTATGCAGTTCCAGGCCAGCAGGTGTACCTAAATACAACGGTTATGAACGCAGGCACAAGCGCCGAAACCAATGTTGTGGTGGACCTGATTGTGAACTCTGTTGTGGTGGGAACCAAAGTGATTTCGTCGATTGCCCCTGGAGCTCTGGAGGGGGTATCATTCTCCTGGTCACCGACAGCCGAAGGGATATATCAGATCCAGATTTATGTGCACGAGGTTGCAGGAGAAACCGTCAGCTGGAACAACAGAATTAACGGAGAGGTGTATGTGGTGACCCCGAAGGGACCGATCAAAGTGGCGATGGTAGATAGCTGGGGATTGGACAACAGGGGTTATACGATCTTCTCAGAGCTCGAGCAGAACTGGTACAAATTTGGAAGCTATATGATTGAATTTGACTTCGCCTCATTGAACAAGGAGGCTATCACATCGAAAGACCTCATCTCCACCGAGAGCCATGTGGTGTTCATCTCCAATGCATGGGATGACGGTACCTATACTGGACAGAACTGGGAGTTCACAGATGCAGAAATTCAGGCGCTGAAGGATTTCATCTACTACGGCCATGGTGCGGTGGCAACTTCGGGCACCTTCGGAGATACCGCAACAAACAACATGAAGCTTGCACCTGCATTCGGAATTGCCCAGTCGCCAAGTGGTTTCTGGGCCGACGTTGTACTCTCTCCGCCTGGCTTTACCGTGCTTGCACCCACCCATCCAGTGTTTACAGGAATTTCCAATCCATACCTTACAGGAGAGGAGGCAGGAGGTAACTATGTTAACTCCCGCCTTACACTGGCAGGTGCTACCAAGCTCGCAAATGCAACCACCTCCTACTCCTACGAGGCAGTGATTGTAAACTACACCTACGGTTACGGGGCTACCGTCTATACCTCCAACATCGCGGAATACACTGGCCTTGCGTGCAAAGCTGATAAGCAGCTCATTTACAACGCAATCGTCTATGCGTTCAGAAACACCACCTACTTACCGTTGCTCCTCCACACACCAGTAATCTCCGCAGCCCCGAATGCACCGATCCCGATAAGCGTTGTTGCTAAGGAATTTGACGACGGGGTGAAGAATGTCACGCTCTACTACACCAATGTGGGCTCTTCCACATACAACGCGGTGCAGATGGTGCGGACAAGCGGGGATAGCTTCAATGGTACTTGGAATGCTACTATTCCGAGCCAGACGGTTTCAGGAGATGTGCGATACTACTTTGTGGCTTACGACAACGGGGGCCATTCTATATCCCTGCCGATTGGTGCACCCGGAACCTACTACACGATAGTAATTGATGCTACACCCCCTGTGATCACACACACGCCTCCAGCATCGATAGAAGTCGGTACAGGATGTGGAATCACTGCAACGGTTACAGACAACGGAGAGCTTAAGTCCGCCTACCTTAACTACACTGATGTGAACGGGAACAACTACAATGTGAGCATGTACTGGATGGGTGGAAACACCTACACTTACTTCCTCCCGCTCCAGAACAAAACAGGTACCGTGTGGTATAAGATTGCTGCCGTGGACAAAATCGGTAACTGGAATTTCACGCCTATGTACTCCGTACCCGTTGTAGATTCCCAGGAACCAGTTATCCAGCATCTACCAGTGCAGAGAGCCGACGCGATGGTGCCGTTCGATATCATCTGCAAGGTGACGGATAACTATGGTGTGCAGACCGTGAAGCTGAGGTACACAACACCCACAGGTCAGACCGCTAATGTCACAATGAGCATGTTTTCATCTAATTACTACAAATACACGGTACCTGGCCAGCCACTAGGGGACTTCAAGTACTACATCTATGCGGTGGATAAAGCAGGTAACGATGCCATCACACCAGAGTACACAGTGCCCGTGGTTGATATAGTGCCACCTGTCATCCGTCTGCTTTATCCGACACCTGTTGTGAATACCTCCCATCTCACAATCTTCGCATACTGCGACGACTCCATGGGTTACAGCGGCCTTCTTACAGCCTTTGTACACCTTGACTACATTGACTTCACAAACCTCATAGTATACGATGGCGATTACATCAATTGCACAATTCCATTCTCATTGAACGACGGGACCCACATTCTCCAGATTCAGATGTTCGATAAATTCTACAACTACGCCATCCTTACCACTACTTTTGAGGTGGACTCGACAGCACCCTCTCTTACAGTCACAAACCCACTGAACGGGGCCGTGCTCCCCGTTAGCGATGTGAATGTCACGGGCCACTCTGAACCCGGTGCGACGGTCACCGTCAACGGAAACGCTGCCACAGTTCTGCCTTCTGGAGATTTCTACTGCGAAATTACCCTGAACGAGGGTGCTAACACAATCACGGTGATTTCGGCAGACAGTGCTGGCAACACCAACAAACAGCAGCTGGATGTGATTGTGGACACAATTGACCCTGTCGTGACGATTTACACCCCATCAGATAATGCAGTCCTGAACAGCGGAGAAGTGCTGGTTACCGGAAAAGTGGTAGAGGCAAACCTGGACAAGGTTGAAGTGAATGGAATAATGGTTGATGTGGCTACCGACGGAAGCTTTGCCAAGGTACTCTACCTTGGAGAGGGAAGCCATACAATAAGTGTAAAAGCGCTGGATAGGGCAGGGCATCAAGTCACCGAAACCGTATCAATATCCATAGATTCCATTGCGCCAGCAATCACCGTAACCAATCCTCTGCAGGGCACCTACATGGCAACCACGAGCATCAATGTTACAGGAACAACTGAACCTGGAGCCGCAGTTAAGGTAAACGGCTACAATGCTACGGTGTTTTCTGATGGCACATTCTACTATGTACTCAGCGTTTCTGACGGCCCGCTGACAATCACTGTGGTGAGTATAGATGCTGCTGGCAACACCAACACCAAACAGATAAATGTGGTCGTGGATGCCACGGCACCAGTGATAACCATTGCAAACCCGCCAAACAACAGCGTTTTCAACAAATCCACGGTGCTTGTAAGTGGCACAATCGTTGAAGCCAATCTCAAGGCCCTCAGCATAAACGGCATCGGTGTGAGCGTTGGCACTGGTGGAACCTTCGGCTACTATCTCACACTTGCAGACGGAACCCATGAAATCTCGGTTGTTGCTGAGGACCTCGCTGGGAACAAGGTCACGGTGAAACGCACGGTGATTGTGGACACCACAGCCCCAACAATAACGGTGGCAACTCCCGCTGATGCCGCCTATCTCGGTAACAAATCTGTAGTTGTCTCGGGAACTACCGAGCCAGGTGCAACCTTGAAGGTGAACGGAAACACAATTCAGGTCTCATCAGGTGGAAGCTTCAGCGCTGAAATCACTCTGGCAGAGGGAACAAATGAGATTCTGTTCTTTGCGGAGGATGTAGCCCACAATACCTACACCGCGAAGATAAAGGTGATTGTGGACACGATTGCACCCGTGGTAACCATCGCACAACCGGGCGATAATTCACTGATTAACACCACCACAGTCATGGTCTACGGCTCAGTCAACGATGCAAATCTGAAGAGTGTTAAGGTCAATGGAGTCCAGTGCCTATACACCACTCAGGGAGAATTCCTCTCCACGGTCGCGCTTAGCGAGGGAGACAACACAATCCGTGTGGTGGCCGAGGACTGGGCTGGACACACCACTACAGAGGAACTAACCGTAACGGTCGATATTACACCTCCTTTGCTGAGAGCCACAGTGCCTGCCGCAACCTCCGAAACCCGGTGTAATGTGAACGGAACCACGGAACCTGGTGCGGAATTGTATATCAACGGCGAGCGCGTTAACGTGGGTGTGGATGGTAGCTTCTCCAAGACCATTGACCTCAAGGACGGTTCCAACCTGGTGGTGATAAAAGCGATAGATGCCGCGGGCAATGTCAACACCCTGACCTACACGGTACTCTGCACAAAGTCAACATCCGACCAGTTTGACAACCTCAACAAGACAATCGATGACCAGAAGAACTTGATTGACAGGCTAAAGGATGACCTGAACAACCTCGGAACCCAGCTGTTGCTCGCAGTGGTCGGTCTCCTCGTGGGGATAATAATTGCAGTCCTTGTGCTCCTCCTGCTGATGCGGAGACGGGGACCGGCAGCTGAACTCCCGGCGAGCGAACCTGCACATCCGGAGGAAAGCGGTACCTCCGAAGGTTCCTCGACCCCTCAAGAGACCACGGATGAACTAAAGATGTAACCCTGAAACCCTCTTTCCTTTTTTTAGTTTTTTATTTTGTGTTCTTCCCTTCAGGCAACCTTAAATATATCGTTTCCATTATTAGGGCGATGCTCCCCCGCTGGTGTGTGCTGTTCGTTGGATTGATTATTCTCGCGTGCCCTGCACTCGGGATTCCATTTCAGCCAACCGAACCGAATGAGAACCGGGAAAAACTGGAAGAAAGACAGGATGTCCATGAAACCGGAGGGATATTCTGGCAGAATTTTTCTCTGCCAGTTGTAAAAAGAGGAACCGTGGGCAACACCTCAATCACATTTTCTTCGAACTCTACACCAATACCTGAAAACCCGATATTGTATGTTGGTGGAAAGAAAATTTGGGAGTTTGGTGGAGAATTCGGGAAATACCAGAACTTCACAACACCCCTTACCGTTGATTTTTCCACAAATTCCAGCTATCAAACTGAAATCCTGGTTCCTCATGGAAGGGTGAACAGCGCCGCCATTTCTGTGGCGAGCAATGTAACCCAGTTGAACTATGATTTTCAGTTTTACACAGGAAATAGAAAGGTATGGGAACGAAACACAAGCTCCCAGATTTTCGTTGATGGTAGAACCATTGCCACGAGCAACCTTGACCTATATGGAACTGAAGCAGAAGACCTGAACAATGATGGAAAGATGGACATGATTGTGCTTGACCGCTCAGGGAACATGCTGGTTCTCGAAAATGGCGGGGACACAAATTTCACGCCGCATCATGTGCCTGTGCTGGATTACCAGGACCATCCTGCAAAGAAAGCGATGTTCAGGAGAGGAAGCTCTGGCTATGTCGACATTTACTTCCAGTTCTCTGACTGCATCTTGGCCGTGAAAAACTACGGTAATTTCACATTCAGCCGGGCAATTTCCGTGGCCTCGCCGGGTGACGGAGTAAGTGATTTTATCGTGAACGAAACCAATCTTTTCGTGAGCAAGAACACGGGCCTGGTTTATGTGTACAACTTTACTGGGGACGCCGTTTCATTTTCTCACAGCTTCCAGGGAGCAGGTGATAGTGTAGATGCCATCGCCCTTTCAAATGGAGAATTGATATGGGGTGCCGCAGATGGGTGCCTGTATTTCGAGAATGGGACATCGATTTCCGTTTCCAGTTTTCCGTTATCCGCGCTCGCTGTGCTCCAGAATAACCGAATTCTCGCAGGGGATACCAATGGGACTCTGTATATGATTACACCCTCTCTCGGAGTAAGTCAGATAATCCAGAAACCCTGGAAAAAAATCAACAGGATTGTGAGTTCGGACCTGAACGGTGACGGAATCGAGGACATTGGTTTTTCAACAATGACCGGTAGTTTCTATGTGCTGCTAGGAAAAGGCACCGACTATGAAGAGGTTTTTTCTGGTGCAGGATACTGGTGCACCTTTGCAGATGTGGATTCCGATGGAACGGATGCGGTTGCTGCCTCTTCCCAGAAAGTTTATCTGTACAGAAATAATAGAAATGTGTTCATAGAGAATGTGAATCTGACCGGCGCGCTAAACGAATGTCTGGATTCCTCTACCCCGCTTACGGATAGCTGGGGCAACAGATTTGTAAAGTTAAATCTTACATTTTATGGAATACCGCCAGCAAAACTTACTGTGTCAATGCTCTCAATAGATTACAACTATACTGTGACTCTCCCCATTACCGACCGCGTGACGGAGTATGTGGGCGTGACAGCGCCAAACGAGACCGGATTTGTGAATGTGCCAGTATGTTTTTCCAGCACACAGGAGTTTGCAGTTCTACCAGTGTTGAAACTGAACTACGTGAAATGCCCTCCGTTTCTGAAGAAATTGATTCCTGACCTCGCTTTTGATGAGGATTCTTTTCCAGTGAGTGGAATCAACCTTCTCGACCTCTCTGAGATTTTTGGAGATGAAAGGGATAAGGTCCTCAGCTACAGAATTGTATATATGGAGAAGCCAGAGATACTCAAGGCCGAAATTTCCGGAAACTTTATGAGCTTTTACCCCGCAGAAAACTGGTATGGAAGGGCAATGTTCTGCGTGGCTGCCTCGGACAGCGAAAATCAGGAAACCAGGAGCAACTACTTCAATGTGACTGTGATGGAGGTGAACGACCCCCCAACCATCTGCCAGATACCACCTGTGAGGGTTAACAAGGATGCGGATTACTACCTGAATCTAACTGATAAAATCAATGATGTGGATAGCAGAGAATTTATGCTCTCCACGGATTCAGAGCATGTTGAAGTTTTGAACCAGAACCTTTCCCTCCGCCTCAGATTCCCTGACATCGGAAATTACACGGTGAACTTGAGCGTTTCTGACGGAATTGCTGCAACAAACACATCCTTTGATGTGGAAGTGCTGCCCTACGGTTTTCCACTCTGGAAACCACTGCCTGTAATTTATACCCAAAAAAACAGAAACATTTCCTCAAGCGCTGGGGTCAATCTGCTTGATTATGTGATTGATGTGGATACTCCGGCCCAGAACCTCAAGTTCAGGGTTGTAAGCCAAACAAATAGGGACATAAATGTGAGCGTCATAGGAACAAGGGTCCAGGTAAACATCACCTACAACTATGTGGGGAGAGGAAATGTGACCCTCGCGGTGAATGACGGGGTCTTTGAGAACTATGCAAATCTTATGGTGATTGTGAATGAAACCAATTATCCACCGGTTTACCTTGGAGGGCTGGAGCCCGCCTACATCGTATATGAAGATACCCAGCTTGTGCTAGACCTCGCCAAGCACTTCTTTGATGTTGAGGATGGAGCTGCCCTTACCTACGGCTGCACAAATTCCGCTGTGGTGATAAATGGCTCGATCGCCCTCTACATGCCCAGGCACGGGAGTGCCAACCTCTCGGTTCAGTTCTTTGCACTGGACTCTGCTGGTCAGAATGCATTCTCACCCCTAATAAACCTCACTTTCGTGGAGGTAAATGACCCCCCTGTCTATCTCGGGGGCCTGAATAACATCACCCTCCTTGTAAACCAGACCATGACCATAGAACTTGACAAATACTTCTGGGATGAGGAAGCTTCTTTGAGTTTCGGGGTGAGCAATCCGTCAGTGAAGATAAAAAACAACACCGCCGAATTCTCTTTTGAAGGCCCGGCAAGCTTCATGTTCAACTTCAGCGCCAGCGACGGAGAATATACAGTATACTCTCAGAATCTCACCCTCACGGTGCTTCCTCTAAACCAGAGGCCGGTGGCTAAAATTGAGAGAATCTCCCATTACAAAGCATACACGAACACCGAGATTGAATTCAGGGGCAGTGGAACCGATGTGGATGGCAACATCACCGCCTACCTTTGGGTTTCAAGCATTGATGGAGTCCTCTCCACCGAATCAAACTTCACCAAAAAGCTGAGCAAGGGGCAGCACATAATAAAATTCAGGGTCCAGGACAACAACGAGACCTGGAGCGAGGATGTGGAGAAGGTGATTGTGGTGGAAGACCCGCCGGTCATAGTCAACCCTGTCGTGGGGTATCTTCCAACAGCCGGGATCTCTGCACTCGTGCTCGGGCTCGTCTTCAATATTTCCGGGAGAATTCTGATGAAGCGGAGGACGCTATAATGTACATAATCACCCATCACGATGCCGATGGCATTCTCTCCGCTGCAACCCTGATGAAGGCAATTCCCCAGAAGTTCTGGGTCTATTTCTCCTCTCCGAACCGCCTCACCAACACCATCTGCTCTACAATTCTCAACACCGATGGCAGGGACTCTCTCTACATCTGCGACATCAGCGGGAACCGGAAAAGTGTTGGGTGTGCGGCAGTTTACGATAGGGTCGTGTGGCTTGACCACCATGTCTGGGAAGATTTTTGTGTGCCGGAAAATATCAACCTCGTGGTCGATCCGAAAAGCAAATCTGCCACAAGGGTAACTGGAATACACACTGGAATTCTTGATTTTGCAGAGATTGCGGATGAAATTGATACAAACAATGTGGTCACTGAGACGGCCGAGCGTTTCAGAACCATTACATTCGCTATAAAGATTCTTTACCCGCGGCAGGAGGTTTACCGTGCCCTCTATGACCTGACAGCGACAATCGCCGAAAAAGGCCTGGGCGTGATTTACAGGCCCATTTTTGACGAGATGGTTGCAAGGTACAATGTGGTTATTGAAGCGGCAATAAGCAAGGCACTCTCAACCAAACAGGATTTCACGGTCGGAGACACGAAGGTGTCGATAATTTCGATGCCTGACTCCATCCCGATTGCACCCCTGTTCAACAGGATTGAAAATGCCGGAATTGATGTGCTTGTTTTCATGAATCAGCGAATTGATGAAAGCAGCGGCGCGCGGACAAAACTAGAATTCAGAACCCAGACAGAATTTGATGTGCTTAAAATTGCGAGAGCATTTGGTGGTGGGGGACACCTATTTGCAAGTGGGGCTACGGTAACCGGCCCTCTTGGAATTGAGCAGATTCTTGAAAAAATAAAGGTCACTTACGGGTGAGAAAGTTGCGAATTGCATTCATTTCAGATGTTCATGCGAATCTACCTGCGCTTCTTGCGTTCCTTGAAAGAGCGAAGGAGCAAAAGGTTGAAAAAATATACTGCGCTGGTGATATTGTGGGTTACAATCCCTATCCTGCAGAAGTGGTTGAGATTTTCATGAGAGAAAAAATTCATGCAATCGCCGGAAACCATGATGTAGGTGTGAGCAAAGGTGATTTTACACACTTTAACTGGATGGCTGTGATTGCAGGAAGATGGACCCGTGGGCAGTTAAGCCCTGACCATCTGGAATACCTTGGATCACTCCCCGAGATGCTGCGGTTTGAGTGCTTCGGAAAGAGAATTTGCATCCACCATGGGAGCCCTTACGACAGAAATGAATATGTATATCCAAAGGATGTAAGTCAAGACATGCTGAGGGATGCAGATGCCGATATTCTGATTTTGGGCCATACACATGTTCAGTTTCTCCTTCCGTATGGAGAAAAAGCAATCGTTAACCCTGGAAGCATTGGGCAGCCGAGGGACGGAAGGTGGCAACCGGGTTATGCGCTCCTGGATATAGATGAGGACTCATACTCCACCGTGCTTCTGAGATTTGATTACCCGGTAAAAGAAGTTGTGGAAAAATTCAGGGGTACTGGGTTACCAGAGTTTCTTGCAAACAGGTTACTTGAGGGAAGGTAGGAAAATGCATGCAAGATTCCTCTCCAAAAATGCAGACCTTGCGGATGTGTTCGGTAAAATCGGTGTGCACCCTGAAGGAATAGAAATACTGAGGAGGAAGGCGGAAACCTACAGAATTTATGTTTCTGGGATTAATCCAACCTGTGCCAACATAATAAAGCAGGAAATGCTGGCCGCTGGGGGAGATGCCGCAATTCCGATGGAAGCGATAACGGGCAAGGGCGGAAACTGTGATGTGGTCTTACTGGGAACAGAAAAGTGTCTCAAAATTTTTCTTGGGAAGCTGAGGAAACAGCCATTTAACCTAAGCGCCCTCGCAACGCAGATTGAAAGGATGCTGGAAGCCAGAAGAAATGCACTGAACGGAACATGGAAGACATCAAAAAGAATTTTGAAGACAGAGATCCCTTTAATAATGGGAATTCTCAACATTACTCCTGACTCCTTTTCAGATGGTGGGTGTTTCTTGAAACCGGAGAGGGCAATCGAGCGCGCAAAGCAAATGATTCAGGAGGGGGCGGACATAATAGATGTGGGTGCGGAATCCACAAGGCCTGGTTCTGAGCCGGTTTCTGCTGAGGAGGAGATAAAACGGCTTTCTGCCGTGCTCGATGAAATCATTTCGCTGGGCAAACCTGTCTCGGTGGATACATACAAGCCAGAGGTTGCTAAATTCGCGCTTGAAAGGGGTGCAGAGATAATCAACGATGTTTATGGCCTGCGAAGGGAGGGGATGGCCGAGGTAGTTGCACGGTATGGTGCCGGCGTCTGTATAATGCACATGCTGGGTGAACCCAAAACGATGCAGGAAAACCCTGTTTATACTGACTTGATTGCTGACATCTACAGGTTTCTCGGAGAGAGGATTGAATTTGCAGAGGGGAAGGGCATAGCACAGGAGAGAATGGTGATAGACCCCGGAATTGGCTTCGGAAAAACCGTGGCACAGAATTACGAGATAGTAGCGCGGCTGGAGGAATTTCTATCTCTGGGATGTCCCCTGCTTCTCGGAACCTCCAGAAAATCGTTTATAGGAAAGGTCATTGATGTCCCGCCTGCCGGGCGAATTTGCGGAACAGTTGCAATCAACATGGTAGCTTTAATGAACGGCGCCCGGATTCTCAGGGTCCATGATGTGAGGGAACACGCGGAACTGGTAGAACTGTATAAAATGCTCGCAGTCAGGTAGGGACCAAGGGAACAAGCAAAAACAAGAAAGGGAAAAATTATTAAAAAAGTGATTGAAAAGGTTTTACTCGGTTTTCTCTTCGGTTTTCTCTTCTTCCTTTGCCTCACCAGACGGTGCACTCTTCTTCATGCCCATCAGCATCATCACAACACCGACAATACCGATGACTATGCCGATCACTGCAACAGTCATGTTAAGCCAGCCGAATGCGTCAAAATTCTTGCCAATAATTTCCCACTTGAAGGCATCGTGTGCCCAGGAAATTATAGGCCCACCAAGGAATCCGACGATTGCCAGGATTACACCCAGCCAGAACATCATCGGACTGCGTTCTCCCGCTGGCTCCTCTGCGGGTGCTTCGGTTTCTGTCACTGCTTCTTCCTTTGGCTGCTCCTCACTGGGTGCCGCTGCTGTTTCCTCCGCCGCAGCCGGAAGTTTTTCGCCACATTCTGGGCACTCGGTTGCACCTGCAGGAAGTTCTGCACCGCATGTTGGGCATCTCTCTTCCTCTGGAATATTTATCACCGCTACCCTGATAGGTGTTCTTATTTATATTGTTTTCGCTTTTACCTGACTGCAAGCACATTTCAAGTTTAAATGTTTACTGCTTGTTCTTATAAAAAAGTCGGTGTTATGCGCAAACTGTGAGCAGAATATTATGTTTTTTATTTCATTCTTCATTCGCCCTTCAGAGTATGTCATCAACTAGCATCCAAAAAAGCATAAAAAAATTGTTGGATGGAAAGAAATTTACGCTCGTGGAGGATTCTGCTGCTGGCCTGGGTTCTGCGGTGTCTGCTGGCTCTGTGGGGACTGCGGCGGCTTCTGTTCCTGCCGATAATTCGCGAGTGATAGCCGCCTGTACAGGAGGATGAAGAATACCACTGTAAGCACCAGCGTGAGAATCACAAGAATGAGGAGAATCCAGTCCATTGCTCTCAATCCCCCAAGATTCAGGTCTGCAGCAGAAGGGTCTTTGGTTACCGATACCGTGGTCCAGCTATACAAAGTGCCCGAGTAGGTAGAATTCACCTGGCAGGTAACCAGAAGCATGTAGGTGCCCCTTTCAAGGTTCGACGGGAGGGTGTAGGCAATAATCCCGCTCATTTCCTGGGTCTCGATAATCTTGGCATCTGACTGGGTTGTGTACACACCGACAGAAATCTTTATGGATTGAGGCATGGAAACATTTTCCTTTGGTTTCAGGTTGTATGTGATGAAGATTGTTTCGCCCGGCCTGTAAACATTTGTGGTATATGCGGATGCAGATAGCGAGACCGTGAATTCATAGCCCGAGAACCTGGTTATCGTCAGGTAGTCGGTAGCCGTAAACCCGTTCTCCTGGGCAACTATTCTAATTGTATACTGGTCTGCTGGATACTGGGGTATCTGGATTTCAAAGCTCCCATTCACGACCCTTTTATTCATAATGTCTCTACCGTAATTATCCGTTACTGTCACAAAGCATTCCGGATTTTTCATCATGTTTGAAAGAACCTCATATGAAAAGACCAGGGTTTCTCCAGGTAAATACAATGTTCTGTCAGCCGAGAGGAGAATAACCGCATAGTCCACACCTACACTTTTCGTCACCAGCGTGGAGTTGCCCATGTCGTCCGCAATCTGCACATAGTACCAAAGTGTGCCGTAGAAGTTTGCCGGGGGGGTGTAGATGAAATCCGGGGACCTTGAGGCGCTCATTGCCAGAAGGTTTGTGCCAGCGGCATCCCTGTACACCCTGTATACATACGAGAAATTGCCGGAACTGCCATCTCTGTAAGTTGCAGCCACATGGAGCGAAATATTCTCTCCTGTAAGGTAGCTCTGCCTGTTAAATTCCAGCACCGCATTAATTCCCTGGACAGTTGATTTCGTGACTGTAATTGCCACTGATTTCGAAACCACTGCATCCTCCTTGGACGCGGTGATGTTGAATTCAAGTATTGTGCCTTCCGTCATTGTTTCAGGGATTGGCCAGTTGTAGGTCATGTAACCCCCGTAGTCAGTAACAAAATTCTTTGTCAGGACTGTATCATCACCCTTCTTTATGTTCAGCTTAATGCCCACTTCGGGCAGGTTGCCCATATCTGTACCCGTCCCACTTCTGGCAACAAAGGTTTTCAAGCTGAGGGTCACGATTTCCCCCGCCTCTGCGAAGCCCCCGTTGATAGGTGAGTAAATGTAGACCCCGAGATTTCCGCAGTAAATCGAGGTTGTGGTCATATCCCACCTATCCGGTTCTGTGACAGTTGCTGAGTCGTTGTAGTAAGTGACTACATTGTAATAGCCCAGGTCTGCTGCATTTCCGAGTTTGAATGAGAACTCGCCAATCGATTTTCTGAAGGTGCTGGGTTGCTGCAGTGCAGTGCCTGAAGGGGTAAGAACATACCAGGTCCCGAAAAGGTCCTCTGCCACCGGTGTAGAGTTTTTGAGGTAAAGGACTGCATACTTTATTAGCACGACTTCACCCGGGATGTATACATTTCTGGATGAAGCGGCGTAAATTTCATACAGCCGGACATCGTATCTTATTCTATCAATCCTCGTGGTTCCGTTGTAAAGTTCCACGCTGTATCGCGTGCCATCCGGTCTGGGTGAATCAGGTGCGTTTTCAGGAATTGTATAGTTCAGGAAATAGTTTCCATTTGCATCCACTGTGAGGTTTCTTTCGTACTTCACATTCGTGCCAAGCATGATTTTCAGGGTGTAGTTTCCGAGTGGGGTGCAATCATGGATTGAGATGCGGAGGGTCTCTCCAGGAACAAAGGTGAGGGATTTTGTGTAGATGCTCTGCTGGAGGGTGAGGGCCCCGCTTACCACACCTCCACCAGCAACTGAGAAGGTCTTGAACCCGAGCATGTTCGAGGTGTTGGTATCGAGGACATAGATGTAGCCAGTACCATTCGCACTGTACGGAATTTCTATATTCTGGTTCCAGACCCGTGCTACCCGGATTCCTGTATCCGAAAAAATTTCCATGTAACTAGTGGTGTTTACCACATAAACATAAACATCGATGTAATTGTCATTCGGATTACTATCGCTGTCCGTGCCTTCCACTGTGAGATGGATTGTTTCCCCTGCATAATAACTGCTCTTGTCCGTTGTGATTGTCACGGTTGAGAAACCGCTCCCAGACACTGTGCCCGTGGGCACCGCAATCACCGCACAAACCAACATAACCAAACACACTACTATGGATTTTTTCATGGTCTCACGGAAAGGTAAATTCCCTGAACCTATATAAACATTGTTTAACACAATCAAAAATTTCTTCCATGTTGACAGGTTCCTTCCCGAGAATTTACAGGATGCTGGAGAATAAAATAAGAATGTATAAATACTCCATCTGCAATCTGTGACCATGTTTGAAAAACGGGAGCAAAGGGTCTTCGCGAACGCGGACCTTTCAGTGATGTATGCAAAAAGCATGGAGTTCTGGAGAGCCCAGGGTTTCAATCTGATGGAATTCGGAAACAGCACATTCGCCGGAGAGCATTTCACCTCAAAGCTCGGATTGAAAAGGAAGGTGCAGATACAACTTCTGAAGCCAGGGGAGAATGTTCTTGTGGATGCTACATTCTGCGCAGAAATTACTGAAACAGGGGCTGTCGCTGGCGCAATAGGGGCTGTGCTCCTCTTCCCCGTTGCGGTCGCGGTGGGGGCGGTGAGCTATTTTGAGTATGAAAATGATGCGGACAATCTGATGAGAGCTTTCTGGCAGTATCTGTACCTTATCGCTGCTTCTCCAGACAAAAATATTTTACCGCCCGTGCTACCCACCCCTGAGCAGCAAATGGCTACCACTGCATCAATCACCTCGTCGCAGAGCCAGCAGGTCTACTGCAAGCACTGCGGGGCAAAAATAGAAACGGATAGCAAATTCTGCAGGTACTGCGGCGGCAAACAGTAAGGGCATTTTTTCACAGGCTCCTACCTGCGTCCGCAATCATCTCTGTGGGCTTTCCGCAGACAATGCATCTCCCGCTCCTCGCATTCACATTCAGGGGAATTCCCAGAATCGATACATCCAGTCCTTTCTCAATTCCCATTCCGCAGTCCTCGGAACCGCACCAGTTGAACCTGAGGATTCCTCTTCTGTTCCTTCCCTCCTCGATGGAAGTTATCCAGTGAATGTTTGCCTCCAGGGCTTTCGCGGCCCTTTCGTACAGGTCCGCCTGTACCTTGGTAAGCAGCGACTTTACTACATCCGCAAGTCCTTCCCTGGCAATCGTTATTTTTTCCCTCGTGTCCCTCCTTACCGCGGTAACTGTACCCCCTGCACTTTCCCTCTCACCGACCTCTATCCTGAGAGGGACGCCCTTCAACTCCCAGTCATAGTACTTGTTTCCAGGGCGGAGGTCCCTGAGGTCCAGATGTACCCGGATTCCGGCATCCATCAGGAGTTTTTGAATTTCCATAGCATATCCCTCAACAACCTCTTTCTTCTCTTTTTTCGGTACCGGGACAATCACCACCTGATAAGGTGCGATCTCTGGCGGGAGGATGAGCCCCGAGTTATCGCCATGCACCCCGACGACCGCACCCACCAGCCGTTCCGATAACCCGAATGTTGTCTGATGGGCATGCCTGTGGGTTCCATCTTTATCTTCGAAAAGAATGTTATACGCCTTCGCAAAATTTTCATGGTACTGATGGATTGTCCCGATCTGGAGCGCCTTTTCTCCGGCAAGAAGGTCCGCGCCCAAACTGTAAACTGCACCCGCGAATTTATCCCAGTCAGGTCGTTTATGGAGGATGTAGGGCAATGCAAGGGCTTTTCCCAAGTTCTCCATTATCTGAATATCCTCCTTTATCTGTCCCTCTGAGCCCTCTGCATCCGCATGACATGTGTGGGCTTCAAAAAAATGGATCTCGCGCACGCGGATAAATGCCCTCGTTTGCTTTGTTTCGTATCTGAAAACATTCACTATCTGATAAATTTTTAGAGGCAAATCCGCATGACTCCTTATCCAGATTGAGAACATGCTATACATTGCGGTCTCACTCGTGGGTCTAAGCACAAGTTTTATGTCAAGGGGATTATCACCCGCATGCGTGACCCAGAAAACCTGGGCTGAAAAACCCTTGATGTGTTCCGCCTCCTTCTGGAACTCGTTTTCCGGAATAAGCAGGGGGAAGCATACCTCGGAGTGGCCCGTGGCATCAAACTCCTTCCTGATTTTTTTATCAATTAACTGCATGATTTTCCAGCCGTAGGGGAGCCAGATGTTCATTCCTTTGACTGGATACCTCTTATCACAGAGCCCCGCTGCCTCAACCACTTCGTTGTACCATTCGGATACATCCACTTCCTTTTTGTGTTCCATGGTTCCACTTGCGAGAGAAATAATATGGATTTTAAAAATGTTTGCCTCGGGTAAAACGGAGGGTTTTTTAGAACCCTTCTCCTTTCAAAAGTTTTAATTAATCATTTGTAATATTGGTAAACCATGCGAAAACAGATTACTGATACGCTGGCGGACTTAATCCGGTTCAAGTCGTATCTAGAAGAGGAGAAGGCAGATATCATTAGATATGTTGTGGACTATCTCTCCCCACTTAACCTGAAGGTAACAGAATATGGAGATGATAGCTCCCCCGCGATCCTCGTAGAATACGGAGAAGGTGGCGTGGTGTTTGCAGGACATCTGGATACCTGTCCAATTGGAGAGTTCTGGACATACACACAGGCCCAGACGGAAGATGGAAAGATGTATGGACGCGGGGCCGCTGACATGAAGGGTTCTGCAACCGCGATGCTCAATGCAGCCGGTGAACTGGTAAAGAGAGAAATTCCTTTTGCTATAGCCCTCACCACAGACGAGGAGACCACGATGCGGGGCGCCTCCTCCCTCTGCAGGGCAAAAGCCATCCGAAACGCACCCGCGATTGTCATAGGGGAACCCACAAACCTGAATGTGGGATATGCGGAGAAGGGACTGATGTTCCTCCAGATTGAAACCTTCGGGAAGGCAGCCCATGGTGCGATGCCCCACCTCGGAGAGAATGCCATCCTGAAGATGATGAAGGTGTTGCGAACCCTTGAGACCTTCAAAGATACTGTCCAGCATCCGCAGCTCGGGGGAGTGTCAATCAATATCGGCACAATTTCTGGTGGAGAGAAGGTTAATGTGGTTGCGGACAAGTGCACTGCAATGATTGATGTGAGATTTCCCCCACCCCATACAGTAAAAAGCATTTATGAAGCCCTCAGCAGGCATATGCACACCGCAAAGAAACACTTCGTGCTCAACAAGATGTTTGAACTTCCTGCTATAGAGATTGACCCGAAGTCCGAGGTTATCACGGGCACCGTTGAAATTGCAAAAACAGAGCTCGTGGGGCTGAAATATACCTCGGAGCTTGTCAAATACTATGAGGTCAACAGGAATGTGGTCCTGTTTGGCTGTGGTGATGAGGAAGTTTCCCACCATGTGAATGAGTATGTGAAGTTGGAAGATGTGCTGAAGGCATCGGAAGTGTACAAGAAAATCGCTGCCAGATTTGCACCGAAGTGAATAAATGCATCCATCAAAAGATATTGAGGGAATAAAATCGGACAAACTTTCGGGAAAAAAGATTGTGCTGGGAGTTACAGGAAGCATTGCGGCAGTGGAAACTGTGAAACTTGCGCGGGAACTGATAAGGCACGGTGCGACCGTTATCCCCGTGATGACAAAAGCCGCGATGGAAATAATCAGCGCCAAGAGTTTGCATTTTGCCACAGGGTTTTCGCCGATAACAGAAATCACCGGAAGTGTGGAACATGTGATGTACTGCGGTGCGAGGCCGGAAAGAGCAGACCTCCTTCTGATTGCACCAGCAACCGGAAATACAATTTCTAAGATTGCCTGCGGGATCGACGACACCCCGGTAACGACCTTTGCAACCACCGCAATAGGAACAGGGATTCCCGTGCTCGTTGTTCCCGCAATGCACGAGACAATGTACGCCCACCCTGTGATTCAGGATAACATTGCCAAGCTCGAGAAACTTGGAATTCACATTCTCAGGCCGAAAATTGCTGAGCACAAGGCAAAATTTCCTGAGATTGAGGAAATCGTGGCGCATGTTATAAGGTTGCTCGGAAAGAGGGACTATGCAGGGAAAAGGGTCTTGGTGATAGGTGGGGCTTCCTACGAACCACTGGATGACATGCGTATCCTCACAAACCTCTCAAGTGGAAAGATGAGTGTGGCGCTCGTCCGTGAGGCATTCCTCCGCGGTGCAGAGGTGGATTTTCTCGCAGGAAGAATTGAAGCCCCCATACCCCAGTATATCCCCACTACAAGATTTACTACAGTGGAAGACCTCCTTGGAAAACTGGCCAATCTGGATTACGATTACATCTTTGTGCCTGCAGCGCTCTCTGATTTTTGTGTGGATTCCCGGGAAGGCAAAATGCCATCTGACAGAGAACACAGAATTACCCTGAAACCCCTTCCAAAGGTGATAAAGCGGTTGAGAGAAGAAAGCAAGGGAGTGATTGTGGGTTTCAAGGCGGAACCAGTTATGGATGAAAAGACCCTTGTGAGCCGGGCTTTTAATGCCCTTAAAACCAGCAGGATTGACTTCATCTGTGCCAACACCATCAAAAATGCGGGAAGCGATGCTGGGCAAATAATTATCCTTGATAGAAAGGGTAAGTCCACGAAATTTACAGGAACAAAAGAAAAGATTGCAGAAAAAATTTTAGATATTGTGAGGAAATAAACTTACTTCGGGGGATTTGGGGTTGCAATCTCCTTTGTCTGCTCGCTGTCCAGAATTTTAGTGATTTCTTTTTCAATTTCTGTGAGTTTGAGTTCCATTCTGGCCAGGCGGCAGTTTATGCAGTTGCACCCTTCCAGCGGCACCTCTTCAGCCATATTTCACCTCCTTTTTCGTATTTTCTCCAGATGACCAGAGCCATCACCATTTTTTACACCTCGTTGCGTTTTGTATGCATTTTGTATGCATTAAGTATATCAACTGCACCCTATATAAACATTTCGGCCCACTCTATTTTTTTGTTATCTTTTAATCAAAACAGTGAACTAAATATGATGCTGTGTGCCAGAATACACTGGGACAGTTCCCTCCATTTTTAGCAGAAAAATTTAACAACAACTGAACATTTGAGGGAACATGGACGAAGGCTTCAGGGTCACACCCTGGGAAGTTTCAGGCAGGGTTGACTACGACAGATTAATTCAGGAATTCGGCACCAGCAAGATAGATTCCTGTCTCAAGGAGCGGCTCCAGAAAAACTTCGGGGAACTTCACCAGTACTTGCGAAGGGACATCTTTTTCTCCCACAGGGATTTGGACATTATTCTCACCGATTTTGAGGAAGGAAAAAAATTCTATCTTTATACGGGGAGAGGCCCCTCCGGACACACCCATCTCGGGCACATCCTTCCCTGGATTTTCACTAGGTATATTCAGGAGAAGACGGGGAGCGTTCTGCTTTTCCAGCTGACCGATGACGAAAAATTTTATTTCAAGGAGGAAATGACGCTTGAGGATACGAGGAAAATGGCATATGAAAACATCCTCGACATCATAGCCCTCGGTTTCCAACCGGATAAAACCAGAATCTTCCTCGATACTGAGTACATAAAGACCCTTTATCCTGTTGCTGCAAAAGTTGCAAAAAAAATCACATTCTCCACGGTTAAAGCGGTGTTCGGACTCGAAAACAGCAACAACATCGGCGAGATTTTCTACACCTCGCTCCAGTCAACTCCAGCATTCCTTCCATCGGTATTTGAGGGAAGGGATACCCATGTCCTCATTCCGTGCGGAATTGACCAGGACCCGCACTTCAGGGTATGCAGGGATGTGGCTCCAAAGCTCGGTTATCCGAAGCCCGCACTGGTTCACTGCAAGCTCTTTCCTTCGCTCATGGGCGCGGAGACCAAGATGTCGGCCTCGCTCCCGGAAACCTCGATATTCACAACCGATGCTCCAAAGGTTGCGAAGAAAAAGATAATGAATGCATTCACTGGCGGTGCAGTTTCGGTGGAAGAACAGCGAAAGCACGGGGGCAATCCTGATGTTTGCTCGGTTTTTGCCTACTACCAGTTCATGTTTGAGCCGGATGATGCAAAACTGGGCGAGAGATCCACTGCCTGCAGGGCTGGAAATGTGCTCTGCGGCGAGTGCAAACAGGTGCTGGCAGAACGCGTGATTGAATTCTTGAAGGCGCATCAGGAAAAGAGGGAGAAGGCGAGAGCAATCTTGGAAAAGTTTGTGGTGCGTGATTGAGTTCCTGGTCTCTTCCATGCAAAAGGAAGTTCGGTGAGAAGCAACCTATAAATACCAAAAAACTTATTTCCTTTTACAAAACACAAGGAGGCGTTAAATTGAAATGGAAGTTGAGAAAAGGCAGAAAGGGCAGCATGGGCATCGGTGCTCTGATTGTTTTCATAGCACTGGTGGTAGTGGCTGCAATCTCGGCAGTGGTTATCATAAACACAGCAATTACCCTAAAGAACCAGGCGGAAAAGACGGGCGAGAGTATAAAGCTCACAATCCCTGAGGTGAAATCGGTTATCGGGGACAGGGACCCGACGAACTCAGGCACATTAAGTCCCACTGTGGACTTTCTCTACCTCACAATGGTCGTTAACGGCGCCAAAACGCTGAACATGACCACGATGCGGCTGCACATAACCGCATCCAACAGTAACAAGAGCGTGGACCTCGTGTTAAATACGGCCGCCCTCCAGAGTGCAGCGAACCCAGAAAATCCCACTGAAGCAGAATTAAGGAATGCCGCGGATTCTACCCGTTATGCAGCGAAGGAGATTGCACCTTATCTGGGAAGTGGATGGGACCCGGGCCTTGGTGCCTTCTATGTGAGCAAGAATACCACACTGAAGATCTACATTGACCTCAGAATCTCGCCAGAAGGCATAGGCATGCCCCTGCCTGTGAATACGGATGTAATCATCACATTCAACGCGGGGGACTCCAGCGCGTCCTACAAAGTGCAGTTCAACACTGGCTACTCGTATGGCAACTCAAAAATCATTGACTTTACCTACGCGTGAGGAGGTGAACAAATGCACAGATACAGGATGAGAAAAATGAAGAAAAGCCGGGGTGGTGCAATCGGAATAGGTACACTGATAGTGTTCATTGCGATGATACTTGTGGCTGCAATAGCTGCTGCCGTGATAATCTCTGCGGTGTTTTCACTCCAGCAACAGGCGGAGAATGCGGCATCGGGTGCACAGAACAAGGTGAGCAATGCCCTCCAGGTGAGGATTATTGAAGGCGTGCGGACCGGCACACCGCTGAGCAACACCATTGACTATCTCCAGATTCAGGTTGCCCTTGCACCAGGCAGCAATCCCATCAACATGGCTGATGTAATCATTAAGATTGTGACCGGGAATAAGGAAACCGAACTCTCGCTGAACCAGTATGTGTTCCCGGGACCGAACCCTGAAACCCAGTCCTTAACTGATGCCCTTGCACTCCAGCTCGCGGATACCACCCACTATGCAGCGGAGGAGGTTCCTGGAGGACAGAACAACAGTGGATGGGACCCCTACACCACACCGTCTCACCCGAGTCCCTCGTATTTCTTGGCCGAAGGCAATGTACTGAAAATCTGGATTGATTTGAGGGCATCGCCAGAAGGTCTCGGCTCCCAGTTATCTCCATCCACCTACTGCAAGGTGTCCTTCATAATAACCACTGGTGGTTTCGACACTTTCGAAACTTTCACCACACCACCCTCCTACGACACGACACCCATAATTGACTTAACCTACAGATGAGGTGGAAGATGTCCCCGCTTTTCAAAAAGAAGGCGAAGGAGGAAACTTCTGAGCAGCAAAAAATTGTGCCAGAAAAGCCAACCGAGGGCATCTGTGCAAAGTGCGGGAGTTCGAAGCTGAGTTTCTTTGATGATGGTACCGGCAAATGCAACAACTGCGGCAGGATTTTTAACTGGAGGGCCGCGATAACCCAGCCCCAGTTGCCCCAGCAGCCAATGCCTGGCCAGCAACCACAGCCGGTTTCACAGCCACCTGCAGCCCAATTCACGGAAGCCACCCATGGCGCTTCCATGACGCCACCACCGCCCCCCGCCAGCGAAATACCTCAATCAGCAGCCCAGCCAGTTGCCGTGCCACTCCCCCAGCCCCCACAGCCCACTGGAACACCCGGGGAGAACAGCACGAACGAAATATCCACATTCTCCCAGCCCCCTGTCACAGTGCCACCTCCAGAGATTTCCCAGCAACCAGTAGTCCAGCCAATAGTCACCCCTTCAATCCAGGCGGAAGGGGGCTTCAGAAGAAGCGAGAGAATTGAAGAATCACTGGCGGACATAAAAAATCGTGTGGAAAGAATCAACGACGCCAATGAGCGTTATCGACTGGAGATAAACGAAATTAAGGAGAGCATCGCAAGAATAGAGAGCAGATTGCATGAACTCACGGCCCTCTACGATGCCATCTCCGCACAGTTCAACCCTTTCATAGACATCCAGATAAAACGGGAAACTGGCCAGAATCCAGAAACCGCCACGGAAAAGATTGGCGAGGAACTGAGCGATGCGATGATACTTGACAAGGTTGCCTGTCCCAAATGCGGAGAACTCATTCCCGAGGATTCAAAGATGTGCCCCAAATGCGGGGCAACGCTGGAACTCTCCACCAACCCAGTATCTCCCCAGAGCGAAATCCCGCAGGCACCAGTTCCACAGATTCCGCAGGTTCTACAACAGCCAGTATTCTTTCAGCAATTTCAGGGCTCCCAGCCCCGTCTGGGACCGCTCCTTCAGAGCATAGGCACCGATTACAGAAGCTCTCTGCTTGCAATGAGATGGATCGAGTATCTCCTGGATAGGGTTGACCTCAATGAACTTCCCCAGGTGCTAGACTACTACCGGCGGATTAACTGGATAAGCAATGAGGTTAAAGCGGATATCCTCTGGAAAATAAAGGGAATAAAAATTGAGAAAAAGCCCTCGAGGCCAGAAGCAAAGGATGGCTGGCGGCTTTCAATCAACGATCACCTGAAAACCCTCATGTTCATCGAGATGCTCAGGGGCACCCAGCTGGATAAGCAGAACCTCGAGGAACTGGAAAAAGAAATGGAGAAGTTGAAGAAGAGCAACCTGGAGGATTTTTATGGGTTATAGCGTGGCTGTGGCCTCAGCCATACTTTTCACCTCCCTTCTCCTGTGCTTCTCCTTCATCTACATGGGCATCAACTTCTCAATAGATGCAGTTGAAAGAGGTTTCACCGAAAACCTGTCGTTGAGGGACGCAAAGCTCCACACCCAGGTTGTAGTTTATGCTGCCAATCTAAGCATACCCGAAAGTGAAATAATGCTTCTGAATGAAGGCAGCACTGAAATTCGCACCTCCACGATTAACATCCTCGTCAACGGAGTTATTGTAACCCAGAATCTTACAATCTCGGTGGATGGAAAGCCCACGGAATTCTGGTATCCCGGGGAGTATCTGAAGATTCAGATGAGCAACCTGACCGCCATGCCTGGAAAAATAAAGATTGTTACGGGCAATGGATGCTATGCCTTGATCTGAACGGTGAGAAAAAATGCCTGCAAACGCCGCATCGCACACCATATTTTTCATAGGTGCGCTCATAGTTTCGAGCATTCTCTCCGCTGTGTTCATAGGGGTCTCCCTCCAGTTCAAGGACGGAATTGAGGCAAGAAGCGATGCCCTGAACAAGCAACTGAGAACCAGCATCGACATAATAAACGACCCCAGGCAGGTGCCCTACGACGCAAACAACTCCTCGCTCATCCTTTACCTGAAAAACACTGGGTCTACAACAATTTCTGTTACCACCCTAACAATTGAAATCAATGGAACGCTCTACGGCTACACATCTGGCTCTGCCACCGGGACCACATTCAACGAAACAGCGTTGATTTCACCTCCGGGTATTCAGGAATGGATCCCGGAATCCACCCTGATGGTAAAGGTAAAACTGGTTTCTCCACTCACTCCTGGAAGCACATGTCTAGTTAAAGCAACCGTTGAGTATGGTGCAAGCTGCACCTTCTCCTTCCGTGTGGTGGGCCCATGAACGGCAAGGTGTTCTCAATCGAGATTCCGAGGGATGGACTTCACAGACGACTCGGTGGCGGCTTGCCCGTAGGGACCATAACCGCGCTCACTGGTAAACATGGAAGCGGTAAAAGTGCGATAGCCCAGAGAATTCTGTATGGATTGCTCAGAAACAACTACAATGTCACCTACATCTCCACCGAACTCACCACCAAAGGACTTATTGACCAGATGGAGTCGCTTGACTACCAGGTGCTTGAATATCTCACCTCCAGACACCTGCTCTTTATTCCTGTGTTTCCGTTGATCGGAAAGAGCATTCCAAGGAAGGACTTTCTGACAAGGTTGATGGCTGCAAGAAATCTATTTGATAGCGATGTATGCATCGTGGACACATTTTCAGCCCTTGTGAAAGACCAGCTTACCCCTGAAACCGCAATCGATGCAATGGCGTTTTTCAAAAAAATTGTGGCAGGAAACAGGGCGGTGGTCCTCACATTCGAAAGCGGAGAGTTAACGAAGGATGTGGAAAACGCTCTCTTTTCAGCCGTGGACATCCTCATCGAAATTGAAAAGAGTTTCGGTGAGGGCGAGATTCAGAGGGTGATGACCATCACAAGGTATACCAACGCCCAGGACTATGTGGGAAGTGTGATAGGATTCAGGGTGGAAGCAAAACGGGGAATAATTGTGGACATAACAACGGTGGCGTGATATGGCAACACTTGAAGAGGTCATTGCAAAAAATCCACATCTCGGACAGTATCTTGAGAGTTTAGCAGCCAGGGGATTCCCCAGACCCGTGTTTCTCGAGCGGCTGGGCGAGGAAGTGGCAAGGCAGAAGAATCCGAACATAATCTACCCTGTTGGTGACCCAATATTCATCCATCTCTACAGACCGAACGGCTACTACTATGTGGTGATCGAACCCCCCCTTCCACCAGAAACCGAGGTAAAATATCACCAGATCCTTGAACTCATGCTCAAGTATGCCACCAGGTTTGAAGAGACCCCTGAAAAAAAGGAAGAATTCGAACTCCTGATTGATAAGTTGATAAACCGTATTACCGCGGTGGAGGAGAAAGAAAAACGAAAATTGTTCAGAAAGTTTGAATTTGAAAAAATTCCTGTTACACCCCAGGAACTGGAGGTCCTCAGATACCACATACGGAAGAACATCCTTGATAATGGAAAAATTGAGCCCCTTATCAGGGACCCCTACATAGAAGATATTCACTGCGTTGGCACCACTGAAATTCACATAACACACAAGCTCTTCGGAATGGTTGCGACCAACCTCCAGTTTGCAAGAATCGGAGAAATCGATGAATTCCTCCGGAACATGACCGAAAGAATCGGGCACCCGGTGAGCGATGCCCGCCCAGTGGTGGATGCTGCCCTGCCTGACGGCTCGAGATTGAATGTGGTCTACAGCGAAGATGTGAGCATGCGCGGTCCCAGCTTCACAATCAGGAAATTTTCAGAAAAACCCTACACCCTTCCGAGACTGGTAGCGTGGAATACGCTGAGCGCTGAGATGGCGGGTTTTCTCTGGCTCTGCGTTGAAAACGGGATAAACGCATTCGTGTGCGGAGAAACTGCCTCAGGCAAAACCACAACGCTGAACGCCCTCATTCCCTTCATAAATCACAAGTACAAGGTGTATTCTGCAGAGGATACCCCGGAAATAATCTCGCCCCACAAGGTGTGGCAGCGGATGCTCACGAGAGAGAGTGTCCAGGAAAGTGCGAGAGTGGAAATGTATGACTTGCTGCGGGCAGCTCTGAGAAGCAGGCCCAATTTCATAATTGTGGGTGAGATAAGAGGGAAGGAAGGTTTTGTCGCATTCCAGGCGATGCAAACAGGCCACTATGTACTCTCAACCTTCCACGCACCCTCGGTGAAACAGTTAATCCAGAGGTTTATTGGAGAACCGATCAACATCCCCGAGCGTTTCATGGATAACCTCAATCTCGTGGTTTTCCAGCAGAATGTTTATGAAGGGGGGAGGGTGATGCGGAGATGCATATCCATAGATGAAATTTTGAAGTATTCTAAGGAGAAGGGTGGAGTGCTCACAAGGAACATGTTTATGTGGGAGCCAGACAGGGACCAGTTCTTCTTCAACGGAATCAACAACTCATACATCCTCGAGGAAAAGATTGCCCCGAGATTGAAGTACAAGGACAAGGCAATGATATACAGGGACCTGGAGGCAAGGGCGAGGGCGATCCAGAAGTTTGTGGAGGCAAGGGTCTTCGATTACGATGTGCTCAACCGCATTCTCGATGAATACTTCGAGAGGAACATAGACAGCATAAGGAATCCAGACGAGTTTCTGAGAGAATTGGATAGATTAATCAAGGCGGTCACATGATTGAGAGATTAAGAAAGGCGTATCTCTGGATGGAAATTTCGCCGAAGGATTACATCCTGACCAGAATCCTGCCCGTGTTCCTCTTCACCACCGTGTTCATCCTCTCGATTGTAATCCTGCAGCCAGCAATCCTTCAGGACATGCTATATTATCTCCTGTTCGTTGGTGTTCCCCTTTTCATCTGCATCTATGTGGTGCTTCACCCCCTCATCATCTACGAACGGCTGGGAAAGGCGATTGATGAGGATATGCACCTCTTCGTAACCCGGCTCGGGGTGCTCTCAGTTGCTTATGTTTCAAGAAAGGAGATGTTTGACATCCTCGGCGAGATGAAGGAGTACAGGGCCCTTGCAAGAGAGGTTAAAAAGGTTTATGACCTGATGAGCAAGTGGAACATTGCGCTCCAGAGGGCGTGCCGGTTGGTTGCGGAAATGACACCCAGCGTGCTTTTTTCTGATTTTCTCACGAGGATGGCCCACGCGATTGAAACAGGCGAGAGCGCCGAGAAGTTTGCAGAGAACGAGCAGAAGGCAACGATGGAGGAGTTTGTGGTGAAGTACAGGGCGAGTCTGAGTGCTGTGGAGGTTATGAATGAGGTCTTCATCTCGTTTGCAGTTGTGGTGATTTTCATCTTTGTGTTCGTGTTTATCCTTCCCTTCCTCGTCGGAGAGAATGCGATTTATTTGCTCCTGGGTGCGGGCTTTCTCTTTGTGCTTGGAGAGGTATTTTTCCTCTACTTCTTTGCCACCGTTGTGCCTGGTGAACACATCTGGCAGACCTCAGGCGAGGACACCGAAAGGGAGAAAAAGCTGAAGAAGGCATTCCTTTACACTGCCTTGACATCTGGCTTGCTGATTCTCCCCTCTGCTTTTCTCTACATATTCCTCTCAATCCCGCTCTACATCCTTGTCCCGCTAATTTTTTCACCCATGGCTTTAACTGGCTATCTCGCTGATAAGGAGGAGGAGATAATTATCAGGAGGGACGAAAATTTTCCTTCATTCATCCGCTCGCTCGGAAGCTCTGCAGGGGCAATGGGCAAGGAAACCACCTACGCCCTCAAGAAGCTCCGCCGGTACAGATTCGGACCCCTGACAAAGAACATAGACGACCTCTACAAACGGCTCAACCTGCGGATCAACAAGAACCTTGCCTGGAAACTCTTCGGAATTGAGAGCGGCAGCGATTTAATCTCAAAATTCAATGCCCTGTATGTCGAGGGGACCCACATAGGCGGAAACCCGAAACAAATCAGCCAGATTATCAGCGACAATTTTCTAGCAATTGTTGGTTTAAGGAAGCACAAGTACCAAGTGAGCGCCACCACCTCTGGAATTCTCTACGGACTCACTGCAGGCATTACCTTTCCCCTCTACATCTCGCTCTATCTCTCAAGCTGGATCCAGCGGTTGATGAACTCGGTCGCACCGCCCGAGGAGTATCCGTTCCTGAACATCCTGCATGGCACCGTGTTCGACACATTCTGGCTTACCGTGATTTCCCTGTTTGTAATCTGTGTCCATTCCTTCCTCTCCGCGTACATGCTGAAGATTTTGAAGGGCAGCCACCCGTATGTAATGCTCAAGCACTATTGTATAATGCTCTGGATTTCTGGCATCACGGCCGCAATCTCGATTTATATGATGCAGCTGCTTCTGCCTTGAGGCGGGTAAAGAAGTGTTTGACTTCCAAGACATTTTTATATCCCCAAGTAATTCCCGTCTCGGTGAAACACATGGTGATAAAGAAGGTAGGCGTGGCAGGTGCGGGAACAATGGGTGCAGGAATTGCCCAGGTGTGTGCGATGTATGGGTATGAGGTGGTTCTCAGGGACATTGATGAGATGTTCATAAAAAATGGAAAAACCAACATCGAGAAAAGCTTGAACAAGTTTGTGGAGAAAGGGAAACTTGCGCAGGAGGCAAAAACAGAGATTCTGGGGAGAATAAAAACCACGGTCAACATGGAGGAGTTTAGGGATTGTGACCTCATAATCGAGGCAATTGTGGAAAACCCGGAACTGAAGAAGGCATTCTTCAAGGACCTGAGCAAAATTGCAAAGCCAGAAGCAATCTTTGCTTCTAACACATCCTCCATTTCAATCACAGAACTTGCAGCTGTCTCAGGCAGAGGCGATAAATTTATCGGGATGCACTTCATGAATCCGGTGCCGCTGATGAAACTTGTCGAGATAATCCGCGGTGCCCAGACAAGCGAGGAAACGACAAAAATCATAGTGGAGATGACAAAGAAACTGGACAAGATTCCTGTCGAGGTGAACGATTCACCTGGATTTGTCTCAAACCGCGTGCTCATGCCGATGATAAATGAAGCGATTTTCTGCGTATATGAAGGTGTGGCAACCCCCGAGGCAATAGATGCGGTGATGAAACTCGGAATGAACCACCCCATGGGACCACTGGAACTCGCTGACCTTATAGGGCTCGATGTCTGCCTCAGCATTCTTGAAGTGCTTTACAACAATTTCAACGACCCGAAGTACCGGCCCTGCCCCCTGCTGAGGAAGATGGTGAAGGCGGGATATCTGGGAAGGAAAACGGGTAGAGGATTCTACAAATACTCTTAAGCTCTTCTCCCCACAATCGGGCGATGGGGAGGTACATACTTTATTTGGGGAAGTACAGCATCCTCAATCACAATTATTTCACCAAAATAAGCGTCCACTAT
The DNA here is from genome assembly GCA_026414225.1 of Thermoplasmata archaeon. Taxonomy (GTDB): domain Archaea; phylum Thermoplasmatota; class Thermoplasmata; order Lutacidiplasmatales; family SKW197; genus SKW197. The sequence continues at coordinate 212,129 of JAOAJK010000001.1, forward strand.
CTTGGAGCCACGCTTAATTTCCCGCCGCACCTTTTCCACATCCATCCTTGAAAATAACGCAAGACACTGATCTGTTGTTTCCTCCTTCAGCAGCTCGAGGAGTTCGAGGGCACTTGCGTTTCTGCTCGCGAACACGACGGGTGTGATTGCGAATGTGAGGGAGTATTCGCTCACATTCTCGCCCTCAAAAACAAATCTTATCCTGTTTTCTTTTACACTGGCTTCACTTGGATAAGCAAGGTTGATTTCACATTTTTCATAAGCTGCATCAGGATACATCTCGATATCCTTCAGCTCCCGCATGAAAATGGTGTCCACCCTTTCCACAATTTTGTTCCTTGCATCTATCACTGCTTCCCGGAGCGAAACCGTTTCGTCAAACCTTATCTCAAACCGCATTTTCGTAAAGAACTGTGTCAGCTTGTTTCTATAACTATAGTGTTCAACCAGCTTTGGATTTATCTGAACCGCACCCTTTGGAGAATACAGGAAACAACCAAGAGTGTAACCGTCTGTCACCACCGAGAGGTAGCTCTTTTTCATCGAAGCCCGGGAGGAAAGCATGTGGTCGTCAATTTCGCTGTGAAACATTGGGGTTGACTCGGTGCCCATTGTGGATTCAAGGTAGTCCTCCCTGAATGGATGAGAATGATAAAGCCCTACAATCCCTACCTTCCTAGGATAACGCATCGCAAGATTCATTTCCTCCACCGGACTTGCCTCGGCACCGTATTTTGACTGGGAAATATACTGGGTTGCAGGAACCGCATCCAGTACAAACACATCTTCACAATCAAAAAAACCCACCAGCCACCCCACTACCTCAAATCCATGCTCCTTTGCCTGCTCCAGGGCGTGGTTCAGAATTTTTTCCTTTGCTGCATTCATCAACACAATTTCAGCCATTTCACATCAACTTTTCAAAGAGTTCATCAATATTTTCCAGCTCTTCAAACTTCCGCTTATCCATTCTTTCCTTACCCTTCTTCCCGCATACCTGACACCTAGGATTCCTTTTCCAGTTCACCACATTCATCGTTCCGTTGAGACCATCGTAGATGATGTAAGGCACGGTGTTTCCGAAACCGAGAAGAATTTTTAAAGCTTCCTGGCATTCGAGGGCTGCAATTATGCCCATCGTTGTAGGCAGTGAGACCGCGTGGCATGTGCCCGTCTCATGTCCCTCCGTTTTCACAGGATAGTCGGTTTTCTGGCTCACTACATGACACCTGTAGCATGCGGTCTTGCCTGGGATTATTGTGTGCACCGAACCCCTGATTCCATCCAGGCTGGTGCCTCCATCAACATATGTCTTCTTAAGCTCAACGCATTTAGCATTTATAAACATTCTCACACCGAAGCTGTCAACACAGCCCAGCACAATATCCGATTTTTCAAGTTCCTTGATGAAGGCCTCGTGACCGTCGCCAGTAATATCAAGAGGATACGGAATAATTTCAACATCTGGATTCACATGGTTCAAATATTCCTTCAGGGCCTCCACCTTCTTCATCCCCACCTGCTCGGTTTTATATATCATCCTGTTTAAATTTTCCATCTCAAGCGTGTCATAGTCAAATATCACAATTTTACCCGCCCCAAGCCGCGTCAGAATGTCCGCGCACACGGCCCCGAGTCCTCCTGCACCCACAATCAGAATTCTTTTCTCCCTCAGCTTTTCCAAGTCTGCATGCGGAAAAATTGCAAGACGGGAATAGCGCGCTGGGGTGGTCATAAATATCCCTGTCTTATTGCCATCGTGAGCACGCTTTGGACCCAGTAAGACACCTCACGCTTCAGATACAGGGCGATGCTGCAGTGCTCGTTCCACCAGAAATTCTGCTCCATGTGCATATCGCAGATTCTCAGCCCGAGGACCTCATCCTCGAGCTTCCTGTCAGTATAATCTATCAGCACGGGCACCCTCGCCGCAGGCGGTGTGTGGGGATAGGTTTTCTTAAGCACGAGTTCAATATCAAACTGATAGTTCTGCGCTGTGATTGTCCCCTCCCATCTGGTTGCGTCCTCATTCACCGGTTTTATCGAAAACCATCTCGGGTTTTCTCCCACCTTCTCCCAGTACTCGATGTACTCTATGAGTTTCACGAGTGCATACTTCTCTTCCTTGATTCTGAGACCCCACTTTTTGTCACCAGGGGAAGCTACTGTCGCGCACTGCAGGAAGTGGAACAGGTCTGGTTCTTTGGGAATGGATCTCACCCAACAACCGATGGGTCTATCACATGAATCACTGTGTTTTTCTCAGCCACTTCTCCGACTGTTCCACCTGTTATAGGGGTGCCTGCCGGATAGGTGGCACTCAGAATTGTCGGGTCCTTATTCTGCTGCTTAGCCGCGATTACAAGGGCTTCCTGGAACAGCATGCTATCTGGCACTTTTACAGTCACCACGGGCTTGTCCGGTTCACTTATAAATATGAATCTAAGGGTTACTACCGCCATGGCTATCACCATGAGAGATATGGAGGGGTGGTATTTATGGGTTGTGGGAATTGGATGTTCCAAGAAATTCGGGAGATAGGACAATATATGAGAAAAGCATAGAGGAATGAAGGGATAGGGATGCAATGCCCACACTGTAAAATGGAAGACAAAGTCGTGAAGAGCGGTGTTAGAAAGAACAAATATGTTACAAAGCAGCGATACCTTTGCAAACGATGTAACAAGAGATTTATAGAACCAGATGGTTTTCAACACATGTCATATCCAAAGGAAATAGTCGTAAAAGTTTTGCATCTATATGTGGCGGGTTTATCTCTAAGCAAAATTAGGGAATATGTTTACCAGCACGAGGGATTTCATTTGCGGGACAGTGTGATTGGATACTGGATAAAAAAATATGCACATATGCTTTCTACCTTTGAGAAAACGCTGATACCAAAGGTAAAAGGGAGAATACACACGGATGAAGTGTTTGTGAGAGTGGGAACCGACACATTTTACTCGATAAATACTATAGATAGTAAGACAAAATATATCCTGGCGACCACTTTCGTTAAGAAAAGAACGAAATTAAGCTGTAGAGTTCATTTCAAAAAACTAAAAGAAAAGATAGGCGCACAGGTAAAAGAGCGTTGGAAAAAGGAGAGGGATAAACCACAGGAAGAAAGAAAACTCATCACATTCGTATCTGACAAATTTGAGGGGTACAAGGATGGCTTCAATCATTATTTCTATCGTTTTGGAAGATTAGTCTTTGGTGTTCCAATTGCTTGCAAGAAGTATGGCCTAAAACACAATAACAACCCAATTGAAAGAGAAAATGAAGATATAAAACAACGATACAAAACTATGAGGGGTTTCAAGTCCTTTTCAGGTGGTGAAGCTTTTTTTGAATTGAGAAGGATATATCGAAATTTCGTTCATATTCATCCAACACTTAACAAAACTCCTGCTGAAGCCTCTGGAATAACCCTTCCCCTTGGGAGAAACAAATTCCTGGGAATTATTTTTTTTTTTGATTTTTATTCACCAATAGAGTGATTGGAAATGCAAGAAGAGTATTCTCACGACTGGAACTCCTTGTGGCTAACCTCTACCCCTCGCGGGTATTTGTCTCAGATTATTTCTGGCTTTTTGCATCTCCCTAAATTCGTGGAACATCATTACAAAGAAATCTTTAAGTATTGCACAAGCACTACGGTCACTAACATGGATAGTGATTGTGTGAACCACGGAGAGGACATTCAGATAATAAACACTTCTCTGAGATATCCAGATACGGACACAGATGGCATTCCTCACATCGTTGAGGCTTACTTCAGCAATGTGTCGTACATAGACAGCAACACACTCTGGCAACACATGATTGTGGACAATGGCTTTTCTGCAACTTCAATGTATGAGGGTTTTACTTTTGCCGCCTTCATCAGCTCTTTCCCAGGGATATACTCCTCTACAGCTGGAATTGTCAATCCTTCACTCGCCAGGAACACTCACTTGCGGGGGTGAAAACATTCAAGAAACCATACCAATAATCAAACGATGGTTTCTTATCACATCCATAGAGTATTGGCTATACCTCCCACTCATTTTATCTGTTGTCTTAGCTATAATTGCACATCCATTTCCCATACAGACTCTTCCATTAAATATAGATAATTACATCTTACATGCTATATTTTCAATCTTTTTTCCGTATTACATACTACTACCAAGCCATTTAATACTCTCTTGTAATAGTCTGACCTATATTATGATATATATATTATTCGTGAAAAAAAAGAAAAAATGCACAATCAAATTCTTTAAATTACACACTTGGATCACTAGTATATGCTTTATCGTGGCATGTGTTGGATGGGCGTTCTCTCTCATCCTCTTTCCTAATATTCCACAATTTTGGAGATTTATTATCAATAATTTTGTTTTAATCATCTACATCCCTGTTTTTTTGTGTCTTGTAGGGTGGATTACATTTTTATTAGGTAGTGTTTATACTCTCTACCGCAACGGAAAAAATATATTTAAGATATTAGATATTGATGAAGCACTCACATCGTTGTTCCCTAACCGTGAGGAATAGAAATGAAATACAAAAAAACGTTTAAGAAAGATAGGAGACGGATGGATCGTATCGACCTTAAGATGTTTATCATTCTGCATAAGAAATCATGGTTTAATTTCTGCATCCAGTTTCAACCCACTGTCTCAAATCCGCTGAGCAACGACACTGATTCAGACCAGTGGAATGACGGTGCGGAATTCAACTACTGGAAATCGAAGGGCTTTACGGACACCAAAGCCGCAGAATCCTGCAAGACCCCTGATGTCGATGCCGATTCCATCACGGACCACCAGGAAGTCCATGGCTACACGGTCAAAATCATTGCTAGCTGGGAGAATGACAACAATCCGGTATGCATCGGGTCATCGATCTTCTCCTTTGAACAACAGGAACCAGTCATGAATGTTCACATGGTTACCTGATAATACACCTTTCTACATATCAGAACACTTTCCGAACGGCCCTGAATCCGAAGAATTTTGCCTGCTTAAGATAAATATTGAGAGTATTAAGTGAAGGGATAGCTGGACAAGCAAAATGAAAATCTACGAATCATGCATCCAGGAATTCCAGGTTTCTGACACTCAGAACTCCGTCACACCCGTGAAATGGAACTTTTCAAGATGAACATGCGGGCAGACAGAAACTCCAAAGTCGCCACCGATTATCTTCCGCTCCCTGCTGAGCCCCTTCACCGCTGAAAACGCCTCAACCACATTCTGGGTGAACCGCAGGTTTTTCACTGGATGCAGAATTTTTCCGTTCTCGATGTAGAAGGTGCCATCCCGCGTCATTCCTGTAAATATTGTCTTCACAGGGTGGATGATGTTCACATAATGGAACTTTGTCACGAGCAATCCCCTCCTGCAGTTGGCAATCATGTCCTCTACCTTCATCGTGCCTTCCTTCATGAACAGGTTGAGGGGCAGCGGTCCGACCTCAAATGCACCAGATCCTGGTGGTAGGGCATGCCCTGTGCTCTGCTTCGCTTCCCTGCCTGCAGTGTAGGAATCGTAAACATATCCCTTTGCCACACCGTTCTCAATTATGTCCACCCTCTGCCTCGGGACGCCTTCAAAGTCAAACGGCATCGGAATACCTGATGGATCGTTTCCGTCATCCCAGATGCTAACCTTCTCATCCATAATCTTCTTTCCAAGGTTACCGCAGAGGAAGCTCCGCATTTCCTGGACTGCGAGGGCGCCCATGCCCGCATAAGCAAGATACCCCAGAAGTTCCGCGACCGCAAGGGGTTCAAGAATCACTTCGTATTCGCCTGGCTCAATTTTCTTCGTGTGCAGGCTCCCCACCGCCTTCTCCGCTGCAGTTCTTGCGACTGCTTCGACATCAATCCTGTTCACATCCATGTGGATCATTTCGCTCCACCCATAGCCCTTCTCGTCGCCTTCATCCGCAATCATGCAAATTCCAACCTTGGCTCCGGTATGCTTCCCATAAACGGAAACTCCAAGGGTATTTGCGACGCACAGCTCCTGCACGCTGGTGGAAAGCGCCCCGTACGCGAGTGGTACTGGACTGTAATTTTCAGCAACTTCAAAAATTTTCTTCACTGCGCGGGCTTTCTCCACTACTGTATGGCTCGCAGTGTCCCTGACGAAGGTTTTAGGTTTCTTGAGTTTCCCGGTTTTTCCAGGAAGGGAAACAAAGTCGTTTCTATCCTTCTGCAATTTTGCAATTTTTACCGCCCTGTCCACCATCTTTCTCAAACTCGCGTCGTCCAGCGAGTTCGCCTTCGCGGTGCCTATCTTCTTCCCGAGCACGACCCGCACATCCGCGGTGTAGTTTTCTTCGTACATGTTCTGGTGAATCTGCGAGTTTGCAAATCTTGTTAGATGGGACCTGTCGCCCATGACCCGCACATCCGCCTGGTCGCACTCCACCATCTTCAGAATTTTTTCCGCAATCTCAACTATATCTACCATTTGCCCACCCCCACGCGAACATTGTTGAATCTGGTAGGCGAGGTTCCGTGCCCCACACGCATTACCTGCCCTGGCTCACCCTTTCCGCAGTTCCTCAAACCCCAGAGATGCCAGTATTCCTGGCTGCAGATGGCATCGCAGCTTCTCCAGAATTCATAAGTTATACCCGTGTAAACGCAGTTCTTCAGCATCTCCTTCAATTCGCCATTCTCTATCCTGTAGCCGACCTCCGTGCCAAACTGGAAGTTGAGACGCCGGTCGTCGATGCTCCAGCTCTTGTTGGTCTCCACATAGATGCCCTTCTTCGTGTCCTTTATCAGTTCCTCGAATTTCCAGGTGCCTGGAAGCAAATTTATGTTTGTCATCCGGATTATCGGCATACGGTTGTAGTTGTCCGCCCTCATCGCTCCAGTGCTTTTCTGGCCGAGCTTGGCAGCGGTTTCTCTCGAGGAAAGATAGCCGGCGATTATTCCATTCTTGATTATGTGGAACCGCTGGGCTTTCACCCCCTCATCATCGTAGCCGAATGTGCCAAGCCCTCCAGGGGTTGTAGCATCGCCCACAATGTTCACGATATCAGAGCCATACCTGAACTTGTTCAGTTTTTCAGGGGTCATGAAACTTGTGCCAGCATAACTTGCTTCGTAACCGAAAACCCTGTCGAGTTCGGAGGGATGCCCGCAGGACTCGTGGACCTGGAGCACCATCTGGTCCGAGCTTATTATGAGCGTTGTTACCTCGGATGGGCACTGGGCCGCACGGAGCAGCTGCTCCGCCTCCTTTCCCACCCTTTCAGCATTCTCCAGCAATTTCAGGTCTTCAAAGAATTCATGTCCTGCCTGCCTGTAATCCCCGCCGAAGGAGGTGGGGTAACTTCTTGTCTGCATCTCCCCTGACTCAATTGCAATTGCGGTGATGCCGCCCCCGGTCTCCACAAACCTCTGGCTTATCCTCGCACCTTCAGTGCTCCCGACCAGCTTGTTCTCCTCCCAGACCTCGCTGTAGCCCATCGTGAGCTTGATTCTGTCGGAAACCCGCATCCGTTTCTCGCAGTCAATAAGGTAGTTGACCCGTTCCTCGGTGGATACTGCCCATGGGTCCTTTTTCACATCTGTCTCATACCTTCCAATCGCCGGTTCTTCCGGGCTCAGCACCACTTTTTCTTTTGTGGTGAGGGCTGATGCCCTTGCGGTTCTCACAGCCAGTTCTGCAATTTTCTTTATTCCCTTCTTTGAGATGTCATTTGTGGATGCGAAACCCCACGCACCGTTCACAAGCACACGGATTCCGACCCCGATGCTATCGGATATACTTATCACTGGCACTCCGTTTTTCGTGGTTATTCTCTCCGACTTTCTTCCTACAAACCTTACATCACCGTACTCCAAATTAGCCCTCTCCAGAAGTTTCAGAGCGTAGTCCATTTCAACCTCATGGTTCAACATGGGCACCACCATGGAATGCCTTAAATAGGAGAAGGTATTTCTACTTTTGCATAGGGACGCAAGTGGTTGGTGCTGGCAGATGTGCCAGCGGAATGTGGTGGTCAAAAATGATAACAATAAAACAAAGATTTATATACTTCTTATGTATTACTATTCTTGTAGGCAAAATGTATGCACGGCGTAAATAATCACATCTCACGATGACTCACTCTCCCTCCTTTTTTTATTTTTTTGTGGTAAAGAAGCAGAAGATAATTTCCAATTTCTTGTTATGAGGATTCTTATGGCATAGAAAAACCAAAATAAATTTTCTATTTCTTTGAGCAAAGAAGAATTAGCTGGGCAATGAGGGCTTCAACCTGGATTCTTTCGTTGCTTCCCTCGGACACCCTGAAATCCGTCTCTCCGATTTTCTCGGCGATTTTCACCTTCAGCTCTTCATCAATGCTGGACTCTATGATGTATCTGTGCAGGTCCTCCAGGAAATCCTGGGCGCTCATTCCCTGCTCTATCAAAAACTTATCAAGAACATTTTTAGCACCGTTGAAGTCCTTCTTCATTATGCAATCCAGCATCGCCTTCAGTTCGTCGCCCTTCAATCTGCCTGTCACATGGTAAACGATGTCCATCGTAATCTTTTCTTCTGTGGCACTGCATGTCTGGAGAATGTTGATTGCCTTTCTGACATCTCCAGTGGCCAGATAGGCGATTGAATCAAGGGCGTCCTCGTCGACCTGAACCTTCTCCCTTGCAGCGATTTCCTTCAACCTGCCCAGCAGCAAAGGTTTGCTCACGGGTGCAAACCTGAATATTGCACATCTGGATTGTATTGGCTCAATTATTTTGGAGGAATAATTGCAGGAAAGGATAAATCTGCAGACCCTGGAATACATCTCCATTGTTCTCCGCAGCGCATTCTGTGCTTCTGGAGTTAATGCATCCGCCTCATCTAGAAAGATTACCTTGAAACCCACATCCCCCACCGCCGTAACCCTTGCAAATTCTTTTATTTTCCCCCTGACCACAGGAATCCCCCGTTCGTCTGACGCATTCAGTTCTATGAAGTTGTTCTGCCAGTTCTCCCCGAAAAGCTCCTTTACAAAGGCAAGGGCGCAGGTGGTTTTGCCGGTGCCAGGCGGTCCAGAGAAGAGCAGGTGCGGCATTGATTTGGAGGCCACATAGCCCTTCAACCTGCTGACCACCTTTTCCTGTCCTATGACCTCGTCAAGTTTCGCAGGTCTGTATTTTTCTACCCAAATTTCCATCATCCATTAGGTGATTATCTCAATAATAAAATACTTTTCTACCAAAGCGGTTGTATGTGCTATCAACCCACCCGCGTGAACACCGGAAGCAAGCCACGAATGGGCACGGGACCCTCCGGATCAGCCAGAGCTGTCAGGTTCAAACCAGCCCTGACAAAACATTGCACACGCTCCCGCTAACCTTTTATAGCCCTCCTCCATTCTCGCATCATGGGCAAGCTGTTCAAAGATGAAAAGGTGAGCGAGCACTACCAGAAACTCATAAAAGACCCCAAGTATGTCAAACTCGGAAGTTCTCTGAATGCGGTGGCGGATGTGTTTCTGAGCGACCTTAAACGGCGGACCGTGTTCGTTGTGAATGAGAAGATGGAGGTTGTTGGAGCGGTGATGCTCAGCACGATTCTGAAGCATGTTGCGTACCGCGCGGGTGTGCGTGGCAAGGGCGTTGTCTCCGCAATAAGGTTCTTGAAGGAGGTGCTGAGCGAGAATGTGGATGATGTGATGCTTCCCGTTGAGACCATTACGCCTGAGGATACAATTGAAAAAGCCCTGATGGTCGTTGTGGAAAAAGGAATCCTTGACATCCCGGTTGTGGACAAAAACGGAAAGTTAATAGGAGAACTGAATGGTCTTGAGATTCTGGCAGAGGGCAAGAGATTGCTCTAAAAGGTTTTCTTCTGGTTGAGAAAATGAACATTGGTGTGCTTGGTATCCAGGGCGCGGTCTCGGAGCATGTGGAAGCCACGAAAAGGGCAATGGCGGAACTGGGTATTGATGGAGAGACAATAGTTGTCAAGCGGTTGGAGCAGCTGGAGACGGTCTCTGGCCTGATAATTCCTGGAGGGGAGAGCACCACGATATCTTCGATGCTCAGACGCACTGGACTCTTTGAGGCTGTGAGGAGAAGGGCGGAGCAGGGCATGGGTATCATGGGCACCTGTGCCGGGGCGATAATGCTTGCAAAGAAAGTGCTTGAGGGAAATGTGGAAACCCTTGGTCTGATGGACATCGCGGTGAGCAGGAATGCGTATGGCAGGCAGGTGGATTCGTTCGAGGCGGATGTTGAGGTTGCTGGCTTTGACAGGAAATTCCATGCGGTTTTCATAAGGGCGCCGGTTATCACGGAAGTATGGGGCAGGGCAAAGGTACTGGCAACCGATGGCAGGAACATCATCATGGTGGAGCAGGGAAACCATCTTGCACTCACATTTCACCCCGAGCTGACAGGGGACACGAGGATTCACGGGAGATTTCTGAACAACCTCAAAAATTAGGGGCCTTCACCCCACATTCACAAACCCGAACCCCAAGCTGTTCCTCTCCCCGAAGCCAGTGTCCAGCCCGAACTCAATTATCTTCCGCTGCACAGCATCCATGTGGGTCCAGAGAAACTCCCACAAACTACCCGCGGCACCGTAACTCCGGCCTTCTACAACAAACCGCAGGTTCACCTGCTTCCTGAAAACGAACTGTTCAAACAAATCGTAGGTCTGGATTTCCGTGCCGTAAAAATCGTTGTATTTCTTTATCAGGTTCTCGCTCACCTGCTTCAGGAACGCTTCAAACGGATATTTGGGACGCCAGTACACATACCTCCGTTTCCTCTCCTCCAAGGGAATACAGTACCTGTCGTACAGTTTCTCAGGAATCCGCACGATGACTGGAGTGCTACACTCCACCCTGGGTTTCTCTCCGAGCCGGACCTCGAACACCGAGAAATCAGAGAGCTGGAACTGCATCTCCCCAATGTTTATCGCCTCACCTTGCCTCAAACAATCACCGATTCCCTTCACCAGTTCGCTGCTCGGCGAGGAGATTATGAAATTCCTCATATCCCCGGCGGCGACACTTTTCTGCGGAAAAATTCCGGAAAAACAGAAAAACTTGTAGCCAGATTTCTCATGTAGTCCTGGGAAACCGCTCCGTCTTATCAGATCGTAAACAAACCCCTGGAGCTTGTGGCTCTCATTGTTGATTTCCTGCGATTTGGTTGCCCTCAACCTTAAAATTATTCTCATGCCCTCACCTAAATTTCGATCGTCTCCCCGCATTCCAGCTTCTTTGAAGGATAATCCTCCTTCTTCACATCCGGGAAAATCAGCACATTCTTCCCGATCTCCATGTTCTCAGGCACCACCGCATTCTTTCCAATCACGGTAATCCCAGAATTCAGATATTCCGGATACTTCTTGTTGGGCACGCTTTCATGCCCCGCACCGATGTGGGTCCCTGCCCCTACAATCACATTCTTGTCAAGAATCACTGTTTCCAGCACCGCATTCTCCCCGATCACGCAGTCCTGCATTATGACCGAATCATGCACGAATGCCCCTTTCTTCACAATCACTCCAGGTGAAAGCACTGAATGGACCACCTTGCCCTCTATTCTGCACCCCGGTGACACAATGCTGTTCAGCACCGTGCCTCCAGAACCCACATAGGCAGGGGCCCTGTCGCTGCGCCTCATCTCGGAAAGGTTCGTCCGGAGATTCCATTCCTCAAGTTTTAGCTGTGAATTTTCGTCCAGGGCATCCATGTTCGCCTCCCAGTAAGATTGAATTGTCCCCACATCCCTCCAGTAACCTGTGAATGGATAGGCATAGACCCTGTAGTTCTTTATCATCCAGCCAATGATGTCCTTCCCGAAATCATTTCCAAGCTTTTTCTTCAGCACATTTTCGAGCACATCCATGTTGAACGCATAGATCCCCATCGAGGCAATGTTGCTTTTTGGCGACTTCGGTTTCTCCTCCCAGTCCACGATTCTTCCGTCTTCGTCCTTGATTGCGATTCCAAACCTGCTGGCTTCGCTCAACGGCACTTCCATCGTGGCAATTGTCAGGTCCGCATTTTTCTCCTTGTGGTAGTTCACGAGGTCCGAGTAGTCCATCTTGTAGATGTGGTCCCCAGAGAGAATAAGGACCCGCTCTGGGGAAAAATCCCTGATGAAACCCATATTCTGGTAGATTGCATCCGCTGTGCCCTTGTACCAGTCAAATTCCTTCTCACCTGTTCTCGGCGGCAAAATTTTCGCAACCCTAGAACGCCCCACATAATCCCAGGCACTTCCACTCCCGATGTGGTCCATCAGTGAAAGGGGCTTATACTGGGTGAGAATCCCGAGGACCCTGACACCCGAGTTGCAGGCATTGCTCAAGGTGAAATCGATTATTCTGTACATCCCGCCGAACGGCACTGCTGGCTTCGCTCTCTTCTTCGCAAGAATGCTCAACCGCGAGCCAACACCCCCTGCAAGTAGCATTCCAACCGTCTTCCACATCACTCCTCACCCCCGACTGTTGTTCCTGGCTCTATCCTCTTTTCCTTGAAAGAACTCTCGCCTGTGAATGGCCAGACCACGCAACCCTCGCCTATAGACACGGTGTCTGGAATCCTGGCATTCTTGCCGATGCAGGTAATTTTTTTGCTCCCACCGATCACAGAATTTTTTCCAAGTACAGTACCCTCATCAATGATTGTATATTCCACGACTGTCCCCTCTCCAATGAAGCAATCACACATTATCAGGGAATTCTTCACGACAGCACCCTTCTCGATTACCACATTTGAGGAGATTATCGAATGGCTCACCTTTCCCTTTATCCTGCAGCCCCTGGCAATGAGCGCATCCTCCACATCAGCGGTAGGATAGAATCTGGAAGGTGGTAAATCATGGTGGTAATGCCCGTAGATATTGGTCCTTATTCCACACTCCTCTGGCTTTATCTTGGGTTCCTCTCCGAGTAGGTCCATGTTGGTGTTGAAGTATTCGTGGAGTGTTCTCGTGTAGCCCCAGTAGCCACCAAACTTGTAGCCGTACACATTCTTTCCCGCCTTCATCATTTCTGGAATCACATCACGGCCAAACTCGTGAGATTTCTCCCTTGCATTCTTCTTCAGGGCCTCAATTAACACTTCCGTTTTGAACGCATAAATTGTGAGCGAGGCCCACTCATATTTTGTCTTCTCTGGCTTTTCCACATAGTCCCTGAGCCAGCCGTCCTTCCCGATGTCCGCCATTCCAAATCTGTGACCTTCGCTCGGATCAACCTTCACAAAGCCCACGGTAAGGTCTGCGTTTTTTTCCAGATGGAGTGAAATTATTTCATTGTAGTCCATGCAGTAAATGTGGTCTCCAGAGAGGATGAGGACATTGTCCGGGGAGTATTCCTGAATAAAAGCCAGATTTTGATATACCGCATCCGCAGTGCCTCTGTACCAGTCACTCGTTCTCACCCCCTTGTATGGTGGAAGAATTTTTATGCCCTTGCCCCTGCCCACGAGGTCCCAGTGAATTCCAGAACCGATGTGGCTTATCAACTCGGAAGGATTGTATTGTGAGAGAATTCCGACCACTTCTATGCCAGAATTATGCAGATTGCTCAACGGAAAATCAATGATCCTGTAGATGCCACCGAACGGCACCGCTGACTTGGGTCTTGTCAGCGTGAGCACACCCAGTTCATCTACCCTGCCCCCTGCAAGCACCAGTGCAATCAATCTCATGGGGTGGTAATCGGCTTCGGGTTTAATAAATTTTTGCACTCAAATCTTTGAATCACCCTGGGAAAAATATCCAGCAGAGAAATTATTAACCTCTACAAAAAAATTTATTACTCCATAATATATATACTATCATCCATGATAAAACTTACATTTCTTGGCACGGGTGGTGGGAGGTTTGCCACCCTCTATCAAACAAGAGCCACTGGTGGAGTTTATTTAGAGGATTTTACCCCCGAAAAACCATTCAGGGTCCACATAGACCCTGGACCTGGGGCGCTCGTGCATGCGGGAAGGAATGGAATCAACCCGACCCAGACAGACGGTATAATAGTTACCCACTGCCATCCAGACCACTATGTGGATGCCGAGATTCTCACCGAAGCGATGACAATGGGTGGAAGGAGAAAAAAGGGCTTTCTCCTGGGAAGCAGGAGCACGCTGGAGGGCGTCGAAAACATAGGTCCCTGTATCTCAAGATACTTCCAGAAGAATGTGGAGACCTGCATGATTATTGAGAAGACCAGCATGAAGCTGGGCGAGCTCGTGGTTACACCTGCACCCGCGATTCATTCCGACCCAACGACGGTCGGACTCCGAATTTCTACAAACACTGGCATCATTGCCTATGTCGCAGACACCGAGTTCTCAAAGGAAATTGCAGGGGCCTACAGAAACGCAAGGGTGCTCATTCTCCCTGTGACCCGTCCGAGGGCAGCAAAAATTCCGTACCACCTCACCACAGATGATGCTGCAGAATTTGCTGCGATTGTGAAGCCAGAACTTTGCATAATCACGCATTTCGGACTGAAAATGCTTGAAGCGGATCCTGAGGCGGAGGCGAGATGGATAGAACAGCAGAGCAAGGTGAAGTGCATTGCCGCATCGGATGGAATGAAGATAGAGGTCGATTAGAAACTACTAATTTTTTGGTAATTACTAATGAATTGGTAATGTCCTTACTCTCATGGATTTATCTACTTATAAATAAACAATATTAAATTAGATTATTTATAAATAATGGATTAAGGTTTCAACCACGGAGATAGGCCTTGCTCAACCGCTTGGAGCAGAGAATAGAAAAGAGATTGCAAAACCTCATATACATTAAGAGAATGTTGATAAATTAGGGGTTTGAAATGTCGTTCCTAAGAGGGATAACAATTATTTCCATAATCCTGGGAGCGGTATTGACCAATACTGGCGTACTACTACTATCCACCCAGCAGATTACTGCAATCGTACTCTCAATGGGGGGAATATTTTTCATGGCTTTCGGTATAATTGTGGCTATAATGGACGCAAAAACTCCAGAAGAGGATGAAGATCGAGAGTCCACACCACAAAAGATTACCCAGATTGAAATGTTGTGCATTGGAAAAGGTTTTAAGATAACGGGGAGTGGATTCATTGTACAGGGTGCGATTATGATACTCTTTGCCCTATTGGGCTTGTATTCTTCTGTAAATACTCTCCAGAACTACCCTGCCTTCCTGAGAGAGACAGGGGAACAAATATACATAATAAATATCATCCTGTGTGAATTGATATTTGCCTGCGGGCTGTTTTTTGGAATCATAGGTTGCTACCTGTATTGGAAGATCGGGGCCGTCCTCATAAAAACGGTCCAAAATCCCTATGAATGAAGTATAATCTCTGTTATACTTCATTCGCAGAGCCAGGAGTTTGTGGCGGGCGAGGGCAAATGAAGTTTTTTGAAGCCAGGAAGCAAAATCGCATTAAACAGCGAATAACAGGTTTTTTCCATGTCGTCTTACCTGATTAGCATCCGAACCCCGAAAAGGCCCGTAAAAACGATTTATTAAAGCCATGGGGATAACCCGAGAGGAAAAGCTCTTTATCCTCCGATGCATTCCACTCAACATGCCCTTGCTCCGGGAGTATTACCGGTTCTTCAGCGATGAGATGGAGTATGACGAATTCGTGAAGATGGTCAATGAAAAGCGGAAGCTGTACGGGAATCTTTACGATGAGGAAACCATTGTCCTTTACTTTCTGGCAAAGAAGGGAAAGCTAAAAGAGGTAGCGGAGGAAAAGGGGCTATAATATATTATAGATAATGTGTAAATAGAATTATGAAATGTTATTTATATATAACTCTTTTTATTTTCAAGCCGGTAGCGAAGATTGAAATCCAACAAACCTTATATAGCCAAAAAATAATGTGGCTGTGGTGAAAATTTGATATTACCTTCTGGTAAGCTGATAAATACTGCACTCGGGGGCAGGGAAACTGCCACTGCAGTGCTTGCAGAAGCAGAAGAAAATCAGTTATCTGGATATATCGGGGTTTCCACAGCAAAAGGCGGGAAAACGGCACTTGGATACCTTCTCTATAAAAATGGCAGTATCTGTGGGGCCTACTTTATGAGGGAGACAGAGTTATATGGGGAAGAGGCACTGCTGAAGGTTTTCATTGAAATTCTGAATCCAGAGGCGGTGATTGAGGTTCACACCTTCGTGTACAAGTCCTCGTCAATCAACATTGACTTTGTGCTTCAGAAGTATCCGGAGGCAGGATGCAGTCCAAAGAAGTCATACTCCGACCTGATCCAGGATGCAATGAGGGCTGCAAGCGCTGAGGAGAGCACCAGGCGGCTCACGCTACTCTCCGAAATTGAGAAAACTGCCCAGGTAAGACCCATGCCTGCGCCTGCACCGGAATCAGAGACACCTGGGGAGTACGGGAATTCCGCACTGATGAAGGAGGAAATTGAGCGATTGAAGGCAAGCAGCTTAACTTTGTTAAAACATCTGTCCAGCAAGGAGAGAACAGAACTGGATGTAGAGCAAATCGCAGAGAAACGGATTCTGGAGATGAAACTTGCAAAGGAATCCGAGGACCTGGAGCGAAGAAAAAAAGAGCTGGCTGAAATTGAGAAAAACCTTAACGAGCGGGAAGCAAATCTGAAGGCGTACGATGCGTCGCTGAAAACTCGCGAAGAGAACCTGAAAAAGGAACTGGAACGGCTTGCAAATGAGAAAATTGAAATTTCAAGGGCGTGGAGCGAGATTGCAATCCAGATTGAAAAAAATGCAGAAACGAAGAAGAATATAGAGAAGAAACTGGAGGAGATGCTGAAGAGGGAGGAGCAGTTCCTCGACAGGGAGAGGAAACTTGCGAATGAGGAAGAGAAGGTGGTGAACGAAAATAAAAGAATTGAAGCCAGATGGAAGGAGTTGAAGGCAGAGGAGGAGCGGTTGAAGGAACTCGCTGCAAGCATTGCAAGGAGGGAGGAAGAGATCGCCAGGAGGGAAAGAGAAATCAAGAGAGAAGACCAGGAACTTACGAAGAGGGCTGAGGAAATTGCGGGAAAAATAAAGGAACTGGAACAGGGTGAAATGAAGCTGGAAAAGGAGAGGAGAATGCTTGCAGACGAAAAGGAGAACCTGGAAAAGGAAAAAATTTATCTTGAGAAGGAACTGGAAAGTTTGAAAGCAAGGTTCGGGGAACTGGAAGCAAGGGAAAAGAGGGTTGCGGAACGGGAGGCGGATATCAACGAATTTGAGAATGCACTGGCAAAGGAGAAGAAAAATCTGAAGGAGATTGAAACCAGATATCTGAAGAAAAAGGAAGAAGTTGAGAAGAAAGAAAAGGCCATGGCTGCGAGGGAGAAGGAGCTGAGGGAGCACGAGGAAGAGATTGAAAGGGAGAAGGAAAAAATCCGGGAAATGTATGATGAAATAATTGGAAAGGAGAAAGTGCTGGCTGAAAGGGAAAAGGAATTGAAGAGTTTTGAAGAGCGGCTCAAAGAAAGGGAGAGGGCTCTGGGGCAGAAGGAGCGGGAAATTGCAGCCGAGCTGGAAAGAATTGCGGAGGAAAGAAGTGTGGTAGAGGCCGGAAGAACAAGGCTGGATAAAGATGCGGAGAAACTCCGTGCTGAGGTGGAAAAGGAGAAGAAGAAGGTGCTGGAGAAAGCAAAGGAGGTCGTTGAGCGGGAAAAAGCCCTGGATGAGAGAGAGAGACACATTGAATCTATAGAAAGCCAGGTGAAGGAAAAACTTGCTGCTCTCGCCGAGTTGAAGGCGAATGTAGAGGAAGAAAAGAAGGCACTGGACCAGAAAATTGCAGAACTTGAGGCAAGGGAGAAGGAGATAGAGGGAAAGATGCTGGAAGCGGTCGAGCAGCATAGGAAGACGGAGGAGTCGCTGGCTGCAAGGCAGAAGGAATTTGACGCAAAGGAAAAGGAACTGGCTAAGAAGGAGCGGAATCTGGAGGAAAAGGAGAAACGGTTGCAGGAAAAAGCCCAGAGCCAGACAGAGAGGGAAAGGGAGCTGAAGCGCGGGCTTGCGGACCTTCTCAGGCGCCAGGATGAACTTGAAGAGAGGGCAAGGGAAATTGAGAAACTCCAGGAAGAGATTGAAAGGAAGCAGAAGGAAATTGAGGAACTGGAACATGAGAAAATTGCCGCCCTGGAGGAGCGGGAAAAGGAACTTGAGGCAAGGGAGAAGGCATTATCTGGCCGTGAGGAGGAGTTGCGAAGAAAGGAGAAGACAATCCAGGAAAAACAAATGGAATTTTTGAAGATCCGGGAGAGCCTGGAGAAGATTTAGCTGATATTTTGTGTAATAAATAAATATAATTACGATATAAGCATTATTTGTAAATATATGCTGAAATGAAAATACACGGCTACCAAAAAATTGGAAACAACCAATTTTTTGGTAATTTCATCGCACGCGATATTCTTATACTGGCTTTTTTCCCTTCAAATAACTCCGCACGAATACCCCCATGTGTGCCAGGGGATTGAAGAGCGAAGGTTCCCGGAAGCACTGGATAAAGCATTCGTTACAGTTCCGTGGGGGCTTTTCGTGTTTGAAACAGGCATTGAGCTTCCCTTTAACATCTATGTAAAAGATTGCCTCACCTGCCCTACATCTGGAAACTTTGTTGCCGCTGAGGTACTCGACGCATTGCCTGTAATATTCCCTGGTGTTTCCGAAAACATATTTTCTGTAATTTGAGTAAGCCACTTGGAAAGCTGTCTGGATTTTCTTATGGCTCACGCTGAAATTCTTGTTGAAAACATAACTAGCATTGTCCGGAAAACAGAGAGAGAGGGGTAAACCGATTTCACTGTTCGTGAATTCTGCCATCTGGAGCACGCGCTCCGCATTATCCTCGGTTACGAGCATATTCACGGTTGCGATCTTTGTCTTGCCCTTCACATACCTTGCAGATTCCACCGCCTCCGCAAAGATTTTTCTACCCCTGAACTGGTTGTGGGCATCTGGCATGTAATCATCAAGCGAGATGCTGATTGCATCGAGGTACTCTGTCATCTCCTTTATTTTTTCAGGGTTGGTTCCGTTTGTCGCAGTGTGGGTAATGAAACCGAGTTCTTTCATCGCCTGGAGCATCTTTACGATGTCTGGATGGAGTGTGGGCTCGCCTCCTGTCAGCGAAAGATACCAGAAGCCCTGTTTCCTCAGGTCTCGGAGCCATTCTCTGTCCCATTTCAGAAATTCCGGTTTTGATAGATAGGTCTGGCAGGAATTGCACCTGAGATTGCATGCAGAAGTCACCTGCACGATCGCTCCCTTCATTGATAAAGAAATTGGATGAGAATATAAATAGGTTTTCGCAGAACTCACGCCTTTTCCAGCTTTCTTATGGTTTCCTCAACCTTCTCGGCCTTAGATTTTAAGAATTTTCTGCCAGAGTAAAATTTTAACGCATTTTCCAGAATGGCCTTTGCTTCATTCTTTCTCCCAATTTTGATGAACATCTCGGCCATATCACAGTAAACCTCCATTGCAGATTCCTCGGCACCTGCACCCTGGTACAGGTGAATTGCTTCGAGGTAGGCATCCTCTGCCTCGTCTATCTTTCCGTCCAATCCCAGAATTGCAGCTTTAGCGGAGATTACCTCGGCCTTTATATCCCAGAATCCTGTCTCCTCGACAATCTCCATTGCCTGGTCAATGTATCTGTTTGCTTCCCCAAGATTTCCTTTTTCAGCATGAACTACGCCAATTCTAGCCAGCGCCGAGGCATACATCCGTTTCTCTCCGGTCTGTTTGCACAGGTCCAGTGCTTCCAGATAAAACTCCATGGCTTTCCTCTTCTCTCCCATTGCATCATACTCGTTACCCAGTCCAACGAGGGCATAGATTTCATAGTACTTGTTCCCTGTTCTCCTTGAAATCTCAAGGTCTTTCTTGGCAAATTCTATCGCCTTCTCATGCTCCCCCATGTTAGACCATACTCCAGCGAGATTGTTGTAGGTTGTGGAAACACCGGCCATATCTCCAATTTCCTCCCAGATTTTTTTTGCATTCTGCCAGCACTCAACCGCCTTTTCCCACTCCCCCTTGTAAAGATACACGATTCCCATATTGTTGTATGTGCCGGCAATGTCTTTCTTCAAATTGTGCCGCATTCTGATTTCCAGGGCTTTCTCCAGGTAACCCAGTGCCTTCTCGAGCTCGCCCGCAAACCACATCCCTGTGCCAGCCCTGTGATAGGCGGTGGCAATAGTAATCTCATTCTCCGTCCGGTGCGCACACTCGAGTGCTTGAAGATAATATCCCAGTGCCTTTCCGAATTCTCCGGTCTTCTCATAACACTGTCCGATTGCGCCGAGGATATCAGCACGGAGTGCATGCTCCCCCTGAGGAATCTGTGCCAGCATCGAGGTCAATGTCTCAAATGCTTTCTTTAATTCACCAACGGAAAGATATGAATATGCCAGCTTTACTGAAATCTCTGTCCTCCTAGGAATTTCCTCCTCAACTTCAAGCCCTTTTTCATATGCGGTGATTGCCGCCCTGAAGTCAGATGTTATATGTTTGCAGTCCCCTATGATTGTATAAAATTTTCTTGCAATCTTTTGTTTCATCTCACCGTCTGGTAGTTTTTCAAATACCGGTGCAAGTTCATCAGCATAAACCATTGCATCTTCCATCACATAATTTTTTAGGGCATTCTCTGCCGCAAGAAGAATAAATGGTGCCCCCCTTTCATATTCTCCAGCGAGCAGATAGTGTCTTCCGATTGTCCCTGCAAATCTTGCGTTTTCACCGTGCAACTGCGCGAGAACATCTGCAGCCATTCTGTGCATCATTTTCCTCCTGGGCATAAGAATCTCGGAATAAACTGCCTCTCTTAGCAAATTCTGGGTGAATGAATAGGTCTCCTCCACCTCTTCTTTCAGATAGCCGGTATTGATGAGTGTCTCGAGCGAATCCAGCAGGGCATTCTCATCCATCTCCACAACCCTGCGCAAAACCTCGAATTCAAAGGTATTTCCGAGCACCGCACAGCATCTCAGCACCTTTATCTCGCTCTCTCCCAGGCACTTTAATCTGTAGTTTATAAGATTTTTAACTCCCTCTGGCACAGGTAGGGCTTCTGCAAATCTCGGATTTTCAAGTTCAGCAGAAGGTGTCTGCTGGAGAACCCTGCAAATCTCTTCTATGAAGAACGGGTTTCCGCCTGTTTTATTGTAAATTGCATCCAGAACCTTTTTAGAGATCCGCCATGTGGCTAGGATATCGGTCACAATTTTGGCTGCCGCGGACTGCGAGAGTTTGCCGAGCGTAATCGTTCTGATATTTCTCTCGATATTCAGATTTCTCAGGAACTGGGTAAAGCTATTTTCTACCGAAGTGTATTCGGTTCCGTAGGCGCACGCTACTACCATTCTTAATTTTCCGACATTTCTGGAGAGGTAGTGGAGGAAGTTTAGGGTGCCCGTATCCGCCCACTGGAGGTCATCCACCAGAAAAACACAGGTTTGTTTAACCGAGATTTCCTCAAATTTTCGGAGGAACCTTTCAAGAACCATTGTTCTGGCCCTTATCACAAATTCCCCTTTTTCGGTGCCTTCCGAAAATGCAAGCCCGAGGGGGAGTGGCTCCTGGATGCCAGCCGTAAAATGGCTAATCGCATCTTCCACCGCAGAGTAAGGTCCACCATTGCCTGTGCATCGGGTTTGCATAACAAGCGCTCCGTGTTCTCTAGAAGTGTTTGAGAATTCGTTGAGTAAGCGGGTCTTGCCTATTCCCGTCTCGCCAGTAATCAGGAAAAACCTGCCCTTCCCGGAATCTGCATCGCTCAGGGCTTTCTTCAAGATATCCAGTTCTTCTTCCCTGCCAACAAACCCAGCTGCCATCGGGCAGAACAACAGGAAGGATTAGAAAAAGGTTTTTCCTCGGCTCAAACCAAAAATATATATATTAACAGGAGAATATGGACTAAATTTCCGAGGAGAGGAATTGTATGGAAAATTTAAAAAAATATGTGGCAGAGTTACTGGGGACATTTGTGCTTGTGTTCATAGGCACAGGTAGTGCGGTATTCGCAGGCCAGTATATCGGCTTTGCAGGGATTTCACTTGCATTCGGTTTAGCTGTTCTGGTTATGGTGTATACAATAGGCCCCATTTCTGGCTGTCATATCAATCCTGCAATCACAGTTGCAATGCTCATTGCTGGCAAAATAAAGTCAAAAGATGCGACAATCTACATAATCATGCAATGCCTCGGGGCAATAATTGCATCCGCTCTCGTTCTGGCAATTGCCCTGGGAAATGCAAATTTTGACATAACTGTGGATGGGCTCGGGCAGAACGGATACGGGGACCAATCTCCGGGAAAATATTCTCTGGCAGCAGGGGTGATAGCGGAAGTTATTCTCACCTTCATATTTTTGCTCGTAATATTCGGGGCTACTAGCAAGAATGCACCCCGGATGTTTGCTGGAATTGCCATCGGGCTTTCGCTGGTAATCATCCACCTGGTCGGAATACCCATTACGGGCACATCCGTCAACCCTGCACGGAGCCTCGGACCTGCGATATTTGTCGGAGGCCCTGCATTGACGCAACTGTGGGTCTTTATCCTGGCACCGATTACCGGCGCAGCCATCGCAGCCCTCCTGTGGAAATATCTTTTCGAACCTGGAGCCGAAAAAACATGATGCCTGACAGAATTTCCGGAAATAACAACCCTCAATCAGTATATCCCGGCAATCATCGCACCCTTCAGCACCGAATTTCTCTTTATTATCACATTCTCCCCGATAATTGAATCCTCCACTACCGCGTTTTCCTCAATCACACATTTATCTGAAAGAATTGAGTTTTTAATCTGGCTCCCTCTGCCAATCCTCACACCATGGAGTATTAGAGCCCCTTCGAGGGTGCAGTTTTCCTCAACATGAACCCCGTCATATACACACGCATTCTCAACCCTGCAGCCGTTCATTATTCTGGTACCGGTATCCACATAAACCGGCTCCTTCAGGCTGACCCCAGGGTGCAGATGGGCCCCCCCAGCAACAAATCTGCCACCGAACATCTTCTCTGTCATCACAAGGTTGGCTTTAAGCAGGTCCAGAGGTCTGCCAACATCTAGCCAGGTTCCAGAAATAACCTTTCCATACATTCTGTAACCCTTTTCCAGAAGGATCGGAAACAGATTCTTCGAAAAATCAAAAGGTCTGTCATCAGGCACATGTTTCAGCACATCTCTTTTAAGCACATAAATTCCAGCGTTTATCAGGTTTGAAAACACCTGCTCTGGCTTCGGCTTTTCAAGAAATCTCACAATTTTCCCGTTCTCATCAAGTCCAACTATTCCAAATTCCGTTGGGTTCTCCGCGGTTGTCAGTGCCATCGTTACATCTGCCTTTTTTTCCTCGTGATAGGCATAGATTTCTGACAGGTTCACATCGGCCAGCACATCACCACTTGCGACTATCACGGTGTCATCGAGATAAGCCAGCACTTTTTTCACTGCTCCAGCGGTGCCCGCAGGCACATCTTCAAATGAATAGAGAATGCTCGCGTTGTGTTTTGCTCCTGAACCGATGGCCTTTATCAGCTTGTCTGAAAGATAGCCCGTTGTGATAATAATTTCCCTGAAACCGGCACTGACGAGTGAATGCAGCACATAGTCGACGCACAGTTTCCCGGCCACGGGCATCAGCGGCTTTGGCCGCTTTTCGGTGAGGGGCCGCAGCCGGGTTCCCTCACCGCCAGCCAGTATCACTGCCTTCAAAGAAATCCCTCACGAGGGTCCCATGTTTATTTTGCCTTTCTTCAGCAGTTCCTCAACGCTCTTATCAGCAAACTCATCGTAAATTTTCTCGTCCATCAAAATCTTTTTCACATTTTCGTTGTGCTCCTCAATCACCCTCTCTGCTTCCTTCTCCTCCATCCGCAATTCTTTTCTTGTCGTGATTATTTTTTCCCGCATCTCCTTCGCCTTCAGATGACACTCGGTGGCTTTACTTTTCAGATCCACAAACTCCTCGTGCTTCTTATTTGCCTCTGCAATTACATGCGAGACCTCATCCACGATGCTCTTGATTCTTTCATTGTAATCCTTCACCTGGGCACTCAGGGTCACAACTTCAGCATGTTCCTTGTTTGCTTCATCAAACAGGGTTTTGATTGTTTCATCCAGTGTCTTCACATCCTTGATAAGCCCGTCCTGCTCGCCGAGCAACTCCTTCAATTTCGCAAGCTCTGCCGTTTTCTCCTTAATCTGGGCAATTATTTCTCTCTCCTCCTCGAGCGATAGCTGGGTTGTCTGCTGCTTCCTGTCCAGGGCTGCAACCTCTTCCTCAAGGGATTTTACTTCCTCTCCCAAGCTCGGGCGGATTCTGCCCTTTTTTTCCTTTTTCATCGCCACGAGCTCTCTTGCCTTTGCATTTAATTCATCTCTTCTTTTTCTATGGAGCGATAATTTGTCAGAAACCTCCCGTTTTTCCTTTTTAAGGGTTTCAATCTGCTGCATCAACTCCTTCTTCTTCTGGTTCAGGGCATCCCGTTCCGCCCTGACACGCTCTGCTTCCGCGTTCAGGGCGTCCCGCTTCTCTATCAATGCCTGGTATTTTTTCTCAGCAGCATACATTTCCTTTTTCGCAGCTGCCCTGCGTTTTTCTTCCTCGCTCATGAACTCTTCTGACATTTCCTCGCCTCGCTAATCTGTTTAACAATAAGGTAGGAGATAACTGCGGCAGTAAAACCAGCATCAATATTCACCACGCATACAGGGGTGCATGACTGGAGCATCGTTGAGAGTGCAGCTTCCCCGTCACTACCATGTCCATAGCCGACTGAAACGGGAACGCCTATAACAACCTTATTCACAAGAGAGGCAACGAGTGTCGGGAGTGTCCCCTCCCTGCCTGCAGCTACAATGTAGCAGTCAACATCCTTCATTTCCTCAAGGGCCTTGATGATTCTGTGAGGGCCAGCAACACCGGCATCATGGGCAATCTTCGTCTTACAGCCGAGAATCTCTAGAATTGCCCGTGCCTCCTCTGCCACCCTGAGGTCCCCCGTGCCTCCCGTGATTATTCCAACGGTTCCATCAATCTCGGTCTTCGGCTGGAATTTGCCTGCGTAAAATACCCTTCCCTTTTCGTAATAGACCCCTCCGATATCCTTTCCCATTCTCTCAGCAAATTTATGGGAGCATCTGGAGACAACAGCGTAGCCCAGCACCTCGACATTCTTTCTCACAATCTGTAAGAGGGTTTCCTCATCCTTTGTATCTCCAAGGATTACCTCGGGAATTCCTGTTCTCTCCTGCCTGAAAAGGTCGTAATTCACATACTCACCAATAGCCAAAACCTTCTGGGTAAGCAGTTTTTCCGCATCCTCTACTGAAATTTTTCCGTTTTTCAGGTCTTCGAGAACTTTACGCATGTCCTGAAAGGGGATAATACAGAGTGCTTAAAAACTTTCTCATTTCTCCCAATGTTGCATCTATATGCAAAGGTTAAATACCCAGTGGCTTTATGCCCCATCATGCCCGCAAAAAGATTTTCTAATATTGAAATCTCTGGCATAAGAAAGATGTTTGAGGGGGCGCCCCCAGATGCCATCAATCTCGGGCTCGGGGAGCCAGATTTTCAACCTCCCGAATGCGTGCTTAACGCCCTTCAGAATGCCGTGAAAAATGGTTTCAACAAGTACGGGCCAATCGGCGGAATTCCCGAATTGAGAAGCGAGATTGCAGCTAAGTATAATCAAATTGCCTCCACAAAATCCGAGAATGTAATCATCACGGACGGGGCTACGGAAGCCCTGTTTGCGACCGTTCTAGCTCTAATTGACGAAGGAGACGAGGTGCTGATTCCTGACCCGGGGTTTCCGCTTTACGAAAGCCATGTCCGCATCTGTGGGGGCGTGCCAGTGTTCTACTCACTCAGCCAGAAAAATGATTTTATTCCGGATGTAAATGAACTGGAGACCCTCATAACTCCAAAGACAAAGGCAATCATCGTGAACTCTCCCTCCAACCCCACAGGAGGAGTAATTCCAGCAAAAACCGTTGAGGAAATCGGTACCCTGGCCAAAAACACCAACATTGTTGTAATTTCCGACGAGGTTTACGACCACATATTGTATGATGCAAAACATGAGACCTTCTGGGGACGGTGCGATAATGCAGTGATAATAAATTCCTTTTCAAAGACCTATGCGATGACTGGCTGGAGAATTGGTTTTCTCGTTGCTCCCTCCCAACTCCTGCCCCACATCTTCAAGTCGCACTACCACCTGATTGCCTGTCCTCCGACGCCAACACAGTATGCTGCCCTGGAAGCCCTCCTAAATGCAAATGAAGACATCGCGAGAATGGTGAATGAGTTCCGAAAACGGAGGGACTATATTGCGGGAGCCCTCAACTCTATTCCTGGATTCAACTGCCTCGTCCCGAAAGGTGCATTTTATGTGTTCCCCGAGTTCAACCTGCCGCGGACCTCGATGGAGCTTGCGACCAAGCTGGTGCAGCACGGGGTTATTTGCACTCCCGGCTCTGCTTTTGGGAGAAACGGTGAGCGCCACATAAGATTTTCCTACGCCAACTCGCTTGAAAACATAAAGAGGGCGATAGAAAGGGTGAGGGCGGTTATAGAAACGCTCTCATAATCCTGCCACAACGAGCATCCGTATCATGTCCCCGGTGTCCTTGCAGTTGTCTGCAGAGTTTTCCATGCCGTGAAGAATTTCCCTCAAAACAATTGCAGACCTGGCATCGTTCACATGTTTCAGCACATCCTTCTTTGCTTTGAAGTATATTTCATCGATTTTATGTTCCAGCATCTCCACCTGTTTCTCAATCTCCCTAGCCTCTTCGGGATTTGCTGGTAGGAGTTCCATGGCTTTCTTCAGGGCCTTGGCGCACTCCACTATCTTTTCGCCCATTGTAAGCAGGGAATTCCATACCACATCAGGACATGACAGTTTTAACTCTATGAGAATTTCAAACTTCCAATACTCTTTTTACTTCACACGGGTGAACTCTTACGCATTTGCACAAAGAATAAGTAGCCCCTTAAAAATACGGCTCTGATGTCTCCGCATGAGAACATTCTCCAGACCATCGGGAAAACTCCGCTCGTGAAGCTGAACAGGGTGTGTGCGGGTTTGAATGCAACAATCCTCGCAAAGCTGGAAGGCAGGAACCCGATGGGCAGCGTTAAGGATAGAATTGCTCTGAGCATGGTTGAGGCAAAGGAGAGGACCGGTAAATTAAAGCCAGGGATGACTGTGGTTGCAGCAACAAGTGGAAATACAGGGATTGGGCTTGCAATGGTGTGTGCAGCGAAGGGTTACAGGTTGATTATCACGATGCCGGAAACAATGAGCATCGAGAGAACAAGGATACTCAGGAGAATGGGTGCTGAGGTGGTTCTTACACCCGGTGCCGAAGGGATGCACGGTGCAGTGAAAAGGGCAGATGAAATCCATAAGGCAATGACGGAATCGGTATTGATTGACCAGTTTCGAGACCCTGCGAATGTGGAGGTGCATTCCAGAACCACGGCAACGGAGATACTTGAGGATACTGGGGGGAAGGTCAACATTTTTGTTGCAGGTGTGGGCACGGGTGGAACTATCACAGGGGTAGGTAGGGTCCTGAAGCAAAGCAGGAAGGATGTATGGGTGGTTGGAGTTGAGCCAGACGAGTCACCAGTGATATCTGGTGGGAAACCAGGTCAGCATCTAATCCTGGGGATAGGCCCTGGTTTTGTTCCAGAGATTCTGGATAGAAGTGTAATTGACGAGGTGATAAGGGTAAAGAGCAGCGATGCGATGAAGATGGCATTGAGGCTGGGAAGGGAGGAGGGAATTTTTTGTGGCATATCGTCGGGTGCTGCGTGTGTGGCCGCCGTTGAGGTCGGAAAAAGGGAGGAGAATGCAGGCAAAACAATCGTGACAGTTTTCGCTGACACCGGTGAGAGATATTTAACCATGGAGTGGGTGGGAGAATGACGCTGAAGGAGGAAATCCAATTCATCATGGAAAAGGACCCTTCAATGAAGTCGGAGCTTGAGGCACTGCTATGCTCACCAGGGTTGCATGCGCTGCTCATGCACAGAATCGCCCATAAGCTGTACAGGGAGAAGTGTTATGTGGGGGCAAGGGTCATTGCGACAATCTCAAGATTTTTCACAGGAATAGACATCCATCCGGGTGCGAAGATCGGGAAATGCGTATTCATAGACCATGGTTCGGGTGTCGTGATCGGGGAAACCGCGGAAATCGGGAACAATGTGCTGATTTACCAGGGTGTGACACTTGGAGGGACGAAACTCGTCAAGGGCAAGAGGCATCCAACCGTGGGAAACAATGTGGTGATCGGGGCAAACAGCACTTTGCTGGGCCCCATCAAGGTCGGGGACAACGCGGTGATAGGTGCAGGTAGTGTCGTAACAGAGAATGTTCCAGAAGGAGGAATTGTTGTAGGTGTTCCAGGCAGGGTGATAAAAATCTATGGAAAAAAGGTGGAGCAGATGGACCTGACCAAGCTGCCAGATCCGATGGCCCAGGTGATGAAGTGCCTGCTCTCTAGAATCGATGAGATCGAGGCGGAAGTGAAGCGGTTGAGAGAAGAGTTGGAGAGGAGATGAAACAAACTATATATTGCCCGTCCCCTATGGTCTGCAGATGAAATTTCCAGAAAAAGGGCTGGACAAGGCGAAAATTCTTGACGAGCTAAAGGCGAATCAAAAAAGAAACTGGAGCTTCGGCTCTGGCAGGATATTTGGCTCGATGTGTGCCATGCCACTGGAGGTTTCTATCCGGGCTTACACCCTTTTTATCGAATCCAACCTCGGAAACCCAGGGCTCTACCCTGCAACCGCGGAAATGGAGAAAAAGGTTGTGGGAATGGTTGGAGACCTGCTTCACGGGAAAAAGGTTTATGGAAAGGTGCTGAGCGGGGGAACGGAGGCAAACATTTCCGCACTCTGGATGTACAGAAACATGGCCCGGAGAAAGGAAGTGATTCTCCCGCTCCATGCCCACTTCTCTTTTAAAAAGGCATGCGACCTTCTTGGCTTGAAGCCAGTTTTTGTAAAGGTTGGTGGGGACTACACGGTAGATATTGCTGACATGAAAAGAAAAATATCGGATAACACCCTATGTGCTGTTGCTGTTGCTGGCTCTACTGAACTGGGTGTCGTGGACCCGGTCCCGGAAATCGGGGAAATCTGCGCAGAAAGAAATTTGCCCCTCCATGTGGATGCAGCGTTTGGTGGCTTTGTAATTCCATTTCTGAAGGCATGTGGCCGCAAAATTCCAGATTTTGATTTTCTTGTTAAGGGAGTAACTTCAATTACTGTTGACCCCCATAAGATGGGGCAGAGCGTGATGCCCAGCGGGATTCTTCTCACAAGGGAGAACTACTGGAAATACATAGAATTCTCAGCACCCTATCTTACCTCCGAAATTCAGAGCACCCTGCTCGGCACGAGGGCGAGCGGTGCGGTTGCAGGGACCTATGCGGCAATCAAATACCTCGGTTTTTCTGGCTATCTGGAGATTGTGAGACGCTGCATGGCGATGACGGAATTCACATGCGGGATTGCGAAACATCATGGAATTGAGCCAGTTGTTGAACCCGTGATGAACATCCTTGCCCTCAGGGTAAAAAACGCAAGGAAGGTTGTGAAGGCGCTGCATGCCAGGCAATTCTTCGTTTCCTATGGAGAGCTCACGGACTCTCTCAGAATTGTTTTGATGCCGTACGCGGGGAAGAAACAAATCCGGGAGCTGTTTGAGGAAGGGATAGTTCCGCTTGTTCAGAAAAGCTGATGCAGTTCACTCGTTCTCGTACAGTTTGAGCTGGGAGCGGATGATGGTGAGGTTCTCCCCGCTGTCTTTCATCGTGATAGAATCCGCATCCTCCATGATTTCCACACCGCACCCCTCACACTTTGTCGCGTAGCAGTCTATGATTGCCCCGCAAATCGGGCAGACACACTTGCTATCAGGCGGGAAAAATGCAGTCCTGTGAAGTTTTATTTGCTGCAGAAAAGTTTTCAGGAAGGCTACCTGTCTGCGGTGAAGTTTGTGTTTATCAATGCACACCAGAAGCAGGGAATCATGCTCGGAAATCAGGTCTGCCAGGTTCTTTAGATTCATCGAAAGGGCTTCGAAGGTGTGGGTGATGAGCAGCGGTGAAGGGTCATCGAACATTATGCACACCCTCTCGTTCTGGAGAATCTGTTCCCTCAGATACTCCCAGAGTTTTTCGGTGGTGAATTCCGTATTCTCCACAAAGTAAACTATGTTGATATTTACATTCTGGACCCTGGGACAAATTTCCTCCTTCGAAAACCCGGAAAGCCAGAGCTTGTATCTATCCCCCGCAAGCTGGGCAAATGCCAGGCAATCATTTATAGGGTCCTGGGTTATGGCGATGTAACTCTCGAAACCATCCAGATACTTCATTCCTCGGGCCATATTTCATTCAGGTATAGGTTATTTCCGATATAAACATTTCTTTAGGACGCGGCAGTACCATTTCTCTATCCTGATGAAAAATATGATATATCCCGGAAGCATTACAGGTTCCGTGGTGAAAGTAAATTTGTACTACTGCAGCGAGCATGAACTCCATTTTCCGAGCAGCGCCAGCCCTGAAAATCCGGACAGAATAAAGAAAATTCACAGGTATCTGGTTAACAGGCGGGAAAACCTCCCATTCCTCAAAATCTTGGAAAATGTGAAGCCAGCAACCGAGGCAGACCTCCTGAGAATTCACGAGGCAAGCTACCTTGAGTTCATCAAGAAGGCAGTGGAGCGCGGAAACACATTCCTCGGGGATTCCACCTACCTCTCCAGGGGTTCGATAATTGCCGCAGAATTTGCAGCAGGTGCGGCGATTGCGGCATGCTCCGATGTAATGGAGGAGAAAGCCACCTATGGTTATGCCCTCACGAGACCGCCGGGGCACCACGCTACTGCAGACAAATTCGGAGGTTACTGTCTCTTCAACAATGCGGCAATTGCAATTGCCTATCTGCAGGAAATGAGGAAGGCAAAGAGGGTTTTTATCTGCGACTGGGATGCCCATGCAGGTAACGGAACGATGCGGATCTTTTACGAATGCCCCGATGTCTATAAATTTTCAATCCACAGGGACCCGCACGATTTCTACCCCCACGATGGCTTCCTTTACCAGATAGGTCATGGTGAAGGCAGGGGTTATACCGCAAACATGGAAATGCCCCCAGGTGCAGGAGATGAGGAATACATGATGGTTCTGGATGAGCTCGTGATTCCACTCATAAAGCAGTATAGCCCAGATTTGATTCTGGGTCTCAACGGATTTGATGCCCATTTCTCGGAGCCAAATGTCGGACTGAAGCTAACGGCAAAGGGTTATAATGTCATTGTGAGCAAGCTGGCAAAGATGGGTAAGATGGTAATTCTCCAGGAAGGGGGTTACAACCAGAACAACCCTGTGCTTGCGCATGTGATTGTGAATGCCCTTGCCGGCAAAACGGTGGAGGTCCGCGAGGATTTCGACCCGCTCTCAAGTGCCGTGACAGGGACCCAGAAAACCCGCAAGGTAGTCGAGGAGAAAATCGGCGAGCTGAAGGGTGCGTTGAGAGAATACTTTAACCTCTGACTTTGTTCGGGTTTTGTACCAACCAGTTCGGTTTTTGCACCAAAAATTAGTTATATACTCCAGCCAATTCATTTGCGGTGATAAAAATGACAGGAAAAGAAGTGTTGACAATCGGGCTGGTGCTGGGCATTGCGATGCTCTTGTCGTTGCCAGTGGGTGCAGGGGCCCCTGCTCAGGTGCCCGACACACCTGGCCATTCCGGTGGCTGGGATAGCGGATTGAACTGGTCAAAGCCAGAGGATGCGAACAAGATGTGGCAGGAACGCTGCAGGGAGACAAGGTATTTTGGCTGGATAAACTACAGTGATGGAAATGCAAAGGGCAGATTTGTGGAATTCAAATTCAATGAAACCACGGGGGAAATAAGTGACTATGCAGTGAAAGTTTACTCTAAGACAGGAGATGTGGAGAGCTACAAACTCTTCGATTCAGTCAGGCCAGGCTTCGGTGTGAGCGAGGTCAGGGTGATGGGCAGCATCTTCATGGCAAGAGGCGCTGAAGGAATGCTCATTGTTCATGACAATCCAGCGGGAGTAATCCATCACATGGCCCGGAATGCGTCCGAGATCGATTATGTGGTTGCACCTGACTTCTATGTCACCAGCACTTACAGGAACCAGACCTTTGCAAATGTTGTGTGGATTCTCTCAAACCTGACAAACCTCACGGGAAGCGTGATTGCAGGCAATGGCACGCTGGTTATCGAAAACAACACAGTCAAGGTTACTCTGGCTGCAGGACAGAGTTCTTTCAGGGTGCATGCAATGCACAGATACGGCCATCCGAGGCTTGAACTTCAGTATGCTCTTGGAAGAATCGGGGCAGAGATTTCAATTTCAAAGAGAGAAGGGGTTGTGCTGGATGACATCTCAGTGTATAGGAATGACATCGGGGCAGAGATAAGGGAGATGACGGAAGAGCGGCTCCGCCTCCGTGTTGAAGGAGAGGGCGAAGGCACTGTGATTGCGGTTACCCTTGAAAACCAGGTCAGAAATCTGGAGCATATCCGGATCAGGATGGATGGCGCAGAGATGAAAAAGGTGACAGTTGAGGAGGTCTTCGGTGCAATGAATGGAGAAGGTAGGTATGCAGCCATACAGGACGATGCAGGTAACCCCGTGATGTACATCTACATCCCGCACTTTTCAACCCATGAACTCGAAATTTTCGCCGCCTCCCAGGAAATAAACATTATCTACATCGGTCTTGCGTTCGCGGTCGGGCTCGCAGCTGGTGTTGCCCTCACCTACCTCGTCTTCAGAGTGAGAAAGAACTCAGGATGAACATCTTTCCCTGCCTTCTTTTATTTTTTTGGGTCTATTTTTTGAAACTAACAGCAACCATCCAAAAAGATTATAACCCCTGCATTTTATCACTCTTCTGGTGCTTGAATGCGAAGGGCTGTGTTCATAGACAGAGACGGAACCATAAACGTGAATGTGGAGTATCTGGACAACCCTGAAGAATTTGAAATGTATCCCGGGGTAGCGGAGGGCATCAAACTGCTGAATACACGGGGTTTTTTCGTCGTGGTGGCCACTAACCAGTCAGGCATCGAGAGGGGTTATTATACCCAGGAGATTGTGGAGGCAATCCATGCGAGAATGAAAAAGGAACTCTGGGAGAAAGCCAAGGCCTGGGTAGATGCAATCTATTACTGCCCGCACGCCCCAGAAACCGGTTGCGAATGCAGGAAGCCAAAGCCGGGACTTCTTCAGAAGGCGATAAGGGAACACGACATCATCCCAAGGATTTCATTTATGGTCGGGGACAGGCCCCTCGATGTGGAAGCCGGGGAGCAGGTGGGTGCAATTACCGTGCTCGTCCCGGAGAAGGGAAAGGAGGAGAGTGTGGCAAGGGAGTTAAAAGAAAGCTGGGCCGTGCCTGATTACATAACAGATTCTTTCTACGATGCATGTCTCTGGATTCTTTCCCAGGGTTGAAAGAAATGCTGGTAGAATTGCTCTCCAAAAAGGCAGGAAAACCTGTTTCGTCTGGAGAATTTGTGGAAGTCGATGTTGACATCATGCTCTCGCATGAGAATACTGACCTGGTTATGGAGAAATTCAGGGAGACAGGAAAAAAGCTCCATAGTCCAGAAAAAATTTTCATAGTGCTGGACCACAGGGCACCTGCGGAAACCGAGAGCACTGCAGGCCTCCATGCAAGAATAAGAAAGTTTGTGAAGCAACACGGAATAAGAAATTTTCACGATGTGGGCTCGGGCATCTGTCACGAGGTTCTTGCAGAATCTGGCATGATTTTCAGAGGAATGTTTGTGCTCGGCACCGACTCTCACACTCCAACCGCTGGCTATGCCTCTGCAATTGGATACGGTGTTGGAGCCACCGATATGGCCTATGCGTGGGCAACAGGAAAAATTTATCTTGAGGTGCCTGAGGTGCACTGCGTGAAGTTAACAGGGAGCCCGCCAGGGAATGTGTACCCGATGGATGTTTCTCTCCAGATTCTTTCAATGCTTGGACTGGAAAATGAGCATGCTGGCCTAGAGTTAGTTGGAGATTACATTGCCGGAGCGTCTGATGCCGCTAAAAAAACCCTGTGCAATATGCTTGTGGAGACCGGGGCAGCAACTGTATGCGCTGGTGATGGAAAAAACTGTGTGGATGCTTTTGAGGTGCATCTGGATGAAATCGAGCGTTTGGTCGCACTGCCAGGTAATCCATCAAATGTAAAGCCAGTTGTGGAAGTTGAGGGTGTGGAGATAAACCAGGTTTTTGTGGGCACATGCACTAGTGGAAGATTGGAAGACATGGCAATCCTTGCGAAAGTGCTGGAAAACAAGAAGGTTCATGAGAATGTGCGGATGCTTGTGGCACCCGCGACCAGAAAGGTGCTCCAGGACGCATTGAATAAGGGTTACATCCAGACGCTTGTGAAAGCGGGCTGTGTGATTCTTCCACCTGGTTGCGGTCCCTGCCTTGGTGCCCAAATGGGGTTGCTGGCAGACGGTGAAGTTTGTCTCTCTGCCGGGAACAGAAATTATCCTGGAAGGATGGGGAGCACGAATGCAAAGATATATCTGGCTTCCCCGTACACCTGTGCACGGAGCGCGGTGGCAGGGAAGGTTGTGTGAGAGCTTCTCAGGTTTTCTTTCCCCTCTCAAATATCACCTCTCCCCTGTGCACGATTTTGAAAATTTTGTACAGCGGAATCCTCGCGGTTTTGAGCACAAGGAAGCCGCTCTCGACGGCCACAATCTCGCTGCCCCTTATTCCCCTCTCACCGGTCGGTGCCATCCTGTCCCAGAACCAGATTTCTGCATCCTTCAAACTGTAATTCGGGTCCCAGCGAAGCTTATCAATCACCTGCTTCGGGGTCATCGCTATCCTTTTCCCTCTGTTCTGCCCTTTCTGTATTCGAGGCAGGCACGGATGAAACCGAAGTAGGGGGGAGACGGAGCTTCAGGTCTCGACTTGAACTCCGCATGGAACTGGGTGCCAAGGAAGAACGGATGCTCCTTTAACTCGAGCACCTCGCAGCGTCTTCCATCCTCCGACTTTCCGGTGTAGATTAACCCGTGGGTCTCAAGCACTTCTATGAAATTTGGGTTAACCTCGTAGCGGTGCCTGTGGCGCTCAAAGATTACGGTAGAATTGTAGAGTCCAGCAATCATCGTCTTTGGTTTAAGATGGATTTTGTGGGCACCGAGCCGCATTGTTGCCCCCATTTCCTTTACGCCCTTCTGCTCGGGGAGCAAATCTATCACCGGGTGTGTGGTTTCGGGATTGAACTCGGTGCTGTTTGCATCTTTGTAGCCCAGAACATTTCTCGCGAATTCAACCGTTGCAAGCTGGAACCCGAGACAGACGCCGAGAAAAGGCACCTTGTTTTCCCTTGCAAATTGGATTGCCCTGATTTTGCCCTCAATTCCCCTGTTTCCAAAGCCCCCTGGCACCAGGATTCCATCCACCCCCTTCAACTTCTCCAGTTCCTCGGGTCTCTCCTCAAGGGTCTCTGACTCAATCCAGATTTTGTTAACCCTGGCTGCCAGTGCGGCTTCGCAGTGCCTTATCGCTTCGGTGTAACTGAGATATGAATCTTTCAGATGGGTGTATTTTCCAACGATTGCAATGCTCACCTCGTGCTTCGGATTCTCCAGGGTTTCCACCATTTTTCTCCACTCGTCCAGGTCTGTCTTTCTTTCACCCAGCTCCAGCTTTCTCAGCAGATAAGCCGTGAGGTTCTGCTCATGGAGCACGAGAGGCACCTTGTAGATGCAGTCAATATCAGGAGTGCTTATCACGGCCTCAAGTGGCACATCGCAGAAAAGTGAGATTTTCTTCTTGATTTCATAATCCAGAGGTGCAGCACTTCTGGCAACAATCACATCTGGCTGAATACCGATTTCCCTCAATTCCTTCACAGAGTGCTGGGTGGGTTTGGTTTTCTGCTCTCCAACCGTTGAAAGCACAGGAACAAGAGTGGTATGCACAAACACACAGTTGCTCTCAGAACCCATCTCTCTTCTCAGCTGTCTCGCCGCCTCAAGGAAGGGCATCGATTCTATATCGCCCACAGTGCCACCGATTTCCACGATTGTGACATCTGCATTTGTCTTCTCGCTGACCCTCTTTATCCTCTCTTTGATTTCATTCGTGATGTGCGGGATTATCTGCACGGTCTTACCCAGATACTCCCCCTTTCTCTCCTTCTCAATCACCGCCTTGTAAACTTTGCCCGTTGTAATGTTGTGGTCGCTTGTTAAATTCTCACCCAAAAAACGCTCGTAGTTGCCGAGGTCCAGGTCAACCTCACCACCATCATCCAGCACGAAAACCTCACCGTGCTGGTAAGGATTCATGGTTCCTGCATCGCAGTTGAGATATGGGTCAATTTTTATCGCGGTCACTCTCAGCCCAGAGGACTTGAGCAGTTTTCCAATGCTGGATACGGTTATTCCTTTTCCAAGCCCTGAAAGCACGCCCCCTGTCACAATTATATACTTCATTTCGCACACCTCACAGCTTCCAGTAATTTGAGAACAGTTTTTTTGCCGCGTCAATCCTCTCCCGCCCCCTACCTTCCGAGTCAACGCTGTCAGGATACCTGATAGTGTAATCCCTGCCCTCCCTCGCACTCACGAGGGCGCAGAACACATCCGCAAGGGCATCAAGGTCGTAGCCGCCTTCCAGCAAAAACATGGTTTTGTATTTGAAGAGGGATTTGAGCATCTCGAGGTAACCTTTTGTGGACACCTCGAGACCCGTGAGCGGGTCCAGGGTGTGGGAATCAACACCCAGGCTTACAATCACAAGTCCTGGTTTGAATGAATCCAGAACGGGTAAAATTATTTCCTCGAACGCTGCAAGGTAGGAAGCATCCCCGCAGCCAGAGAAGAACGGAATGTTCAGGTTGTAGCCAGCACCTTCCTTTTCCCCGATAAGTGAGAGATGCCCCGTGCCCGGGTAAATTTCAAGCTGATGGGTGGAGATATAAAGCACCTCGGGTGAGGAATAGAAGATGTCCTGGGTTCCATTCCCGTGATGTCCATCAATGTCGACGATTGCCACCCTCTTGCAGTTTTCCAGCATCGCTCTGGCGCACACAGCGGCATTGTTAATATAGCAGAAACCTCCCCCAAAATCCTTCCCAGCGTGGTGCCCCGGGGGTCTTACAAGGGCAATTGATGCCCCCTCCTCCAGGGCAATTTTCCCAGCAGTCAGGGCACCGCCTGCGGAAAGCAGGGCAATCTCATAGGTTTCTGAGTGCGATGATGTATCCATGTCTATAATTCCCTCACCGATCTCTGAGAGGTAGGAAATGTATTCTGGGGTGTGGACCGCAAGAATGTCCTTCTCCACAGCTTTCTCTGGCTTTACCACATCAGTAAAAAGTCCATGGCTTGCAAGGGCACCTGTAATTGCTTTTAGGCGTTCTGGGCATTCCGGATGCCCGAAATGCTGCACATGTTCCAGGTACCGCTCGTGGTATACAATCTTCATGGGGCTTAATCAGATTTCAATATTAAATGTTTTGCAGAAGTAAGAAGGCAGCGGTTCTTTCAGGACTTCCACCACATTTTCCCCGAGGGAGTTTACAAGATTCCACGCATCTTCCTCACCGGAAACATCCGCATCGATGGTCCAGCCGATTCCATCAATTTCCTCAAGGGCCAGATTCCAGTGGGAGTAGTCAAGGAAGTAACCTCTCTTTCTCTGGATTTTGAAGGCAGGAGCGAAACCGAGGTCCTCTAACATTTCCGCAAGCTGGCTCTCGGTTCCACTGGCAATGAAATATTTCCGCCCGTACTTTACAATACCCCTGAACTCTGGCACTGAGAGCACAATTTCTGCCTCCGCGTGCCCGAATTTTCTGAGGCGAAGGTTTCTCCGCTCAACTTTCCAGAATCCATTTCTCTGCTCTGGGAGATAGTATGTGTCCGCAAGGGCATACTCTCTACGGTTGCTTCCTGATGCGAGCACTGGAGCCGCATCCCTCAGGATCACCCTTACCTCGCGCTCTTCCTTCACCTTCATGAGGAGCAAATTTTCAGCCAGTATATAATTTTTTGGTTCGGTTTTCACCCCGCTGAAAAATGATGGAGATAATGCGAAAAGAATTTAAGGGGAAATGGTTTTGGCTCTGCAGGTGGTAACGATAGCTAAAAAGGTGCCAGTAGAAGAACCGGAGGACCAGGAGGTCTTCAAGTTCCCGGAGTTCAACGAGATTGAATTCGTCAAAAAGGAGATGAGGGACACGAAAGGTGCCCTGCTGGTGGTGCTGACAGGCATTATCTTTGCGGTAATCTCCTTCCTGCTTACAGTTGCCCAGCAGCCAGGAATCGGTCTTCTTGTTGGACTTGTGGGAATGGGATCGATAAAATACATTCTGAATGCCCTGAAGGTGGACACCTCAGAGTATAAAATCAAGAACTGGCTCGGGCACATCGGAAGTTATTTCTTTATCTGGCTTGCAATCTGGATACTCCTGATGAACGCACCGTTCAGCGATTTTGCAAAGCCAACGATAAAGGATGTGAAGGTCTACGCCGAGACCGGTGGCAATAACACCCAGTGCGAAATCAGATACTACGGAGAGGAGGCAAAGGTCATTGTGAAAAACACCTCTGCAATCACGAGGATAGTAATCACGGCCAAAATCACGGATAATGCCGCGTTGAAAACCGTCCGGCTCGTAGACAGAGACGGGAATGAGGTTGCAAGCTATCAGCTGGTCAATCAGAGCTACGAATGGAAAATTCTAAATAGTTTCAGGGCGGGGGATGTTGTGAAACTCGGAATCACTGCTTCCGATAACGCTGGAAACTGGAACAGATTTTCTATGGAGCTGGATTTTCAGTGAAACTAGCATCGGTGCTCTTTAATACTCCGTTGAATTTTCCACTTCCATGGAAGTCCGAATAAGGGTTCCCGTGTTTCCTACCGAAGAGCCAGAAAAGGTTATCATTGCCGTTACGAACATTTTCCCAGACGCGGTGCTCGTGTTTGAGGATGAAAAAATTTTGTCTGGAACTGCGAAAAGCATTGAGCATTTTGCCACGCTGGTAAAAAATGCAAAGATAAGGGATAGCGTGAGGGCAGAACTTCTTCGAAACTTGTCAGGAAACCGAACCCATTTTCGTCTGAACAAGCAGGTGGCATTTGCAGGCGGTGTGAGCTTTTCAGTGGGGGAGCCACTGGGTGAAATTTATGTGGAGATTGAGGATGCCGAATTGAAGAAAGTAATAGATAGAATTGCACCCGATACCAGGATTCAGCCGTAACCCATCGTTCCAAGCAGGTTCCTGCTCCTCACCGCACTTTCGATTGTTCTGGACTCAATGATGTAGTTGCCCTTGTATTTGTTGAACTTGGAGCAAAGGGGCTTGAACTTTATGCTGCCCTCGCCAACCGTGGAATGCAAGTCCTTTTTTCCGTCATTATCGTGAAGATGCACATTCAAGAACAGGTGCTTTATATTGAAGAACTCCTCAACAGTGCTGGTGGTGTTCGCATGTCCGACATCGAAGCAAATCCCGATCTCCGTGCCCCTTATCACCTGTAAAATTTCATCTGGCTTCTTGCAGATGGTCACGCTCATCTCGGGCATGTTCTCGAGGGCAATCCTGACACCCATCTCTTCCCCGAATTTTTCAACCTCCCTGATCGCTTCCGATGTCAGAGAATACACAATCTCCACATGCTCTGATGTCATCGGTGATTTATGCCCCGGATGAATCGTAACGATGCTGGAATCAATCTGGCGTGCGAAGATTATTGCCTCCTTTACTTCCTTTATGCTCGCCTCCCTCACCCTCTGGCTTATGCTCGCGATGTTTATATCGCTGAGGGGTGCGTGGACCTGCATTTTCAGGGAATAGGAAGGGAGGAGAGTTTTTAACTTGCCACATGAATTTTCAGGATGGTGGTTGTGCTCTGCGATTATCTCCCACAGTTTGAAATTCTCTGCAATTTTCTCAATCACTTCCTCCACTGGCAAATAACACAGTGGAGGGCAGGATACTCCTAGCATATCCTTTTCCAGGGTTACAGCGATTTAATTTTCTCCGCAATCTGGTTTTTTATTTCAGGGTCGTCTGGAATTGTGACAGCACTCTTGTATCTTTCGGAGCCGTCCTGCCTTGTAAAACCCCTGGATACAGTTATAAACTCGTTTACTGTGCCATCCGGTGTTGTGGCCTTCTTTCTTGCTACCTCTATGAAGTTGTTCTTCCCGAATGTAATTTTCTCTGACTTCAGGGTCTCAAACTTCACATCCTCTTTCTTTGGGTAGTCCATTTTACTGCCTCCTGCTATTACCTTTTTCAGGCGGGCAAGGGGAACCATACGGGCATTGAATATAACCTTTTCTGTAATTTTTCCGCCTCAAAACTGAAATTTGCCGCACACCGAAAGTTTCCTGAAATGCAACAAGAAAATTTTTTATACAATATGGTATTTGCATTCAAAAGGTGAATTCATGCTGAACGCAAAAGTAAAGGCAGAAACGCTGAAGGAAGTGGTGGAACTCCTGCACACGCTCGTGGACGAAGTGAAGATGAACTTTGGAAAGGAAGGACTGGGAGTGAAGGCGGTTGACCCTTCCCATGTAGCTATGATAGAATTATCCCTGACAAAATCCTCGTTTGAAGAATACAAAAGCTCCGGTATGGAACTTGCAATAGAACTGGAAAAACTGAAAGAGGTGCTTAAACTTGCAAGGCCCGGTGAAATCGTCAAACTCTCTTTTGATGAGGATAAGAACAAGTTGATTGTGGAGATTGCCTCGTTCAGACGGTTCATACCTCTTCTGGACATCGGAAGTATCAGCGATGCAAAGGTCCCCTCCCTAACCCACAGCGCAAAGGCGGTAATTGACCTCGAAGCCCTTCGTCAGGGCATCAGGGGCACCGAGAGTGTCTCAAGCCATCTCACAATTGAGATAAAACCAGATGTGTTCAAACTTGAAGGTGAGTCCGAGCAGGACAAGGTGGAGATGATGCTCTACAAGGAAAAGGGGGAGGTTGAGATTGAGGCGAAGGAACCAGCGAAGAGCATGTATGCACTGGATTATTTCTCAAATGTGGTCAAGGCAATAAGCTCAGCCCAGAAGGTGACTCTAAACATCGGGAAGGACTATCCATTGAAGATGGAGTTTGCCTTCGCAGGCGGAAACGGAACTGCCAAGTTCCTTCTCGCTCCGAGGATGCCAGATTCTATATAAGGGAAGGGTGTTTTTTATGGAGGCATATATCGTAAGTGCATGCCGCACAGCAATTGGAAAGTTTGATGGAACATTGAAGGGGGTACCCGTTCAGAAACTGGGTGCAGTTGTTATAGAGGAGGCGGTAAAGAGGGCAGGGATTGAGAAAACAGCGGTTGAGGAAGTGATTATGGGAAATGTGCTTCAGGCGGGCTTGGGGCAGAACCCCGCACGGCAGTCAGCAATTTACGCAGGCATCCCGTATGAAGCTGGGGCTCTCACGGTAAACAAGGTCTGTGGTTCTGGGATGAAGGCAATAATGATTGCCGCCTCTGAAATTAAGGCGGGAGATGCGGATGTGATTGTCGCAGGCGGAATGGAAAGCATGGACAATGCCCCTTACCTGCTGGAGAAGGCAAGGTTTGGCTACAGAATGTTTGATGGTAAAATCGTTGATGAGATGGTTTATGACGGGCTCTGGGATGTCTACAATAACTTTCACATGGGGATGACTGGCGAAATTATTGCGGAGAAATACCACATCACGAGAGAGGAAATTGATGCCTTTGCATTGCGGAGCAACCAGCGTGCGGTGAAGGCCACAAAGGAAGGAAGGTTCAGGGATGAGATTGTGCCCGTAGTGCTTGAGGGTAAAAAAGGCGAGAAAACCGTGTTTGATAAGGACGAGGGTCCGAGGGAGGACACGAGCATGGAAAAGCTGGCAAAGCTGAAGCCAGTGTTCAAGGAAGGTGGTGTGGTCACAGCGGGGAACGCTTCCCAGATCAGCGATGGTGCAGCTGCCCTCGTGGTGATGTCTGAGAAGGCAATGAATGAATATGGGGCCAAACCCCTTGCCAGAATTCACAGCTACACATTCTCAGGAACAAGACCAGAACTCGTGATGGATGCACCTGTTCCGACTGTGAAGAAACTGCTCGCAAAGACAGGGTTGAAAATAGACGATTTTGATTTGATTGAACATAACGAGGCATTCTCTTCCGCGTCCGTTGCAATTCAGAAGGTATTCTCTATTCCTGATGAGAAGTTCAATGTAAACGGGGGTGCAGTCGCCCTCGGGCATCCGATCGGTTGCAGCGGTGCCAGAATCGTTGTTACCTTGCTCCATGAGATGATAAAACGGAACTCAAAGCTCGGACTGGCAACGGTGTGTCTCGGTGGCGGCAATGCCACGGCCATAGTGCTCGAAAGGGCCGCGTGAACCCGAATTTCAGGGGATAACAAAATTAACAAAAAAACAATGGGAGAAAATTATATTTACCCCTTAGGTAATTAGCCAAATGTGGCTGAAGAAGACATTGAAAAGGACGAAAGAAAGTGGGTGGGTGTCCGCCTTTCAAAGGTGATGATGCACCAGATTGAGATGGTGGTAAACACACATCCAGAGTATGCATGGAATGGCCCGAATGACTTCGTCAGAGATGCGGTGAGAAGGCACCTGGAATACATTCGCAGGCAGGACATGCTCAGGGAGGGCCGGATAGAATCGCTCCAGCCAAAGGTTGAACAGATAATTGAAGAATCGCTCGGTGTGGAGGAGCGCACAAGATTTGAGCGGGAACTCAGGGCAATCGAGCGGGAAATTGATGTGGCCAAGGAACCCCAGGCATTTGTTGATGCCCTCACCAAGCTCCTTGAGAACACCTACGGACAGTCAATTGCAAAGACCATCTCCAAAAAATTGCTTGATATGCTCCAGACCAAAGGGAGTGTATGATTGAGATGGAGGGGAAAAAATGGAAAAAAGAATCCCGACCGGGATAACTGGATACGACTCAATTCTGAGGGGAGGATACATAGAGGGCTCTTTCAATCTGGTTGCTGGAGAATGTGGTGCAGGTAAAACCATCTTCGCACTCTGCTACACGATAAATGGGGCGGATAGATACGGGGATAACGCCCTGTTTGTCACCCTGGAGGAAAGCCGTGCAAACATCCTGAAGAACATGCCAG
This sequence comes from Thermoplasmata archaeon, assembly GCA_026414225.1. Classification (GTDB taxonomy): domain Archaea; phylum Thermoplasmatota; class Thermoplasmata; order Lutacidiplasmatales; family SKW197; genus SKW197. The sequence goes on from JAOAJK010000001.1 coordinate 255,356, forward strand.
CCAAGTTGAAGGAAACCTTTGAACGCAACACGGACAAAATTACAATTGTGGACCTTTCGGTAATAAGGAAACTGACAACCGTGTTTGAGGAGAAAACGGGCTTCTCGAGCATCGTGGATGTGGATGTGCTGATTGAAAGCTTGAGAAAGTGGATAACCGAGAAAAAAATAAAGCGGGTGGCAATTGACGGACTTGCAGTGATGAGCATAAGGTATCCCCAGGAATCCGAGATGCGGAGCGCGATTTTCAGAATTTCCTCAAGTTTGAAAGAACTGGGCGTCACCGCCATGATAACAGAGGAAAGCGAGCGGGATGTTGTTGCAAAGAAATTCGGGGTAAAGGAGTTTGTGGCGGACTCGATCACCCATCTGAGGTATGACAATGGATTGAGGACCATAGAAGTGTTGAAATTAAGGGGTTCTGACTTTCTGCCAGGGGAGAGCGGGTTTGTTATAAACGATGAAGGGATTGAGGTATTCCCGCGACTGATGCCAGAGACAAAGGCATCTGCAAGTGACAAGAGGGTGCCCACGGGAATTTCAGGACTGGATAAGATGCTCGGTGGGGGCTTTTTCCGTGGGGATGTGATTCTCGTTTCTGGAAGTGCAGGAGCAGGAAAGACAATCATGGGATTGCAGTTTGTGAGCGAGGGCTGCAGAAGCAATGAACGCGGACTGATAGTGTCATTCGAGGAAAACCCTGCCCAGCTGAAAAGGAATGCAAGGGCCGTTGGCATTCCGCTTGAAAAATATGAGAAAGAGAAATTGCTGGAAATAATGTATTCCCCCTACCCTGGCACAAATATCCACATGCTCCTCCATCAGATAATTTCCCGCCTCCCAATGGTTGAACGGATTTTCATAGATACGGTGAACCATTTTGAAAGCGCAATGCCGAGGGAGGAGTTGAGAAATGTTCTGGTGTCATTCACCAGCATGGCCAAAAAGCATGGTGTGAGCGTGATGTTCTCTGCAGAGAGTGATGAGCTGATGGGCACGAGCAGATTGATGGCAAGCAATGTTTCCTATGTGGTGGATACAATTTTGGTGCTCCGCCATGTGGAAATCGGCTCCGAGATGAGAAAAGCCATCAACCTGCTGAAGGTCCGGGGGACCCAGCACATAAAGGACATCAGGGAGTATGAGATTACAAACAAGGGAATAGTGATAAAGGACAAGTTCCAGAATGTGGAAGGTGTATTCTCTGGCTCCGCAAGAGTTGCAGCTAGAAAGCTTGAAAAATTCTTTGATTGATTATGGGACCTGAACTCTACCAGCTCTTCGGTTTTGCGAATCCACTCCTGTTCATCTTTCTTTTCCTGCTCTGGAGATGGTGGCACCAACGGTATAAAGAGGATTTTTTTCTTGCCCTGTTTTTTCTCTGTCTCTACATCTCCATGGCCTTCTCGGTTTTGGCCGATACTTTGCATCAGCCCCTCAACATTGTGGTTTTTCTGAGCAAGATTTTCCTCTGCCTCGCAGTTTTTCTGCTGTTCCTCTTTCTGCTCATTCATTTTGTTCAGATGAGAAAATATCGAAGCTTCATCGCAATCCACATGCTATTCGTGATTTTCATTGGCCTGGTGTATTTGCCATGGCTTGCGACACCCAGCACCTACACAGGGACAGGAAACCAGTTGCAGTGTTACAACCAGAACCCTGCATTTTCCATTGCTCTTCTTTCTTACATCATCTTCTGGAATGTAGTGGTGATTTACTACCTCTACCAGTCATCCCTCATCGTTGAAAAACTGAGTTCAAGAGTGAAGCTCCATCTATTTATTCTGGGGGTTCTCTTTACCTTCATTGGTATCCTGTGCATCGAATGTGGCTATCTGGACACCAGGGACATGTTTATTCTGGAATTCACAGGAAAGATTTACGGGATAGTCTTCTATACCATTGCATTTGTGCTTTTTGTTACTTCGCTCTTCGTGCCAAGGTCTCTCATCAGATTATGGGAAGAGGAACATGTTCTTTCATATAATGTTTCAAAAAGCTTGAAAAACCGGCGGAGTTTGCTGATAGCGGTTGTGGGCATCCTTTTGAATGTTGTCGGGGGGAAGATGACCTCGTATTTCCACCTGCCTTTTTTCGCAGACATGATTGGCACCGCAATGGTGGCGTTTACCCTGGGTCCCTGGCATGCGGCTACCGTGGGTTTGCTCACAAACTTTCTGCTTTCTGTTTTTGCGGGTGTGGCTTACTTCCCGTTTTCAGTTTGCAATATCGCTGGGGGTTTACTCTGGGGTTATCTAGCCCGCCTTGGATACGATAGAATAGTGGGCGTCTCCGCCGAGATATTCTGGAGAAGATTTCTTAAGTTTATCGTATTCAATGGAGTCCTTGTCGGAATTACGATTGCTGCAATTGCTACGATAATCTCGTTGCTGATGTTCGGGGGCTTTTCCGGGCATGGTGCAGAGTTCATTGCCCTGCAAACCCAGAGATACATCGGTTCTGAAGCAGGAAATTTCCTTGCAAGGGTGGGAATAGAATCTTTTGACAAAAGTTGCGCCGCCCTCATCGCACTGTATGTCTCTCTTTTCCTCTTCCAGCGTGAATCTGCAGAATTTTTGAAATACGGCAGAAGGAAACTTTCAGTCAGGGTAGGGCATAATGAGGTTATCCTATTTCTCTTTGCTCTTGTGTTTCTCGGGCTCTGTTCCGTGCCCCTGTTCTTCCATGTGCTGGTGCTTCCTGAAACCGCCATAGTCACTCCGTACACCTGGGTGCTCCTCAATTTTGTCTGGATTTCCGTGATAACTGCGTTGGGGCTAGCCGTGCTTTACAGATGGACTGAATAAGAGGAACGAGCCACACTTTTTATATACCAAAACTGCATTTTATCTCACATGTCTGGGCTGCTGGTTGAAAACGCGGATTTTGTGGTCGGGGAAAAAGTGTTGAGGGATGCATCGGTTTACATTGAGGATGGAAAGATTCTGTGGGTTGGGAAGGGGGAAGTGCCTTCTGGCATTGAAAAAATTGATGCGAGAAAATGTGCCGTGCTGCCTGCACTTGTAAATGCCCACACGCATCTGCCAGAAACCGTGCTCAGAGGGTTATGTGATGACCACAACCTTCAGGAATGGCTCAACGATTACATCTGGCCTGCTGAGAATAAACTCAAGGCAGAAGATGCACGGATTGCGGCCCTGCTTGGCTGCGCGGAGTTAATCCACAATGGAATCGGATTTTTTGTGGACCAGTATTTCTATGCAAAGGAAATTGCAGAAAGCGCTGTGACTGCTGGGATTAAAGCCCTGCTCTGTCCCAGCGTTTTTGATAACTGTCCTGAGGGAAAAGGAATTGAAAACCAGTTCGCAATTGCACGGAATTTTGTTCAGGAATGGCAGGGAAAACATGAGCGGATTTTCACAGGGATTGGCCCCCATGCCCCCTACACCGTGAGCGACGAGTATCTCACAAGGATTGCCGAGTTTGCAGGGGCAAGGGGTCTCCACATCCATATTCATCTTTCCGAGACCGAATGGGAGAACACGGAAAGCCAGAGGAAATTTGGGGAAACTCCAGCCGAGAGGCTGCACCGAATTGGTCTCCTGGGAGAGAAAACCCTGCTGGCACACTGTGTCCATCTGAGCCAGAAGGATGTGAAATTAATCGCCAGTGCGAAATCCACAATTCTGCACTGTCCCCAGAGCAACCTAAAACTCTCTTCTGGCATCGCGAAGGTGGAGAGTTTCCGGAACAGCATCAATGTGCTGGTAGGAACGGATGGCAATGCGTCGAACAACAATCTGGATGTGCTGGAAGAGCTGAGAACTGCCTGCATGCTCCAGAAGTATCTTTTTGGTCCAGAAGCCATGCCGCTCAGCAGTGCTTTCAGGATGATTTCTTCAAATGCGGGCTTGCTCGGGTGCAGTTACAGGGGGCTGATCGCACCTGGAATGCCTGCCGACCTCGCGGTACTCCCGCTCTCAAAATCTCACCTGCAGCCAGTGCATGATATTCATTCCAACATAATCTACTCTGCAAATGGCACGGATATGCGGGATTTAATAGTTGATGGAAAGGTTGTGATGAGAGATTATAAAATTGTCGCTTTCGATGAGAGGAGGGTTATCGAAGAGGCAGGACGGGTTGCGGAGAGAATTTTGGAAAAAAAGTAAGCCAGGTAGTAAATTTAAATCTGATAAGGTTTATATACTCACCCACCATTCAGGAACCAGAAAGACATGGATTTGAGAAATGAAATTGAAGGTGAACAGAGAGGTGATGAAAATTATGCGGAAAGGTCAGGTGTCAGGGAAATGTGTGCTCCGTCCGTATCCATGTTCCCCGCCCGAGATGGGATCCATGACCGTAAGGGCTCATAACCATAATGTAGACCACCTTGGAGTTACCAGGTTTACAAAGCTCACCACACTGGTTGTGGTAATGCTTCTGATTCTGGGAGCCGCATCGACACTGCTGGTAATCTGGCTCAGCATACAGAATGGCTCGCCCCCAGAAAGGATAAGAATAGACGGGAATCCAGAGGACTGGCAGGATAAAGCAATGATTGAGCAGGCAGCGGCGAACATGGACTTCCCGATCGAAAGGTATGCAGTGGATTACGATGAAAAATATCTCTACTTCTGTTTACGGACTGGAAGCTCGCACCAGGTATTTGAGAGCAGCGGGGATGCAAGGGACACCGTGATGCTGTATCTGGACACAGGAGTCCCTGGCTACAGAATTGATGGTTTTCAGGCAAAATACAGGATTGAGATATCTGGCACCAGCGGGTATGTGGTTTCTGGAACGATTTCTGAATACGCAGGTGATGGAAAATCCTGGAAATGGGTGGCAAGGGGCTCGGTGGAGGCAAGAGCAAACCTAGGATTTCTTGAGGGAAGGATAAGGAAAGCCGATATCGGAAACACGGAGCCAGCAATTTATTTTATCGCCCAGCGTGCTGATGGAAAAAGTGGCAGGAGCGTTATCCCAGTATCTTGTAAAATGCAGGGAATTGAAATTGTCCAATCAGGGGTAGTGGATAAGATTATTGCACCATCACAGGAGGCAGAGATGCTCAGATTTACAGCGAGCGCCTACGGAAAGCCCACGGTGCTCCACAGCATCACTGTGAAACGGCTGGGGGCCTACTGCGGCATGCTCAACTTCAGCGTGTCCGGAGAGGGAAACGGAGAGGTTTGCAAGGGAGCTCTCGAGGCAGCAATGGATAAGGTGACTGTTCCTGTTGAAAAAACCATAAGCCCAGGTTTGCCTCAAATCTTCAGGGTTGTGTGCGATGTAAGCGGAATTGAAAACAACTCAACCGGGCTGAAAATCGAGAGCGCAAGTGTAGAGGGCACCGTAATGGTTTACGGAAGTCCGAAGGCGGTCTATGTAGGACAGCCAGGTGGGATAATCATAGACGGGGCTTTCGGAGACTGGACAAACATTTCTTCCTATCCAGACCCGTTGAATGATCTGACAATGCATCCCGGAAATCTACCCCCGAATCCAGATATTGACCTGGTTGAAACTAAGCGCGCAGATGATGGAAGCAGCATATATTTCTATGCAAGGGTGGCCGGGGACAGGGTGCTTGCAGGGCTTACACAGGTGTATAGAGGGCATGCGGCAAGTAGCGGTGGCGGGACACCAACAATTGCCGAAGAAGTGGACACATTCGATTATGCCTACATAAATTTCACATTGCCTAGTATCGGGCGCGAGTATTCCATACAGATCACTGGAAAACTGGGTGAGGTAATAAGCAAGAGTGTGATGGAGAAAGATATTTTGAGCGTGGGCTGGAATGAAAACTATGTGCTGAGTGCTGCCCTCCGTGTCGCCTGTGCGGATGGAGAACTGGAAATAGGCATGCCTTTCGGAGAGGGAACAATTACCGCCTACACCGTAGAAATGACAAACTGGCAGGGCAGTGACACCACTCGTTTGATTTTCGTTGGCGCACCCCAGCCAGTTATCGGCTCTGGCTTTCTTCCCCAGTATACTGAAATTTTCAGCGGGTTGGTGGAAGGAGTGTGGAATTATGAAAATGCTAGCACGCTAATGCAATGGTTTACACCCGTGAAGGACTTTAACAGTGACGGCATCGCGGAGGTGATAATTGCCCGCTGTAACAACACCACAAACACACTTTATCTGGCTGCATTCTCTGGAGCAAGTAAAATTTCTTTCAACACTCCAGTTGTTCTCTGGGGCTGGAATCAGGTGAACAACTTTGTTAAAAACCGTGATTTCGTATTCCTCATTGATGATGTGAATGCGGATGGAGTGAACGACTTTGTGGTCTCAAATGCATCCGTGGGCACAACCGCCGTGAGGGTCAACATAATCTCTGGAAGGTCCGGCACAGTTCTCTACAGCACAAACTTTGCAGCCAGAAATGCAAATTTCAACTATTCACTGGTGAAAACCATTGACGCAAAACTTCCATCTCAGGATGGAATCGGGGAGCTGCTCCTCGTAATGAACCACTCAATCCAGCAATCCTATTTTGGGATTTTGACATACTATGACAACTATCTCAGGGTGCAGGTGATAAATCCTGCAACTGGAAATTCAATCTGGGCATCACCTCTCGACCTGGGACCCGTGCGGTTTCCGATGCAGCCGATAAATCCCTATTCGGTGCAGATTAGCCCCGATGTTTCGGGGAATGGCTATCCGGACATATTTGTGGTTTCTTCTGGTGTCGGCTGGACAATCATCACTCTCGTGCTTAACAACTCCGAAATTCGGGTGTTTGACACCCAGACCAAGAACCAGGTCTGGTCAAGGACCGACCTCACATCGGGGATTGTAGCCGACTGCCGAATTTGGGACTTCACGGGTGATGGAATAAAGGACCTAGCCCTCTCCAAAGCAAAACTGGACCCGAGCGGCACCTCTTACTATATTTCCCTCAATGCAACGGAGGTCCTTTACGGGAACAACGGAACCAAATTGTCCATGCTTACGCTCGATTGCACCAGCACATTTACAGGTCTACCGGTAAACTCGCTCTACACATTTAGCTCGACAATCTACTCAATCCTGACCACGACGCAGAATTTTACTGACTTTACGGGCGACGGCATTGCTGACCTCGTTTGCATTCCTCTCGATCCGGGTCCCCTCCTGGGAACCCCACCAAAAACCTTAGCCAACATAACGATGATAAATCCCGTTGCCAACACCACGGTTTGGAGATACGAAACCAACCAGACAATACTACTTGGCTACATTTATCCCTATGATGTGAACGGAGACGGGATTAGAGAAATCTACACGACCCCTAACTTCCTGGGAAATCGAACAGGGGTGATCAGGATGCACAGCGGCATCAACGGAAACGAAATCTGGAAGGCAGATGCGTCCTGGAATGATGTATACTGGGGCATGTTCCTTCCCCATCTCTCGGTTTTCTCGGACCTGAACGCTGATGGGTATCCTGACTTCGTAATCACCGCGGACCTTGGAAATCAGGGTGAAAACAGGCAGATTCAGGTTAAAGCCGTGTGCGGTAAAACAGGTGCCACCCTGTTCCAGTATCTTCACAGTGTCGTAATTACCCCCTACTCGGGCACAACTCCAGACATAAATACCTACCAGTGCGGGGATATCAGCGGAGATGCCAGAACCGATGTGTTCCTCCAAATCTCAGGGAGGGTCTCTGTAAATGGATACACCGGCTATGCAATTGCACTCAATGGCACAAACGGGGAGTTACTCTGGTACTGTGCAAAAAACTCCTCCTCACAGGAGAATCCCACAATGGTTGGCACAGTCATTTCGGGTATCATCGCGGGAATTTCCCAGACCCAGTGCGACCTCAACAAGGATGGACGGATAAACGATGCGATTGTGGTTTCCGCAGATGCCTTCTTTGTGGTTTACACCACACAGCCAGTGGGTGAATTCGCCACGCCACTGCTCTTGGTATGTTTGCTCTCCCCAGTTCCACTGCTGGGGGAAACGGTCAATCGCCGCAGAATGAAAAAGAATTTGTGAGCACTGCCTAGAGCAGGATGACAATCTTACATTCCCACAGCAAGTATTTAGTATTAGGATGCCTTTCCTCACTCGGTGATCAATTGGATTTAGTGGAACTGGAAAGGAAAGCTGATGAGCAGTTTCTCGCTGATAACATGGAAGAGGCCCTGAAGAACTATGACTCGCTTTTTGTGGAGAGCAAGAACGCAAGAAATTTTCCGATGGCAGCCACAGCACAGTTCATGAGTGCAATCATAAGGACAAAGGACATCACACGGGGAATTCTTGCGGCCATGATTCTGATTGCTACATGGGAAAACAACAACATAGACACGAGTCCATTTATCAGGAAGTGCAAGATTTTATCCGAGTATGCCACAATAAAGAAGAATGAGAATCTTTACAACTATGTCATGCTCATCGGGGCGGAAAACGAGGAGAACCTGAAAAAGCATGCTGCCTTCTTCACGATTGAAAAAATTGCAGAATTAGATGCCCAGATGCCTGAGGAATTCAAGGATGCATTTCACATTTTTGTGGCCATAACCCTTGCCAAGGGCGGGAACTACGAGGTCTCAATTGCGGTCCTGAAGGAGATGGAAACCGGGTTTGCGGAGGCAAACAACCGGAAGGGGGTTGGCATCACGATCGGTTTGATGGCGGAGGCGTGCCGCCTTACCCAGCGATATGACGATGCCCTCGCCCAGATTGAGAGATTGAAGGCCTACAAGGAGGAAGTGGGGGAGTATGCAATTTACTATCTGCTCGGTGACATCTACCTGAGCAAGGATGACCTTCCGATGGCGAAGGAGAACTTTGAGATGGCAAGGGAGAAGGCGGAAAGCGTGGAGGATTTTGAGGGAATGTTCCGTTCCCTGGAATCACTGATTTACATCGCCCAGACCACAAATAACAAAGAGGACGAGGCAAGGTACATGGAAAAGCTTGAAGAGTACAGGCAGAAATATGAAGAAAAAGTTTATGCTGAGAGAATGTGCCCAGAAGGAGAGCATGAGCACCACGATGATGAAGAACATAACGAAGATAGGAAAACGATGGACTAATCTAAAGCTGCCTGAATTTGATATTCCTCCAGGATTTTTTCTGATTTTAATTCTCACAGGCATCATCCTGCGAATTTTGTCATTCTGGTTTGTGCCAGCGAGCACTGATGCCTTTGTCTATGCGGCCATGGGCGAGGGATTTCTGAAACATGGGGAGTTTGTGCTTCCGCTGGGGAACTCCTTCTTTGTGCCGGGAAGTCCCGAATTCAGCCACCACTTTCCACCACTTTATCCCCTCTACCTCTCTGTCTTCATCCTCTTCTTCGGGGTGAGCGTGGAGGTCCTTAAGATTGCCTCCATTATCTCAGGGTTGCTGCTCATTCCTGTTACCTACTTCTGCACCTCCAACCTGTGGGGCAGGCGAATGGGACATGCGGCTGCGGGTATAATGGCGGTGGAGCCAGCCTCAATCTACATCGGAGGACTTGGATTCGCCGAAAACCTCCTCTGTGTGTTCTTCATTCTCACGATGTGGGCAATCCTGAAGGGAATAAAAGACGAAAAATACATTGTGTTTGCCGGACTGTTTGCAGGGCTTTCCTATCTCACAAAGAGCAGCATGGGCTGGTTCTTCCTGATCGCAGGCATCTGCGGATTCATCTGGAGATTCTACTACATCCGCTGGCAGGTATTTAAGAGCAGGTACTACATGGTGGGTATAGGGGTGTTCATAACATGCTGGGGCATCTGGGCGATGAGAAACATCATCCATTTCTGGGACGGAAATTTTTTTACGCTCTTCACTGCGTGGGAGACCAGCGATTACATTGCCCATGTTCAGTTTGCGGTTTTCTCCTATCCTGGTGAGTTTCTTTATGTCTTCCTTCTGAGAATTCCATTGTTCATGCTCTTCTTTCTGATGCTCGCCTGGCCCTGGCTTCCCGATATCTGGAAGATGAAGAAACTTGAGGAAACCAGCTCCGCGTTGTTTCTTTCAATCGGGCTGGTTTACTTCATCGGCATGTTCTTTGCCTCTGCCTTCTGGGTCTTTGAGCGGCATCCTATCTTCTGGTTCCTGATAATCAGGTATGTGATGCCTGCAAACATCTCCATTATCTGGCTTGCCGTGCATTACTATAGAGAGGGGGGCGAAGAAGAGAAGAAAAGGTTCAGCTTTAACAGGGGCTGGCTCACCACCATTCTCACGGTGTTCATTGTGTCGCTCGTTGTGACCACGCCGCTCATCGGGATTCCGCGGGAGCGGGGGGAGATTAAGGCACTGGAATGGCTGCGCGAAAACGGCCATGTGGGAATGAGCATTGCGTTGCAGGGAGTGCACCAGTACGAGGTCTATATCTACCTCCATGATTTTGAGCCCGAAATTCTCGGGATAAACACAACACCCGCTGCTGACTACATTCTCACGACAGATACTGATGCCAGCTACACAGATGCCGGCTATGCCGCTGTCTCCAAATTTTGCTCTTCTGGGGGATTCATGGAAAATTTTAATGTAAAGGCCGATGCGGTGGTCTGGAAAAGAATGTAGCAAAGCGGGGAGCAGGATATTTTTTCACATGACATTCTTCAGCTCAGACATTATCCGCTTCTTGAGTTCTTCCCGTGTCTTCGGGTCATAGACAGCGTTATTCAGGGCCCGTTCCACCAGCGCAGGGAGGTGATCGGCGGGAAACGATGCCTCATCCTTGCCCATGTCATTCATTGCCTTTTTCAGGACGAATCCGCCCATCGGTCCAGCATATTCAATCAGGTAATTGCGAATAATCGCGATTGCCTCGCGGGACCCCATATACCTTTCACCCCTTTGGTTTTTCTTTCTTATCCACGGGGTTTTCCTTCATTTCCAGCATATGAACTGCAGCTTTCATCCCCCTGAGCATCCGGTTGAAATTCTCTCCCAGTTCCGCGATCTCGTCCTTGGTTTTTACCTCTATCTCTTTGTCTATATCCTCGCCCATGCTCACCCTTTTTGTGAGGGCTGTGAGACGCCGTATCGGGGAAGTGATATGGTAGCCAAGGGATACACCCGCAACAACACAGGTCACAAACACAACAAAAAACACCAGTCCGAACACTGCAGCGAATACCTCCAAGATGGTGCGGGATACCTCCTCTGCGGGGGCGGTGACTTCATCCAGCGGCACCACTATTCCTATGCTCCAGCCAGTGTTATTTATGGGGGCATACGCTATAAATTTGTCCCTGCCAGATATCTGGACCTGCGAGATCCCCGGTACGCGTGAAATCATCGATGTAAACACGCCCTGGAGTTCTCTGTTGGGAGTCTTGTTCATCGGATTTTCATAGATTGCCTTTTCCATCGCCTCTGTCCAGTTCTGTTCCTCCGGTGGCTTCAGTATCTCCTGGAGGGCTTTCTTGTGCTGAGCATCCCATACAAGGTCATCTATCCCTTGAGATGGCATCGCGACAACCACTCCCTTCGAGTCCATGAGAAATGCGTAACCGGTCCTGCCAACGCTAACTTTGAGAACATCATTGGTAAGCGTGGTGAGCAGGATATCTAATCCCGCGGTGCCCATGAATGTATCGTTATCGTATAATGGAGTCACACAGCTGGTCATCCAGATGCGCTTTGACAGATCCAGATACGGGCTGAGCCACAGGATATTTCTCTCTGGGTTGTTCTCAGGATTGAGGAGTCGCACATAATCCTCCTCACTTTCGTTGGCATCAATTACTTCAGGGTTTTCCGGTATCTGCACAAGGTAGTTGTATGGAGGAAAGACATTTGTCACACCAGAGTCGAAAACAAGCCAGACAAGGTCTGTGGAGGCATTGTGCGATTTCCAGGTCGAAAGGAATAGAGGTTCAAACAGCATTGCCATGTGGAGCTGCTTGGAGATTTCCGCAGCGTATGCCGGATCCACGAGGGTGCGGTTTACAACCCGGCGGGGCGCCCAGGGATCGGTCTGCACCCTGTCGTCATAGTCAGCGTATGTGCCATAATCTGGATGGATGTAGCCGTAACCGGGAAGGCCTGTATGGTTTTTGTCTGGATAAAAATCATGATTGTAGGCGTCTTTAAATTCGGAATAATTTCTATTTATGAATTCCCAGTAATTCCTCATCGCTGATGCTGCCCTGTAATGGGCAAGGAAGAAGTTGTTCAACGCGTCGGCTTTGTCCGTAGCCATCTGAACAAGTTTTACTTTCTCCGCATCCATCAAACCCTCGCCGCTCTTGGCTTTGGCCGCATTTCTCATCTCCTCCATGGACACACTAGCGGCATAGCCCATAATGAGGACCGGCACCAGAGACATAACAAGAAGCACCGCAATTATCTTGTACATAATCTTCATCTGGTTCACCACCAATTCCTACAGGGCTTCAACCTATTTATGGGTATTTATATTTTTTAATTTATATATTATTTGGCAACCCTTGCGAAAAGCCCAAATATTATTTTGTATATGGCAAAAATACCCGGCTTAGCTCAGACTGGTGGAGCAGGGGACTGTAGAAGTGCTGTTGGCTCCCGCCAACTGCCCCTGCGGTCATCCCAAGGTCGCTGGTTCAAATCCGGCAGCCGGGACCATTTCCATAGAAGGATGCAGACAATGAAAATAGATGCATTTTTTTTAAATCCAGCTTACTGCGAGGGAAGAATCACCGCAGATGTGAATGCCGCAGGCATTCTTTTGACCACGGAATTTGCGGCGCAGAAAACCGGGAAAGAGATTCTGGGCGTGATAGCCAGGAAATTTAGCGGGCATGTGCAGCCGGTTCCCGTGGCATTAACGGAGTATCTGGACATTCTGGGAGAAGGAGATACCGTGAAATTCACTGGCCAGCAGATTGAGGTTCCGGAATTGGAATGCAGCCATGTGGTGTCTGCATTTATCAGGAAACAGGGAAAAATCCTTCTCCTAAAGAGGAGCGACAGCGTCGGAACATTTCGGGGTATGTGGGCAACGGTCTCGGGGTATATTGAAGGGGATGAGACACCACTTTTCAGGGCAAGGAAGGAAATCCTCGAGGAGATTGGGATAAAGAGACCGAAATTTTTGAAAGCAGGCAGGATTGTGCTGGCGAGAAGCGGAAACAGGGTATTTGCGGTTCATCCATTTCTTTTTGAAACCGACGGTGAAATCTCACTTGACTGGGAACATACGGAATACAGGTGGATTGCGGTGGAAGAAATAAATCATTACAATACAGTGCCAAAGCTGACTGAGGCATTGCTGAAAGTTATCTGACCATTTTGGAGAGATTGGATTACTGTCAAGATGGCCTTCCAGATACCGCATTTCACAACTT